>JADLAC010000019.1 GCA_020848435.1 Burkholderiales bacterium | reverse complement strand
CAGATCGAGCATAGCCGCTTCTTCCCGCTCACCGGCTACACCGAGGCGCGCGCTCGAAAACATAACCTCACCATCAATACCGCCGTCATCGCCCGGCGCCCACACTGATCACTCCGACAGCAAGCCGGCGCTCGCCTCGTTCGCATCGACCGTGGTCATCGGCGTCTCCCGCGCTCGATACGACGCCAGATCGAGCGCCCACACGGTAGCCGCTGCATCCTCGCGCAGCAAGTCGAATCCTAGCTTGCGGTAATGATCTCGAACCAGCTCATTCCTTCCCGAGGGAATGAACCGCCCGATCAGGCGTCGCCCGCCTCGGGCTGAGACGCGAATCGCCAGTTCATTCAGCACAGCCTGCTCGACGCACCGCCCCAACACGCGACAGCTCATCAGCCAAGTGTCGAGATCCCAGTCTCCGTTCTCGCCGGCACGACAAATGATCACGCTTATCATGCCGTTGTCGCCGAATACATCGCGCAGGCGCACCTGCAACGTAACGGCGTCTCTATCGTGCTCGATCCGGGCGACTTCGGCTTCGCTGTACCGACGTGCGGTGAGATTGAACTGATTGGACTTATTGATGAGCTGCGCGATGCGAGCGCGGCCGAGCGGATCGAACGACGCGAAGCATATCTCCATCTGCAAGGATTGCAGATAAGAAGTGAGATCACGAGCACCGGCCTGAAGCCGCGCCCGCTGCGCGTTCATACGGTACTGCTCGGAGCGCCTCAAATCCTCATGCGCAAAGCCGACCGCCTCGAAATAGCCCGCCGCCAGCAGCGTACGCGCAAACAGCGCCGGTTCAGGCGGAAGCTCCGGCACTGCGACTTGAGGAAGCGCGTCCCTCACTTGCGCACGCTCGGCAGGGTTGTCGTCGAGGAGCACCAGCGCATCCAGGCCAATGTTGAGCGTAGCCGCTATCGCCTCCAGATTAGAGGCCTTGTCACTCCAGTTCGCTTGCAGAACGGCGATGTTGTCCTCACGCAGCAACATGTCCGGGTGGTCGCGGAACGCCGTCCGGCAGATCGCTTCGTCGTTCTTCGACGACACCGCCAGCACGATGCCCCGCCCGCTCAGCGCAAGGGCGGTTCGTTGTACTTCGAGGTAGCTTTCTCCGCTCGGATCGCCTTGTCCGACGACGATTCCGTCCAGCCCGTCATCGCCGATGACCCCACCCCATAGCGTATTGTCCAGGTCGAGCACCAGGCACTTGCGGCTGCGCCCACGGATGGCGCCCAGCAGACGGCCGACATGATCGGCAAGCAGAGGTACCAGAGGCTGCGCGAACGGAAGCTTGTACATATTCCAGTGTTGCGGGTCGTGCCAGTTCTCCAGTCCGACGCACTGCGCGATATGTGCCACATCCAGCAGGTAATCGTCGCCTTCACGCACAAGGTCCACGACGCGATCGTTGAACGTGCGCACGAGGCTCCTACAGGTCCCATCCACCAGCAGGTCGTAACTGCCGAACAGCGATTCCGGTATGTCGGCGAGCGTCTGGAGGATGAGCGGCGCGCCGCAACCGGTCCGGATGCCGTCGCGAATGGCCTCCAGGTGAGCAACTGCGCCCTCGAGCGCTTTGCGGGCCGAGGCCGGGTCGCCGAAGGCCACGCGCTGGAACGGATAGGCGCGATGATCTAACAGCGCGAGCACGCCGTCGAGCTTGGCGCGATTCAGCGCCGAATCAGGATCGAGCGCATGTTGAACTGCCTGGTCGTACGGGGCGACGACGACCTCGAGCGCGATCCCGTAGCGCAATGCGCTTGCGACCAGGGCGGGACCAATCAGATCCATCGTCGCATTGCTCAATAATCCGAGGCGAAACGGAATCAACGGCGACAGATCGATGCTCTCGCGCCGGGACGCCTCGACCACACCGGCGACGCGTCCAAGCTGCGAGGCATTCAGGCTAGTGCCAGCTAGACGCAGCAGCGAAATGCCGCGCCCCGCAGGGTCACCCCTGATGGTGCCAAGACGAGCGCCGAAATCGGCTGGCGGCTTGGGCAGCCACGGCAATTGTGCGAGATTCCACTCACTCATGGACGTTCGCGCTATCGCTTGACATGTCAACGTCGTCGAGCAGTTTAGATTGCGCGCTTCCCGTGGCGATGGTGCGCTCGCCGACGAGTATCGAAAACTTCAGGCTCACGATGCGCGTAGCCTCGGAGAGATGAGTCACCTCGGCATTCAGCTCGGCCTGCTCGCCGATATACAACGGCGAGCGAAAACTGATCTGCCACGCGGCCGCCAACCCCAAGTCGCCCGGCAGGAGCATGCCGACGACGTACGAAAGCTGCGCCACCTGCAGCGCCCCATAAACCACCCGATCCGCGAAGCCGTTTCGCTGAGCAAATTGCGCGTCGCGATGGATGCGGCTGTTGTCGCCGCTCGCAAGCGCGAATTCACGCATGTCGCGCGCCTCTACGCTAAACGAGGCCTGTACCTTCATGCCGACCGCGAGGTCCTTCCAGCCGAGCGCGCGCCCCGTCTGCATCAGCCCACCAACTTGCGCTCGATGACCGCCACCAGCTCGCCGACGTTCGCCAGTCCCGTGATCTCGGCGGTAGTAAAGTGGATCTTGAAACGTTGCTCTATGTCCACAATGAGCCGAATGTTGCTAAGGCTATCCCAGGACTCGACTTCGGCTGCCGTCATCGCCGGATGGGGCGCCAGAGATTCGTCGTCGAACACGTCCCGGAAAATGGGCGTGAGCTTGGTGTAAAGCTCTTCCGTAGTCATGATGGTGTGCCTCGGTTAGCGGGCGGCGAGAGGGCGGACGCTCTTTTTCCCTGGTGCGCAGTATATCCAACAGGTAGCGCTGGTTCAACGAGGCGAGGTGACGTCGCGCATCGAGGGACGCGCCTATTTCGACCCTAGCCGCAGCGCTCCGACAAGAGCGTCCGCCAATACCGCGTAACCGGAACGATTCGGATGAACGTAGTCGACGAAATGTTCAGGCCGCAGATTCGTGAGCGGTGGAACATACGTGACACGACTGCCACCCGCCGCGCCAATGAGCGCGGAAAGCTCCTTCAGTAGGCTGCCGTGCCGCTGTGGCGCCATGATGTCCTTCATTTGCTCTGCATCTTCCGTCGCATAGAAGACAACCGTGTCGATTCGATGCGCAGTGAGGGTCGCAAGCGTACGTTGGAACGCCGCGACTTGCGGATTGGAGGCATCCAGGGTTACCGAATCGTGGCGGTTCTTTGCCTTTAACCTCAGCAAGGGCCCGGCGAAAAGCGCATTCGATGATTCATCCGATTCCCCGCCCCACCAGCGGTTCAGATGCGTGCGCAAAGCACGGGCCGCCGTCGCTGGTTCGCCATTGAACACTCGCCACTGGATGAGGTCGCGCAGCCGATAGAGCGCCCAGTGATTGATCATAAACTCACGCAGAGCGGATTCCAGCCGCTGTGTCGCAGCAACCGAGCTCGTTTCTTCGACGTATCGCCCGGCTGGATCCATGACGAAACGTTCCATCCAGGGGCGGCTGATATCTTCGCCCGGGCGGGAAAAATCGCCCGAAAACGACCGCAAGGTTACGTCGAGGATAAGCTTGTCCGTACCGGCGGCGAGAACATGCCCTACGAGGCGCTCGATGTCCTTCATCAGCGCCCCATTCATACCGAGGTTGAGCACCAAAACCGGTCGGTCGAGCCCCAATTTGAACAACCGGTCCTGAAGCTGGGCCGACAGCGTGTGGCGCCGCCATTCGCGCTCGCCGGCATCTGCCATGGCCCGTCCGTAGACGACCGAATCGCCGAGTACCACGACCTTTAGTCCGTCGAAGCGCCGCAAGTAATCGAGCTTCGAATACAGAGTTGCTGGGGTTTGAATATCGACGATCTCGGTGACAAGGAACGTGCGGCGCTCGACGACCCGTAGCGCAAAGTCCAGTACGAGAAGCAGCGTGAAGACGAGCAGCGCGAAGCGAATCAAGCGCCAAACAGCCGCTTTGCGCGAAGGTTCAGGAGCAGGGCTGGCAGGCACGGTCTAGAAGTTCTGATACAGAAAGAACGCCTCGTGCGAGTTCATCAGATAGAGGATCACCACGAGTTTCAGGACTATCCAAGTTGCCCTGCCGAGATCGCGAACGAGGTCAGTCATCCCATCCCCAAGAGCTGTTTAAACGTGTTGACGGCGTGCGGCAGATCCCGAAACCACCAGATAAGCGAAAGCGAAATGAAGCAATAAGTGATCGCCGGCGCGACAATAGCCCCCCCCCACAGCCGTACCCTTGGCCGTGCCCCGGGTATCCACTGCCAACGGTAGCGCCGCTTCAACTGCAGCACTACCAGTGCGGCGCCATGCATGGTGCCAAACACCAGAAACCCCAGCGTCGTTCCATGCCACATCGCCACCAGCACCATCGAGGCGAGATAAACGGTCACGATCAAGGGAAACTGCGCCGGTCCCCTTATGCGGCCTATGACGGCCTTGTTCAGCGGTGTGAACACGTAATCCTGGATGAGGGAGCTGAGCGATACGTGCCAGCGACTCCAGAAGTCCTGCACATTGCGCGCGGTAAACGGTCGGTTGAAGTTCTCACCGATCCGAAACCCCATGATCTGCGCAAGACCGATCACGATGTCGCAATAGCCGCTGAAGTCGAGATAAATCAGGAACAGCATCGCCAGCGCGCCGGCCCACAACAGCCAGATCGAGAACTCCCCTTCCTGCGAGAGTGCGAAGATGCCAAACACCATGAGATTGTCCGCGAGCACGAACTTCTTGATGAAGCCGTTCAGAATCCTGTTCAACGCCGGATAGTGGCGGACGTCTCGGCCTGCGGCCAGATCGCTGTGGTTGCCGGCAAAGCGCGTATAACGCTCGATCGGGCCGGCGAGCAGCGTCGGGAAGAACAGCATGTAGTTGAGAAAACCAAGTAGACCCGCTTTCGGAGCAAGCTCGGCCTCCATCACATAGCTTATTGCTCGAAAAACGATATACGAGATCCCGACCAGCTTGACCGGGAAATAGGCGAACGGATTGGCGGCGGAGAACAGGTACTCGTCCTTGACGAGAAAGAGGAACGTCCAGAACGCGCAGACGATCGCAGCAATCGCAACCGAGGAACGCCAAGCGGGCACGCGCACTTTCAAGTTTCCGAGCACGTAAACGACCGAAAGGAACAGGCCGAGCACGAGCGCCTGTCGGGCGCTACCTATGAAGAAGTGCAGGAAGTATATGTTCAGGAGCAGTAGCAATACGGCCCGCGTATTCACCGTGTGTGCTAGGCGACAAGCAAGCACCGCTGCCGCTCCGATGAGCACGAAGGTGAAGGAGTTGAGGCCTAGGCCGGCGGACTCGATGGAAACGCCATCCAGTCCTACTACCGATGCCGCTGTTGCCATTCCAAACGGAGCTCCTTTCGTTCGTCGGGTGAGCATGCGGGTCAAACGCAGCTCGGCGCGGGATAGCGATCGTCCCTAGCGATCGCCTGCGACCCTGCGATATTACATTCTTTCTCCCGCCCCCACATTCTTCGGATCGCACAACCTGACCGGCCGCGGCGTCGAGCAGGCGCGGTATAATGCGGCCCGCCCCACCCCGAGCACTGCTGCGATTTGCCTGACGATCAGTACGTGTCCGTCGACCCATGTGCGAGCTGCAATGAGATGGAGTGCAAGCGTTTCCGACGCGCCACGTTCCGCATTTGCCGGTGACTTGAATCTCGAAGCCTTCGAGACCGAGGGCGGTCAGGTAATCGAAGGCCTGCTTCGCGATGCGACAGGTCTCTGGTTTCCCGTCACGCGCGGTGTGCCCTGTTTTCTGCAGGGGGTGCTACGGCCTGACCTCGGCGAATTCTGCAAGCGCTACGGCCTTGCCGAACCCGCGCGCGCTGAAGGTGCGAACCCGCAGCGACTAGAACAGCAACGCACCAACGTGACCTTCTCCGATAAATGGGGTCGGTTTCGAAATTACGGCATGGACGAGGATCACCGCGCGTTCTTGTTCGGCTGGTACTGCCGCAAGCTCGGTGTCGGCGATATCGATGGGTTGCGTGCGTTCTATCGCAGCAAGCGGACGATACTAGAGGTCGGCCCGGGTTCCGGCTTCAACACTCGTTTCATGGCACAGAACACAGCGGGCCAAGTCTACGCACTGGATATCTCCGAAGCGGCCTACACGACGTTCGCCAACACGCGCGATCTTCCGAATTGCCACGTCGTCCAAGCCGATCTGATGGATGCGCCGTTCGCGGAAGCCCAGTTCGATTTCGTCATCGCGGACGGGGTCCTCCACCATACGCCGGACACACGCGCTGCGGCGAGGGCTCTATACCGGCTGGTGCGCCCGGGCGGGAGTTTCTTCTTCTACGTCTATCGCAAGATGGGCCCGTCGCGGCAATTTTGCGACGAGTACATCCGTTCGCACTTCACGAAGCTGGCGGCCGAGGAGTGCTATCGGGCGTGCGAAGGACTGACGGAACTCGGACGCGAACTGTCACGTCTGAACGCCAAGATCTATCTGGACAAAGGCGTGCCGATCCTTGGCATCCCCCCAGGGCTTCACGACGTGCAGCGCCTCGTCTACTACAATTTCGTCAAGTGCTTCTGGAATGATGCGTTTGACTTTCCAACCAACAACATGGTGAACTTCGACTGGTACCACCCGCTGAGCGCATGGCAGCACACCGAAGAGGAGGTGCGCACGTGGTTGGAGGAACTGGGCGTTACCGACTACCGCTTCAATCAAGCGAACCCGAACGGCATTTCGGTTTTGCTCACTCGACCGTCCTGAACCCGGGATTCATTCGGACCACCCGTGTCGCCCACGTCGCACCTGCGTCTGCTCGCAATCGTGCTAGCGGAATCGGTTACGCTGGCCTTCCTCGTTTTGTTCTCGCCGCTTCGTCTGCTGCGGCGCATCCTGGCGCCCGGGACATTCCAGACGTTGTGGACGGGCACGCCAATCATCACCATGGCTCTCAAGGCGCGCGCTGAACGCTCGCTTGGATTCAGGTCGCGCTCCCTCGTAACCCACAGCTACTACATCACCGATGCGTTCGACGTGGATCTCTCTGCGCTCAGGTCGCTTCCGGTCGTGGGCTACATCGTGCCCTTCGCCGTTTTCTTTTGGGCCTGTCTGTTCGTCGACCGACTGCATTTCTATTGCGACCGCGGCATCCTACCCACGGCAAGCCGCGGGGGCTTCAACTGGGCCGAGTTTCTCGCCTATCGGGCGCTTCGCATCCAGATAGTCCTATGGACGTATGGCTCCGATGTGCGGACCCGCAGTCTAACCCTGGCGCTGGGCACGCCCAACTGCTGCACCGAATGTCCCGATGTCGCTCACGCCTGCATCTGCGATCAGCGTATGCATAGCATGCGCTTCAACCGCATGGCGCGCGAGGCGCTCGCAGTCTTTTCCATGGGCGACATGATCGAGTACACCCCCGGTAGCCGCAACGACCTGTTCTTCTGGCCGCTGGACCTCGACGCGGAAGGTGGCGAACGCTATCGCCCGGCCTATCCTCACCCTCAACACGGCGCGCCTTTGCGCGTTGTGCATGCCCCGAACCACGCTGCTTTCAAGGGAACACGCTACCTGCACGCGGCAATCGACGAGCTCAGGCGCGAGGGCGTAGCGATTGAGCTCGTTACGGTGGAGAAAGTGCCCAATCGCGAGGCGCTCGACATCTATCGTTCCGCCGATGTGATTTTCGATCAATGCATGATCGGGTTTCACGGCTATTTCGCTCTGGAGGGCATGGCCCTCGGCAAGCCGGTGATGTGCTTCATTCGCAAGCCTACGGACTATCTGCTGCATCCGGAGGAATGCCCCATAATCAACACTCATATATCGACGCTGAAGGAAGACTTGCGACAATTGTCGCTTGCCCGCGACGGCTTGGCCGACATCGGCCGTCGAGGGCGGAGCTACGTGGAGAAGCATTTCAGTACCGACGCGTTTGCGCAGCGCTTGCGCGAGGCGTACATGGACCTGGGGATTATGTCGTGAAGATCATGGTGATCGGGGCAGGCGGTTTTCTCGGCCGCAGTCTGTGCCGGGCGATGTTGACGGCGGGGATCGAGGCGATTGCAGCCAGCTCGGCGAATGGCACCGGCATCGATCCTCTTACCGGGCTGCTGCCGGATGATTTCCGCGTACCGCAAGGCACGGACGGTGTCGTCTATCTTGCCCAGTCGCCGTACGCGGCGCGCATGCCGGCCATGGCTTCGCACGTCTTCGCGGTCAACACGTTGACGGCGTTGCAGGCGGCATTGCGCGCGCGCGCCGCGGGTGCGACACGTTTCGTCTATGCATCGACCGGGAATGTGTATCAACCGAGCTTTGCACCCTTGCAGGAATCGCATCCCTTGCGCCGTGACGACTGGTATGCATTGAGCAAGGTACACGCCGAAGAATCGGTAGCGTTGCTAAGTGCGGACATGGAGATCACCAGCCTACGCATTTTCGGGCTCTATGGGCCGGGCCAAAGCGGTCGGCTGGTGCCGAACCTGATCCGCGCGGTGGCAGCCGAGCGCGCCGTACTGCTCGAACGGCCCGGCGCCGACGCCGAGGCCGACGGAGGGCTTCGCATTTCGCTCCTACATGTCGAGGATGCGTCGCATGCGATCTGCCGGCTCCTCGCCATGCGCGGCGTGCCGGTGTTGAATCTCGCAAGCGACGAGGTGTGGGACATTCAAAGCATCTGCTTGAGCATAGGCAAAGCCCTCGGTATACGGCCGCAGTTCCGCAACGCGGCGGCAGCCCGCAAGGGGAATATGATCGCGGACACCGCACGCATGCTCCGATTGCTGCAGCCTCGCTTTACACCCTTTAATGCAGCTATCGAAGCGATGGTACGTTCCGCGGCGGCGCAGCATGTTCACCACTGAAGGCATCGGCGCCAATGCCGACGCGACAGTGGGCGAGACCTACAAGATTGGCCCTCTCGGCTTTATTGCATGCGACGGCAGCGTGCGGTCCTATATCCGCCTCAGCGGGTCGGAGATCCATGACGACTGGTTGCGCAAGCAGGAAGCGTCGATGCCGGAATACCTGCACGAGCTCGCTCGCACATCGTCTACCACGAATACCCTCTACAAGCTGTTCGATGCATACATCGTTGCCGCGTTGCACGGCAGGCGCAATGCCAAAGTGCTGGATGTGGGCTGTGGTTTGAGCCGGAGCTCACCGCCCTATGTCGCGACGCTTCGACGCGAAGCCGGCAGGACGGGAAACGTCTACGTCGGTTTGGATCCCATTGCCTACGATATCGATCGGCGCACGTATCCATTCGCCTGTGCGCGTCTGGAAGATCTGGCGGATGCTATCGACGACCGATTCGATGCATTCCTGTTCGCAACCTCGCTCGATCATTTCGAGAATCTGGCGGACGTCGCACACGCGGTGCGAACATTGGCGGCGGGCGATGCCGTGTGCGTGTTCTGGGTTGGATTGCACGATGCCGCGCTGGTCGGCCAGCAAAGCGGCGCACGTGCCTACCGCCGCCTGTTTTCGTCACTGCGGCTGCGCGCCTTCGTCTTCCATTACTTCCGCAATCTCATCGGCATGCCCGTGAACTACGCGCGACTACTGCATCGGCGCCGCAATATGCGCCACGGGCGCCCGCTCGACCGCTTGCATTTCCATTATTTCACCGAGGCGAGCCTCGATCAGAGTTTGGCTCAGTTCGGTACGCGCATCGACACTATCAACATCCCCGGTACCGCGAGCATCTTTACGACGGTGCGAATGGCGACCGGAGCTAGGTGCGCTCATATGCTGCCGCGACCGTCATAGCAGCGACCGGAGTAAGTTTCGGGAATGCATGATGTTGCGACGTTTCCTGCGTGAAAGCGCTCTGTACGGCGCCAGCAACGCGCTCGCGCGCGGCATTGCACTGATGCTGGTGCCGATCTATACCCGCGTGCTGACCCCCTCCGATATCGGGGTCGTGGATCTCGTTGCACTCATCGGGAACCTTGCGAACCTGGCGCTGGCATTAGAGATCTCGCAGGCGGTCGCGCGCTATTACCCTGCGGGCGCGTCGCACCGCGCGGCGTATGCATCGACCGCGCTATGGTTCACCATAGGCGCGTACTCCATCGCGCTCGCGGGCGGCTGGGCCGTCGCGTCGCCGTTCGCGACATGGCTGTTCGAGACGCCGGGGCACGACGCGGTACTCACGATCGCGCTGCCAGCCCTTTGGGCCAACGGCATCTTCTACTTTCTGCAGAACCAGCTACGCTGGCAGCTGCAGCCGCGCGCATACGCCGTGGCCAGCCTGATATACGCAGTGGTGCATGCGAGCGCGACGCTCGTGTTGCTACTCCATGCAGAGATCGGCATCGTCGCGGTGTTCTGGGGTCAGCTTGCCGCCGCCGTTTCCGCGATTCTCTATGCAGCGTTTGCCTGCGGCGCGAGTTTGAGGCCGACATTCGATATGGCAAAACTCGGCCAAATGCTGGGCTTTTCAGCGCCGCTGGTTGTCTCCAGCGTTGCCGTGCTCGCAACCGGCTATGCAGATCGCATAATTGTGAAGGAACTCATGTCTGTGTCCGACCTGGGAGTCTATGGGCTCGCCCAGAGATTGGCCGCAGCCGTCACGCTTTTGCTGTCCGGGTTCCAGGCAACGATTACACCGCTTGTGACGCATTTCGGCACCGACGCTTCTACTCCAGCGCAAGTGGGACGCGCTTGGCGATATTTCCTGGCGGTTTCGCTGCCGTGCGTGTTAGCGCTCGGGATCTTCTCCCGCGAGCTGGTGGCGATCTTCGCTACCCCGGCGTACCAGGCTGCGCACGCGCTGGTCCCGATTCTCGCTGGGGCCCTATTGATCGCCGGATCCTACGTGTTCGTCCCGGGACTGTGGCTGGCGAAAAAGACGGGTACCACGATGCTCATCAACGTCGCCGCCGCCGCGATCGGGATTTCGCTCAATCTCGCGTGGATTCCCAGCCTGGGCCTCCTGGGCGCGGCACTCGCCGCGCTGGCGGCCGCGACTTGCGCCCTCGGCGCGAATATCGCATTGGGATCGCGTTACTTTGCGGTGCCGATCGTGGGGGCCCGTACTCTCGGTGCGGTAGCCTTGCTCGCGGCCCTGTTAGCGTTCGGTGCCTCCGTCGATAGGCTATCGATCGGCGCCTTCGCATTACGCAGCGTGTTATGGCTTTGCGGGAGCGCCGCAATGGCGGCGATTGTCCTCGGAGGCGCGGAAATGCGCAGAATCGCTGTCGGTATGCGGCCGGCCGCCGGCCGATGACCTCTATGCCACCGATGGCTTGAGAATGAAGATAGTCACGGTCGTCGGCGCACGTCCACAGTTTATCAAGGCCGCTGTGGTATCGCGCGCCATTGCCTCGCACAACGAGAAAGCTTGCGGCGCGATCCTCGACGAAACCGTCGTTCATACCGGCCAGCACTACGACGACAATATGTCGGGGGTGTTCTTTCGCGAGATGCGCATTCCAGAGCCCGCTTACCACCTTGGCGTCGTCGAACGCTTGCATGGTCGAATGACGGCGCGCATGCTGAGCGGGATCGAAGACGTTCTGATTGCCGAGAAGCCAAACGCTGTTCTAGTCTACGGAGACACGAACTCGACGCTGGCGGGCGCACTCGCCGCGGCGAAGCTGCACATTCCGATTGCTCATGTCGAGGCAGGCCTTCGCTCGTTCGACATGCGTATGCCCGAGGAAGTCAATCGCACGCTCGCCGACCGCGTATCGACCTGGCTCTTCTGCCCGACTCAAGCTGCGGTGAAGAACCTGCAGCGTGAAGGCATGGCACCCGGTGCGATTCTCCTGACAGGAGACGTTATGTACGACGCGGCGTTGTTCTATCGCGGCATTGCACAACCGAGTGCGGCGCTCGTTGCACTGCTCGATTCAACCGGCGACGGTTTTTGTCTGGCGACGGTGCATCGCGCCGAGAACACCGACGATCCGCATCGGCTGAAAGGCATTTTCACTGCGCTCGAACGCCTGGGGCGAGAGCGCACCGTCGTCATGCCGCTGCACCCGCGCACGCGGCGCCGGCTCGATGAGCAGGGGATGGAGCTCGGCTACGTGCGCACGATCGATCCGGTCGGCTACCTCGACATGCTGCAGTTACTCGAGCACTGCTCGCTCGTGCTGACCGATAGTGGCGGTTTGCAGAAGGAAGCATTCTTCCTGCACCGCCCCTGTATCACCCTGCGCGAGCAAACCGAGTGGGTCGAGCTCGTCGAGGGGGGCTACAATATGCTCGCCGGAGCGAACGCCGACACAATCGAGCAGGCATCCGGACGTCTCTCGAAGCATCGTCCGGATTGGTCCCGACCGCTCTATGGCGACGGCCGAGCGGGCGAGAAGATCGTTGCGATCCTCTCCAATCGCTCATGAGCCATCGGCCTGCCGCAGGCTTTCAATGAAGGTTTTGCATCTGCCCGCATCGACAGGCGGCAACGCGTGGGGGCTCGCTCAGGCCGAGCGGCAGATCGGCCTCGACAGCAGGGTGCTGGTGGCAAGCGACAACTGGCTTGCCTATCCCGCCGACATCCAGCTCGGCATCGAGCGCCGCTCGGCGCCGGGCAAGCTTCTCAGCCTCGCATCCGCCTTTCTGCGCGTTCGAAGCCGCTACGACGTGCTGCATTTCAATTCTGGAATGTCGCTTATCCACGCGCCGCATCACGGTCTCAACCAGTTGGATTTGCCCTTCTACCCCGCTCGGACGGGACTGTTCGTGACGTACAACGGCTGCGATGCGCGACAGAAGCTTTCAACCATGGCGCGCACCCGCATATCGGCTTGCCATGTCGCCGAGTGCTACCACGGCCTATGCGAGTACGGTCGCTACGACACTCTACGCGCGCGGGCGATCGAAAAGATGGCTCGGCACGTGCATCATATGTGGTCCGTGAACCCGGATCTCCTGCACTTCCTGCCGCGCGAAAAGTCGTCATTTCTTCCCTACACAGTGTCGACCAGGGGTTTCGTCTGGCAGCCCGCCGACCCGTCGCGGCGCAAACTACGCATCGTGCATGCGCCTACAAATCGAGCCGCGAAGGGCTCGTCGCATATTCTGGCCGCGTTCGAACGCCTGCAAGCCACGCATCGCGAGCAGTTCGAATTGCGACTCATCGAAGGCGTTGCGCACGCCGAGGCAATGCGAATGTACGCCGATGCCGACTTGATCGTCGATCAGATCCTAATTGGCTGGTACGGCGCACTCGCGGTCGAAACCATGGCGATGGGCAAGCCCGTCGTGGCACGCATCGCCCGCGAAGACCTGCGTTTCCTGCCGGCGGACATGGCGCGCGATGTCGTCGGCGCTGTCATCAATGCGGAGCCGGACACGATTGAGCACGTGTTGCGCCGCTGTATTGAGGATCGTGCGTTTCTTGCGCACCATTCGGAAGCAGGGGCGTCCTATGCTCGCCGTTGGCACGCCCCCCGCTACGTTGCCGCCATCACCAAGGCGGCGTATGAAGAAGCACTATGTGCGGCATAGCGGCGCTGGTGGCCTACGGCGCGGTCGATACGGCGCCCTTGGTGGCCGAGATGACCCGGATCGTGCGCCACCGAGGGCCCGACGACGAAGGCTATACCATCTTCACTGGAACCGGGCTTGAGCCCCGAGCGCTCGGCGGCGACGATACGCCTTCTGCCGTCTGGAACAGTGGACTTGCGTATTCGCCTCGCGGTAGGTACGAACCGGTCGCCGCGAGGATCGCGCTCGGACATCGCCGGCTCTCCATTGTCGATCTGTCGCCCGCAGGTCATCAGCCGATGTGCACGCCTGATGGCAATCTGTGGATCGTCTACAACGGCGAAGTCTATAACCATGTCGAGCTGCGAGCGGAGTTGGAACGCATCGGACACGCCTTCAAGACTCGCAGCGATACCGAAGTCATTCTGACCGCATGGCAGGCGTGGGGGAAAGCCTGCCTCGATCGCTTCAACGGCATGTTCGCGTTCGTCCTGGTGGACCGCGCTGCGCGGCAGGTCGTTGCGGTGCGTGACCGATTCGGCGTCAAACCAATGTACTGGTGGCGTTCGCCTCAGGGATATATCGCTTTTGCTTCGGAGATAAAGCAATTCACGAGACTACCCGGTTGGCACGCGCGAGCGAATCCGCAAGCGTGCTACGACTATCTCGTTTGGGGCGTGTTCGATCATTCTGCGGCGACGTTGTTCGAGGGCGTACGACAACTACGCGGCGGCGAGATACTAGTCCTGCCCACGGAGCAAGGACCGGTTCGGATTCAGCCCGAGCGCTGGTATACCTTGAGCGCTCGGCCACCCTCGGGAAACGCCGGCGGGGAAGTAGCGGAGTTTCGTGAAACGTTCGTCGACGCCGTGCGCTTGCGATTGCGCGCGGACGTAGCCGTGGGATCTTGTCTGTCCGGGGGACTCGACTCGTCGTCGATCGTATGTGTAACCCATCGGCTGTTGCGCGAACAAGGTGCTGCCGCAGCACACAAGACTTTTTCTGCTGCATCACTGGTCGCGCGATACGACGAGCGAACGTTTGCGCAAGCGGTAATCGATGCTACAGCGGCCGATGGCCACTTCGTATACCCGGATCCAAGAGGCGCGCTCGGCGAGTTGGAGTGCGTCACTTGGCACCAGGATGAGCCGTTCGGGTCGAGTAGCATATATGCGCAATGGTGCGTGTTCCGAGTTGCTGCGGAAAACGGCGTGCGGGTCGTGCTAGATGGCCAGGGCGCCGATGAGCAGCTGGCAGGGTATCCCGGGTTCCTCGGCCCCCGGCTCGTCTCGTTGTTGCGCTCGCTTAACCTAATTGCATTCATGAGAGAGCTGGTGGCGAGCGGAAGACAGCCAAGCTTCGGCTATGGTTATGCAATCGGACAGCTCGCGAACCTGTTGTTACCCGACGCGTTGCGGCAGCGCTTACGCGCACGCAGCGGTCGCCCCGCGCTTGCACCGGCTTGGCTCGATTTCGAGCGCCTGGGCGCGCTCGATCGCGAACCTTGCGGCGATACGCGCGGCGATGCGACGACGGTAGCAGGATTGTCACGCCGCCTGCTTCTCGATACAGGCTTGCCGATGCTCCTCCATAGCGAGGACCGGAACTCGATGGCACACTCGGTAGAGTCGCGCGTGCCCTTCCTGGACTATCGGTTGGTCGAGCAGGTGCTCGGAATGCCCGACAGCTCGAAACTTTCGGACGGCATTACCAAGCGCGTATTGCGTGCCGCCATGGCCGGGATCCTGCCCGAGGTGGTGCGCATACGCCCCGACAAGCTAGGCTTTGCCACTGCTGAGGAGCACTGGCTGCGTACCTCGGAAAGAGAGGTGTTTCGAGCAGCCGTTGCACGGTGCGTCGAACGCGCCGACGGCATCGTCCGCCCTGCCGCGCTAGCCGAGTTCGACGCGATCACCGCTGGCCGGCGTCCATTCAGCTTCGGTGTATGGCGGCTTGTGAACTTCGGTGTATGGTTGGATCGTTTTCGCGTGGAACTGGGGTAGCTGGCTGCGACGGGATATCGCCGCACATGAAACAAAGCTGCTCAGCGGGCACCGACTTCGGCGACGCGGTTTCCAGGATGCCCGACGCTTGGCGCCAGTCAAGCGCCTGCCTGGCGCCACGGCGAGCAACGGCGCCATGAGTAATGCAGCTATCCGTACCACGACCGTTGACGCCGTTGCAGGTTGCCGCTAGCTGCCCGCCCGCTTCTTCCAGGATCTGCGCATCGGGATCACACCCCGATGGGCTGTGACCCCGAACGTTGGAATCTATGCCGCCGGCTACTTCAGTCTACGCACAGCGCAAACTCCAACCATCCGCTCAGACCGTTTCGCTCAATTAACGCAGATCATTCGATCGATTTGTCCGCCCACGCGCGCCCGACGCCGACGCTGCAACCGAATCAAGACCAATCCGAGCCCGACCGCGACCATCGCGCCCGTGCCCGCCTCCGGAACAGCGGATACCGTGAAGTCGATATTGTCGATTCCAACGTTGAACGAATCGGGGCCCCACTGGATGATGACGCCATCCGATCGGGTGATCGCTGGTGCGAAATGAGAACTCGCTGTACTCGATGCGGTGATCAGGCCACTGCTGGAAAGGACGGTGAAAGCAGCATCGTAAATCGTCACCTGCGTTGCGTGATCCATCTCCCACGCCGCGATATCAAAGCCGTTCAGCGTCACCTGAAAACCCGGCTTCGGCCATAGCGCCACTTCGCCGACTTGGCTCGGCCCGCCGCCTGAATGCGCAGCGTAAGCGACGTTGGTCAGATCGGCGAAGCCGGAATCCCAGATGCGCAGGTGCGGATTCTCGATTGTTCCGTTCTGCGATCCGCCACGCGACGACAGGACCACGTCGAGCCGACCAGGGATACTGCCGTAATTCGTCCCGATGTCGATGCCAACCGGCAAGCACGCACTGTTACCGCCCGGGTCACAGATATTGCCGTCGAAGGTTAGAAGCGCTGCGTGGCCGCTTGCGGAGACCACTGAAGCGAGGCCGAGGACCCACCACCGAATGCCGGCGCGCCCGCCTCGGGTTGAAGCTGGCACAGCATGCGAACTCATACGCTACCTCGCTGCATCTCCCTCACAACTGCATCATGCCTGCCCCGTCGTGAAGGGGCAAGGCCATCGACAGCATTCAAGCAAAGAATACGCCAATGCGCGCTTAAGCCCGCATATCCTCCAGAAATCCGTCGCGAACCGAAGCTCGAGCCGCTTACAATGACGACTGTAGCAGGGGCGGTGTAAACGCTGCCGACACCTCCCATCGGCACCGGCTAGTGGCTGATGCTCGATGTCCGCAAGCGCTCGATCGTCGCCGTCGCCGAGGAGGACGACGCCATTCTCGCGCCGGGGCCTGAAGGCGTAGCGCTGAGGCGGCGATCCAGATCTCGGCGGAAGACAAAGGCTTCGTTCGAAGAACGACTCTGTCCGGCTCAAGAGCAACGTCGTTTCGCTTCAGAAGTACGGCATGTGGGGCGTCTCACGGTGAGGCCGTTTCGTTGCCCGTGGAGACGGGCGGCGCACCGGGTTTGCGCGCAGACGCGCGCGCCCACTAGAAGGCGCGGTAAGCGACATCCGCGCTGCCTTGAAACTGCTGCCGTCCGACACGCGGCTCGCGTCCGGCATGTCCGTGCGCGTGGAAATCAGGGCGAGCGAGCGCTCGGTTATCTTCTGTTTCTGTTTCCTGTACCCTCTGACGAAAATCTGCGGTAGAGAACCATGATCGACGGCGACGCTTACTCGGCGCATGCGCCGCTGCGCGTGCTCTATATCCATCACGCGGCCGCCTTCGGTGGGGCATCCCGCAGCCTGATGGAGATGATCGCAGCATTCTCGGCCGGGCAAGTGGCTGCGCACGTGATTACACCCCGCGGCCCCGTGGCCTGCATGTTCAGACGCTCGGGCGCGCAAGTGCTCGAGACACGCGGCATTGCCCAATTTGATTGCACTCGCTATGGTCACTACCGCGGCCTGCGCTGGTTGATTCTGCTGAGAGAGCTCTGCTATCTCCCCTACACGCTGCTCGTGCTACTGCGGGCACGTGAACGCTGGCCGGGAATCGATCTGGTGCACGTGAACGACACCACCCAGGCGGCCTGCATTGCATTGTCCGGGCGTCTCTTCCGAGCGCCGCTGGTAGTGCATGCGCGAGCGCTCCTGGCGGGATCGGCCACTCCGCGCCGCACGCGTTGGCTCGGTAATCTGCTGCGGCGCCGAGCGGATGCGGTGATCGCGATCGATGAGAACGTGCGCGCGACCTTGCCGGCCGATGTCGAATCGATCGTCATCCATAACGGCTTTGCGCCCGGCCTGGGCGCGCGCTCGATTCCCGCGTCTGCCATTGCCGGCCTATCCCCGACCAGCCTCAAGATCGCCATGGTCGGTAGCCTTTCGGCCATGAAGGGCGCGTACGAGTTCGTCGAGGCTGCGCGCCTTCTGCTCGGCAGGGGACTGGAGATCGATTTCATTCTGGTCGGCGATGATATTCGCCCCGTCCGCGGCGCGCTGGGGTGGCTGCTCCGCCGCATGGGCTTGGCGCGTCCCGTGCGCGAAGAACTGGAGCGAACCATTGACGCGCATGGACTGAGACGGCACGTGCACCTCCTCGGCTTCACCATCGACATCAAGGCGATCTACGACGCAATCGACCTGCTCTGCTTTCCATCGCACCTCGACGCGCCAGGACGGCCGGTTTTCGAGGCCGCGCTTTCCGGAGTGCCGTCGATTGTCGCCGTTAGCAATCCCAAGCCTGATACGTTGGTTCCCGGTGCGACGGCGGTGTGCATTCCGGCGCGCAACGTCGCGGCGCTCGCTTCGGCCATCGAGCAGCTTTACCACGACCGCGCGGCGCTCAAGCGCATGGGTGAGAGCGCACGCGCGTTGGCTTTGCGCAACTTCGACATTCGCCGCAACGCAGCGGAAATGCTTGCCTTGTATCGTCGGCTGACCGAGCGATGCCGCGCTCGAGTGCGCTCGTGAACATCCTCATCGTCACGCAATACTTCTGGCCCGAGGAATTTCGTATCAACGATCTAGCACTCGGCCTCGCCATGCGCGGCCATCGAGTGCGCGTGCTCACCGGCAAACCCAACTATCCGAGCGGCCGGTTCTTTCCGGGGTATGGTTTTTTCCGGCGTGCAAGCGAACGCTATGAGGGCATCGATGTCGTCCGGGTGCCCCTCATTCCGAGGGGCCGTGGCGGCGGATTCCGGCTGGCAGCGAACTACGTTTCGTTCGCAACGGCCGCGACCCTCGCGGCGCCGTTTCGCTGCCCTGGCGGTTACGATGTCATCTTGGTGTTCGAACCCTCGCCGATCACAGTCGGCATACCAGCGCGCGTGTTGCGCGCGATCAAGCGTACACCCGTTCTCTTCTGGGTGCAGGATCTGTGGCCGGAGAGCCTGGAAGCGACAGGCGCGGTACGCCGGCGCTGGTTAATCGACCTGGCAGAGAGACTCACGCGCTTCATTTACCGCGGCTGCGATCGTGTGCTGGTTCAGTCCCGCGCCTTCATCGAACCGATCATGCGGCTCGGCGTACCGGCCGAGCGTATCGCGTATTTTCCGAACAGCGCCGAGCCCTTCTATGAGCCGATAGTTCTGCCGCCCGAGGCGCCAGAGCGCAAGCGTATTCCGCCGGGATTTATCGTCATGTTCGCGGGCAACCTCGGCGCCGCGCAGGATTTCGGCACCATTCTCGCGGCCGCCGAATTACTCAAGCACGACGGCGGCATCCACGTCGTCGTTCTAGGCGAGGGCCGCCTGAGCGAATGGGTGCGCGATGAAATCGGCAAGCGAGGTCTCTACGGGCGTATGCATCTTCTCGGTCGCCACCCGGTCGCGTCGATGCCGCGCTGGTTTTCGCTCGCCGACGCGATGCTGGTGACGCTCAGGCGCGAGACGATCTTCGAGTACACGATACCCTCGAAAATCCAGTCGTATATGGCATGCGGCCGCGCCATCATCGCCGGGCTCGACGGCGAAGGGGCTCGTATCGTGACGGAGGCCGGCGCGGGCTACGCCGTGCCCGCGGAAGACCCGCAAGCGCTGGCCGACGCGATACGCGCACTTGCATCCCGAACACGCGCCGAGCGCGAAACCATGGGCGCTGCCGGCCGGCGCTATTTCGAGCAGCATTTCGACCGCGATATGTTGTTGCGCCGGCTTGAGGACTGGATGTTAGAGTTGCGCCGGTCGCGCGACATCGCTTCGGTGTAGAGGGCGAGGAGTATCGGAACATTCGCTCGGCCAAGGCGCGGCTCACGAGCGCCCCCGGTGAAGGTGATTGAGACGATGCGAATTCTGATTCTCGGTGTGACCGGCATGCTCGGCCATAAGCTCTGGCAGCGCCTCGCTCCCCGCCTCGGGGATGTCCACGCCACCATGCGCGGTCGGCGCGTTCAATTCGCCCATTGTCCGCTATTCCAGTACGACGCCTTGTACGAGGGTGTCGACGCCACGAGCTTCGCCGCAGTGGCCGCCGTACTCGATCGGGTCCGGCCGGACGTCGTCGTCAACTGCATCGCCGTCACCAAGCGCCGCGACGCCGCGGTCGATCCGTTGACCTCGATCGAGTTGAACGCCGCTTTGCCGCATCGACTCGCAGGCTGGGCCGCGGACCATCGCGCACGCGTCATTCACTTCAGTACCGACTGCGTGTTCGACGGCCGCGAGGGCCGCTACACCGAGGATTCACTCACGAACGCACAGGACCTCTACGGTCGCACCAAGGCGCTAGGCGAGCTCGCGGCGCCACATACGCTCACCTTGCGCACCTCTTTCATCGGCCGCGAAATCGGCGCGCGCACCGAGCTGCTGGAATGGTTCCTCGCTCAGCGCGGCCGGCGCATTCAAGGCTACCGCCGCGCTTATTACACCGGGGTTTCCACCCTGTACATGGCCGATCTGGTCGCGGATCTGATCGTCCGCTTTCCCGCGTTGTCGGGACTGTACCAAGTCGCCTCGCCGGTCATCACTAAGTATGAGCTGCTCGGGCTGGCGAAGGGGGCCTACAATCTCGAAGTGGAGATCGTCGCCGACGATTCGGTCGTCGTCCACAGAGATCTCGATGGCACGCGCTTTCGTTTGGCTACTGGCATCGAAGTCCCGCCATGGCATCGAATGATACAAGCGTTGGCCGAAGACCCGACCCCCTATGACCGTTGGAGCACGAGAGATGCTGCTTGAGAACAAGACGGTGCTGGTGACCGGTGGCACGGGGTCGCTCGGCAAGGTGCTTGTGCGCCGCATGCTTTCTGGGGAGCAGGGCACGCCGCGCAAGCTTATCGTCTTCTCCCGCGATGAGGCGAAGCAGCACGACATGCGACTTGCCTACCTGCACAAGGGCGTCACAACTGACGAAGTGATCTATCGCAATTTCATGCAGACCCTGGAGTTTCGCATCGGCGACGTGCGCGATTACCGCGCGTTGTGCTCCGCGGTCCGGCATGCCGATATCGTCGTCAATGCGGCAGCCTTGAAGCAAGTCCCCTCGTGCGAATACTTCCCAAGCGAAGCGCTGTTCACCAACTGCATTGGTGCGCAGAATCTGGTCCGCGCCATAGATGAGAACGCCTTCCCGGTCGAAACCGTCGTGGCGGTCAGCACCGACAAGGCCTGCAAGCCAATCAACGTCATGGGCATGACCAAAGCCCTGCAGGAGCGGATTTTCGTCGCTGCGAACATCCTGAGCCGCAACACCCGCTTCGTCGGCGTGCGCTACGGCAACGTGCTCGCCTCCCGTGGCTCGGTCATTCCGCTTTTTCACGAACAAATCCGTAACGGCGGCCCGGTCACCCTCACGGCGCCCGAGATGACGCGCTTTCTACTCTCGCTCGACCGTGCGGTCGACACCATCTTCGCCGCGCTGGCCGGCGCTCGGCCAGGCGAGATCTACGTGCCGAATGCGCCCTCCGCCACCGTGGGGAACATCGCCCGCGCCTTGATCGGCGATCGCGGCATCGAAGTCCGCGTCGTTGGAGTTCGTCCCGGGGAAAAAATGCACGAGGTGCTGGTATCCGAGGAAGAGGTGCACCATTGCGTACGCCGGGGTGACTACTATGCGGTGCGCTCCATGCTGCCCGAACTGGCCGGCTCGCCGGAGACAAACGCGCTCGAGCGCGAATTCAGCTCGGCGGACAACGTCCTCGATCTCGCCGGCACCGTGGCGCTACTGCGAACCCATCGGCTCATGGTCGAGGAACCACTCGTGTACGATGACGGTGAGCTGCTGAGGTAACCGCCATGGCGCTCAAGGTAATGACGATCGTCGGCACTCGACCCGAGATCATCAAGCTCTCACGCGTGATCGCCGAGCTCGACCAGCACGTCGAGCACGTGCTGGTCCACACCGGGCAGAACTTCGACTACGAGCTGAACGAGATCTTATTTCGGGATCTCGCCATTCGCCGTCCCGATCAATTCCTCAATGCCGCCGGCGAGAGCGCCGCCCAGACGATCGGCAATGTCGTCGCCAAGGCCGACCAGGCGCTCGCCGCGCATCGACCCGACGCGGTGCTGTTATACGGGGATACCAACAGCTGCCTCGCCGTCATCGCGGCCAAGCGCAGGCGCATTCCGGTCTTTCACATGGAAGCCGGCAACCGTTGTTTCGACCAGCGCGTGCCGGAAGAGATCAACCGTAAGCTGGTCGATCACCTGGCCGACATCAATATGCCGTTGTCCGAGCATGCCCGCCACTATCTGCTGGCCGAGGGGTTGCGGCCCGAAACCGTGATCAAGACCGGATCGAGCATGCCCGAGGTGTTGCAATACTACCGCCCCGGGATAGAACGATCCGACGTGCTTGCGCGCATGGCGCTCGCCGAGCACGACTATTTCGTGGTGAGCGCGCATCGGGAAGAAAACGTCGATGACGAGGCGAGCTTTCGCGCCCTGCTCGCCACGCTCAACGCGATCGCCGCGCGTTACGGCAAACGGCTGATCGTGTCCACCCATCCGCGCACCCGCAAGCGCCTGGAAGGTATCGGAACCGTCGAGCTGTCGTCCTTGATCGAGCTGGTGCGCCCGCTCGGGTTCTTCGATTACGTCAAGCTGCAGATGCATTCGCGCTGCGTTCTATCGGACAGCGGCACCCTGACGGAGGAGGCCTCTCTACTTGCGATTCCTGCCGTCATGCTTCGGCAAGCGCACGAACGCCCCGAGGGAATGGACGAAGCGAGCGTCATCATGAGCGGCCTGGACGCACCTCGCGTCTTGCAGGCGATCGAGATCAATCTCGCCCACCACGACGCAAAGCAGCGGCCGTTTCACGTACCGGCCGATTACGACGTCGACAACGTGTCGAAGAAGGTATTGCGCATCATCTTGAGCTATACCGATTACGTGAACCGAACGGTATGGCACCGGTCGTGAGCACCAGTCGACACGAATCGTTGCGATGAGCGTCACCGTGCTTGTCACCGGCGCCGACGGCTTCGTCGGACGGGTGCTGTGCCCGCTGCTCGCGAGCGCCGGACATCGCGTCCGAGGCGCCGTTAGGACGTTGCCGCCAAACCGGCAGGTGTCCGCGGGGTGCATCGCGGTCGGCGATATCGGTGCACATCCCGACTGGCGCGCCGCGCTCGAGGGCGTGGACGTAGTGGTGCACTTGGCCGGGCGCGCGCACGTCATGCACGAGCCCGGCCAAGCCGATCCGGTGTCGCTCTATCGCCGAGTGAATGTCGCGGCTACCGAGATGCTCGCACGCGCCTGCGCCGCCGCCGGTGTGCACCGGTTGGTGTTCGCAAGCAGTATCAAGGTTAACGGCGACGCGACATACGGACAGCCGTATCGAGCTACCGACCCCCCGCATCCCGAAGACGACTACGGGCGCTCCAAGTGGGACGCTGAACAGCACTTGCACGCAGTCGCCGCCGAGACCGGGCTCGACGTCGTTATCGTGCGCCCGCCCCTCGTCTACGGCCCAGGCGTCAAGGGCAACCTGGCGCGCTTGATGCGGCTGATCGAGCGCGGCGTTCCGTTGCCGCTCGCGCAGGTCGACAATCGCCGTAGCATGATAGGAGTCGGAAATCTGGCCGATGCGCTGCGCGTTTGCATAGAGCACCCGCGCGCGGCCGGCTGCACATTCCTGGTGAGCGATGGCAGCGACATTTCGACGCCCGAGCTCATACGGGCGATCGCTGCCGCGCTCGGGCATCCGGCACGCCTGCTCGCGGTGCCGGCAACCATGCTGCGCTTGGCTGCGAACGCGGCGGGCTCGGGGACGCTACGCCGCCTCATCGGCTCCCTCCAGGTCGATAGCGGCCCGATCCGTAGCGAGCTCGACTGGCGACCCCCGCACACCTTCGAACACGGAATCGAGGCCATGGCTTGGGTCCATCGGGCCCGCGCCGAGCCGCGCCAAGGCGCTCCGCTATAATCTTGCCGACCGCAGCCGCGAGCAACGCGTTGCCGCTTTGCGGCCGGAAGTCACATGCGATCGATGCCTGGCCTCGATTTCCGTCCTCGAGGCTAAGCATCACGCCAGCGCGCTCAACGGACCAGCCCCAACCGGCATTACACGCTTGGATCTCACTCTCCTCGTCCCAGCGGCCCTCGCGGGCAGCGGCACCGCGCTGGCTCTACACGTCATGCTGGAACGCGTGCGCTTGCCGCTGGATCATCCCAACGAGCGATCCTTGCACAGTTCTCCCGTTCCCCGCAGCGGCGGATTCGCGCTCGTACCCGCGGTGTTGATCGCTTGGCTGTTGATCCCGGGCGAGCCCCCTTGGCTAATCTTCGGGGCCGCAGCAGCGCTGTTCGCAGTCTCTATCCTCGATGACCTGCGCGGGTTGTCGGTCCGCGCTCGTCTTGCGTGTCACCTTGCGGCCGCCGCGCTGGTTGCGGTCGGCATTTTGGGCGTCGACAACACGCTCGTCCTTGGCATCGCCATCGTGGCGATCGCCTGGATGGTCAATCTTTACAATTTCATGGATGGCTCGGATGGCCTCGCCGGAGGCATGACAGTAATCGGTTTCGCGTCTTATGGCACGGCAGCCGTGCTGGGCGCAGACGACACGCTGGCCGCGGCGTCCCTGGCAGTCGCGGCAGGCGCGCTCGGCTTCCTCATCTACAACTTCAACCCCGCCCGAGTCTTCCTCGGGGATGCGGGTTCGATCCCGCTCGGCTTGCTTGCCGGCGGCATCGGCCTCGAGGGTTGGCAGGGTGGCTTATGGCCGGTATGGTTTCCGTTGCTCGTCTTCGCACCTTTTGTCGTCGATGCTTCGGTCACGTTGCTGCAGCGCGCAGTTCGCGGGGAAGCGGTATGGAGGGCGCATCGCGATCATTATTACCAGCGCCTGGTGCGCATGGGGTGGGGCCATCGCCGCACCGCCCTAGCAGAGTATGCGCTCATGATCGCATGCGCCACGGCCGCCGTCTTCGCGCTCGGACAACCGATCATCGTCCAAGCCTCGGTGCTGGCGGCTTCGCTTACGGGCTGCGCGGTTTTGATGATTTCGATCGATCGGGCATGGCGCCGCGCCAACGATCACGCTCGTGTGCTGGCGATCCAAACTCACCCGGTCGAACGAGTCGGGCCTCACGCCTCGCCGGGTGATCTGTAAATGCGCCGCCTCGTGAATCCCCGAACTGCGATGGCGGCGGGCCACGACACGGTCGCCGCCGCGCTGGCCTGGTGCCTCGCTTTCCTGCTGCGGTTCAATTTCGAGATCCCGGCCGACTATGCCGCCATGATGCTCGCCAACTTGCCGTGGATCGTGGCGCTCCAGGCCGCCGTGTTCTGGTACTTCGGCCTGTACCGCGGTATCTGGCGCTATGCGAGTCTGCCGGACTTGAAACGCATCGTTTTCGCCGTGACGGTCTCGGGCGTGATGGTAACGGCATTGCTATTCATGTTCCGGATCGGCGTGCCGCGCTCTGTGCTGGTGCTCTATCCGCTGCTGCTCGCGGTCACCATGGCGGGCAGCCGCCTCGCCTATCGGATGCGCAAGGAGCGGCGCGTATCGGCGCTGTTGCCGAGCGAGCGCGAGCCGGTGCTCATACTCGGGGCAGGCGTAGCGGGCGCGAGCCTGATCGCGGAGCTTGCATTGAGCCGCGAGTGGCGGGTGGTCGGCATGCTCGACGACGATCCACTGAAGCGCAGGCGGGAGATTCACGGCGTGCGCATTCTCGGTAGCTTCGACCAATTGTCCCATTGGTGCGAACAGCTCTCAGTTGCGAAGGCGATCATCGCGCTGCCGGGCGCGTCGCACCACGTGCGCAGGCGAGCGGTGGAGATCTGCGAAGCGGCCGGCGTGCAAGCGATGACGGTGCCTTCGTACGATGACTTGGTGAGCGGCAAGGTTACGGTCTCCCAGGTCCGCCACGTCGAGCTGGACGACTTGCTCGGTCGCGACCCGGTGACCTTGGATTCCAGCGGGCTTTCCGACTGGATCAGCGGCCGCACGGTCATGGTGACCGGTGCCGGCGGATCCATCGGCTCCGAAATCTGCCGGCAACTGCTGCGCTTTCGGCCCGGAGTAATGGTGCTGCTGGAGCTCGGCGAGCACGCGCTCTATCAGATGGAGCAAGCGTTGCAGCCGTTGTCGCCGCAAACCCGGTTCGTCTGGGCGATCGGGGATGTCAAGAGTCGTCATCGCGTCACCGAGCTGCTCGCGCTGCATCGACCCTCGGTGGTCTTTCATGCAGCCGCCTACAAGCACGTGCCCTTGATGGAGGAGGACAACGCTTGGGAGGCGCTGGTGAACAACGTGACCGGCACGCGCGTAATGGCCGAATCGGCGATTCGCCATGGCGTGGAGAAGTTCGTCTTCGTGTCGACTGACAAGGCAGTGAACCCGACCAACGTGATGGGCGCCAGCAAGCGGCTTGCCGAAATCGCCTGCCAGGCCTTGCAACCGCCCGAAGGAACGCGCTTCGTCATCGTGCGCTTCGGCAACGTGCTGGGCAGCACGGGTAGCGTCGTGCCCAAGTTCAAAGCGCAAATCGCGACCGGCGGTCCGGTGACCGTGACACATCCGGAGATTCGTCGTTTCTTCATGTCGATCGCGGAGGCGGCGCAGCTCGTTCTTCAAGCAGGGCTCATGGGACGCGGGGGCGAAATCTTCGTTCTCGACATGGGCGAGCCGGTGAGAATCGCCGATCTCGCACGCGATCTCATCCGCTTGTCGGGATTCGCGGAAGAAGATATACGCATCGAGTACACCGGACTGCGTGCCGGTGAGAAACTGTACGAAGAGCTACTCGCCACCGACGAGAATTCATTGCCGACCCCGCACCCGAAGTTGCGCATAGCCAAGGCTCGCGGCGAAGGCCGCGTCTGGCTCGCAGGTCTGCTGCTGTGGCTCGATCGAACCGATCGCCCGGATGCGGCCGAGGTCCGCGCCGGCCTCAAGCGCTGGATCCCAGAATACATACCGCGCGATGTCCCGACAGCTCTCGCCGGCAACCCGGACTCGGGGAGCGCACCCCCCTCGGCCAGGGCCCGCGCCGCGAAGTGATCGCCGCGCACAAGCGAGCCGTTTATCGAACGGCGGTTCGGCTGGCCAAGAGGGGCCGCCTGTTCGATCTTTCGGATGCCGAGATTCAAGATGTCTTCGCCGGCAGCATCGATCGGTTCTGCGACATCGCGCGTCGGCTTGAGGGCGCGCACCGCGTGCTCGACGTCGGCGCGGGCCACGGCATGCTGCTCGCACTGTTGTCGGAGCTCGGTCATGACTGCGTGGCGGTCGATGCATTCGACCCGACCGAGCGCCATGGCCGCGTTTATCGTGATCATGCGATTCCCTTCTTCTGCTGCAATATCGAAGTCGAGCCGCTGCCTTTCCCGGATCAGAGCTTCGACGCAGTGGTGTGCTGTCAGGTGCTCGAGCATTTCACGCACTCGCATCTGCCCGCCGTACGCGAAATGCAGCGCGTGCTGAAGCCCGGCGGCATACTGGAGGTCGACGTGCCGAACGTGGCGAGCTTGCGCAACCGCAGCCGGCTCTTGCGCGGCAAGAACATTACCTTCGATTATGTCGAGCACTATCTCTGCGCCGATCCCGTGCTCTATCGGGGGCACTCGTTCTATCCTATGCGCCACAATCGCGAGTTCACGCGCGACGAATTGCGCACGTTGCTCGCGATGGCAGGGCTGAGCGACATCGAAGTCGAATTCTTGCGCTCGCGTCGCCATCGCGAGGGCTGGCGGAGAGTGAAAAGCCTCGGCTCGGCGCTACGCGACTGTTGGCCCTCGACACGCAAGTCGTTGATCGCTTTCGCCCGGCGCTCAAACGCATGATCCGCGCCGCGCCGCGCGCGCTCGCGCCAGCCCGATGGTGCGCCATCGGCCTCGGCTGCTCCATTCCGGTGTCGGTCGCGCTGGACAACTTGCTGTTGGTCGTTCTTGTGGCCGCGTGGCTAGCGAACGGTCGGTTGGCCGAGAAGGCGAAGTCGATGGCCTCGCATCCGGTCGGTGTCGCGGCCCTGGGCTTCGCCGCGGTAATCGCACTCGGGATGCTCTGGTCGCCGATCCCCCTGCCGCAGTTGCGTAATGCCATGGCGGATGTCGTTCGCTTCATCCTGCTCGCGGTATTGCTGACCCTATTCGCCGACCCCAAGACGCAGCAACGGGCACGGGTCGCCTTCCTAGCCACATCGGCGGGGGTGCTCGCGCTTTCGTTCGTGCTCTGGAGCGGCATCGCGGAATCGATTCCCGGCCTCAAGGGACGGCCGGATTACCCGGTGGTATTCAAGTACCACATCACCCACAACGTGCTCATGGCGGCAGCCGCACTACTATTCGCGCTCGAGGCGATGAAAGCCCGGATGGTTCAGGCGCGCCTAGCCCTATGGGCGCTCGCCCTTCTGGCGGCGTTGAACATCCTGCTGCTGATCCCGGGGCGCACCGGACAACTCGCACTCTTTGCTGTGAGCATCTATCTCCTCCTGTCACGGCTGCGCTGGCGCGGGCTCGGTATCGCGGCGCTCGGGCTCGCGCTCGTTGCCTCGACTGCTTGGTTCCTGCCGCGAACCGCGCTGCACGAGCGCGCGGCGCGCGCTTGGGAAGAAGCCTCGGCGTGGAAGCCGGGTACGGCGCAGGCGCAAGACTCGTCGGTGGGGCTGCGACTGGAGTTCTATCGCAACACGGTGGGAATGATCGCCGAGCGCCCGCTGCTCGGCGCAGGCACCGGTGCCTTTCGCGCGGCGTACGAGCGTAAGGTGGCCGAAAGCGGCATGGTGGTCACGGATCATCCGCACAACGCTTTCTTGCTGATAGGCGCCGAACTGGGCGTGGTGGGTCTGCTGGCGTTGTTTGCACTGCTGATCGTGCAGTGGCGCAGCGCGGCCGCGATAACGGATCCGCGTGATCGGCTCGCGGCTCGCGGCCTCGTGGTGATATTCATCGCGGCCGGGTTGGTTTCGTCGACATTCAACGATCATGCCGAAGGCTTGTTCTTCGCCTGGGCAAGCGCGCTACTATTTGCCGCCGCCAGGACTACGGATTCGTCATGAACCCGCGCCATTGCTCTTCCCCTGCCCGACCCAGACTATCGGCCGCAATTATCGCGCGCGACGAAGCGCACGCTATCGGCGCTTGCCTGCGATCGATCGCCTGGGTCGACGAGGTCGTCGTTCTTGACTCCGGCAGCACCGACCGTACCGTCGAGATTTGCCGCGACCATGGGGCCCACGCCGAATCCACCGACTGGCCGGGTTTCGGCGCGCAGAAGAACCGCGCCATCGAGCGGTGTAGCGGCGACTGGATCCTCTGCCTGGACGCCGATGAGCGCGTTTCACCCGAGTTGCGCGTCGACATCGAAGTCGCGCTCGATGCGCCGGGTGATGCGGTGGCGTTTGCCATGCCGCGGCTATCCTCCTACTGCGGTCGGGCGATGCGCCATGGCGGCTGGTGGCCCGATCGGGTGACACGGCTCTTTCGACGCGGCTCGGCCCGTTTCAGCGTCGATTCCGTGCACGAACGGTTGATCGTTTCGGGGCCAGTACGCACGCTCGCGCATCCCCTGTTGCACGAAGCCTTCGTCGACTTGGACGAAGTCCTCGACAAGCTGAACCGCTATTCGAGCGCCGGCGCCGAGCAGATGCACCGCGCCGGGCGCAAGGGATCGCTTGTCCGCGCCCTCGGCCATGGCGCCTGGACATTCGTTCGCACCTACGGCTTGCGTGCCGGCTTCCTCGACGGCCGCGAGGGCTTCATGCTGGCGGTTTCGAATGCCGAAGGCGCCTACTATCGCTATCTGAAGCTGATGCTGCTGGAAGAGGCGACGAACACGAAATCCAGCCGGAACGATCGATTAGAATAGGCCACGTGGATCGAAACCTGTATTGGCACCTCCCGGGGGTCTCCCAAGCGGAGCGCGTGCAGCGCAATCGTCACCGCGCCGGCGTCGTTTGGTTTACTGGCTTGTCGAACGCAGGCAAATCGACGATTGCGCACGCGCTCGAACGCGTTTTGTTTGATCAGGGCTGCCACACCTTCGTCTTCGATGGCGACAACGTCCGGCACGGGCTGTGCGCCGATCTCGGCTTTTCCGCCGACGACCGGCACGAGAACATTCGCCGCATCGGGGAGATGGCCCGCTTGTTCATGGAGGCAGGTGTCATTTCGCTCGCTGCGTTCATTTCCCCATACCGTGCGGACCGGGATCGCCTTCGAGATCGGATCGGAAGAGAACGCTTTATGGAAATATATTGCCGATGCTCGATAGCGGTCTGCGAAAACCGGGACCAAAAGGGCATCTACCGAAAGGCGCGTGCCGGAGAGATTCGCGACTTCACCGGCATTTCGGCACCCTACGAAGAACCGGTCGCCCCGGATCTCGTGCTCGATACGGAAGTCGATTCCGTCAACGCCTGCGTGGACCGGGTTCACACCCTGCTGCAGACTCGCGGTATCGTTACTGGCTCGACCGCGCACATCTGACACGCACGCACAGGACGAGTGGTGACCACGGCGCCGCTCATGCGCATCGCCATCATCCTCACGACCTATAACCGCCCCGACGCCTTGCGCGCCGTGCTCGAGGGCTACGCCGCCCAGACTGACCGGGGCTTCGACGTGATGGTCGCCGACGACGGCTCGGAAGAATCTACCGGCCGGCTGGTGCGCGATTTCGCAAGCCGCATGAGCATGCCAGTCGAGCACGTGTGGCAGGAGGACCGGGGCTTTCGTGCTGCCGCCGTTCGCAATCGAGCGGCTGCGCGCACGCATGCCGACTATCTGATCTTCACCGACGGCGATTGCGTTCCGCCGCGCCGCTTCGTCGCCGCCCATCGCCAACTGGCGGAGCGCGGTCGCTTCGTCGCCGGCAACAGGATCCTCCTGCCGCAGGCGTTCACGCGGCGCGTGCTCGCCGAACAACTACCGATTCACGAGTGGGGAACATTGCGTTGGCTGGGCGCATGGCTGCGCCGCGACGCGAATCGCGTACTGCCGCTGTTGCGTTTTTCCCCTGAAGCGATCTTTCGGCGCTCCCGGCCGCGTCTGTGGCGCGGCGTCAAGACCTGCAACCTCGGTCTGTGGCGCGAGGACCTGCTGCGCGTGAACGGTCTCGACGAACGCTACGAGGGCTGGGGACTGGAGGATTCCGACCTCGTCATTCGCCTCCTCCATGCCGGCGTATTGCACAAGAGCGGCCGGTTCTTCGCGCCGGTGTTCCATCTCTGGCATGTCGAGCATGACCGCAGCCGCCTGCCGCGCAACGAAGCGCAGCTTGCCGCCGCGCTCGCAGGCCGTGGGTTTCGCGCCGAGATGGGCCTCGATCGTTATATCGATTCGGCCGCGAGCGCTTGAATCGCATGCCATCTAAGAGGCTGTCATTGCCCGAGCCTCCCCGCAGCGTGCTCATCGTCGCGACGCAGCGCATGGGCGACGTCCTGCTCGCCACCCCTCTCATCCGCTCGCTGCGCGCGGCCTGGCCCGCCGCGAGGCTGCACGCGCTGGTGTTCGACGATACCGCGGGCGTGCTCGCCGCCAACCCGGACTTGGATACGGTGCTCACGGTAGCTCGGCGGCCGCCGCTTCGCCAGCACCTCACGCTCTTCCGGCAACTGTGGCGCCGCTACGACCTGGCGCTCTCGACGGGCGCAGGCGATCGACCCACCCTGTACGCGTGGGCGGGCGGCCGACGACGCATCGGCTTGGCGTTGCCGGGAGCGAGCCACGCTTGGAAACGCAAAGCGCTCGATGCCTGGGTTGCGTTCGACGACCTCGATACCCATACCATCGCGCTGAATCTGCAACTCGCCGATGCCCTCGGCATCGAGCGCTGCTACCATGCCGCGCTAGCATGGAGCGCGGCCGACGAAGCACAAGTGCGCGCCGCGCTGGGCTCGAATCCGGGGCCGATCGCGGTGCTCCACTTGAGCAGCAAGTTCCGCTACAAGGACTGGCGTCAAGACGGCTGGATCGAGCTCGGCCGATGGCTGAGCGAACGCGGCATGACCATCGTGCTCACCGGCTCGGACGAACCCGCGGAGCGCGCCGCGATCGAGGCAGTGCGAAGCCGACTCGGCGCCGCGGCCAGCACGCTGGCGCCGCACTTCAGCCTGCCGCAGGTCGCCTGCCTGCTGTCACGGGCAAGCCTGGCGATCGGCCCCGATACCGTGGTCACCCATGCTGCCGCGGCGAGCGGCGTGCCCACCGTCGCGCTGTTCGGGCCGTCGAACCCGGTGAAATGGGGACCGTGGCCTCGCGATCAGAACGCTGGGCTGTCCCCGTACCGCCGCCGGGGCAGTCAGCACGTCGGCAACGTTTTCCTGCTGCAAGGGGAAGGCGCGTGCGTGCCCTGCCTGCAGGAAGGCTGTGATCGCCACACCACGAGCCTGAGCGCATGCCTGCAGCAATTGCCGGCGCGACGCGTCATCGCCGCCGTCGAGACGATGCTGCGGCACCCGGACACGCGTTCTCGCCCCGGCGAAGCGCCGCAGCCGCCGGGCAGCGCCGAGCCGGGCTTCCATGCGATCGGCACGCCGGCCGCGCCGCGCCGGGGCGATTAGCCGATGGCGTTGATCGACGCCTGCCCGCTCGAATGTGGCGCCGGACTGGCATCTAGCCGCATCCTGTTGGCACAGGGGCCGCTGCATCGCTGCTCCGCCTGCGGGCAACTCGTCAGCCGGGTCGACGCCGAGCGTTATCGCGCCTCGATGAGCGAGTTCGACCATCCGCGCGGGACGGCGCCGGACGAGCGCTCGGCGCAACGCCGGCGCATGCTGGCCCGGCGTCGATTGCAGCATCTCGCGGCATGGGCCGGCAAGACCCCGGCGACGCTCGAGCTGCTCGATGTCGGCTGCTCGAGCGGTGCTTTTCTTCTCGCCGCGCGCGATTGCGCCGTCAACGCGCGCGGCGTGGAACCCGCACCAAGCGCCGCGGCCAGCGCACGCGCAGCCGGCCTGGACGTTTTCACCGGCACGCTCGAGCAAGCCGCATTTCCCGCCGCGAGCTTCGATGCGGTAACGCTGTTCGAAGTGATCGAGCACCTGCCCCGGCCGTTGCCGCTGTTACGCGAATGTCATCGCATCTTGCGCCCCGGCGGGATGTTGTTGATCGGGACGGGAAATACCGCGAGCTGGACGGTGCGCTGCCTCGGCGCGCGGTGGGACTACTTCCACATCGAGCGCCATGGCGGCCACGTCAGTTTCTTCAGCATCGCATCGATGCACCTGGCCGCGCAACGCACGGGCTTCGAGGTCGCGCGCATCGAGACGCGTAACGTCAATCTCCAGGACCGTTTCCAACACTCGCGCCCTGCGTACCGGCTCGCCAAGCTCATCGCGCAAGCGCTCAACGCGCCGGCGCGCTGGCTTGGCCGTGGACACGATATGCTCGCTTACCTGCGCAAGCCGGGTCGCGGCGCCTCCAGCATGCCGTAAGACACCCTCGCTCCGAGGTCGGGCTAGGCGCAATGCCGGTTACTAACCGGCATTGGGGCTAGGCGCGCCCGTCGCCGACCAGCGTTTCGGGCAGCGGCGCGGCTTCGAACTGCATGCGGTGCAGCCGTGAATAAATGCCATCACGTGCCAGCAGCTCGCAATGCCTGCCGACCTCCGCGATCCGGCCGCGCTCGAGCACGACGATGCGATCGGCCCGTTCCACCGTGGAAAGCCGGTGCGCGATCACCAGCGTAGTACGTCCTTGCAGCAGCGTAGCGAGCGCGGCCTGGATATGACGCTCGGATTCGCTGTCGAGCGCGGAGGTCGCTTCATCGAGGATGAGAATAGGCGCATCGCGAAGCAGCGCCCGCGCGATGGCGAGCCGTTGCCGCTGGCCGCCCGAGAGCTTGACCCCGTTCTCGCCGATCGGGGTCTCCAAGCCATCGGGCAGGGTTGCGATGAACTGCATCGCGTGCGCGGCTTCGGCGGCGGCGATGATGCGCTCGCGGCTCGCCTCGCGCATGTCGCCGTAGGCGATGTTGGCGGCGATGCTGTCGTTGAACAGGATGACGTGCTGGGACACCAGCGCGACATTGGCGCGCAAGCTCGACAAGCGCAAATCGGATAGGTCGATGCCGTCGAGCAGGATGCGGCCCGCGCTCGGCTGGTAGAAGCGCGGCACCAGGTTCACCAGCGTCGTCTTGCCGCTACCCGACTGGCCGACCAGGGCCACGGTTTCTCCCGGCCGGATGACGAGATCGAGACTCTCGAGCGCCGCCTCCTCGCGGCCCGGATAGCGAAAGCTCACGCGCTCGAAGCGGATCTCGCCGCGGGCGCGGCCAAGCGCCGTCGTGCCGGTATCGCGCTCGCCGTCCTCGTCGAGGATATCGAACACCGATTCTGCCGCCGCGAGACCCTTCTGCAAGTACTCGTTGATCGAGGTCAGGCGCTTCAGCGGCGCGGTCAGCATCATCATGGCGATCACGAACGAAACGAATCCGCCGACGGTAGCGACATCTGCGGCCGCCTGGCGCACGGCGAGATAGATGATGAGCGAGAGCGCGGCCGCCGCCACCATCTGTACCAGCGGCACGTTGATGGCCGCCGCGATCGCCTGTTTCATGGCGTAGCGGCGAACCTGGTTCGCTTGGCGGCCGAAACGCGCCGTCTCGTAACCCTGGCCGCCGAACAGCTTCACCTCGCGCTGGCCTTCGATCGCCTCTTCCAGCACCTGGGTGAGATCGCCCATCGCCCGTTGCGATTCGCGGCTCGCGTTGCGCAGACGCTTGCTGAGCACGCGAACGATCAGCATGATCACCGGCGCCATCGCCAACGCGAGCATGGTGAGGCGCCAATCGAGCCACAGCAGCCAGCCGAGCAGCCCCAGGATGGTGAGGACGTCCTTGACGGCGATGGTGACGACGCTGGTGGCGGCCTGGGTGACTTGGGTCACGTCGTAGGTAATCTTCGACAGCAGATTGCCGGTCGGGTGATCGTCGTAATACACCGCCGGCAGGTTGAGCAGGCGCGCGAACATCGCTTGGCGCAGGTCGAGCACGACTTTGTTGCCGACCCAATTGATCGCGTAGGCTCCCAGATAGGTCGCCACGCCGCGGATGGCGAACAATGCCACGATCGCGAGCGGCATCCACTGCATGACGCGCGCATCGCGCTCGACGAAGGTGCCGTCGAGCAGGGGTTTCATCAGCGCAGGCAACGCCGGCTCGCTCGCGGCCACGACCGCCATGGCGCCCAGCGACAGCGCGAATGCGTGCCAGTAGGGTTTGACATAGCCGAGCAGGCGCCAATAAAGGGCGCCGCTGGAAAGGGGACTACGCGCCATGGGTGCGATTATGCGCCAGCCCCGGGCCGTGGCCTGCGCTGCGCTGATGCAGTCGACATGAGCCCGTGCAAACTTCTCCGAATATCGCATCGGCGCCGCGCGCGCTGCGCGAAGCCTGCCGCAGCGCGAAAGCACAGTCGCGCCGGTATCTTATCAGTTGACCGACCAAGAGGGCCCAAACTATAGTCCGACCTCATGGATCCGGACCTGAAAATCCTGGAAGAACGCGTCGGTCAACTGATCGAGCTTACGCAGCGCTTGCGCGAGCAGAATCGCGACTTGCGCCAGCAGTTGGCCCAGGCCAGCAACGACAACAAGCGTCTGGGCGAGAAGGTCGATGCCGCCAAGACGCGGCTGGAGACCTTATTGGCCCATCTGCCCGAGGACGAATGATGGCAGCGGTCAAGCAGATCGACTTCAAGGTAATGGGGCGCGAATTTCGCGTCGCCTGTCCGGAGAACGAAGAGCGCGAGCTGCTCGAAGCGGTTGCCTACGTCGACCGGCGCATGGTCGAGATGCGCGACAAGAGCAAGGTGATCGGCTTGGAGCGGATCGCGATCATGACCGCGCTCGCGATCGCCAACGATTATCTGCACACCAAGATTCCGGGCGGATTTGATGTGGCGGAGTTTAGGCGTAGAATGAATTCCATGCAGGCGAGCATCGAAGCAGCGATGGCGGAGCAGGAAAAGCTCTTCTAGCTGCCCGGTGCGCGCGGCAGTACACGGTCGCGAGGCCGTGACGGCCGAGACTTCATGTCCCCTGCGGTGTTCGAACAGGTCATAAGCGAAAGCTTGAACCAACAGATTGGGGTAACCCAGGTTGCGAACCTAGGCAGCACCGGTGTGCGAATCCCATGCGGAATTGCCTGAAGGTGCTGGGAACGCGACCGCCTTGAACCTCCGGTTCAAGATCCTGGACCTGACGGCATCCGCGGGGGGCGCCCTCTTACGAGATCGAGCGCGGGTCGAAGCGAACCCGCGCTTTTTCTCGCTCGCTATGGCAACAGTCAGCGCGCTCGCAGGGGCCGGCACGAACACCGTCGGCAAGCTAGCGCCATAAGTCGCCGGCGGCCGTGGCTACTGTTCGCGCTCTTGCCGCTGAGCATGGCGGCGGGCTGCGCCATGATCGCGTGCATGCAATGGAGGAGTGTCATGGCGACCGATGCCGATGAGATCTTTCCCCAGATCGAGCGCTGGCGCGCGCAAGGTCACGGCGTAGCGCTCGCCACCGTCGTGCACACCTGGGGCTCGTCGCCCCGCGCCGCCGGCAGCCATCTCGCGGTGAACGAGCGCGGCGAGTTCGTCGGCTCGGTTTCCGGCGGATGCATCGAAGGCGCCGTCGTCACCGAAGCGCTCGCCGTGATCGGCGACGGCAAGCCGCGCACCCTGGAGTTCGGCGTCTCCGACGAGCAGGCCTGGGAAGTGGGACTCGCCTGCGGCGGGCAGGTGCGCGTATTCGTGGAGCGGTTCGAATGAAATGGGCGTCGTACGAGCGCTTGCGGCAGGCGATCGCGGCGGGAGCCTCTACCGCGGTCGTCACCCGGCTCGGCGACGGCGCCCAGGCGCTGTTCGACGGCGAGCGCTGGGACGACGGCCTCGGGCTCGATGCCGAGCAGCGCGCCGGCGTTGCCCGCATGCTGGTCGCCGATCGCAGCGGCCTGCTGCAAGGTTCCGAGGAGCTGTTCGTGCGCTCGTATGCGCGGGCGCCGCGCCTCATCGTGGTCGGTGCCGCCCACATCAGCCAGTTCCTCGCGCCGATGGCCATGCTGGCAGGCTTCGAGGTCGTCATCATCGATCCGCGACGGGCGTTCGCCAGTCCCGAGCGTTTCGCCGGGGTGAAGCTGGTGCATCGCTGGCCCGACGAGGCATTGGCCGATCTCAAGCTCGATGCCACCAGCGCGGTCGTGACGCTCACGCACGATCCGAAGCTCGACGATCCCGCCTTGATCGCGGCGCTGTCGAGCCCGGCCTTCTACGTCGGCGCGCTCGGCAGCAAGCGTACTCATGCCAAGCGCATCGAACGTCTGACCGAGGCCGGTCTCGCCGACAAGGTCGGACGCATCCACGCTCCCGTCGGGCTGGACCTCGGCGGGCGTTCTCCGCGCGAAATCGCCGTATCCATCCTCGCCCAGGTGATCCAAGTCCGCTACCGCGGAGCGCTCGGGTGATCGCAGCGCACAGCCTCGGGGCGCCGGCCACGGCAGAGCGCGCGCGCGGATCGAAGCCTGGCCGACAAACCGTCACGGGGTGAGCGCCAGTGTCGAGCGCTACCCGGATCTATCACGAAGCCATCAAGTCGCTCGCCAACGCGCGCGCCGGCCACGGCAGTCTCGCCGCGCCGACGCACCGCGCATTTCTCGACAATCCGCTCTGTGGCGATTGCGTCGAAATGCAAGTGCGGCTCTGCGCCGGCCGGATCGAAGCGCTCGCACACGACGTGAAGGGCTGCCTGCTTTGCCGTGCGGCGGCCTCGCTGATCGCCAAGCATGCGATCGGCGCCTGCGAGCATGACATCGAACAGGTCGGCGAGCGCGTCGCGGCGCTACTGCGCACGCAAGCGCCAGCGCCCGAGGGCTGGGAGGATCTGTCGCTGTTCGAGCCGGTACACGGCCATCCCAGCCGCTACCGCTGCGTCGAGCTTCCGTTCCATGCCCTGCTGGCGGCGTTGCGCGCGCAGCACGCACCGGCCTCGCCCGTTCAGTAGCTGAAGAGGGGAGGCGCCGCCGTTCGGTCCTCACGCGCGCCGCAGCGGCCACGCGCTGCAATCGCTGTCATCGATCCGGCGGTGGGCGAGAAGGGATCCCGCTCAGTTCGCGCGCCGTGCCGGCGATGCCCCGACAACGCGCGCGCACGCGCACGCGAGAGGCGACATCCGCGCTCACGGTTGACTGCTCGAAGGCGTGCCCGACGGCAACGCAAACTCGCCTTGCGATTGAAACCGCGTCGAGCCGAACGCCGGCGCGTTCAGCTTGCCGTCGAGCTCGTAGCTGATCTTATCGATCGGCTTGCCGTCGAGCACACCGAGCGCGTGGCGCGCCATGCGCAACACCGATACGGTCACCGGGACGCCGATCACGCTCTCCCCGAAGCGCGGTACGCTGCCGCGCGCGTCGCTCACCCCGGTGGCGAAGGTCTTGTTCATGACCTCCAGCTTGAGATAAACGCCGTCGTACTCGATCGGCACATCGTTCGGGTTCTGCACGCGCAGCTTCACCAGCATGCGCAGCTCTAGCCCTTCGCCGGGCAATGACTCCACCCCGGCGACGCTCACCTGGACGGGGTCGACGCGCTGTAGGCTCGCGCACGCGCCCACGCTCAGGCCAAGGATGACGAACCAGATCAGTCGCGAGGCGGCTCGCATTGCCCTGCCCGGCCCGCCGGCGTGCGACGCTGCGTCACCTTCCCGACGGTGCGGCCGCACGCGTGCGAGCCAAGCGATGCACCGATGCGTCGCCGCACCGGCGCTCGGCTGCGATCTTGGGCGGGACCCAACCCGGCGCCAGCAAGCCACCGACCGATCCATGCTCCCTCCTAACTTCGCGTCCCGCGCGCGAGCCGCTCGGCGTTGTCCTTGGTATCGTAGAGATTGATGGCCTGCCTACCTTCGGCCGCCTTGGTCATGCGTTCGCGGATTTCGGCCGCCATCTTGTTGTTGCGCTGGACCGCCGGGCGCGCCTCCATCGCCTCGAACCAGCGCATGAAGTGGGGATAGCCGCCGCGATCGATACCGCGGTCCTTGTGGCTCTTGGTCCACGGATACACTGCCATGTCGGCCACGGTGTATTCGTCGCAGCCCAGCCAGGCACTGTCGCGCAGCCGGTTGTCCAGCACCCGGTACAGGCGCACCGACTCGTTGTTGTAGCGGTCTCTTGCGTACTGGATGGCTTCCTTGGCGTAGTTGTTGAAATGGTTCGCTTGGCCGAACATCGGGCCCACGTGCGCCATTTGGAATATCAGCCACTGCAAGGTGTCGTAGCGCTTGCGGGCATCCGTGGGGATGAACTTGCCGGTCTTCTCGCCCAGGTACCAGAGGATCGCCCCCGATTCCATCATCGTGTAGGGACCGCCCCCGGGACCGTCGCTGTCGACGATGGCCGGAATCTTGTTGTTCGGGCTGAGCTTCAGGTACTCGGGCGCGAACTGCTCGCCCAGGCGGATGTTGATGTCGTAGTGCCTCCACTCGAGCCCGGTTTCCTCCAGCATGATCATGACCTTCTGGCCGTTCGGGGTCGGTGACGAATGCAGCTCGATCATGACTTCTCCTTGTGAGTGACGAACGCGAACTTGCTCCCGCGGCGGTCGCGGGATCGAAGCGATGCTCGTATTGCCGCGCGCCTGCAGCGCGGACGATTCCAGCGGCCAACCGCGCTATGGTAGTTCCGCCGGGCTCGCGGCGGTAGCGGCTTCGCGCTGCGGCGGCCAACCGGCCGGTCGGGGCCGGTGCTGGACGCCCGGCTCGCCCCGGCGATGGAGCCAGAAAGGCTACGGCGTCCGCGTCTCGATGCTCTCCCAGCGGCAGCGCTTTTCTGTAGTATGACGCTCGCGCCGGACGCGGGTGGTGCCGCGGCTGCGCCCGATCCACACAATTTCTTCGGAGGCATACGAATGGAACTTGGACTCGCAGGCAAGCACGCGATCGTAACGGGCGGCAGTCTGGGCATCGGCAAGTGCATCGCACGCGAGCTGGCTCGAGAAGGCGTCGACGTGGGCATCGTGGCGAGAGACAAGGCGCGGCTGGAAGAAACCGCACGCGAGCTCAGCGCGCAAACAGGACGGCGGGTAATCGCCTTGGCTACGGACGTTACCAGCAAGGCGCAGGTGGACGCGATGGTAGCGCGCGCCGCCGCCGAGCTCGGCGGGCTGCATATCCTGGTCAACAGCGGCTCCTCGCCGGGCGGCTCGGCCAGCGCCACCGGCCCCATCGAATCGGTCGTGGACGAAGACCTACTACAGGATTTCAACGTGAAGTACGTCGGCGCCTTGCGCTGCGCGCGCGCGGTCATTCCGCACTTGAAGCAACAGCGCTGGGGCCGCATCATCAATATCAGCGGCACCAATGCGCGCAATGCCGGCAACTTGAGCGGCGGGGCACGCAACGCCTCGCTGGTGCACTTCACCAAGACGCTCGCCGTTCAGCTCGGCCGCTTCGGCATCACCGTGAACTGCATCCACCCCGGCACGACCCGCACCGAACGCACGCCGCGCCTGCTCGCTGCCCGCGCCGCCGAGCTCGGCATCACGCCCGAGGAAGCCGAACAGCGCGCCTATGCACCCGATTCACCGCGCGGCAATGCGATCGGCCGCATGGTGGATGCTGCCGAAGTCGCCTACGTCGCTGCGTTTCTCGCCTCCGACAAGGCCTGGGCGATCAGCGGAGAGCTGATCGTCGCGACCGGCGGCGCCGGGCAGTCGGTGTACTACTAGATTCGAAGCGAGCCTCGATACCGCGATCGCGCGAGGCCCGGCGCGCCGTATCGCGGGTGCCCGCTTTCAAGTCGCCGGCTGCGCTTGCAGCGCGGGCGGCGGCGACACCAGGCGCTTGTGCTGCCAGACGCCGAAGACCGTCATGGGCAGGACCGCCGCCGCACCCGCCCAGGCGATGGCCTCGTCAGGATGAAACAAGGCGATGCACGCAAACGCCGCAAGCGTGATGCGCAGCACCATGTTGGCGAGTCGATGGCGAACAAAGCGCCCGAACATCGCGAATGCCGTACCGCATGCGCCGGCGATGACCAAGATCGTCGCCAGCACTTGCGTCCAGCCGGGGGTCACGACCATCTCGCTGCGGGCGAAGATAGCGAAGGTCATGAGCGTGATCGGCAGGCAGATGCGCAGTGCTTCCCACATCGTTTGCATGAACGACGCCTCGGCGATACGCGCCGAGATGGCGGCGGTGAGCGACGTGGGCGGCGACAGCTCGCCCCAGACGGAAATCAAGAACACGAAGAAATGCGCCACCCAGGGATTCACTCCAAGCTCGCGCAGCGGTCCCACGATCACTACCGCGCCGATGATGTAGGTCGCCGTCGGCGGCAGCCCCATGCCGACCAGCCAGCCGAACAGGAACGACATGAAGATCAGGGGCAGGATATGCCAGGCGCCGAGCTGCATGAGCATGCCGCCCATGCGATTGATGAAGCCCGTGACGGTGAATAGCCCGATCATGATGCCGAGCGTGGCGAGCAACAGGGTGAGGTAGGAGGTCATGTCCGCGTGCGTCTCGATGGTGATGCGCAGGCTCTCGACGAGAGTTTCCTGACCGAGCGCCGGATCTTTCAGCACGAACTTGAACCAGAAGAAGTTGACGACGAGGAGCACGAACATGAAGGCGGCGGTGTACAGCGCCGCGCGCAGCTCCCCCATGCCGATCCCGCCCATGAGCACCATGAGAAACGCGACCGCGACGAAGAAGATGGCCGTCTTGACCTGGTTGTAGCGCGCCACCCTGGGCGCCTGGACGGGTTCTCGCGCCAGCAGGCGCACCGACAGCAGATAGACCGCGAAGGCGAGCGCGACGTAATAGGTGATGGCGAGCGCGAAGCCGCGCAGCACCACATCCCAGTACGGCACGCCGAGGAAATCCGACATCAGAAAGGCGCCCACGCCCATCATCGGCGGCATGATGAGGCCGCCCATCGACGCGGCGGTCTCCACCGCACCGGCGAACACGCCGGGCACGCCGTAGCGCTTCATGAGCGGAATGGTGATGCTGCCGACCACGACCGCGTTGGCCGAGCCGCTGCCGCTCACCATGCCAATGGAGAGCGAACCCATGACCGCCGCCTGCGGCACCATCTGGCGCGAGCGCCCGGCGAGCCGCTGCATGACCTGGATCATCGCATTCTGGGCGCCGAAGCCGTTGGCCGCCGCGGCGAGCAGCAGAAAGGCCGTGATCAGCGTCAACGCGATCTGACCGTAGATGCCGTAGATCCCGTTGGACATCTCGACGGTGCTCGAGGTGACCACGCGGTAGAACGTGGTCCCCGGGTGCCAGAAGAAGTCGATCGGGCTCAACTGCCCGAACATGGTGTACAGGACCAGCACGAAATTCACCCAGAACAGCACCGGGTGTGCGAGCCGCGACAGCTCCATGACCAGCAGGAACATGAGCAGGCCGACCACGAAATCTTGCGTCGTGTACGACCCTTGGCGGTAGATCGCGATGTCTTCGTACTCGAACCAGAAGTACACGAAGGCGTAGATGCATATGCCGACGTAGAGCGCCACCAGCAGATGATTCAGCGCTTGCGGCGCCCAGCGGTAGAGCGGCTCCTTCTGGTACATGAAGAGCACTTGCAGGATGAGCGCTATCGGCAACAGCCGCGACACCAGCTCCTGCGCGCCGCCGAAGCCGGTGAAGCAATACCAGATCACCCAGACGAACAGTAGCAGCGAGAACGCGAAGGCCAGGTTCCTGAGGTTGGCGTGGCGTCGGAGCCCGTCACTGGGCATGCTTGCCTCCCTGAGTGGCCGCGGCTGACCCTCGGTCGCGGCCTGGCGTGCTGCGGTGCTTCGAGGGGCGCATGCATCGACCGGGCAGTAGCGTCTCGACCCGATGATTCCTGCGCAGCCGGCGTACGGTAACGCCGAGCCGCCTGCCGCGCCCGAGCGGGCGCGCCGCGATTCCTACGGCCGCCGCCCGCATGACGCTTATGCGTCTACTTGGCGATCTTCCATTTGTCGTTCCAGGCCTTTTGCTCCTGCAAGAACTTGGCGAGGCCCGCGTGCACCGCAATGTCGGGATTGGCATTGATGCCCTGCACCTGCATGCCGACGAAATCCTTGGCCATCGGCGTGAAGCCGGGATCCGAATGCGCCAGCTTGTCCTTGTTCGTGAAGAACGCGCTCACCATACGGTACACCACGTCGGCGGGCATATCCGCGCGCACGTTGTAGCCGAACAGGATCGGCACACCCTGGATTTGCGCCACGCCCACGTCCTGGCTGAACGCCTCCTTCGGATTCACTGCCACCACGGCCAGACCCGCCGCCTTGAGCTTGGCGACCTCCTGCGGGCAAGGGTTGACGACGGTCACGTCCATGCGCACTTCCGTTTCCTTCCAATAGGGCGCGAGCGAGCGTCCCGCGGTCGTATACGCCACCGAGCCGCTGATCGAGCCGGCCTGCAAGGCGTCGCTTTGCGTCTTGGGGTCGATCTGGACGTGCTTGAAGTTGTAGCCGAGCGCCTTGTAGATGCGCTGGAAGTTGAGCCAGTTCATGAAACCGGCGGTGGTGTAGAACACCGGTTTGCCGCTGAAGTCGCCCCAGCACTTGTACTTGCCGGCCTCCTTGGCGGAAGTGGCCATGAAGGACTCCATGGGATAGGCATACCAGGTGTGGACCAGCTTCGATTTCGCCGGGTTGTAGCTCTTGAACCCGCCGTCACCGGCGTAGAGCTGGGTCATGCCGACATCGGCGGTGTAGCCGATCTCCGCCGTACCGTCCATCGCCGCTTTCATGGCGCCCGTGGTCGACGGATAGGGATTGACCGTGACGGTGTACTGGCCGCCGAGCGCATCCTCGACGATCTTCACCATCGCGGCCGCGACCTTGTAGCCGTAGGAATCCACGCTCGACGTTGCCCAGCGGATCGACTTGCGCTCCTGCGCATTGGCCGGCCCGTTCGCCGCCAAGGCAGCAGCCACGCCAATGCCGATCACTTTCGCGAGCCAACGAGGGTTGTGCCGCCGCACTGTGCGTTCCATACCATGGTCCTCCTTCGTTATGGACAGGCGTCCTTGCCTGTTCGACGCGCTCGCGCCGCGAGCGTTCATCATGCGCGCCCCACCTCGACCCTCCCCGTACGGCGGCGCGCGGGCCTTTAGCGCCGGCGCGGATCGCTTGCGCGCGCCCCGCCCCACGAGCCCAAGGCGATCGCACCGGCGATCATGCTGCCGAATAGGGCGAGCGCGAATCCCGCCGCCCAGTACACGGGCGTCAACGCCCCCGTCGCTTCGAAGACCAGCCAGCCGCCCAGTCCGGCGACCGCGAGCCGGCACAAACCTGCGAGCAGCGGCCACGCGAGCCGCCCCGCGCCCTGGGAAGCGAAATACAGCGCCATGCCCGCGCCGAAAAAGCCATAGAAGGGCCCGACGATACGCAGGTAGCTCGCGCCCTGGGCGATGACATGCGCATCGTCGCTGAACAGACTCATCCAGGTCAAGGGCTGCGCGGCGGCCGCGAGCCCGATGACTTCGGCGATCGCCGCGACCATGGCGGCGCCGGTCCAGGCGACGCGCAACGCGCGTGCGCGCTCGCCCGCGCCGATGCACGTCCCAACCATGGCGACCAGCGGCGCGCCGATGCCGAACGCAAGCGGGATCAGGAGATACTCCAAGCGCGAGCCGATGCCGTAGCCCGCGATGGCCTGTGCCCCCGCGCGTCCCACGATCGCCGTGATCAAGGCGATGGTGATGTTGGTGCTCACGGAGATCAACGCCGCGACCACCCCTACACGCAAGATCTCGTACAGCATGTCCCATCTAATGCGCGTGCCGCGAAGGCTCGGCCGCACGACGTTGCTTCCCGACCAGATCGCACGCAGCAGAAACGGGATCGCAGCGGCGTAATAGAGCAGCAGCGCGAGCGCACCGCCGGCAACGCCGAGCCGCGGAAAAGGTCCCCAGCCGAAGATCAGTAGCGGCGACAGCGGGATCACGACCAGCGCCCCCGCCACCGTGACCATGGCCGGCAACGCCATGTTGCCGGTCCCGCGCAGCACGCTCGCCAGCGCGTTGAACAGCCAAAGCAGGCCGATGCCCGCGAACAGCACGTTGGAGTAAAGCAGCGCCGCATCGAGCGCCGCGCCTGTTCCGCCCATCGCCGCATACAGCGCACGTGCGCCCAAGAGCATCGCCGCGGCGAAACCCGCGCCGAACCCCAGCGCGATGACGAGCGCATGCACGACCAGCGCGTTCGCCTGGTCGAGGCGCTTGCCGCCGATCGCACGCGCCACGGCCGAAGAAATGCCGCCCCCGACGGCGCCGGCCGACATCATCTGCATCAGCATGAGCGCGGGAAAGACCAGCGCGACGCCGGCAAGCGCGTCGGTGCCGAGCCAGCCGATCCAGTAGGCCTCGATCAATCCGACCGCTACCTGGACCAGCGTCAGGACGAGGTTCGGTGCGGCGAGCCTGAGCAGGGTCGGAACGATCCTGGCGTGCAGCAGGCGCTGCGTGCGCGCGTCGGGCGGGCTCATCCTTCTCCTGGCCGCTCTCTACGCAGCGCGCAGGCGTCGCGCTGGGGCGCCCGGTGCGGCGCTCGCTTCGGCGTGAGCGGCGGACGTTCGGCTCGGCCTAGTTGAACTTCATCCCGCTGCGCTTGACGAGATCCGCCCAACGATCGAGATCGGCCAGCATGAACTGCCGAAACGCCTCCGGCTCGCTGCCCACCAGCTCCGAACCCAGCGCGGTCATGCGTTTGACGAATTCGGGCGATCTCACCAACGCAACCGTCTGCGCGTGAATCTTCGCGAGCAAGGGTTTGGGCAGACGGGCCGGCGCCGCCAGCCCATACCAGCCGACGACGCTGAATCCGGGCAACGCCTCGGCGACCGAGGGAATATCCGGCAGCGACTTGAGCCGTTTGGGCGCGCTCACGGCGATGGCGCGAAGCTTGCCGGCCTTGACTTGCGCCAGCGCGCCAGTGAGCCCGGCGAAGTTGAAATGATACTGGCCGGCGATCAGGTCGATGATGGCGGGCCCGGTACCCTTGTAGGGAATGTGCTCGGCCTTGACGCCGGCGAGGAGCTTGTAGAGCTCTCCGGCCATGTGGCCTCCGCTGCCGATGCCGGCCGAGCCGAAATTGATCGGCTCCTTGGTGCTGCGGCTCCAGTCGACGAATTCCTTCAGAGTCTTCGCCGGATGCGCCGGATTGACCACCAGCAAGGTGCCCGCTTCGGTCATCTGGCTGATGGGCGTGAAGTCATTGACGGGGTGGTAGGGCAGCTTGGGCTGTATGGCCGCATTCACCGTGTGCTGGTGATACACGATGAACAAGGTATAGCCGTCGGGAGCGGCGTTCTTGGTGATCTCGGCGGCATTGATGCCCGAGGCGCTGCCGCGGTTATCGACGATGGCCTGCTGCTTCCAGGTTTCGGTGAAGTGGGTAGCGAGCAGCCGCGCCAGGAAATCCGTGGTCCCGCCCGGTTGCGCGGGCGTAATGATGCGAACCGGCCGGCTGGGAAAATCATCGGCGGCGAGCGCGGGGGTTAGCGCGGCGAGAATGCCGTACGCGAGGCAAAGCGCCCAGACGATCGCAGGCTGACGCGAGCGCCTCGGCATGTTGTTACCGCGAGTGGTTGTGTTCGGGTGCATCGACATGGCGCCTTTGTGGGAACGATGGGAATGTGCAATGCTACCAGTCGCGCTGCTGCATTGCGCCCCATTGCCGCGATGGAGCCGATATGGGAGATCTTCGGGTCTGGATGCGAGGCGGGCCATGATCTTCTTTTGGCCGGAGGCATTGGTCCTCGCGTTCGCGCTGCCGGCGTTTCTCGCCGTCTACCTCCGGCTCGATCGACAGCGGCGCGCCGCAGCGCAGGCGCATCCCAGCTGGTATGCACGTGCGCTCCAGTCGGACTGCGAACGGCCGTACGCCCGCCGTATTCCGCTCGGCTTGTTCCTGATCGCACTGCTGGCGATCAGTCTTGCGCTGGCGCGCCCGCACGCTCGCCTAGCGGCGTTCTCGATCAAGGGAACCGTCGTGCTTGCGCTCGACGTCTCCACCAGCATGAAGGCTGACGATGTCCGCCCGAGCCGGCTCGCCCGAGCGCAGCTCCTGGCAAAGCAATTCGTCGCCGAGCACGCGGACGAGCTGCGGATCGGCCTGGTGTCGTTCGGCGCGGATGCCGCGGTCGAGCTGGAGCCGACCACGGCGCGGGAAGCGCTATTCGCTGCCATCGACCGGCTCATGGCGCGCCACGGTACCGCGATCGGCAGCGGCATCATCGCGGCCTTGACCATGATCACGCCGCAGGCGGCGATCGACTGGGACGATGGTGCCTCGGGCGGGGGCATCGCCTTGCCAGCGGCGCACGGCGGCTCCGCCGCTGGCCAGCGCTCGCCTTTATCTCCCCAATCGCATACGCCTGCCGCGATCGTGCTCATCTCGGACGGCCAGTCCGCCAGCGGTCCGGCGCCCCTTGCCGCCGCACGCCTCGCCGCCGAGCTCGGCGTGCGCATCCATACCGTGGGAGTGGGCAGCATCGAGGGCAAGATCATGCGCCTCGACGGCTGGTCGCTGCGCGCGCAGCTCGACGCGGACGCGCTCAAGGCGATCGCGACCTCGAGCCGGGGCGAATACTTCGACGCCAAACAACCGCTCGACTGGTCGCGCCTGGTCGATTCGATGTCCGCCGCTCCGGCGGCGGAGACCTACACCGAGCTTACGCCGTTGTTCGCGGCTGCCGCGGCACTCGCCGCGCTAGCAGGTGCGCTGGTCTCGCTCGGGCGGACCCGGCGCATTCTCTGACGCACCCCGAGGATCGGTCGCAGCGTTTCCCTTGCCTCGGCGCGCTCATCGTGCCATGCCGCCGGCGTGCCCATGCCAGGCGCGGGAGAGCGTCGCGCCGAGAATCAGCAACGCGCCAGCCAAGCCTGCGAGCACCGCGCTCACCTCGAATTCCTTGCGCTCCCGAATCGATCCCCGCGACAAGTCTTCGTAGATCGCCTTCAGATTGCCGCGATCGCTCGCGCGGGAGTACTTGGCACGCGTGATCGCGGCGATCAGCTCGAGCGTTTCTTCCTCGAACTCCGCGTGCACGGGCGCATGGCCCTCGACGTGCGCCGTGCCGCCGTACGGCGTTCCCACGCCGATCGTATAGACCCGGATCCCGTAGGCCGCCACCAGCTCCGCGGCCTTCGCCGGGGGCACCCCCAACGTGCCCTTGCCGTCGCTCACCAGGATGATGAGCGTCGAGGGGTCGGTGGGAGCCGCCGCGGCATACGCTCTGGAGTCGGGCCGCGGCGGGGGGTCGCGGCTGATCGCCGGCCGCGGCGCGGCCACGTCGACAGCATGCCGGTACAGATCGTACTTCGGATCGACCGCGGCGGCCGGATGAATCATCAGCAACGCGGCCAGCAGACCCGTGCCCAGCGCAGTGTACTGTTGCAGCTCGAGCTGCCACAGCGCGCTCAAGATGCGCGCCTTGTCGGGCGTCGGCGCCAGCACGATATCCGCGTAACCCCCGAACGCGATGATGCCGACGCGGATGCCGGCGGGCAGATTCTCGACGAAGCGTGCCGCGGCTGCCTGCGCGGCTGCCAGTCGCGTCGGCGCGACGTCGGTCGCCGCCATGCTGTACGAAACGTCCATGGCAAGGACCACGGTGCCGCGCTGCGCGGGCACGAGGAACACCGCCGCGGGGCGCGCGGCCGCGACCAGCAAGCCCGTGATACCGAGCAAGAACAAGAGCGGCGGAACGAAGCGCCGCAGCGAGCGCGATGCACCGGCGGCGGCACGCACCAGGTTGAGGTCGGTACAGCGTAGCGCCTCGCGCGCGCCCGCGCGCCCTACGAGGTACTGGTATGCGCCGATGAGAATCGGGATGGCGAGCAGCAGCCAGAGGGCATCACGCCATAGGAATCGCATGGGCCGCCGTGGTCTCGTCGGTGGATGGCCGTTCAGGAACCGCTGCCGAGATAGGGGACGCCGGTGCGCCGCAGGAATCCCGCCAGCGCAAGTTCCGGTCCTTCACGTGCAAGGCTCCGGGCAGCAGGTCCAGCAACGCTTGCAGGATCGGAGCGTCCAGGCGCAGCGATGGATTCCCTTCCATGGATGCGCTCGCGTCCATAAAGGAGGCTGCCGGCGACTTCGCCCCGTCAGCGCAGCGCGTCCTGGAGCAGACGCAGGCGCGCGAAGGCGGTGCCGCTTGCCGCGAATAGCATGACCGTGAGCAGCGTGCGCACCTCGTACGTCCTCCTCGGCGATGCAACGGGCGGGGGCCCTGAGCGCGGGCTGTGGCCGCGTCGCCGCGGCAGCCGGCCGCCGCTACCTACGAAGGACTTGCATGCCGTGGACAAGTTCGTGCTAAATTCATTCCAATGGTCTTCCGGGGCATGTACGTACCTCGGAACGCCGCACGACCATAACCATCGGAGGAGGCTTCCGCATGTTCAAACATGTGCTCGCCCTGCTTGCGGCAGGCGTGATGACGCTCTTCAGTGCCGCCGCTTGGCCGCAGGTTAAAGAAATTCCCTGGGGTACTTCGGCGGTCGGCTCCGCCGGACACAAGGCGCTGGTCGTCCTCGCCGAAGTCTTGAACCGCGAAATGCCGAAATACCGGGTGACCGTCCAGCCCACGCCGGGTGCGATCGTCAGCGTGAAGGGCTACGCGACCGGCCAGTTCGAAGGCTATTACGGCGCCGACATCGCTTTCTACGAGCTCGCGAACGACATCAAGCGCTTCAAGGGCTTCAAGTCGAGCATGAAGCGCCAGCCGGTGCAGTCCTTCTGGGTGTTCACCACCGACATGGGCATGGCCGTGCACGTGCGCGACAAGGACAAGTACAAGAGCTGGAAGGACTTGACCGGCAAGGCGCTGTTCACGGGCATGCCGCCCTGGGACACGCGGGCCCAGCTCGAGCGGGCGTTCGACTCGCTAGGCTTGAAGTACCAGTACCGGCAGGTGGATCTGTCGGCCGCCGGATCGCTCTTGCAAAGCGGCAGCATCGACGGTTTCGGCCTCTACAGCAACGGCGAAGCGTCCGTGCCGCCCTGGATCGCCGAGGCATCGCTCTCAACCGACTGGGCCGCGCTCAATCCGAGCGCCGCGGAAATCGCCGCGCTCAAGAAGGCCGGCTTCGCCGTGATCGAAGTCAAGCCAGAGGTGTTCAAGCGCAAGGTCCACACCGACACCGTGGTTCTGCTGCCGTTCTACTACGGCTTCCATGTCGGGCTCGAGGTCCCCGAGGAAGACATGTACCAGATGCTCAAGGTGGTGGAGAAGAACGTCGCCGAGCTGGCCAAGGCGGATGCATCCTACGCACAGATCGCCAAGGACATGGCAGGCTTCCAGCGCCGCGGCGTCGAATCCTCGGTCAACCTCGTTCCGATCCATCCGGGCCTCGCCAAGTACATGCGCGAGAAAGGCGTCTGGGATGCGAAATGGGACGCGCGGATCGCGAAGAAGCAGTAGCGGCGCCGAGCCTCTGAGTCGATTCGCATGGACGGCCCCTCGACGCACGCCGGTGGCACCGCACCGGTTCCGCCGGTGCGCGCGCTCGCCAATCGCCTCTACTACCTGACCGCGGCCTGTTTCTTCCTCTACCTGTTCGTCTATTACTGGACCGCCGAGGGCGGCCCGGCGCTGCTCGCGCTCGTTCTCGTTCCGGTCACCTTCGTGCTCTACACGCTGGACGAGCTGCGCAAGGGCGAGTTCTACCCGCGGTTGCCCGCCGTCGCGAGCGCGGTCCTCGGCGGGCTCTACATCGCCGCCTCGCTCGCCGTCGCGGTCTACATGTTCGTCGAGTACGAGGAGATCGGCACCGTGCGCGCCGGCGTATGGAGCGCGACCGATCTGACCATGGGCTCGCTCATGGCCTTGTTGATCTTGGAATACACGCGCCGGCGCCACATGGCCCTGTTCGTGCTGAACATCGTTCTGATCCTGTACGCGGTGTACGGGTCGGTGGTGCCCGGCATGTTCTTCCATCCGGGGCTGTCGTGGGAGCGCATCGCCACCGCGATGAGCGTCGAGATGGCCACGGGCGTGTTCTCCAATCTGCCCCAGCTCGCGCTGACGCTGATCGGCTCCTTCATCCTGGTGCTCGCGGCATTGCGCGCCTTCGGCTGCGTCGATTCGATCCTGCGCGCGTCCAAGCAAATCGCCGTACGCTCGCCGCACGCGCTGCCGCAGTCCGCCGTGCTGGGCTCCATGGCCGTGGGCACGGTGAGCGGAAGCGGCGCGGCCAACGCGATCACGGTCGGGTCGGCGACGATTCCGGCGATGATCGGCGCCGGCATGCCGCGGCAAGTCGCCTCGGCCATCGAAACCGCCTCCTCGCTCGGCGGGCAACTGATGCCCCCGGTGATGGGCATCGCCGCCTTCCTCATGGCGGAGTTCCTGGGACGCAGCTACTTCGACGTGGTCGCGCGCGGCTACGCGCCGGCGATCGTCTTCTATGCCAGCGTCAGCGTATCGGTGTTCCTGCTCTCGACCCGTTACCGCGCGGGGCTGGGGCGCGTGGTGGCCGAGCGCATGCGCTGGTTCGACTGGATGAACATGGCGGCTTTCATCGCCGTAGTGGGCGGGCTGATCGGCATCATGGCCGTGATGCATCTCGCGCCCATGTTCGCGGCGCTCTACGTGTTCATCGCGGTGGGCAGCGCGCTGGTGGCTGCGCACGTGATCGCGGTCGTGCGCGCGCCGGATCGTCCGTGGCGACAGCTCGCCCAGACGGGCGGGCGTTTCCTCGATTTCTTCGCGGAGATGACGGCCGATCTCACGCTCCTGCTCGCCACGCTCTCGATCATGACCGGGGCGCTCGTCATCACCGGGGTGCCGACCAAGGTCGGCTCGCTGCTCATCGCGGCGGCCGGCGTCAACCTCGCGGCCATGGTGATCGTCGCGTTCTTCTTCGGCGCCCTGCTCGGCATGGGACTGCCGCCGGCACCGACCTACATCATCACCGCGCTGGTGATCGCGCCCCCCATCATCAAGGTCGGCGTCGATCCGTGGGTGGTCCATTTCTTCGCCTTCTTCGTCGCCGTCTGGGGCGAAGTGACGCCCCCCACGTCGATATCCGCGGCCGTTACCGCCAAGATCGCGAATACATCCTTCATGTGGACGCTGTTCCACGCGCTGCTCATCTGCGTCGGACTGTTCACGCTCATGGCGGGCGTCTTCACGCGCCCGGAGCTGGTGCTGGAGCCGGGGCTGGCGCAAATCGGCGCCATGTTGATGATCCTGATCGCGACCATCGGTGTCATCTTCAGCATGCAGGCCCAGTTCAGCGACCGCCAGGCGATCGACGTACCAGCGCGGCTCCTGCTCGGCGCCATCGCCCTGGTGGCCCTGTTGCACCCGGACCGGCAGCTTGCCTGGCTCGCATGCGGGTCCATTGGGCTCTTCGTCGGCTATTGGGTACTGCGCCGCCGCGCTGCACCCGTACGTGCGCCGTCGCACGCGTCGTAGCCAACGACGGGGTCTCAGGTCGTGCCTGTTCCAGCAGCGGGATCGAGACGGCGCCTGGAGCTTTCTGCAACGTGCAAGACCCCGAGACCCCGAGGCCTACTGCACGCGGATGGCGAGATCCTTGATCAAGGCGCCGAGCAGCATGGTCTCGGAGCTTACGCGTTGCGCCAACTCCGCCGGCGTGCTCGTCTGTGCGCTCACGCCCGCGCGCTCGAGCTGCGCCTGCACGTCCGCGCTCTGCAGCGCCTTGATGGTCTCGGTGCGAATGCGCTCGACGATGCGGCTCGGCGTTCCCGCCGGCGCGAGCAAGGCATACCAGACATTGACCTCGTAGCCGGGATAGCCCAGCTCCGCGACGGTCGGCAGCTCGGGTAGGAGTCTGGAGCGCTTGGCCGAGGCCATGGCGAGCGCGCGCAGCCGGCCGCTCGATACCATCGGAATCGTGGATGCCGCCGCACCGATGCGAACTTGCACCTCGCCCGCGAGCAGCGCGGCGCTCGCCTGGCCGCCGCCCTTGTAGGTGACATGAACGAGCTTGATGCCCGCGCGCTGGTTCAAGAGCTCGGTGCCCAGATGATCCACGCTGCCGATGCCGGTCGAGGCGTAATTGAATGCGCCGGGCTTCTGCTGCGCCAGGGCGATGAATTCCTTCAGCGTGTGGGCCGGCACGCCCGGATGGATCACGAGGATCTGATCCGACGCGCCGAGCATGGTGATCGGCTGCAAGTCCCGCTGCACGCTGAACGGCAGCTTGAACAGGCTCGGATTGGCGCTGAGCTGGGTGTTAAGCACCATGAGTATGGTGTGACCGTCGGGATTGGCGCGCACCACGATCTCGGTGGACAGATTCCCGCTCGCGCCGGTTCGATTGTCGACCACCCAGGTGTGGCGGAGCGCTTCGCTGAGCTTCGGTGCTATCGTGCGCGCAAGCAGGTCGGTGCCCCCACCCACGCCGAAACCGACAACCAGCCGCACGGGACGAACGGGATACGCGCTCTGCGCCGCCGGCGCCGCGGTTGCCGCCGCAGCCAGTGCAGTCGAAGCCGCCAGGTACAGCGCGAACGTTGTGCGTCTTCCCATGCCGGTCCCCCTCGACACCTTGAACGAAGCGTACGCAGGCATCAGGCGAGAGCCCGGTGCACCCAGTCGGCCCAGTAGAGCGTGCGCGTGTCCGCGCCGTACGGACCGACGACTTGGACGCCGACCGGCAGCCCTTTCGGCCCGGTCGCGGCAGGAAGCGTGACGCACGGCACGCCGAACAAGGTCCAGAGCCGATTGAACATCGAATTGCCGGTGCTTGCGAGCCCTTCCGGCGCCTCTCCCGGCGCGCTGGGCGTGAGCAGGAAATCGTACTCGCGCAGCGTCGAGGCGAGCAGCGTGCGATAACCGACGGCCCGCGTCATGGCAGCATCATACTGGTCGCGCGAATAGCGCCAGCCGGCCTCGATGCTCGCCAGCAGCGGGGGCGACAGCTTGTCGCGATGCTGCTGATACTCGAATTCGAGCGCGCGCGCCGCCTCGAAATCGATGATGACCGCATGGTCCTCGCGGGCCGCATCGAACGGCGGACCCAACGTGAGCTCGCTCAGCGTCGCGCCCTTCAGCGCCAGGGTACGTGCCGCGCCCTCCAGGATTTCCTGCGTTGAGCGCTCGGCCTGATCCCAATCGGGCTGCCGGCAAAAGCCTATGCGTGGACGCTGCGAGGGCGCCTGTGCGAACGCCGGCATGGCGATCCCCGAGACCGCGTGCACGAACAGCGCCACGTCCTCCACCGCGCGCGCGAGCACGCCGAGATGATCCAGCGATTCGGCGACGAACTTGAGCCCCGCCCGGTTGATGAGATTGAAGCTCGGTTTGAAACCCACGACGCCGCAATACGACGCCGGCCGAATGGTGGAGCCCCCCGTCTGGGTGCCGAGCGCAATCGGCACCATGAAATCCGCGGTCGCCGCGGCCGAGCCGCTGGAGGAGCCTCCAGGCGTATGCCGAACATTGTGCGGATTGCACGCCGGACCGGGATGACGATAGGCAAACTCGGTCGTGGCGGTCTTGCCCATCACGATCCCGCCCGCCTTTTTCGTCAGCGCAACAATCGCGGCGTCCCAGGCCGGCCGATGGCCCTGATAGATTGGGGAGTTGTATTGAGTCGGCAGGTCGACCGTATCGATCACGTCCTTGAAGCCTACCGGTATGCCGTGCAGCGGGCCGCCGCGGTGGTCGCGATCGCGCAGGCGTGCCTGCCGCAGGGCAAGCTCGGGATCGATCGCAGCCCACGCGTGGATGTCACGATCGCGACTCTCGATGCGTTCCAGACAGGAAGCGACGTAAGCTTCGGCGCTCAGCTCCCCCGAGCGCATTTGGGTCAAGGCGTGCGCAGCGGAGTACCGAAAGGGTTCCATATTGGGCTGCCTCCTCGTCGTCCGGGGTCTTGCACGTTGCACCAGCGTCCGTTCGGCGTCAACGCTCCTCCGGTGTACCGGCGCCGGCGCTATTCGGGGTAGGTCGAGATGCCGTACATGATGAGCAAGGCCGGGCTTGGCTTCATATCGGAGCCGAATGCGCCGCCAAAGATCTCGGCAATCGCTGCGCTGTCGTAGATCTCGGACAGCGCACGGTTCACCGCGAGCCGCATGCCGGCGTCGCCGTGCGCCAGGGTGATGGCATACGGCTCGAAACCGAGGTCTTCATCGAGGATCCCGTATTGGCCGGGATCTTTCACCTTTCGGGACAGGCCGTGCAGCAGGATCTTGTCGCCCGCGAAAGCGTCTACCGTACCGCTCTCGAGGGCGGCGACGGCTTCCTCCCGATTCTTCATGGTCACGAGCGTCGCTTTCACGCCCTGGCGCTTCAGCGCCGAGTCGAGCGCCTTGTGGTTGGTGGTCCCACCGATCACCGCGATCTTCTTTCCCGCCAGCGCCGCAAAGGTCGATGCGCCGCTCGCCCGGCGCACCAACAAACCGGTCGTGTCGATGAATATGGGGCTCGAAAAGTCGACCGTCTCCATGCGCGACAGCGTCGCGGTGGTCGAGCCGCATTCCATGTCGATCTGGCGCTTGCGCACCAGCTCCAAACGATTCTGTGACGTCGTCGCAACCCACTTTATGGGCAGCGGCTGGAGCTTGATCTGGCGCCCGATGCTCGCCACGACGCGCTTGCACAGCTCGACGCTGTAGCCCGCCGGCTGTTTCGCCGCATCGGCGTACGAGAAAGGCAATGCGTCGGTGCGGTAGCCGATCGTGACGGTCTTGCTGTCCCGGATCCGTTTCAAGGTGGGACTGGCATCCTGCGCGCTCAGAGCCGAGGACAGGAAGAAAACCAGCAATGCCACGGTGATTCGCATCATCCAAGCCCTTCCAACGTTGATCGTCGCGCCAGCATAACGAGTCGGGGACGAAGCCACAACGCCGCAGTGAGCAAATTCGCGCACCAAACGGGTACCGCTCTGCATCTGCACCCGTCACCGGCCGCCTATGCGCTGCCCGCAGCTTGCCGGACACGAGCTCGCCTCGCGAACGGGGATGCTGCCCACTGCTGCGCGCGCTTCGATTGCATTGCCCATTGCGATGATGCATGCTGGCAGGGTTTATGGCTTTGCCGATCATGGCTGCGAACGGCGGGATGCAAACGGCGTTCGCGCGTTTCCTCGACAGCAGACGTTACGCTCGCATGACCGATATGGAATCGCTCGACTTCACCCAACCCGAACCGGCGCCCAAGCGCGATGGCGCCGCCCCTGCCGTGACCTACGATGCGAGCGCTGCACAGGCGTTCTTCGGCGCTTGGGGCGTCGCGCAAAGCGTCCCGGCCGGCGCGATCGTGTTCCGTGAGCGCGAGCAGCGCGGGCTTTTCTCCGGCGACGATCGCATGTACCTGCTGCTCGAAGGCTCGATCGCGCTCACGCTCGAAGGCAAGTCCATCGACACCGTCAACGCGGGCGAAATCTTCGGCGAAATGATGACCCTCACGAACGCGCGGCGCAGCGCCACCGCGAGCGCCAAGTCCGATTGCCGCATGATCGCGCTCGACGGCGGCCAGTTCAAGAAGGCCATCCAGGGCAATCCGGATTTCGTGCTCATGCTGATGAGCGTCATGGTCAACCGCTTTCGGCTCACGCTCGCTCGCCTGACGATCAAGAACGCGATCCCGCAGGCGCCGCAACGCGAAGAGCGCCGCGTGTTCGACGACGCGACGCTGAAGAAGATCGCCGGCCTGCTCGATCATCCCGCACCGCTGCGATATGGCGCGACTCAGACCATCCTCGGCGCCGGCGACCCGGGCGTGTTCATGTATTTTCCGCTGCGCGGGCGGGTGACGATCCTGAGCCAGGATCGTACCTTGCAGCACGTCGGGGTCGGCAGCGTCTTCGGCGAGATGGCGCTCATCGACAGTGCCGCGCGTTCGGCGCGCGCTGTAGCGGAAACGCAGTGCGAGCTGATGGCGGTCAACCGCGCGCAGTTCTTGCAACTCGTGCGATCGAGCCCGGACATCGGCCTGTCGTTGCTGCGACTCGTGGCGCAGCGTCTCCAGACCATGACGGCGCCATCGTCACGCTGAAGCAATGACGATCCGCGACCCGGCAGGCATGACGAAAACGGTGAAGGCGTGGCGCCAAGCCACAGCGGGCCTTGCTGCGGCGGTTGCGCTCGGCATCGCCTGCGCGACTGCGACCGCGGCCGATGCGAGCTATCCGACACGTCCCATTCGAGTGATTGTCGGCTTTCCGCCCGGCGGCGGCGTCGATGCGGTGGCGCGCTTGTTCTGTCCCAAGCTCGCGGAAGCATTGGCGCAGAATTGCATCGTCGACAACCGCCCCGGCGCGGGCGGCAATGTCGCGACCGAGCTCATCGCGCGCTCGACGCCGGACGGACATAGCACGCTCGTCGCCTTGAGCACGCAGCTCACCGTCAATCCCGCGCTCTACAAGCTGAGCGTCGGCGTGCAGAAGGACTTGCAGCCGGTCTCGCTGCTCAATACCGCGGAGCACATCCTGGTGGTCCATCCGGGCGTACCGGCGCGGTCGCTGAAAGAATTCGTCGACGTCGCGAAGCAAAAAGCCGGCGCGCTCAACTATGCATCCGCCGGCATCGGCAGCTCGCTGCACATGGCCGCCGAGCTGCTCAAGAAGCGCACCGGGATCGCCATGACGCACGTGGCCTACAAGGGCGCGGGGCCCGCGGTGGCCGCGCTGCTCGCCTCCGAGGTGCAGGTGCTGGCGGGGACCGTGGTCTCGATGGCCGCCCACATCAACGCCGGGCGGCTGCGCGCCCTCGCCGTCACCGGCGCCGCGCGCTCCAAGGCGCTGCCCGATCTGCCGACGGTGGCCGAATCCGGCTATCCCGGTTTCGATGCCGATGCCTGGTACGCGCTGATGTTGCCCGCGGGAACACCTGCCGCCATCGTCGAGCGCCTGCGCGCCGAAGTGCACAAGGCGCTGCGCCATGGCGATGTGCAGGCCGCGATGGTGCGCCAGGGCCTGAACCTACAGCTCAGCTCGCCGGCCGAGCTTGCGAGCCGCATCAAGACCGAAACCGCGCAGTGGGCCGGTATCATCAAGGATGCGGGTATCCGCGCCGAGTAAAGCCACGTCTCGACGCGCCTGTCCTGGCGTCGATTTCGTTCAGAGGATGCTGCCCATGCAGACCCAATGGCGTTCATCCCCCCACTCCAGGTGCTTGCCGCTTGCTGCGCTCGCGCTAGCCATGGCAGCGCCGAGCTTTGCGCAGACCTATCCGGCCAAGCCGATACGGGTCATCGTCGGCGTCCCGCCGGGCGGCACATCGGACACCAGTGCGCGCATCATCGCGCCCAAGCTCGCGGAAGCGCTCGGCCAGCAGATCCTGGTGGAGAACCGTCCCGGCGCGAACAACGGCATCGCGACCGAATACGTCGCGCGCTCGCAGCCCGACGGCTACACCCTGCTGTGGGCATTCAGCGGCGCGCTCGTGATCAATCCCGGCTTGTATCCCGACGTGCGTTACGATCCGCTCAAGGACCTGGTCCCGATTCAGCTCGTGGGCACGTTTCAATTCATCCTGGTCGTGCCGCGTTCGGTGCCGGCAAGCTCGGTGAAGGAGCTGATCGCGCTCGCCAAGGCCGCCAAGCCCGGCGAGTACACCTATGCCTCGGGCGGCATCGGCAGCCCCAATCACCTCACCGGCGAATTGTTGAAGCGCTCGACCGGCGTCGAGCTGGCCCACGTCCCGTACAAGGGCGGCGGCCCAGCGGTCATTTCGGTGCTCGCCGCCGAAACAAAAATGTACTTTGCGGGCATCGGCTCGGTGCGCGAGCACATGCGCACCGGGGCTCTCAAGCCGCTCGCGGTGACCGGACCGAAGCGTGCCCCCGAGGCACCCGCCGTGCCGACCATGCAGGAGGCCGGCATCCCCGGCTACGACGTCCAGGCCTGGATCGGCGTGCTCTCGGCGGCGGGCACGCCGGCGCCAATCGTCACGCGCGTGCATCAGGCGCTCGCGAAAGTGCAGGCGCTGCCCGAGGTCGCGCCGCTGCTCACGCGCGAGGGGCTGGACCTGGCCGACATCACGCCGGCCGCGTTCGGCGCGCGCATCAAGACCGAGCTCGCGATGTGGACCAGGCTCATCAAGGAAGCCGGTATCAAGGCCGAGTGACGGCGTGGGTTGCCATCGCCTCGGGATGATCCTGGCGCGGCGTTGCGCCTCGACTCTGCCGCGGCAACGAAACCGGCCGCGCTGAAAAGCGCGCGCGACGCGGGCTTACAGCGACAGCTCCTGCGCAAACGCGCCAAAATCCGCTATCGACTCCAGCCGCATGCAAGCGGCATGGAGCTCGCGAGCGCGCGCCTCGCCCCAAACCGGGGCGCCGAGGCGCATGAATTTTCCTTCCAGATCGGCCGGGCTGTGCGGATTGGCCGGCTCGCCCTTGGTAACCTCGCAGCGTCCCGTATAGGTCGTGCCATCCTTCATGCGGATGTGCACGTCGCACAATTGGCGCTCGGGAAAGGCGGCGTCGTAGGCCGCCTCGTGGCGCACGAATACCTTCGCGACCAGCGCCTGCACGGCCGGATCGTCGACGGCAGCTTGCTCGAATTCGGCGGTTCCCGAGCGGCCATGGTGCAGAATGGTCGCGAGCGCGAACGGAATCGAGAAGCGGGCGCCGAAGCTGGTCGTGATCTGCTTGCCGGCGAGCATGGCCGCGAGGCTGTAGGCCGCTACGTCGATGCGCTCGATCGCGCCCGCATCGACGCAGCCGCCGGGCGCGCGCGCCAGCGCATCTTCGAGGGCGTCGATCGCCGAATGCACATAGCGGCCCGTGCAATGCAGCTTGAAATAGTTCTTGGCCACCAGCCATTCGCTGCCCAGTCCGGCGACCACACGGTCGGCGTCGAAGGTGTCCGAAAGCACCTTGCCGTAGACGAAGCCGACGCCGTCCGGCTCGCCGGTGAATCCGCATTCGACCAGGCGCGCGGCAATCTGCCCCATGTAGGCCGAGTGGCCCGTGTAAATGTTGCGAACGGTCGAGCCTTCGAGCAGCGTGTTGCGGCTCGTCGCCATGCCCATGGTAGCAGCGACATTGATCAGCTCGCGCATCCGCGCTGCATCGAAGCCTTTCAGCTTGCCGACCGCCACCGCGGCGCCGATCACGCCATAGGTGCCATGGGGATGGATCGTGAGCCGGATGCTGGACGCACGGCTGATACGCGCGCAGATCTCGTAGCCGAGCGTGCTCGCGAGCAACAGCTCGGCACCGGAGGATCCGCGCTCCTGCGCGACCGCGAGCGCGGCCGGGACCACCTGGATGCCGGGATGGCCTTTGGCGAAGAGATTGCCTTCGTCGAGCTCGAGCCAGGTGCCGGCGGTGCCGTTGAGCAGGCCGGCATCGAGCGCCGCGGCGCGCCGCCCGCTGCCGATGACCCAGACATCGCCCGGCGCCGCAACTGCGAGATGGGAGGCGACGAACGCCTTCATCTCCGCGGTTTGCATGCCTGCAGCGATGACAGGTATGCAATCCGCGACGATCCAGCGGCCCCGTTCCAGCGCCTCCGCGCTCAAATCCGCGAGCTTCGTGCGGACGATGAATTCAGCCGCGGTATCGAGATACGCGGGTCGGCTCATGCGCTTCTCCTGTCGAATCGATGGGAATAGCTTCGCCGACGCGTGCGCGGCTCTTGTCGTGCTGCGCGAGCTTCATGGCTGCGTTTCGAGACGCGCGCCAGCAAGGCTCGCCGTCAGCGCGCGCACGCTCGGCAGCAGCTCGCAGCACTCGATGACCGCGAAGAAATCGGCCCGCTCGCGTGCATTCAAATGTCCGCCGATACAGCGCTCCACCTTGGCACGCATGAGCGCGGTATCGAGCGGCACACCGGGGACATGGCCGGTCGGCCGCGCAATGCTCTGCGCGAGCTTGCGTCCGTCCTTCAGCGTGACAGCCACTTCGGCATAGAAGTCACCCGCCCGTGCCAGCGTCGCATCGTCGAGGGCTTGCATTCGCACCAGCGCCATCGTCGCCTGCACGGCCGGATCGCGAAAGCGCTCGCCTTCGAAGTGGCCGAGATCGACGCAGCCATCGAGCAGCGCGCGCGCGAGGACGTATTGCGCGCTCAGCTTCGCATCGAGCGCGCTGCGCGGTTCGGGGCGGTCGGTGTGCTCGAGCCGCCGCGCCGAAATACGCGCCTCGATTCGAGCGACCTCGCATGGCCGCAGCGCAGCGGCGCGCACGATGCCGAGCATGGCATCGACCGCGGCCTGCGTGCTGAGACAGCACGGATGCTGCTTGATCGCGATGCCGGGCATCTCGATCTCCCACGGCGCGCCCCATTTTTCGAGGATGCGATCGATGCGGTAGTTGCCCGCCCCGTTGAAGACCTCGAGGAAGCCTTGGTGGCGCTCCAGCGCGTCGACGTTTCCGGTGAAGCCTTCCGCCGCGAGCCGTGCCGCCAGCAGACCGCTGCGCGAGCAATGGCCTACGTGCAGGGGCTTTGCCATCGAGCCCAAGTTCGATTTCAGCCCGGCAGCCATGGACGCACACAAGGCGAGCACGTGGGCGATGCGCTTGGCATCGAGCGCCATCAACCGCGCGCAGGCCGCGCCGGCGCCGAAGACGCCCAGCGTCGCGGTCGGGTGCCAGCCCTTTTCGTAATGGTGGTAGTTGACGCCGCGGCCGAGGCAGGTTTCGGTCTCGAACCCAGCCACGTAGGCGGCGAGAAGGTCCTTGCCGCTCGCATCGCGTTCTTCAGCCAGGGCTATGAGCGCGGGCAAGATCGGCGCGGACGGGTGACCCCCGAGATTGTCGGTGCAATCGTCGAAATCGAGCACGTTGGCGGCGATGCCGTTGACGAAGGCCGCATCCAACGCGCTCGCGCGCGCACCCGTGCCCCACAGCAAAGAGCCTCCCGCGGGCTTGTCGATGACACGCCCCGCGATGACTGTGGCCGCGTCGGAGGAACCCGCGATGCCCACGGCGAGCGTGTCCATCAGCCCCATCTTGGCGTAGCGCAATGCCAGAGGTGTGAGCTGCTCGAAGGACGTGGCGGCGATTCGGCTTGCCAGCTCGCCGGCAAGGGTCATTGCGTTTGATTCCGCAAGGCGGCGGATCGGACGATCGAGCGAATGCAACGAGTCTAGCACGCCTCGCGAGCAGCGACTCGGGCCGTGAGCTATCCTGCCCCGGCGCAGCGCGTGCGCGTCGGTCGGCAGCGCGCCCTCGACGGGCGCCAATGCGGCTTTCATCGCCGCACCCGACGCGAAGCGCGTGCGCGGAGTCCGCGATGATCGTCGGCCGCGCGCCGCGCGCAGTCCTGGACGCGGCGGCCGCGACCTGTTGCAATAGCCGAACACCGCCTGACCCAGAGGAGAGCGCCATGGCCATCATCGATTCACAAGTTCATGCCTACGAGGCGAACACCCCGAAAAGGCCCTGGCACAACGTGCCGAATTGGCCCGCGCACGTCACGGGCGACGAAATGGTCGCGGCCATGGACGCGGTCGGCGTCGACGGCGCGATCATGATCTCTCCCTTCTCCATGTACCAATACGACGCGAGCTACGCGGTCGAAGTGCAGCGCGCGCATCCCGATCGCTTCGCGATCGTCAAGCCGGTCGACCCGGACGATCCCGCGGTCGCCGAGGTCATCGCCGATTGGAAGAAAACACCCGGCGCGGTCGGCATCCGCATCATGCTGACCAAGGAAGCCGGGCGCGACCCGGGCGACGCCGGCCTGGGGCGCATTCTGCGCGCCGCCGCGGCGCATGACTTGCCGGTCAACATGCTGTGTTGGGGCAACCTGGAGGCGGGTACGGCGCTGATCGAGCGCTACTCCGACGCGCGCTTCATCCTCGATCATCTCTGCCTGGTACAGCCGCGCACGCCGCCCGCGCCCGCCGAGCCTTGGGCCGAGCTGCCCAAGGTGCTCGCGCTCGCCAAGCGGCCGAACGCGGTGATCAAGGTGAGCGGCGCTTGCACCTTATCGCGCCAACCGTATCCCTATGCGGACATCTGGGATCCCCTCGCCCGCGTGTTCGAGGCCTGGGGATTCGAACGCTGCCTGTGGGGCACCGATTGGACTCGCGCTTTCGCCGTCGTCAACTACCAGCAGGCGGTCGAGCCGTTTCTGCAGACCGATCGGCTGAGCGCGAGCGAACGCGCGATGCTGATGGGCGGCGCCTGCGCCAAGGCCTACGGCTGGTCGCCGCGCAGGGGGTAGCCCACCGCCGTGCGCCTACAGCGGTCGGCATCGACGCGGATACCTCATCAGGTCGGGCCGCCGTCAGCGCAACGCGGTAGATGATGCAGCCATGCGCTCGATCGACACGGGAGTGTTCACGGCTGCGGCCTGCACGCGCTGTCCGTCTCTTAGTATTCTCTATGGCCGCATAACGTTTTTTTCTCGTGCGGCCATCCCGCCTTGTCTAGAATCTGCCGACCTGAATCGGGGGGGCACTGATGTTCACCAGCAATCCGTTCGCCGAGATCTCGGCGGCCATCGCGCCGGCTGCCATGCAGACCTATGTCGTCATCATGATCGCGCTGGTCGCGGCGGGGACGCTCTTCGACATCCTGCACAAGGGCAGCGCCAAGTATTTCTTCGACAATTGGCGCAGGTCGAAAGGCAGGGGCACCGCGGTCGGCGGCGGCGAGCTGGTGTCGATCGCGGTCAAGACCGCCGTGGTGGATGTCCTGACATCGGGCGAGTTTTGCAGCCAGCGCCGCCGGGTCGCGCACCTGCTAACCATGTACGGGTTTGTCATTTACGTCGTCACGACCGCGATCATGGTCTGCGTCTATGCGAGCCCCGCGACCCCGACGCCGCCCATCGTGCCCCTGCTGTGGTGGCTCGGCGGCTTGATGGTGTGTATCGGCGGCTACTGGTTCTGGTTCTTCATCCGGGTGGATGTCGCCGCCGAGGGTAATTCGCCCTTGCGCGTGATGCGCGCGGATCTTTTCATCCTGTCGTTGCTTGCGAGCGTCACGCTGGGGCTGCTCTGGGCGTTCATGGAGGTGCGTGACATGTCCGGCGCGATGGTCGCGTTCGCGCTCTACATTCTCGCCACCACGGTGCTGTTCGGCTCGGTGCCATGGTCGAAGTTCGCGCACATGTTCTTCAAGCCGGCAGCGGCTTTCCAGAAGCGTGTTTCCGTTGCCGACGGCTCGCGCAGCAATCTGCCCGCGCCGGCCGAGGCGCCGCAGCGCTTCGGCATCGCGCGCGAGCACGCGCGCCACTACTGACCCGCCGATCCATCGGCCCCCGAAGGGAGCTTACGAAGGGCATGCCAACATTCGTTTACATGACGCGCTGCGACGGTTGCGGACATTGCGTGGATATCTGTCCCTCCGACATCATGCACATCGATAAGACCTATCGGCGTGCCTACAACATCGAGCCGAACATGTGCTGGGAGTGCTACTCCTGCGTCAAGGCCTGCCCGCAGAACGCGATCGATGCGCGCGGCTACGCCGACTTCGCGCCTCTGGGTCACAGCGTGCGCGCGTTGCGCGAAGAGGCCAAGGGCACGATTTCGTGGCGGCTGAAGTTCCGCGACGGCCGCGAGAAGCACTTCGTCTCGCCGATCCGTACCACGCCGTGGGGCTCGATCAAGAGCCCGGCCGAGTACGCCGCGCCGCGCCCCGAGGATTTCGCCAAGCAGGAGCTCGCCCACGAGCCGGAAGCGCTGAACGTCCCCGGCGGACTGCCGGCCTTGCGCCCCGATCAACTGAAGCAGGGAGTGGTGTGATGGCGCTCTTCCAGCGTAGGAAAACGGTGCTCGTCGATGCCGACATCCTGGTCATCGGCGGCGGCATGGCGGGCTGCGGGGCGACCTACGAATCGCGCTACTGGGGACGCGACCTCAAGATCGTCTGCGTCGAGAAGGCGAACATCGAGCGCAGCGGCGCGGTCGCGCAAGGTCTGTACGCGATCAACTGCTACATGGGCATGCAGTGGGGCGAGAACCAGCCCGAGGATCACGTCCGCTACGCCCGCAACGACTTGATGGGCCTGGTGCGCGAGGACCTGGGCTACGACATCGCCCGCCACGTCGACGCCACGGTGCACAAGTTCGAGGAATGGGGCCTGCCGATGATGCGCGACCCCGAAACCGGCCGCTACCAGCGCGAAGGCAAGTGGCAGATCATGATCCACGGCGAGAGCTACAAGCCGATCGTGGCCGAAGCCGCGCGCAAGGCCGCGACCCAGGTCTACAACCGCGTCATGGTCACGCATCTGCTGACCGACAAGGCCAAGCCCGACCGGATCGCCGGGGCGGTCGGATTCAATGTCCGCACCGGCGACTACTACGTGTTCCGCGCCAAGGCCGTCATCGTATCGGCCGGCGGGGCCTCGCACATCTTCAAACCGCGCGCGGTGGGGGAAGGCATGGGCCGCACCTGGTATGCGCCCTGGAGCAGCGCCTCGGCGTATGCGCTGCCGATCGAAGTCGGCGCCAAGATGACGCAGATGGAAAACCGCATCGTCCTGACGCGCTTCAAGGACGGCTACGGTCCGGTCGGCGCGTACTTCCTGCACTTGAAGACGTACACGCAAAACGGTTACGGGGAAGAATACGAGTCGAAATGGTACGACCACACCAAGGCGCTGGTGGGCGACTACATCGACCGCCATCCGGTGCCGACCTGCCTTCGGAACCACGCCTTCCTGGAGGAGGTCAAGGCCGGCCGCGGTCCCATTCGCATGGTCACCAAGGAGGCGTTCCAGGATCCCCACAAGGAAACGGTCGGCTGGGAGAACTTTCTCGGCATGACCATCGGCCAAGCGGTCGTCTGGGCATCGCAGAACATCGATCCCAAGCACACCAACCCGGAGCTGACCACCTCCGAGCCTTATGTCATGGGGTCGCACGCCACCTGCTCCGGGGCATGGGCGAGCGGACCGGAAGACTACGCACCCGCGGAGTATCAGTGGGGCTACAACCGCATGATGACCGTCGATGGGCTGTTCGGCGCCGGCGATACGATCGGCGGCACGGCCCACAAGTTCTCGTCCGGATCCTTCACCGAAGGCCGGATCGCGGGCAAGGCAGCCGTCAAGTACGTCAACGACTTGAAGAACGTCCAGCCGCAAGTGAGCGAACAGGAGTACCTGGCGCTCGAAAAAGCGATCTTCCAACCCTTGGAGAATTACCGTGTCGGGCGCAACGAAATCGTCGCGGGCACGGTATCGCCGAGTTATCTCCTGCCGATCCATGGCCTGCAACGGCTCGAGAAGATCATGGACGAGTACGTCGGCGGCATCAGCACCAACTACATGACCAACGACGTGCTGCTCAATCGCGGCCTCGAGTTGCTCGGCATGCTGAAGGAAGACATGAGCCGCATGGGCGCCGAAGACCTGCACCAGCTCCAGCGCGTCTGGGAGCTGCACCATCGCCTGCTCGCCTCGGAGTCGGTCACGCGCCACACCTTGTTCCGGGAAGAAACACGCTGGCCGGGCTACTACTACCGTGGCGACCACATGAAGCTCGACGACGCCAACTGGCATTGCTTCACCTTGTCCCGCTACGACCGCCACAGCGGCCAATGGGCGCTGGAAAAAGCGCCCGTGTACCACATCGTCGATTGATCACCGCGGTGATTGATCACCAAGGTCTCCCACGTCGCAGAGTTATTTGGGTGTCATTTATTGTCTCCTGACCTCCACCGTCCCCGGCGCTAAGCGATTGTCATTCCCGCTGGAGCGCCGACCAGTTCACAATCGTTTGCATTGCGCCTCGATTTCGAAGCGCGCGCATGCGCCTCGCATGCTATAAGTCTCCCGCGCCCTTACGGGCGTAACCACAAGCAAAGACGTGCTCTGACCTGGGCGCTCCCGGCGTAAGTCCGCCGGGACGCGCACCGTGCACGCTCGGGAGCGAAAACGTGAGCCAGGATCGCCGAGGTCAGGTCTTGCGCGTTGCAGGCTTGATGCAACGTGCAAGACCTCACCTCACCGTCCATTCCTTGTTACGGCGTAGCGCGGCCGTACTCCTGTGCCTGATCCCGCTCGGCGCCTGGGCGTTCGACCTGCAGGTCTCCAGCTTCACCGATACCCCCGATCCCGCCGTCGCCGGAGGCCGCTTCAACTACGACATCGTCGTCGCCAACGGCGCTGCCGATGCGGCCCCAGCCTCGGAGCTCACGGTCACGCTGCACGCGAATCTGAGCGTGGACGGCGCCCTGCCGGCCGGCTGCACCTTCGAGGCCGCACCCGCGCGCCAGGTCCGCTGCTCGCTTCCGCCGCTCGCCGGCACCACCAACACCGCGCGCAGCATCCCCGTGAGCTATACCGCCGCGGGCTCGGTGGTTGTCAACTCGACCGCGGCGGTGAGCCTGCTCGTCGGCGACAGCAACGCCGGCAACAATTCGCTCACGCAGAACACGACCATCAACCGCGGCGCAAACCTCGCGCTGACCAAGACGGCAACGACCGCGACCGTGCCGCAGGGGGGCCAGGCCACGTTCTCCATCGCGGTCAGCAACGCCGGCCCGGACATTGCCACGGGTGTGCGCGTCGCCGACACGCTGCCCGCCAACCTGAGCTTCGTCTCCTCCGCCGGTGCCGGCTGGTCGTGTGCGGCGATTGGCCAAGTGGTCAGTTGTTCGAACAGCGACAATATCGCCGTCGGCGATGCGGCCGCGCCGCTGCAAATCACCGCGCAGGTCGCGGCCGGCATTGCCACCGGCACGGTCACCAATCCTGCCACGGCCGAGGCCCTGGACAACGCCCTCGGCGACGGCAATCCGAGCAACAACACCGCCACGGGCGCCTTCCAGGTAGTACCGGGCGCGGACCTGTCGATCGGGAAGTCGGTGTCATCGCCGGTGGTGAGCGGCGGGCTCGTGACCTTCACGCTCACCCCGCGCAACAATGCGGGCAGCAGCGCGGACGCGGTGCAGGTTACCGACACCTTGCCCGCAGGTTTCACCAACATCGCCGGCAGCGGCACCGGCTGGGCCTGCGCGCCGGCCGGGCAAACGGTGACCTGCACGCGCGCGAGCTATGCGGTCGGTGCAGCCAACGACATCAGCATTACCGCCACCGCGCCGGTGACCGCCGGCCTGCAAAGCTTCAGCAACACGGCGACGATTTCGTCGCCGACTGCCGATCCCGCGCCCGCCAACAACACCTCGAACAGCGTCAACTTCAATGTCCAACCCGACGGCGCCGATCTCACGATCGCCAAGACCAAGACGCCCAATCCCGTCGCGCAGGGCTCCCCGATCACCAGCACGATCACGGTGCGCAACCTCGGCCCGCAAGCGGTGCCCGCAGGCGGCACCATCACGGTGACGGAGACCGGCGCTGCCGGGGAGACGCTGATCTCGGCGAACGGCGCCGGCTGGGCTTGCGGCGCACCCGCGGGCAACGCCATCACCTGCACCCGTCCGGGAGTGCTCGCGCTCGGCGCGGATGCGCCGGCCATCACGGTGAGCTCGACCGCGACGGCCGCGGGCACGCTGACCAACACGGCATCGGTTGCGCTCAGCGGTCCGGTCAGCGACCCCGTGGCCGGCAACAACAGCGTCGCCCCCGGGACGACCTCGACCGCCACCGCGGCCGACTTGTCGCTCACCAAGTCGGTCGATCTCGCCACGCTGAATTCCGCGCAGAACACGCTCACGTATACCTTGCGCGCGACCAACAACGGGCCCGGTGCCTCAACCAACGTAACCGTCACCGATCCGGTGCCGATGTTCACGACCAGCGCCTTGCATGGCACGACCGGCATCGTGGCCACACCCTCGCGCGGCGCGTGCGCGGTCAACGGATCGAGCGGTACCGTGACCTGCAACGTCGGCACGCTCGCCAACGGTGAGTTCGCCGACATCAGCGTGCAAGTGACCCGGCCGATGCGCGACGGCCCCTTCACCAACAACGCGTCGGTCACCTCGCCGGACATCGGCGATCCGAACCCCAACAACAACGCGGCGAGCGCGAACACCACGATCGATCCCGTGGCCGACGTGACGATGACGAGCAAGTCGGTAACGCCCGCGGCAGTGCGTGCCGGCACCAATGCAACCTACGTGCTCAACTTCCGCAACAACGGCCCGTCGGCGGCCGCGAACGTGACCATCAGCGACCCGATCACCTCCTCGGTCGGCGGCGATTCCGGCGTCAGCGTCGTGAGCGCGTCTTGCAGCAAGGCCGGCTGCACCTGTACCTACACGCCGGGAGCGATTGGCAGCTTCGCGTGCAACGTGGGCAGCATGGCCAATGGCGAAACGGCGAGCGCGACCTTCGTCGTGCGGCCGAATTTCCACGCCGGCAATCCCACGCGCAGCTTCGACAACACGGCCACGATCGCGACCGCCACGACCGAGAGCAACGCGGGCAACAACGCGCAGAGCACCTCCCTCACGGTACAGCCGGCGCAGATCGATCTCATCGTCAACAAGACCGACCTCACCGATCCGGTCGGATTCGATCCGGCGGCCCCGGCCACCAACGTGATCGACTACCGGATCAACGTCAGCAACGCCGGCCCCTCCTATGGCAGCGGCATCCAGGTTACCGATACGATGACCACGGCCGGCGGCAAGAACCTCGAATTCCTCGGCCTGCAAACGACCACCTGCAACACGCCGGCACCGGCCACGTGCGCGGGGGGAGGCACGACCTTCACCGGCACCCGGGCGTTCGTCTGCGGCGCCTTCGAGCTCGCCGCCGGCGCGAGCTGCTCGATGGATCTGCGCTTTCGCGTCATCAACGCCCCCCCGCTGGGCGGCGATACCTACAACAATTCCGCGTCGGTCGGCGCCAACGAACCCGACAGCAACGCGGTCAACAGCACCGAGAACGAGAGCACCACCGTGCGGGTGCGCGCCGATCTGCAAGTCGTCTCCAAGACGCCTTCCCTCGCCACCGTGGACCTCAACCAGCCCTTCGACTGGACCGTCACGGTGCGCAACAACGGCCCGGGCGACAGCGAGACCACGACCTTCACCGACACCTTGCCCGCCGGCATGGCGGCCTTCGGCGCTGCGCCGAGCTTCACCAAGACGCTCCCCGCCGGCAGCGGCAACTGTGCACTCGCCGGCCAACTCGTCACCTGCGCGATGGGCCAGCTCAACGCCAACGAGACCGCGACCATCACCATCCCCGTGCGCGTCACGGCCTTCCCCGCAACCGGGGTGGCGAGCAACAGCGGCAGCGTGGCGACGAGCGAAGTCGACACCAATGCCGGCAACAACAGCAATAACGGCAGCGTCAACGTGCGCCGCTCCAGTGTCGCGGGCCGCGTCTACAACGATGGCAACTTGAGCGGCGGCTTCAATGCCGGTGAGGGCATCAATGGCGTGCAGATCACGCTCTCCGGCACCGATCTGTACGGCAACAACATCGCGCGCACGGTGAGCACCGACGCCGCCGGCAGCTACCGCGTCGACGATCTGCCGCCCGGCACCTATCAACTGGTGGAAACCCAGCCGGCAGGCTATGCCGACAGCAAGGAAGTCGCGGGCACCGCGGGCGGCAACGCCCCCCCCGCCTGCCCACCCGCCGGCAACTGCGGCAACCTCGCGCCACAGAACACCATCGCCAACATCGTCCTTCCCGCAGCCACCGCCGCCACCGGTTACGACTTCGAGGAGTACCAGGGCGCCACGGTCTCGGGCTACGTCCACAACGATCGCAACAACAATGGCCAGCGCGAAGCCGGCGACACCGGCATCGGCGGCGTCGCGATCACCCTCACCGGCACCGACTACGCCGGCAATCCGGTGAGCATGAATGCCGTCACGGCGGGCGATGGCAGCTACAGCTTCGCCGGCGTGCCTCCGTCAGGTGCGGGCGGCTACACGCTCACCGAGACCGCCCAACCGGCGGGCTTCCTCGACGGCAAGGATCAGAACGGGGCCGGGGCCGGCAACGTGATTGCCGCGAGCGCGGGGCGCGCGAGCCCCGAGACCATCACGCTTGCCGCCGGCACGGTAACGCCCGGTGCAGCGGTCAGCGAGCGCAACTTTGGCGAGATCGAAGGCTCGACCTTGGGCGGCACGGTCTACGTCGATGTCGACGGCAACGGCGTAAAGGGCGGCGGCGAGAACGTTGGCATCCCGACGGTAGTGATCACGCTCAGCGGCACCAACGATCTCGGCCAGGCCGTCAATTGCAACGTCACGACCAACGGCGCCGGCGTGTACAGCTTCCCGAATGCGGCCGATCCCAACCCGGCGTGCCGCGTGCTGCGCCCTGGCAGCTATACGCTGACGGAGACCATTCCGGCGGGGCTCACGAGCACGGGCGCCCAGGTCGGCTCCGCCGGCGGCACGGCGGGCGCCACGCCCGCGACGCAAGTCGCGAGCAACATCGTCATCGGCAATCCGGGCACGAGCGCAGCCAACTACAACTTCGGTCATCAAGGCACGCTCCTCGGCGGATCGGTGTACGTCGATGCCAACGACAACGGCATCCGCGACGCGGGCGAGCCCGGCATTCCGGGTGTCGAGGTCACGCTCTCGGGCAACACCGCGGGCAACGTGAGCGTCTGCGCGGTGATCCCGACCTGCACCCTGACCACCGATGCGAGCGGCAATTACCTCTTCACCAGCCTGCCCGCGAGCAACGCCGCCGGCTACACGCTACGCGAGCTCGGTGCGGGCAATACGCCGAGCCCGATACTCACGAACTACGTCGATGGCCAGGATCGTGCCGGCACCGTGAACGGCGCGCCGGCGGGTACGGCGGGCAACGATGTGCTCTCGGGGATCGTGCTCGGCGTCGGCCAGGTCGGCGCGAGCTACAACTTCGGCGAGCGCGGTCAAACGCTATCCGGCCGCGTGTACGGCGACGACAACAACGACGGTGTCATCCAAGGCACCGAGTCCGGCATCGGCAACGTGACGATCACGCTCTCCGGCACGACCAGCACGGGCGTGGACGTGTGCACCATCGTGCCGAGCTGCACGGTCACGACTGATGCGAACGGCAACTACGCGTTCAACAATCTGCCGAGCGGCAGCTACACCCTCACCCAGACGCAGCCACCCGGCTACGGCGACGGGCGCGAGAGCGCCGGCAACTTGGGCGGTGGCGTCGACAATGCCAGCTTCAGCGCCAACCCCGCGCAGAATCGCATCGGCGGTATCAATCTCGGCGCGGGCCAGTCGGGCACCAATTACAACTTCGGCGAGCAGACATCGAAGATTCGCGGCTCGACCTATGTCGACGCCAACGGCAACGGCCAGCGCGACGCCGGCGAATCCGGCATTGCCGGGGTCACGGTCACGCTAACGGGGACCGATCACCTCGGCAACCCGGTCGGGCGCGCGACCACGACCGACGGTAACGGCAACTACGTCTTCGACGGCCTGCGTCAAGGCACCTACGCCGTCACCGAGACGCATCCGGTGATCTACACCGACGGTGCCGACCGTGCCGGCAGCGCCGGGGGAACGGCGGGCAACGATGCGATCACCGCCATCGTGTTGGGCGCAGGCGTCGATGCGACCCAATACGAGTTCGGCGAGCAGCCGCTCGCGCTCGCCAGCGTGAGGGGGCGCGTGTGGTTCGACGCCAACCATGACCGCGCCGACAACGATGGCGCGCTCGCCGGGCGCGGCAACTGGATCGTCGAGCTCTCGCGCGCCGGCGCCGTGGTCGCGACCACGCGCACCGATGCCAACGGCGATTATCGCTTCAACGCTGTGACACCCAACACGGGTTACGAAATTCGCTTCCGCAATCCGTCGAACAACGCGGTGTACGGCAATCCGCGCGTCGAGGCGGGCAATCTCGTGCCCGGGTCGGCGGTCGCCAATGGTGTCATCGCCAATCTCAACGTCGTCTCCGGCGCCAACGTCGCCGGCCAGAACCTGCCGCTCGATCCGAACGGCGTGGTCTACAACTCGGTCACGCGCCAGCCCGTCGCCGGCGCCACGGTGACGATCAACGCTCCGGCGGGCTTCGACCCGGCCTCGCATCTGCTCGGCGGCACCACCAACGTGAGCCAGGTGACCGGCGCCGACGGCTTCTACCAGTACATCCTGCTCGCGGGTGCCCCCGCCGGCACCTATCGCCTCACCGTGACCGCGCCGGCAGGATTGCTGAGTGCGCCCTCGGCCTTGATCCAACCCTGCGCTGCGACGCTCAACGTCGGCGCCGCGCCCGAGCCGGCGCTGGTCCAGAGCGGCAACACGGCGCCGGCCGTTGCCGTGGCGAGCCACGACCCGGCGGCCTGCCCGGCGACCTCGGCGGCGCTCGCGGCCACGGCGGCGAGCACCCAGTATTTCCTCGCCTTGGTGCTGACCCCGGGGGTGTCGGCGAACCTCGTCAACAACCACATCGCGCTCGATCCGGTGCTGGGCGGTGCGCTCATCGTGCAGAAGACCACCGCGCTCCTCAACGTCTCGCGCGGCGACCTGGTGCCCTACACCATCACGGCCACCAACACCCTCGCCGTCACGCTCGCCAACATCGATCTGCGCGACCTGGTGCCGCCGGGATTCCGTTACCGCTCGGGCAGCGCCAGCCTGAACGGCGCGCGGCTCGAGCCGCGCGTGGCAGGGCGCGAGCTCAACTGGCGCAACCTGAGCTTCGCGCCGAACGAGCGCAAGACCTTCCGCCTGCTGCTCGTCGTGGGCTCGGGCGTAACCGAAGGCCAGTACGTCAACCAGGCGTACGCCTCGAACAACATCGCCAATTTGCCGACTTCCAACGTCGCGACTGCCACGGTGCGCGTCGTACCCGACCCGACCTTCGACTGCACCGACGTGATCGGCAAGGTGTTCGACGATAAGAATGTCAACGGCTACGAAGACGCGGGCGAGCGTGGTATTGCGAATGTGCGGCTGGCCACCGCGCGCGGGTTGCTCATCACCACCGATGCCGCAGGCCGCTATCACATCCCGTGCGCCGTCGTGCCGAACGAGCTGCGCGGCTCCAATTTCGTCGTCAAGCTCGACGAGCGCACGCTGCCCTCGGGCTATCGCATGACCACCGAGAACCCGCGCGATGCGCGCGCGACGCGCGGCAAGCTGGTGCGCATCGATTTCGGTGCGGGCGTGCATCGCGTCGTGCGGGTGGAAGTCGCCAATGACGCCTTCGTGCCCGGCGCCGAGGCGCTTTCGCCGCAATGGCAATCGCGCTTCGACGCCCTGCCCGCCACGCTCAAGACCGCACCTTCGGTCGTGCGCCTCGCCTATCGGCTGCACGACGAAGACCGCGCGTTGGTGGACAAGCGCATCGAGGCACTGACGCAGCTCCTGCGACAACGCTGGCGGGAGGAAAGCGGCGGCTATCCCCTCGTGATCGAGCAGGAGGTGATGCGATGATGCACCTCAAGCTCATCACGCTGGCGCTCGGCGCCCTCTTCGGCACCGCCCATGCCCAGGCGCCCGCTGACGCGCCCGCACGCGGCAAGGTGCTCGCGAACGATCGCACGTTCGTGCACGGCACGCCGCCGTCGAGCGAGGCGCCAAGCGATCTGTCGGCGCCGTCGGGGCGAGCCGCATCCGACGTCGTGCGCACGCGCGCTGCCGCGCGCGCCGATGCACGGAAGCCGTCGCCCTGCGGCACGGGTTCCGCGACGCGTCCCGGCGTGCCGTTCCGCGTGAGCGTCGACGGCATCCCGCTCGAAGAAGACCAGCTGCGCCCGGAAGCCGATCGCAGCCGCTGTGTCGATGTTGCGCTGGAACGCGCCGACATCCAACTGAAATACGACCCGCTCAATGTCTCCCCCGCCCTCAACGCATGGACGACGAAGGCGAGCGTGTTGCGCGGCGCCCCGATCGAGCTCCACACCTACAGCAACTACATGCGCTGGATCGCGCGCTCCGAGATCCGTGTGTTCCAGAAGGGTCAGGACGTTGCGACCACGCCGCTTGCCGTGCTGCCCGTGACCATCGGTGCCTCGACAACGTGGCGCCCTGACGTGGGCTCCGCGGTCGATCTCGTCTACGTGCTGCGCGCCTACGACGAGCGCGGTCGCTTCGACGAGACCGGGCCGAAGCGCCTCGCGCTGATCGAACGTGAAACCGGTTTCGACGATCAGGACAGGCTCGAGCGCGAGCGCCTCGCCGGCTACGGCGAGAACAGCCGCCAGCTCGCCAACATTCCCGTGCGCGGCGGCACCGTCACGGTGAGCGGCAGCGCGATCCGCGCCGACCAGACGGTGAGCGTCTTCGGCGGCGTGATCCCGGTCGATCCGAAAGGCAAGTTCGCCACCCGCCAAATCCTGCCCGCCGGACCCCATAGTATCGAGGTGACGGTCAGCGAAAAGGACGGCAGCGCGGCGAGCTTCCGGCGCAACCTCAGCATCGCCGAGGGCGACTGGTTCTACGTCGCGCTCGCCGACATCACGCTCGGGCGCAACCACACGAGCGGCCCCGCGCAGCTCGTCACCCAGGACAGCGATCACTACGACAACAAGGTCTACCTCGACGGCCGCGGCGCCTTCTATCTGCGCGGTCTCATCAAGGGCGAATACCTGCTGACCGCGGCGGCCGATACGCGCGAGCAGCCGCTGCGCGATCTGTTCAGCAACTTTTCATCCAAGGACCCGCGTTATCTCCTGCGTCGCATCGATCCCGACCGCTACTACCCGGTCTACGGGGACGATTCCACGCTCGCCGACGACGCGCCCACGCAGGGCAAGTTCTACGTCCGGCTGCAAAAGGACGAGTCGCATGTCATGTGGGGCAACTTCCAGACCTCCTGGACCGGCACCGAGCTCACCCAGTACAGCCGCGGGCTCTACGGCGCGAACATCGTCTGGCGCCCGAGCGGATCGACCAGCTACGGCGAGAAGCGCACGGCGGTGAACGCCTTCGCGGCCGAGCCCGGCACGCTGCAATCGCGCGAGGAGTTTCGCGGCACGGGCGGCTCGCTGTACTACCTGCGCCATCAGGACATCACGTTGGGCTCGGAACGCGTCTGGGTCGAAATCCGCGACAAGGATTCCGGGCTCGTGCTCACGCGCACGCCGCTGCGACCCGCCGAGGACTTCGAGGTGAACTACCTGCAAGGGCGCCTCATCCTGCGCGCCCCCCTGCCCTCGACCGCCGACGGCTCGGAGCTGGTCCAGACCTCGACGCTCAACGGCCATCCGGTCTATCTCGTCACGACCTATGAGTACGTGCCGGGTGTGACCGCGCTCGATTCCAATGCCTATGGCCTGCGCGCGCACCAATGGCTCAACGATCACGTCGGCATCGGCGTGGCGGCGTACAAGCAAGGCGACCCCGGGTCCGACCAGCGTTTGCGCGGCATCGATCTCACCTTGCGCTACAAGCCGGGCAGCTACATCAAGGCCGAGGCCGCGCACTCGCGTGGTCCCGGCAGCGACTCGGCCAGCTCGCTCGACGGCGGCTTCGCCTTCAACGCGCAGGCGCGCGGCGGGCAAGGCGCCGATGCGCGGCGCATCGAGGCCGGCATCGAGCTCTCGGATGTGAGCGATACGCTCCAGGGCCGCGTCCGCGCCTACTGGCAGGACAAGGACGCCGGTTACACCGGGCCCGGACAGATCACCTGGAACGGCGAAGCAACCGAGCAGCGCGGCGCAAGCGGCGTGATCGAGCTGAGTCCTGCGACCGCGCTGCAATTCAAGGCTGACGAACGCCTCGCCACGAGCCAGGATCTGCGCGTGCTGGAGGCGGGCGTGCGCCATCGGCTGAGCCCGCAATGGAGCGTCGGCGCCGGCGTGCGCTACGACGAGCGCGACACCCGCATCGCCAATGCGAGCCCGACGCTCTCCCAGAGCGGCGAGCGCACCGACATCGTGCTGCGTCTGGACTATCGGCCGCTGCTGGCGCCGGCCGAAGCGGCGCGCCTGGACGAGCTGGCGAAGCAGCAAGGCGAGACGGCCAAGGCGGGGGGGAATGCCCTGCCCGCGACGGCGCCTCAGCCCGCCCCCGGCACGGCATCGAGCGCAATGCTGCCGACGGTAAACGCCACGCTACACGATGCACCTGCACTTGCACCGGGCAGTCAGTTCGCGCCCGAGCCCGGCATGCGCTACGAGCCGTGGTCGCTGTACGGATTCGTCCAAGGCACAGCATCGCACTCGGGCAATCGCACGCCGAACGATCGGGCCGGCGTCGGCGGGAGCTGGCAGTTGACCGATCGCCTGCGGCTTATCGGCGAGGCGTCCAGCGGCGACGGCGGCCTAGGCGGCAAGGTGGGCGGCGACTGGCGCATCGACGATCGCAGCAACGCGTACCTCAACTACACCATGGAGACCGAGCGGCCCGATGCGGCCTACCGCGGTCGCTTCGCCAATCTAGTCTCCGGCACGCGCCATCGCCTGAGCGAGCGGCTCGCGACCTTCGGCGAGAGCCGCTGGGGCAACGGCGCCGGACCGGAGAGCCTCACGCATGCGTTCGGCATCGACTACGCACCCGCCGATCGTTGGACCACGGGCTTCAAGTTCGAAACCGGCAAGCTCACCGATCCGCTCGCCGGCGACATGAAGCGCCGCGCCGCGGGCGTGTCGGCGGCCTATCGGCACGAGCAGACTCGGCTCGCATCGGCGCTCGAGTACCGCGCCGACGATGCCAGCGCCACCGGCGAGCGCCGCACCTGGCTCATGCGCAATTCGCTCGGCCACCAAGCGACGCCGGCCTGGCGCTTGCTCGGCAAGCTCAACTTCTCCTTCAGCGATGCCAGCGCCGGGCGCTTCTACGACGGTGACTTCGTCGAAGTCGTCACCGGCGCCGCCCACCGTCCGGTGGAAAACAACCGCTGGAACACGCTCTTCAAGTACACCTACTTCTACACCCTACCCTCGCCGGGCCAGGTCGGCGCCAACAACACGCTGCTCGACTTCGCGCAGCGCAGCCACGTCCTCAACGTCGACACCATGTACGACGTGAAGCCCTGGCTCACCTTGGGCTTCAAGTACGGCCTGCGCGTGGGCGAGCTGAAGGACGCGAAAGTCGGCGGCGACTGGTATTCGAGCCGCGCCGATCTCGTCATCGGGCGCATCGACTACCACTGGGTAAAGGAGTGGGATGCCGTTGTCGAGCTGCGCCGTCTGGCTGTCAGGGAAGCGCAGGACTCGCGCAAGGGCGCGCTCATCGCCGTGTACCGGCATGTCGGCGAGGGCGTGAAGCTCGGCGTGGGGTACAACTTCACCGACTTCTCCGACAACCTGACCGATCTCTCCTATCGCAGCCGCGGGGTGTTCCTGAACGTGCTGGCGGCATTCTGAGCGGAGCGCGATGCCAGGGGCGGCAACGGTACCGAATGCCCCAAGCGCCGCGGCCGTGTCGAGCGCGCGCGCCGATCCTGCCCGCTCAGATCGCCCGCGCGGCTCGGGCGCCATCATGGATCGCGTCCAGTATGCCGCAGGGCTTGGCGCAGTCGCCGATGACATGTAATTCGCAGGCCGCCGGCGCCAGGGAGTGCGCCAGCTCGGTATGCGGCTGGTATTGGTCGGCGAATATCACGGTCTCGCCTTCGACGACGTTGCGTTCGCCCGCAGCGTCGCGTACGACCAGCCCTCGATCATCGACTTCCTCGTAATTCGACGCGCGCAGTATCGGCGTGCCGTGCTGTGCGAGCACGCCCAGCATGTACTCGCGCAGCACAGGCATCGGGCGCGCGCCGAAGGGCAAGTCGTCGCGCGTATCTACCATGCTCACTTTCGCGCCGCGTTGCAGAAGGAAGTGGGCGAGCTCGATGCCCGCCAGGCCGCGGCCCACCACGACCACCCGCTTGCCGAAGGGTGACCAGCGCTCGAGCAGCCTGCGTGCGACGCCGGGGCCGGCGCTCGTGCGCATGAGCCCGAGCCCCAGGTACCACAACAGCCAGCGCGCACCGATCTTCTTGCCGCGGCCGGCGCCGTGCACCTTTCCGCGCAGCATCGCCCGGATGTCGGCGACGCTGATCACGTTGGCGCGATCGATGCCGGGAATGGAAGGAACAGACGAGGTGGCTCCGGTCGCGACGATGACCACATGGGGCTTCGATTCCGCGACCAGTTTCGCATCGACCTTGCGTCCCAGCGTGACCTTCACGCCTAGCTTTCCGAGCTGAGCGGAAAGATACGTCACGAGCGATTCGTACTCGGGTCTGAGCAGGGACGCGAGACGCAACTGCCCGCCGAGCTGCGGCTCGCTCTCGTACAGCTCTACCTCGTGTCCGCGCAGCGCCGCCACGCGCGCGGCTTCCATCCCGCCGGGCCCGCCGCCCGCCACTAACACCTTGCGCGGCTTCATTGCCGGCACGAGCGCGTACGCGCGCTCCTTGCCCCACGCCGGATTCACCGTGCATTCGCGGTCGACGGCGAGGCAGTTGACGCAATAGACGCAGGGAACGACGTCGTCCATCCGGCCCGCGGCCGCCTTGTTCGGCAACTCGGGATCGGCGATCATGGGGCGGCCGATGCAAATGAAGTCCGCCTTGCCCTCGCGCAGTACCGACTCGCCCAGGGACGGGCCAAGCCGCCCGGCTACGATCACGGGGATGGACACGGCGTCCTTGATGGCTTTCGCGGCGGCCACGTTGAAGCCGGGCGCGTACTCCGGCGAATGCGGATGCATGCTCGATACATCGATGGCATCGACGCTGGCCGCTGCCAACAATTGACAGAACCGCGCCGCCAGCTCGGCCGTGACACCGAGCGCGACGTCGCGTTCTTCGCCGTTCACGCGACACACGATCGGATAGCCGGGGCCCACGGCTTCTCTGACCGCGCGCACGACTTCGAGCGGGAACCTCGCACGGTTCTCGATGCTGCCGCCGTAACGGTCGGTGCGCCGGTTCCAGTAGGGCGATACGAAGCTCGCGAGCAGGTAGCGATTCGCCGCGTGCACCTGGACGGCATCGAAGCCTGCCTTCTTGGCGCGCGCCGCCGCTTCGGCGAACCGCAGCGTCGTCTGGGAGATCTCATCGAGCGTCATTTCCCGCGGCTGCGAGTAATCGACCACGCTGGAAGGCGGATGCGTGTAGTCGGCTTGCCGCATCAGCGCCGAGGCGGCGAGCGGTTGATGCGTGCCGCTCGCGATGTCGGCCGGACCCATGTGGCCGAGCTGCGCCACCATCTTCGCGCCGTGGCGATGGACGACATCGAGCAGGCCGGCGAGGCCCGGGATGAACTTGTCGTCGTCGATTCGCGCCGTGTTCTTCTTGCCCGCGCCGACGGGATGGGAGATCTTGAGGTGATCGATGGTTATGAGGCCGGCACCGCCTTTGGCGCGCGCCTCGTAGTAGTCCTTGAGCTGTTCGGTGACGAAGCCTTGCGCGTACATCTGCGTGCCCATGGGTGCCATGGCGATGCGGTTCTTGAGCACCATCGTGCCGATCCGCCCCGGCTCGAACAGCTTGCTGAAGCGCGCCGTGCCCGCCATCACGGCTCCCCGGGATCAGGTCTTGCATGTCGCACGCTCGAGCCATGTTGCTTGTGCTCTGATGCGCGCCGAGGTGCAACATGCAAGACCCGACCCCAGCGCCAAGGCCGCGGCGGCCACGCACCTAGCGTCTGTTCGAGCGGCAGACCCTCCAACAGGTGGCGCAGCGTAAACAGCGTGGCCGCATGGCCGATCAACATCACGCACTGACCGTCGCGCTCGGCGCCGAGGTCGGCGAGGAAGCTGCGCATGCGCCCGGCGACCTGGGCATAGCTTTCACCGCCGGGGAATGGTGCGTGGATCGCCGCGGCACGCGCCGCTTCCATCTGCTGCCGCGGCCGGCCTTCGTAGCTGCCATAGTCGCATTCGCGCAGCCGCGCATCCTGCAGTATCGGGATCCGCCGGTCGGCGAACATGAGGCACGCGGTGTCGTAGGCACGCTGGGTGTCGGAGGTGTATGCGGCATCGAATCCTTGGCCGGCATAGCGTGCCCGCAATACGCTCCGCGCCTGCTCGCGGCCGTGATCCGTCAACGCCACGTCGAAATGGCCCGAGGCCACGCCCTGCGCGTTGTGATGGGTCTGGGCGTGCATTTCAAGCCAGAGCTCGATCATCGACGGTCTTTAGAAAGTGCAGTAGGTCGATTGTAGTGCGGTAGGTGAACTATCGGCTTCCACCCCCGGTCTTCGTAGAGATGTCGCCATTCGGCGACAAGTGCAGCAGCGCTGTGGGAGAACCGGCCATGGCTATGACTACCCCGACGCTCGCCATGCCGTACGTGGACGCCCTGGGCAGGCATGATCACTGCTCCGCGCGCTTGCGGATCGGGTGCTCCCTGAGCGCTGCGTTGTTGGGCTTCGCCGTCGCCGCCGAGGCATTGGCCGCCAATCCAGGCACGATCTTCTTCGACAGCGAGTTGCAGTTCCGCAGCAGCGAACAGAGCGTGTGGGGCTCCGATGCGGCCACGTTCCTGGCGCCCATCCACCTGCCTATCGCCACCCTCAACCAGCCGAGCATCAACGTAGGCGGTATCCAGACGCGGCAAGTGAACAATCCACTGCACGACGGCTGGCAGGTGCTCTACGACAGCACGTACGCAAGCACCTACGGCACAGTCTTCACCGCCAACTTCTCCAATCCGTTCGGCGGGTGCTTCGGCAACGCGACCTGCGCGGCGGCCGCGGCCCGCTCGGCCGCGACCAGCGCGGCGCGAAGCGTGGCCGGTCCGGAGCCGGCCAGAACTTACGCCGAGCGCAACGGCGGGCGCCTCACGGGCGACACCAAGTTGCTCGCGGGACTGACGGGGGCTTTCGAAGCCAACGGCGGCACCGTCCACGTCGACTACCTGCCGCGCGTACGCACCACACTCGGCAATGCCGGCGCCGCCCCGGGCGCGCGCATGACGCTGCAATCGCCCGTGACGCACGACAACGCACGCATCACGACCTCGGACATCGGCGTACGCATGTCGCTCGCCGCCTACCAGGATTTCGCCTCGCACCTTACGCTCGAAGCATATCTGTTGAACGTCGGCGGTCCCGCGACGCTCACCAACTTCGGCGACGGCTACAAGGAGAAGCCGCTGTATGACTTCATCGCCGGCAACGGCACCGTCACCCTCGATCCGCTGGGCCTCGGTACGCCGCTGTCGCTGCCCGACACGCTCACCAAGCAGTTCGGCGTGACCGTGAGCCCTCCGGACCAGACGGTCGAGATCACGGCGCCGGTATTCGAGATCACGGTCGGCGTGCCCAACACGTCCACCGTGCCGTCGAACACCGTCAAGCAAGGTAATGTCTGGCGCAACGCGATCGCGCCCGCCTCGCGCACCGGTGCCGGAGCGCTCGGCATGGGCAACGTCAGACCGCTGCAGGGCACCGAGTTCGCCCGCGTGGCGCTCGACATGGACAGCGTGTCGCTGATGCTGGGCTATCCGCTGGGTGCGCGTGCCGCGGTCAACACCCCGCCCCTGGGCATTCCGACCATCCTCGGTGCCGAGGGCAATATTCTCGACTTCGATCTGGAGACGTTCTGGGCGCTGCGCTCGAACTACCAGTTCACGCCCAAGCTGCGAGTCAGCTACCACTTCAGCGCGCCCGTCGAAGTAGAGCAAGCGGACGGCACGCGTGTCGTCATGGATACGATCACCGTCGGACCCGACGAGATGGTGACCTTCTTGCGGCCTGCCGGCGGCGTCGACATCGCGACCGCCTTCTCGCTCGACGGCAGCGAGTTCCTGAACATGACCGATTTCCAGGTCCAGTTCGCGTTGTCGCTCGCCTTGATGGAGCTGGCGTTCGACGGGGTGCTCTTCAGTGTCGCCGATGCCGGGCTCACCTGGGCGGAAATCGTCGACCTGCCCAACCGCCTCTTCCTCGCCAACTTCGGTCTCGACCTCGGCAATCCTATCCAGCTCGGACGCATCGGCTCGCCCCAGGGCGTCGAATTCGGGCTCGACGGCTTCGCGCTGCAAGCGGGGCCATCGTTCCAGATCGCAGCCGTGCCCGAGCCGGAACGCTGGCTGCTCATGGTCGCCGGCGTGGCATTCGTCGCCGGCGCCGCGTGCCGCAGGAAGTTGCGCTGCCGGGTCGTCGCTCGTTGAAGGCATGCCCAGTTACAGCGGGCAGCACTTGCTCATTCCTTGCCGCAGACCTCCATGGCTATGCGCCCTGCATTGACCGCGCACGGCCATCCGGCGTAGAAGGCGACGTGGGTGATGAGCCCTTTCAGCTCGGTTTCCGTGACGCCGTTGTCCAAGGCCCGACGCATGTGCCCGCGCATTTCATCGGTGCGGTAAAGCGCCGCCAATATGGCCACCGTCGCCAGGCTGCGGTCGCGCTTGCTGAGGTCGGGGTGCTCCCAGACATCGCCGAACAGCACGTCGTCGCGCAGTTGACCCAGTTTCGGAATGAATTCGTATACCGTTTGTTTGCCCTTGGCCATGCTCGCGGTCTCCTTGGTTGATCATCGATTGGCGGAAGCCGGAACGAAGCTTACGCCATCGCCGCGCCGCGGGATCGGGTCTCCAGCGTTGCACGCTCGCGATACTGGCGACGTGCTCGGGTCTGCGACCGTTGCGCGTCATCGCGCGGGATCGAGCCGCCGCATGAACAGAATCCGCCGACGTGGCAGCGATGCAACGCGGAAAATGCCGCGGCCGCGACTCGGGACCCCCGCGGCGCTCACAGCTTGGATACGCGCGTTTCCTTGCTGGTGATGAACTCCAGCAGCGCCGGGCGGCCTTCCTGCGTCGCCTTGATGCCGCGCTGGAGCGCGGCCTTGATTTCGCCCGGCTGAGTCACGCGCTCGCCATAGCCGCCGAAGGCCTTCGCCATGTCGGCGTAGTTGCCGGAGATGTCGGTGGAGCGGTACTTTTCTGTCGATAGCGGCATCACCTTGAGCTCGATCGCCATCGAGAAATTGTTTAGCAGGATCGACAGAATCGGGATGCGCTCGCGCACCGCGGTCTCGAAATCCATGCCGGTGAATCCGATCGCCGCGTCGCCCCAAAGGTTGATGCAAAGCTTGTCCGGCTTGGCCAGCTTGGCACCCATGGCCAGACCCAGGCCGTAGCCGAGCTGCGTCGTCTTGCCCCAGCCGATATACGAAAGCGGCGTGGTGGACACCCAGAAGGGCGAGATCTGATCGCGCGGGCTGCCCGCGTCGTGCGTGATGATGCAGTGGTCGCGATCGACCGTGTGCATCAGATCCCAGATCACGCGATAGGGATTGAGCGGCGCGTCGTTCGACGTGAGCAGAGGCAGCCACTGCATCATGAACTGCTCGCGCAGCCGCGCGATCTCGGCGGCGACCGTGGAGCTATCTCGCGGCGACTCGATGGTCTGGCCGAGCTCGCCGATCAAAGCCTCCAGCACCAATCGGGCGTCGCCCAGCAGCGCGACCTCCGCGCGCACGTCCTTGTTCAGGTGATCGGGCTCCAGCGTCGCATGGATGAACTTCTTGCCCTCGGGGAACTTGATGCCGAAGTTGGTCTCGGTGAACGAGCAGCCGATGCCGATGACGAGATCGGCATTCTGGACGAAATGGTGCACCGGCAGAGGCACCGCGTTACCCCCGGATCCGAGCGCGAGCGGATGGTTCTCGGGGAAACTGGACTTGCCGCCGAGGCTCGTGGTCACGGGCGCACCCAGAAGCTCGGCGAGCTGCTTCAACTGCGGCCACGCCTGCGCCCAGTGCACGCCCGTGCCGGCATAGATGAGCGGGCGCTTGGCCGCGAGTATCGCTTGCGCGGCCTTGCGCACGTCGGCCGGATCGGGCGCGGTGCGCGCTCTTGCCACCGGCGAGTAGGTGAAATCGCCGATCTCCTCGTTCCAGATATCGGCCGGCACTTCCACCAGGCATGGCCCGCCGCGGCCGTTGCGCAGCCTCGAGAATGCCCGCCGCAGCGCGTTCGGCGCCTCCTTCGGCAACATGAGGTGCTCGGCCGACTTGGTCACGCCGCGCATCTGCAGCGCCGAGCTGAAATTCGGATCGATGCTCGCAATGCGCCGTGCATAGCCTTGCGGCACCACGAGCACTGGAACGCTCTCGCCGTAGCACTGCGCCACGCCGCCATAGGCGTTCTCGGCGCCCGGTCCGTGCTGCATGCAGAAAGCGCCGAGTACTTTGCCGGAGGTGACGCGGGAAATCGCATCCGCCATGTGCAGGCCGATGCGCTCTTGGCGCACGATCACTGGCCGGATGTCTTCCGCTGCGGCGAATTCGATCAAGTGATTCACCGGGTAACCGCAGAGTACCTGCATTCCCTCGGCCTTCATGATGCGCGCAATCGCCTCGCCGACCTTCATGTGCTCCTCCGCTCGATGGACCTTCAAGCTCCTTGTTCGCCGAGCCAATGTATTCAGTATCGGCTCCAGCGTCAAACGATCGGACCCGCCGTGACGCTGGTCGGGCTTCGCCGTTCGTTTTGCCGCGGGTAACATAGATCGACGGCGCAACGAGCAGGAACCGACTCCCAGGGGGTATCCTTGCGGATCGCGCGACGGGACGCCGCGCAGCTTGCAGCGATGCTGCGACGCCTTCCACGAATATGACTCCGCACAGGGAGCGAGGATCACGATGAACGAGCAATCGCATCACCATCACGACGGCCGCCGCGTCGAGGATTTCCGTCTCATCACCGGCGCGGGCAGGTACGCCTCGGACTGGAATGCGTCCGGCCAGCTCTACGCTTGTTTCGTGCGCTCCGACCGCGCGCACGCGGACATCGTCTCGGTCGATGCGCGCAACGCGGCCTCCTGTCCCGGTGTAAAGGGGGTCTTCACCGGCGAGGACGCGGTTCGCGCCGGATACGTGCGGGCGCCGCACACCATGCAATTCATCGGCAAGAACGGCATGAAGGCGAGAGCGCCGGAGCGCCCGGTGCTCGCCCACAAGAAGGTGCGCTTCGTCGGTGAAGCCGTGGCGCTGGTCGTCGCCGACAGCGTGCAGGCCGCGGAGGACGCCGCCGAGCTGGTGGAAATCGAGTACCGCGATCTGCCTAGCGTCACCGATCCGGAGGGCGCGCTCGCTGACGCAGCGCCGCAGCTCTCCGACGAAGTGCCGGGCAACCTGTCTTGGGAATCCGAGGTCGGCGACGAAACCGCCGTCGATGCAGCCTTCGCCGCCGCCCACCACGTCACGCGCGCGAGAATCGTGTCGACGCGCGTGGCGCCCAATCCCATGGAGCCGCGCGCCTGCCTTGTCGCCTACGATGCGCCGACGCAAACGTATCGTATCCACTCGCCGATGCAGGGCATCACCACGCTGCGCGCCCAGCTCGCGAGCTACACCAAGGTCCCGCAGGAGAAGCTGGTGTTCGAGGTGGGCGACGTCGGCGGCGGCTTCGGCCAGCGCTCGGGCGCCTATCCGGAGTACGCGGCGCTCATGATCGCCGCGAAAGCGCTCGGCGCGCCGGTGAAGTGGGTGTCCAGGCGCACGGAAGGACTCCTCACCGACACCCACGGTCGTAACATGATCGCGCACGGCCAGCTCGCGCTCGACCGGGACGGCAGGTTCCTCGCGATGCGCATCGACTGGATCGTCGATCTGGGCGCCTATCTGTCGCCCGGAGCGCAGGGCCACATCCGCAACACGACCAATTGCATGACGGGCGTGTACAAGATCCCAGCGTTGTATGCGACCTATCGCATTCCGATCACCAACACGACGCCCATCGGCGCCTATCGCGGCGCCGGACGGCCCGATATCGCGTACGCCATCGAGCGCCTGGTCAACCAGGCAGCGTTCGAAATCGGCATCGACCCCTCCGAGCTGCGCCGCCGCAACTTCATTCCGCCGGCGGAATTTCCTTACACCTCGCCGACCGGCGGCAGCTATGAGAACGCGGACTTGCCGGGCGTCCTCGACCAGGCGCTCGCGCTCGCCGATTGGCAGGGTTTCGCGGCGCGCCGGACGAGGTCGAAGCAAGCGGGCAAGCTGCGCGGCATCGGCATAGCGAGCGTCATCGAGAATACCGGCCTCGGCAACGCCCCGGTGGACGAGGTCGAGATCCGGCTCGACGCGAGCGGCACCGTCAGCGTGCTCAATGTCGCCAAGACGCAAGGACAAAGTCACGAGACGACGTTCGCGCAGATCGTCGCGAGCGCGCTCCAGGTCCCGCTCGAGCAGGTGAAGATCGTCCAGTGCGCGCCGGGCACGACGCTCCGAGGAAACGGCACCGGCGGCTCGCGCAGTACCGTCGGCGCTGGCAGCGTGTGTCATATCGCGGCACAGAAGCTGATCGAGGAGGGCAAACGGCTGGCGGCGCTCGAGCTCCATGTCGAGCCCTCGCAGGTGGATTACGGCAAGGGCGAGTTCCGCTCGAACGCGTCGGATCGCATCGTGAAGCTGGCGGAGCTGGCGAAAGACAGGACCTTGAGCTTCGTAGCGGAAGGCAAGTTCGGCTCGACCTATCCGAACGGCTGTCACATCGCCGAGGTCGAGGTCGATCCCGAGACGGGCAAGACCGAGGTCGTGTCGTATTGCGCGGTGGACGACATCGGCGTGGTCATCAACCACAGCGTGGTCGAAGGGCAGCTCCACGGCGGCATCGTGCAGGGCGCGGGACAAGTGTTCGGCGAGCAGGTGGTCTACGATCCGGAGACGGGCCAAGCGCTGACCGCGAGCTTCATGGATTACTACATGCCGCGGGTGGGTCTCATCGCCGGCGTTCGCACCCAGGAGCATCCGACCCAGAGCAAGGTCAGCCCGCTCGGCGTGAAAGGCGTCGGCGAGTCCGGCTGCACGGCCTCCATTCCGGTGCTGGTCGGCGCGGTGCTCGACGCGCTGCGCCCGCTCGGCATCAAGCAGCTCGACATGCCGCTCACGCCGGCGAAGGTGTGGCGGGCACTCCAAGCGGCAGCCGTGGGGGCCGGGTCTTGAATGCCGCGGGACCGAGATAGCGCAAGATCGGCATAATCGGGGTCGGGTCTTGCACGTTGTAGGTAGTGCTCACAATCGAAAATCCATGACCCCCAGCTCCAATCAGGGAGAGCCTCATGAAAGTCTACGATGCGATGGCGAATGCCTTCGTCAAGGAAGGCACGACGGTGCTGTTCGGCCTGCTGGGCGACGGGCAGATGACTTGGTGGTCCGCCATCGCCAAGTATCCGCAGCTCAAGATCATCGATGTCCGCGACGAGGGCTGCGCGGTCACGATGGCGGAAGGCTATACGATGGCCACGGGCAAAGTCGGGGTGGCGAGCGCCACCCAGGGTCCGGGGCTCGCCCGCATGACGACGTCGCTCATCGTCGCCACGCGCTCGCGCACGCCGTTGGTCGTGTACACGAGCAAGACAGCCCTCAATAACGACCACGCCGTCCAGTACCTGGACCAGGACCGACTGGTAAGTGCGACCGGCGCCGGCTACATCGAGGTGCTGAAGCCCTCGTACGCCGAGGAGGCGGTACGCGACGCGTTCTATCGCGCGCGGCTCGAATCCCGGCCGTATGTGCTGTGCTGTCCGCTCGAAGTCCAGCGCATGGAGTGCGATCCCGACGGCGAAGACTACCGGCCGTCGAGCGAGCTGTTCGCGGGACAGCAGGCGATCCGCCCGGATGTCGCGCGCCTGCGCGAGGCCGCCGCCATCGTCAAGGCAGCCAAGAAACCGGTCGTCGTGCTCGGCCGCGGCGCGATGTCGGCCGCGGCGACGCAAGCCGCGAGCAAGCTCGCCGATCGTATCGGCGCGCTCGTCGCGACCACGCTCGTCGCCAAGGGCACGCTCGCCGACTCGGACTATTACGCCGGCGTCTCCGGGCTCTACTCCTCGCGCGAGGTGATGCAGCTGTTCGAGGAAGCCGACTGCGTCATCGCCGTCGGCGCGCGCCTGAGCACCCACACGCTGGCGGGCGGCTATCTGTATTCAAAGGCCAAGTTCATCCACATCGACATCGAACGCCACATGACGATGGGTAACGAGCGCGGCGCCGATTGCTATCTCCAGGGCGACGCGGCGGCGACCTTGAAGGAGCTGATCGAGACGCTCGAACGCGACGGCGCCGGCGGCCGCGGCTTCCGCACGGCTGAAGTTCGCAGGATTCTCGCCCACGCCGGACGCGATCCGGCGGAGTTCGAAATCGAGCCCGGCACGGTGGATCCGCGCGAGGCGGTCGCCTTGCTGGACGAGAAGCTGCCGCCTGAGATCCACTTGGTATCGTCCGGCAACGCCCATGCGTGCTCCTTCCGGGTGATGCTGATGAAGCGCCGCCGCGGCTTGCAGATCTTCTGCACCGCGTTCGGTTGCATCGGCCAGGCGTTGTCGACGGCCGTCGGGGCGGCCGTGGGCTTGGGCGGAACTTTCGTGTGCATCGAGGGCGACGGCGGCGCGCTGCAAAGCATCCAGGAGCTCGACACCGTGGCGCGCCTGGGCCTCAAGTTCCTGTACGTGGTGGTGAACGACGAGGCCTACGGGGCCGAATACCACAAGCTGCGCGCGCACCAGCGCGACCCGATGCTGTCGTTCGTGAAATCGCCGGATTTCGCGGGGCTGGGACGCGACTTCGGCTGCCGCGGCGCGACGGCGCGCACGCTGGACGAGCTAGGCGCTGCGATCGACGCATTCCTGCGCGGCGAGGAGCCGATGGTCATCGACCTGCGCATCTCGCGCAACGTCGTCAGCATTCCCTACCGGCGCATGCATTTCGGGATGGATGTGTGACGCGGAAATGGGGACGCACACAGTCGCCCGACAGTTTCCTGCACGATAGACACGGTCTCGCAAGGAGCAGGCGCATGGCAAAGGTCGCAGTCATCGGCAATACCGCGCGCGCGATCGGCGCGGTGTGCGCCTCGGACCTGACGCTGTCGGGTCACGCGGTCCGCTACACGGTGTTTCCCGACCAGGGGGACCAGCTCGCGGCGCTGCGCAAGGCGGGCGGCTTCACGGTCGAAGGCGATGCGCGCCACCTGGTGTCGAAGAAGACGGGCTTCGCGCAGCTCGATCGGATCTGCGACTCCACGGCCGAGGCGCTGGAGCACGCGCAGGCCGTGCTGATCGAAGTCGATATCCACATGCTCGAAAAGAAATTCACCGCAATGATTCCCGAATTTGCGCGCGGCGCTGTCGTGCACGTTCAAAGCCATGGTTACTGGCCGGCGGCGCGCTTGACGCCGCTGTTGCGCAAGGCGGGCCGCACCGATGTGCTCGTGACCGAGGCGCCTGCGCCGACCCATGCCGCGCGTATCGACGGCACGGTGGTGATGCCCAAGGGGCTGCGCGGCGGGATTCGGATCGCGACCGTGCCGGCCGCGCGCACCGGGGAGGCGCTCGCGGTTCTGAAACCCCTGTTCCCCCATTTCGGGGCCGCATCGTCGGTGCTCCAGACCGGCCTCGAGAACCTGAATCTCATCGTGCATCCGGCGATGGTGCTACCCAACGTCGGCGCGATGGAGCGCGCGAAGCTCGACGGCAGGAAGTTCGGCTTCTACCAGGAAGGGGTCGTGCCGGCCGCGGGCGTGCTCGGCGATGCGCTCGACGAAGAGCGCAAGCGCGTGTGCGAAGCCTATGGGGTCGAGCACACGCCGATGCCGCAGGCGATCGAGCAATACTACGGCTTCAAGAGCAATACTTTCTTCGAAGCAATGCACAATCCCGTCTACAAGTCGTTCCCGCCCTTTCAGCCCGACATCTGGCGCACGTGGGCAGCCGACGACCTGCCTTACGCCATCGTGCCGTGCGTACAGCTCGCCGAACAGGCGGGGATCGATGCGCCCTTGCACCGCGCCTTCGCGCAGATTCTCGGCGTGCTGCTCGGGGTCGATCCGTGGCGCTGCGGCCCCTCGCTCGCGGACATGGACCTGGCGGGATCGCCGCTGGCGGTGATGGCGCGCGCGCTCGGTTCGAACTGAGGCTCGGCACAGCGCAGCATTCGTTTTTTTCATAGTCACCCGGCGCATTTCGTATTTTCGTCGCGGCGCGGCGAACGCTATCCTCGCAAGGGGCGCATCGCAGCCGCCATGCCATAGCTGGAGATCTGAATTTCATGTCCGAACTGACCGACGAGGATGTGCGCCGGATTCTGCAGATCGTCGACGAGCTCGGTGATCGCGATATCAGCTTCGAATCGGGCGCCTTGAAGCTCCGTGTCGCCCGCCACGCTCGCCGTTCGCAAGCATTACCGGCGTTCGAGGAGCGCGCACCCGCCGTACCGAGCGCGCCCGCGACCGAATCGCGGCAGGCTCGACCGCGGTGAATTGACCAACCAGCGGCAAACATAGCGAGTACATCGGCCATGTCGGAAATCAAGGTCATCGACACGACCCTGCGCGATGCGCATCAGTGCCTGTGGGCGACGCGGATGACGACCGCGATGATGCTTCCCGTCGCCGAGAAGATGGACCGCATCGGCTTTGAATCGATCGACCTGATGGGCGGGCCTCAGTTCGACGTGTGCGTGCGCTATCTCAAGGAGGATCCGTGGGAGCGCATCCGGCTCATGCGGCAGAGGGTAACGCGCACCCCCATGCAGTGGGCGGTACGCAGCCGAGGTTTGCTCTCCTTCGACATCCAGCCCGATGACGTCAACTTCCTCTGGCTCGAGTGCCTGGCGAAGAACGGCATCCGCCGCGTGCGCACGAACGACTATCTGTGCCACTGGGACAACATCCTCGGCATCCTGCACAAGGTCAAGGAGCTCGGCATGGAATCGGTGGGCTCGATCGGCTACTGCCTGAGCCCTGCCCATACCGACGAGTTCTACGCGGGCAAGACCAAGGAGCTGATCGAGCGCGCCGAAATCGACGTGATGATGATCAAGGATCCCGGCGGCTTGCTCACGCCCGATCGCATCCGCACGCTGGTCCCCGCCATGCGCGCGGTGCTCGGAAAGGTCCCGCTCGAGCTGCACAGCCATTGCATCACCGGGCTGGCGCCGCTCGTTTATCTCGACGGGGTGGCGCTCGGCGTCTCCCAGATCCAGACCTCGATCGCGCCGCTCGCCAACGGCCAGGCGCAACCCGCGACACAGACCATGGCGCGCAATCTGCGCGAGCGGGGCTATGTCATCAACATCGATGATGCGCTTATCGATGAAGTCGGGGAGCATTTCCGCCGCGTCGCGGAAAACGAGGGATTGCCGCTGGGTGTGCCGGCGGAATACGACGAGTTCCATTACCAGCATCAGATCCCCGGCGGCATGCTGGCGAACATGAAGTTCCAGCTCGAGCAGGCGGGCTTGATGCACCGCTATCAGGAAGTGCTGGAGGAAACGGCGCGGGTGCGCCAGGAGCTCGGCTGGCCGGTGATGGTGACGCCGTTTTCCCAGCTCGTCGGTATCCAAGCCGTGTTGAACGTTGTGCAGGGCGAGCGCTACCGGACGATTCCCGACGAGGTCAAGAAGTACGCCCTGGGCTACTACGGCAAGCTGGTGGCGCCCGTGGCGCCCGAGGTGCTCGACCGCATCCTCACGAACGGCTCGCCCAAGATCGCGCTCACGCCGCAGCCGCTCGAGCCCGCGGTCCCCGCGCTGCGAAAGAAATATCCCAACATGCGCGACGAAGAACGCTTGCTGCGCTATCTCTATGCCGGCTCCCAGGTCGACGACATGCTCGCCGCCGGTGCGATGCAGACCGAATACTACTTCGACAAGCCGATCGTACGGCTCCTGAAGGAGCTGGCGAAACGCCGCAATCCGGCGCGCATCTACATCGAGAAAGGCTCGACGCGGCTGGCGATCGCGTAGCCGCGCTGCTGCGCGGGAACGCGAGGATCCCGGGTCGCGACGCGAGTGTTGCAATTCTTAGAGGGGAGGAACTGATCATGAATCGGCGAAAGCTTGCCCGAATCCCGTACTTGATGCTCGGCCTGGCTTGCGCCTTGCCGATTTCGCTCGCCCGCGGAGCAGACAACTATCCCTCGCGCGCGCTCACCTTGGTGGTGCCGTACGTGGCCGGAGGCGCGGTGGATTTCCTGGGGCGCCTGACCGGGCCGCGGCTCGCCGAGCGGCTCGGCCAGAACGTAGTCATCGAAAACATCGGCGGCGCCAGCGGCACGCTCGGCGCGGCAAAGGTGGTGGCGGCGCGCCCCGACGGCTACACCTTGGTGATCGGCTCGGGCAGTGAAATCAGCGTCGCCAAGCTGATCAACCCCAACGTCAGCTACGACGGCGAGCGCGACCTGGCGCCGATCTCGTTGCTGGGCAGCACCCCCCAGGTGCTCGTGAGCGGAACCAAGCTCACCGCGAAGACACTCGACGAATTGCTGGCCGCGATGCGCGCGAGCCCGGGCAAGTTCAGCTATGCATCGGCCGGGGGCGTGGGCTCCCCCTCCCACCTGGCGGGCGAGGCGATCAGGCTCGCCGCTTCGCTCGATATCACGCACGTCCCATACAAGGGCGCCGGGCAGGTATTCCCCGACCTCATGGGCGGGCACATCGAGCTTGCGCTCATGACGCTCACGAGCGCGATGCCGCACATCAAGTCGGGCAAGCTCAAGGCATTCGGCGTCACCTCGCCGAAGCGCTCGCAGGAAATACCCAACGTCCCTGCGCTGGCGGAGCACAGGAGCTTGGCGAGTCTCGCCGACATGAGCGTGTGGTGGGGCCTGTTCGCTCCGGCCAAGACGCCGGCTCCGATCCTGCAGCGCCTCAACAAGGAGTTCAACGACGTGCTCAAAGAGCCCGTGGTCATCGACAAGCTCCACGCTCAGGGCATCACCATCGTCGGCAGCACGCCGGCCGAATTCCAGACGTTCATTCGGGCAGACACGGAGAACTATCGCAAGATCGTGCGCTCCGCGAACATCCAGGCGCAATGAACGCCTGGCCGATACGGCCGACTCGACTCACTTCCATTTGGCAAGGGATCGGCGAGCGACGCGGCGGCCGCAGTAGTGCAGGTTCATGCGCGACCCACGCCGCGCTTTCCATGCGGGCTTGTGCGCGAATCGTGCAGCGGATTCGGTCGTTCTTCGGCTAGGCGGCGCTTACCGCGCGTGCGCTGCAACACGTTGTCGGAGCGCCCGCTAGAGAAACCCGGGTGCCAAGTGCAGCGCTTCGATGCGGTTGAGGGGTACAGCGCAATCATGGCGACGATCCACCGCGGCCGCGATATAGGTTAGCATCGGGGCGATCGTCCCCTGCCGTGGAGGGATCCCGCATGAAGCCAGCGTCATCCGCGTGCGATCGAGCGGCGCTTGCGCGTTCTCACCCATGGCGTGGCTGCGGCATCATGCTCGGCCTGGCCGCGGTGGCCGGCGCTCAAGCGCAAGCACCCGCGGGCGTCTATCCGAACCGCCCCGTGCGACTGGTCGTTCCCTATGCCCCGGGCGGCAACATCGACATCACCGGTCGCATCGTCGCCCCTGCGCTAGGCGATGCGCTGGGCGTCTCCTTCGTGGTGGACAATCGCGCCGGCGCGGCGGGCGCGATCGGCTCCGAGCTGGTCGCCAAGGCGGTGCCCGACGGCCATACGCTGCTGGTGGCATCGACCGGATCGACCACGGGCTTGGCGGCGCTCTACCCTAATCTGCCGTACGACCCGGTGCGCGATTTCGCGCCCATCGGCCTGGTGTCGAACGTGCCCATCGTGGTCGTCGTCACCCCCGGATTGCCGGCGCGCAGCATCAAGGACTTCATCGCCCTCGCCAAGGCCAAGCCGGGACGCATCACCTACGGCTCGGGCGGTACCGGCACGACCAATCACCTCGCGGCAGCGCTGTTCGAGGTCAACACCGGCGTGAAGCTCACGCACGTGCCCTACAAGGGCATGGGGCCGGCGACGGTGGACCTGATGGGCGGCCAGATCGACGTCGGCTTCGACCAGCTCAGCGCGGCGATCGCCTTCATCAAGAGCGGCAAGACGCGGGCGTTGGCATTGGCGAGCCCCACCCGTTCGAAGACCCTGCCCGAGCTGCCGACGCTGGCGGAGTCCGGCGTAAGCGGCGCCGATGCCAGCACCTTCACCGGCATCCTCGCGCCGGCCAAAACGCCAGGCGAGACCGTCGCCAAGCTGAGCGCCGCGCTGCTGAAGTCGCTCAGGTCCGACCCGGTAAGGGAGCGTTTCGCCGCGCTCGGCGCCGAAGTCTGGCCCTCCACGCCCGAGCAACTCGCGCAGTTCCTCAAGGACGATCTCGCCAAGTGGTCGAAAGTGGTCAAGGCCGCGGGCATCAAGGTCGAGTGATCGCTGTGCGGATACGCGGGCGCGTAGCGATAGGATGAGCCGCGGGAATAACGCCGTCGAGTCGCCCATGGAACCCTGTTATCTCAGCGCGGCAGCCGCCGCGGCGCGAATCCGCGACCGGACGCTGACGTCCGAGGCGCTGGTGCGCTCGTGCCTCGAACGCATCGAAGCGCGCGATCCCGAGGTGCGCGCGTGGTCGTATGTCGATTCGCGGCACGCGATCGCCCAGGCGCGCGAGCTGGACAAGCGGCCCGCCGAAGGCCCTCTGCACGGCTTGCCGTTCGGCGTGAAAGACGTGATCGACACGCTCGATATGCCGACCGGGCAGAACTCGCCGCATTACGTGAACCATCGCCCGTCGAAGGACGCGGCGTGCGTGGCGGTGGTGCGCGAGAGCGGTGCGTTGATTCTCGGCAAGACCGACACGGTCGAATTCGCGGCCGGTGGCCGCAAGGCGTTGACGCGCAATCCGCACAAGCTCGCGCACACCCCGGGGGGCTCGTCTTCGGGCTCGGGCGCGGCCGTAGCTGATTTCATGGTGCCGCTCGCCTTCGGCACCCAGACGGGGGGCTCGCACATCCGCCCCGCGTCGTTCAACGGCATCTATGCGCTCAAGCCGACATGGGGCGCGGTGTCGCGCGAAGGCGCGAAGATGCTTTCGGCATACTGCGATACGATCGGCTGGTATGGGCGCTGCGTCGCCGATCTCGCGCTCGTGGCGCAGGCCTTTCGCTTGCGCGATCTCGCCGCCCAGCAGCCTGTGAACGTGCGTGCACTGCGGGTCGCGATGTGTCGCACGCCGTACTGGCACAAGGCCGAGCCGGCGGCGCAGCAGGCACTCGCGGCTGCGGCCGAGCGCCTGGAGCGCGCCGGGGCGCGGATACACGACCTCGAGCTGCCGGCCGCGTTCGACGGCCTCAACGACGCGCAGCGCACCCTCATGCTCGGCGAAGGCGGCACGGCGTTCCTGCCCGAGCTGCTCGCTCACGGCGAGCGCCTGCACCAGGAATTTCGCGACATGGTGGAAAACAGGCAGGCGATCAGCGCGCCGATGATGGTAGCTGCCTACGACCTCGCTGCCGAGTGCGCGCGCAGCTTCGATGCGCTATTCGGCGAGATCGATGTCGTGGTCGCCCCTGCCGCGCCGGGCGAAGCGCCGCAAGGGCTGCACACGACCGGCGAGTGGGTGTTCAACGCCATGTTCACCATCATGCACGTGCCGTGTCTCGCCATTCCCTGCATCCGCGGACCGCAAGGCTTGCCGGTCGGAATCCAGCTCGCCGGCCCGCGTTTCTCGGATGCGCGGCTGTTGGCGATCGGCGCGGCCGTCGCGCCGGTGATCGATGCGGATGGTCGTTGACGTGCGCGCGTGCCGCGCGGACCGATCGGTGTCGCGTCAAGACCAAGCTCAAAGGCTGTACTCTCGGACTTGCCGACGCGCCCGGAAGGGCGCGATCGAGCGCGCCCGCGCCCGATCCCGCGGCCAAGGTCCGTTCGAGAAACACGACACGAGGCTCTCATGCGCAGGAACAAGACCAAAGCGAAGCTCGCGGCCAACCAATGCGCCATAGGCGCGGGTATCGCGTTTCCGTCACCCGACCTGGTCGAGCTTTGCGCCGTCGTCGGCTTCGACTTCGTCACTTTCGATACCGAGCACGAGCCCATGGGCAGCGAACAGGTGGTCCACTGCATCCGCGCCGCCGAAGCCTACGACATGACCCCGATCGTGCGCGTCGCGCGCAATCCGGACCTGATCCTCAAGTTCATGAACGCCGGCGCCCAAGGCATACACGTGCCCCGGTGCACGAGTGCGCAGGATCTGATGGAGCTGGTGCGCTGGACGCGCTTCCATCCGCTCGGCGAGCGCACCTTCTACAACCGCGGCCGATCGGGCGACTTCAGCGTGGGTTACAGCGACACGGCGGCGTGGGCGCGCACGGCGAACCAGGAGCTCCTGGTCATCGGCATGATCGAGGAAGTCAAGGCGCTCGAGCACTTGGACGAGATGCTCGCGGTGCGCGGGGTGGACGCGATCCATCTCGGCCACATGGACCTGTGGCAGTCGATGGGCATGCCCGCCGACATGAAAGGCGTCTTCGAAACCATCGACGAGATCGCCACGCGCGGCGTCGCGGCCGGGAAGCATATGAGCCACACGATTCGCCTTACCGAGGACGCGGTCGATCGCATGGGCGCCTACATGCGCATCGGATCGAGGATGTTCACGGTCTCTGCGCTCGATTTCCTGCGCCAGGGCGGTGTCGCGCTGACCCAGGCCGTGCGCGCGATGGAGAAGAAGGTGCTGGCGTGATGAGCGCACGCGCACTGCTCGTTGTGCGCGCACGCGCACTGCTCGTTGTGCTGGCCGTGCTCGCGCCGATCGCCGCCGCCGCAGCGACGGCCGAGGGCTATACGGCACGACCGCTGCGCCTGATCGTTCCGACGGCGCCCGGCGGCAGCACCGACATCGTCGCGCGCATCGCTGGCGCGTACCTCGCCGAGCGCTTCGGCGCTCAGGTCGTCATCGACAACCGGCCGGGCGCCGGCGGCGCGATCGGCGTTGACGCGGCGGTCAGGGCCCCGGCCGATGGCCAGACGCTGCTGCTCGTGAGCGGCTCGCAAATGACCCTGCCGGTTCTGCGCACGCTACCGTACGACCTGGCGAAGGCGTTCGCGCCGATCGCCAAGCTGGCGAGCGTGCACCTCGCGCTGGTCGTGCATTCGGGCCTGGAGGTCAACTCGCTGCAGGATCTGATCGTGGCTGCCAAGCGCAAGCCCGGGGCCATCAACTTCTCGGGGGCCGGCCCCGGTGCGCATGTCACCATGGCGACCGAGCTGTTCAAGAGCATGGCGCGAATCGACGTCGTGATCGTCGAATACAAGAGCGGCGGCCCCGCCGTCATCGGCCTGCTCGGCGGCGAGACCCAAGCCATGCTCGCGACCATTCCTTCGGTCCTGCCGCACGTCAAGGCCCACAAGCTCAGGGTGCTCGCCACGAGCGGGCCGAGCCGCAGCCACATGCTGCCCGATGCGCCGACCATTGCCCAGTCCGGCGTGCCGGGCTACGCCATGGTGCAATGGCACGGCATCGTCGCTCCCACCGGCACGCCGCAGCGCAAAATCGAGCACTTGCACGCCGAATTGAAGGCGATGGTCGGCTCGGATGATGGCGCCAGGAAGCTCGTCGCTGCCGGCACCGACCTGGATTTTCTCGGCCTGGCCGAGTTCGGCAGCTTCATGCGCCGCGAGATGGATCTGTGGGCGCAGCTCATCCGCGACCTGAAGCCTCGCCCCTGAAACCGCGATGAAGTGAACGTCGCACGCGCTGTCACGAATCCCGCGTCCAAATCAGCACCAGGCGGCCGCGCACTCCCTTGGCCTCGAGGCGACGATGCGCCTCGGCTGCCTGCTCGGGCCGGAACGTCGCGGCGACGCGCAGTGTGACGAGTCCATCCTCGACCTGCCGGCGCAATCGAGCCAGCAGATCCGCGCGGTGGTCGTAGTCGCGCACCGATGTCTTGTGAAACGTGATTGCACGCTCGTCCCCGCTCCAGCCGCGCACGGAAGCGAAGCCGCCGCCGTCGCGAACCGCGCCCACGGCGCGCTCGCTCTGAAACGAGCCGTCGGCGAGACCGTCGACCCCCTCGGGTGCGAGCTTGCGAATTTGTGCGGCGATGTCGTCCCCGCGCGGAACGACGCTATCGGCGCCCAAAGAGCGCACGAGTGCCTCGTCGGCGCTCGATGCATCGGCAATGACATGGAGCCCGTCGGCCTTGGCGAGCTGTACGACATAACCGCCATAGCATCCCGCCGCGCCCGTGACTGCGAGCGTTTGACCGGGCCGCAGTCCAAGCTGATCCAGGGACTGCCGCGCCGTGAGCCCATTCATCGGCAACGTCGCGGCCTCGATCGACGTAGCACCCGCCGGCACGCGCACGACGGCATCGGCAGGCAAGACGATGCTTTCCCGGTAGCCCCCGTGGCTGCCTTGATTCACCACCATCGCCATCACCGCGTCACCGGCGGCAAGCTCGGTCGTGGTTCCCTCGCCGATCTCGTCGACGATGCCCGCGACGTCCATTCCCGGGACGTATGGCGGCGGCACATCGCGCAAGGCCGCGGCTCGGGCGCCCTTGCGCAGGTAGGTGTCGGTCGGGTTGACCGTCGAGGCGTGCACGCGAATGCGCACCTCGCCGGCGCAGGCGTGCGTTTCCGGCAAGTCCACCACTCGCAATACTTCTGGCCCTCCGAACTCGAATAGACCGACACCTCGCATGATGACCTGCCTTTCGCTTTATGGCGCCGCTGACTTCGGCAACCGAAACCATTCACCGGCCGCGGACAGGGTGATGCCTAGTCGAGCCTGATGTTGGCCGCTTTGGCGAGCTTGCGCCATTTCTCGAGCTCGCTGCGGATGTGGGCGGCGAACTGCTCCGGGGTGCCTGGACGCGGTTCGATCCCGTGCGCGGCAAACCGTTCGCGCAGCGACGCGCTGGCGAGGATCTTGCCGATCTCGGCATTCAAACGACCGACGATCTCCGGCGCGGTAGCCGCGGGCGCGAGCACGCCGAACCAGTTGCCAATCGCATAGCCGCTCACGCCTGCCTCGGTCATGGTCGGCATGTCCGGTATCAAGATCGAGCGCTCGCGGCTGGTGACGGCGAGCACGCGCAGTCGGCCAGATCTGGCATGCGGCACCACCAGGTGGACGTCCGCGAACATGAGGTCGGTCTGGCCGCCGATCAAATCGCTGAGCGCCGGCCCGACACCCTTGTACGGCACATGGACGAGCTCGATCCCGGTCGACAACTGGAGTAGCTCCGCTGCGATGTGCGGCGATGCTCCGGCGCCCGAGGATGCGTAATTGAGCGCGCGCGGCCTGGCCTTGGCGAGCGCGACCAGCTCCTTCACGTTTCTGGCCGGAACCGATGGGTGCACCGCGAGCGCGAACGAGCCCGCAGCGACCAGGCCGATCGGCGCGAAGTCCCGCACCGGATCGAACGGGACCTTGGCGCGCAAGGCCGGAACGATGGTCATCGGGCCGCCGCCGCCGAGCAACAGCGTATAGCCGTCGGGCGCAGCCCTGGCGACGAAATCGATGCCGATGATGCCGCTCGCTCCGGTGCGGTTGTCGACCAGAACGGGCTGGCCGAGCACGGGTGCGAGCGCTTGTCCGAGCAGGCGCGCGAGGAAGTCCTGGCTGCCGCCCGGCGGCGAGGTGACGACCAGGCGGATCGGCTTCGTCGGGTAGGCCGGTTGCGCGGCCGCAGTACCGGCCAGCATCGATGTCAAAGCAATGCGCAGGACAACTCGGCTTGAGGAGGTCAGGTCTTGCACGTTTCAGCGCACCTTGCAACGTGCAAGACCTGGCCCCGATCAAAGGCGCGAACGAAGTCCGCTGCGAGCGAAATGCACGCTATCATTGCCAGGTCCACATCGCTTCGGATTTGGCGCCCGACCAAGGGACATGTCAAGAATGACCCACACGGATACCTTCGACTATATCGTGACCGGGGCCGGTTCGGCCGGCTGCGTGCTGGCCGCGCGGCTGAGCGAGAGCGGGCGCCATTCGGTGTTGCTGCTCGAGGCGGGAGGCGATGACGGCAACCCGTGGATTCACGTGCCGATGGGCTATCCGAAGGTCTACGCCAACCCTCGATTCAACTGGATGTACGAAACCGAGCCGGAGCCGGGTTTGAAGGGCAGGCGCCTCTACCAGCCGCGCGGCAAGGTTCTGGGCGGCACCAGCGCAATCAACGGCATGGTCTACATGCGCGGGCATCGCGCCGACTACGATCAGTGGCGCCGGGGCGGCTGCGACGGCTGGGACTGGGATGCGGTACTGCCCTACTTCAAGAAGGCCGAAGACCAGGCCAATGGCGCGAACGCCTTCCATGGCGCCGGCGGCCCGTTGGGCGTGTCCAGCTATGCCCAGCGCATGGAGATCGCGACCGCCTGGATCCGCGCCGCGATCCAGGCGGGGTTACCCGCCAAGGACGACTTCAACGATGGGCAACAGGACGGTGCCGGTTATTGGCAGAGCACGATCAGCGGCCACCGCCGGTCGAGCACGGCCAGCGCCTATCTGCGTCCGGCGCGCGCGCGGCGCAATCTCACTATCGAAACCAACGCGCATGCGTCCCGCATCTTGATCGAGAACGGACGCGCCACCGGCGTCAGCTTTGTCCGCGCGGGCGCGAGCCTTACCGTGCGGGCTCGCCTCGAGGTGATCGTCTGCGGCGGTGTGATCGGCTCGCCGCAGCTCCTCCAGCTTTCGGGGCTCGGTCCGGCGGATGTGCTGCGCGCAGCCGGCGTTGCGGTGGTGCGCGACCTGTCGGGCGTCGGTGCGAATCTGCACGACCATTTCACCGTCCGCTTCAGCTATCGCTGCACCAAGCCGATCACGCTCAACGACATCGCCAACAGCCCGTGGCGGCGCATCCTGGCGGGTGCGCAGTACGTCCTGCGGCGCAGCGGCCCGCTCGCGAGCAGCGGCATTACCGCCGGCGGCTACGTGCGCAGCGACGCTACGCGGACCCAGCCCGACATCCAGTTGTCGTGTTGCGCGTTCAGCTACGCCGGACGCGATGCCAAGGGCGCCCATCCGCATCCGTTCCCGGGCTTCAGCGTCGGCGTGGTACATCTGTCTCCGGCGGCGCGCGGGCATGTGCGCATTCGCAACGACGATGCGCTGGCGAAGCCTGCGATCGCGCTCAATTTCTTGCGCGCGGCCGATGACGTGCGCGCCATCATTGCCGGCTGCCGCTGGGCGCGCAAGATCTCGCGCCAAGCAGCGCTCGCAGCTTACATCGCCGAGGAAGTGTTTCCGGGACCAGCGGTCGAGACCGATGCCGAGCTCGACGACGTCATTCGCGACCACGGCGCGTCGGGCCAACACGGCGTAGGCACCTGCCGGATGGGGACCGATGCGCACGCTGTCGTGGACCCGCGGCTGCGGGTGCACGGAATCGCGAATCTGCGCGTGGTCGACGCGTCGATCATGCCCTCGGTCACCGCTGGAAACACCAATGCGCCGACCATCATGATCGCCGAAAAAGGCGCCGCCATGATACTCGAGGACGCGCGCGGCGATAGCCCTCACGCCGTCGTAGCCTCCCGAGTATCGGCCGATCGGGCCGCCACCGCGGACGCGACCGCTTAAGCGCTCGCTCTGCTTTGACAACGACTCGGCGCGCGGTGTAGCGTTGCTCGCCGCAGACACGCACAGCCGCCGCCGCGCCCGCGTACGGGCGCCGTGGTCGATCGAATCAGAACCAGGAGAAGGACATGATCCGCCGTACTCGCTTCAGGTGCATCGCCGCTACGATCGCCATGGTTGCGTGTTGCATGACCACGGCCGCGGCGCAGGCTGCCGATGCCACGTACCCGAGCCGCCCGATCCGGCTGCTCGTGCCGTTCGCGCCGGGCGGAGGCGCCGATGCTACCGCACGGATCTTCGCCCCGAAGCTGAGCGAGGCCATGGGGCAGAACTGGATCGTGGACAACCGCACGGGCGCCGGCGGCAACCTCGCCAGCGAAATCGTCGCCCGGGCGAATCCCGACGGTTACACGGTATTGCTGGTGCTCGATAGCCAGCTCACTGCCAACCCCAGTCTCTACAAGCTGCCGTTCGACACAGAAAAGGACTTGCAACCGGTCATCATCCTGTCGGCTACCGACCAGATCGTGGTGGTGCATCCCGACGTGCCGGCCAAGACCTTCAAGGAGTTCGTCGCGCTCGCCAAGCAGAAGCCCGGATCTCTGCGCCACGGCTCGGGCGGAGTCGGCAGCACCAACCACCTCGCCGCCGAGCTGTTAAAGAAGGTCGCCGGCATCGACATCGTGCACGTGCCGTTCAAAGGCGCCGGGCCTTCGCTCAACGGCCTGCTCGCGGGCGAGATCCAGATGAACATCAGCTCCCCGGCCTCGACCTTGGGCTTCATCAAGGCGGGACGCATGCGCGCGATCGTGCGTACCGGCACCCAACGCTCCAAGTCGATGCCGGAGCTGCCCACCGTCGCGGAATCCGGCTATCCCGGATTCCAGGTGCTGCAGTGGTACGGCCTGGTGGTGCCGGGTGCGACGCCCAGGAACGTGGTGACGCGCATCCGCGATGCGTCGCTCGCCGCCCTCAAGAATGCCGATGTCCTGGCCGCCATGGATCGGCTGGGACTGGAGCCCGAGATCACCACGCAAGCGGAGCTTGCCGCTCGCATCAAGAAGGAGCGCGCCATGTGGGCCGGCGTCATCAAGGAGGCGGGGATACGCCTGGAGTGAGCACTACGCGTGCGAGCGGCGCGGCGCTCACTTGTCTGACGTGAAATACGGATTGTGGGCGAGCGCCGGAATCGGCGGCCAATCGTGCTGTTCCGCCGGCGCCATCGCGCGGACCTCGCCGAGGAATTGGCCGGCCATGTGGGTCAGCAGCCAGGCCGAAGGAACGTTGAATATCTGCGCCCCTTGTAGCGCCCACTTGGGCAGGCTGTCCATACCCCACGGCGTGACGACGCCGACCGCAACGTACTTGCCGGCGGCACGCACACGCCGCACGACCTCGGCGATCACGCGCTCGAGCTCATCCTTCGGCGGATAGCCCATCGATTGCGCCAGGTCGAGCGGGCCGACGTGGTAGCCATCGATCCCCGCTACGGCGAGAATCCCGTCGAGCTTCTCCACCGCGCAGATGCTCTCGATCATGCCGATGACCAGCTGCCGCTCGTTCATCTGCTGCGTCCAGCGCCGCTCGTCGATCCCGATACCGTAGTTCGCGGAGCGCGTTTGCGTGTAATAGGTGCGGCAGCCGATCGGATGGAAGCGAGTCATCTCCACCACCTTCTCGGCGTGGCTGCGATCGAGGATGTCCGGGACGACCACGCCGTGCACGCCCGCGTCGAGGAAAGGCAGCAGCCGTTCGGTGCAGGGCATGCGCACGAGCGACGGCAGATTGACGCCGTCCGCGGCGCGGATCAGGTTCGCGACCGACTCGTTATCGAGCGGCTCGTGCTCCAGGTCGATGGCGACGAAATCGTAACCGACCGTTCCGAGCACCTCCACGAGCCACGGCGCGTTGTAAGCGAGCAAGCAGCCGATCACGAGCTTTCCTTGCTCGAGCCGCGCCTTCAGATGATTTGACCGCATCGTTTGCCTCCAGCGAAACCGCCTCTGCGCATGATAGCGCGCAAACAGCGCAGTCGTGGCGGCACGAGAATGCATTCACCATAGTGCGCAACCCTGGCATCCGCGCGTGGAGCCGCCGGCTGCGCCGCTCGCGGCATGGTCTCGATAGTCTCATCCGCCGGCTTGCGGTCCGAACCTGGCGCCGCAGTGCAATAGCGATGCCCGTAAGGTCATCGCGGCGTCTGCGGGAATATTGTTGTCGACTGGGAAAGTTTCGGATGCCATAATTTTCCGAAGCAAGCGCCAAGCTCTTCCTCCTCGGGTGGGATGCTCGCATCCGCCTGAGCGGTAAACGCCAGTTTCTGCATCGAGCGGTACCTTTGCAACGGAGGTGCGTGATGCGTGGTGTGATCGGAGCAAATCGAGGGTGGATGTACGCAACTGCGGCGGCGCTTTGCATGAGCCCGGCCGCGTCGTGGTCGCAGAGCTATCCGGCGAAGCCGGTGCGTTACGTCATCCCTTTCCCCGCGGGCACCGGCAACGACATCGTCGGGCGCTTGATCACCGAGTATCTGTCGCGCTTGTGGGGCCAACAGATCATCGTGGATAACCGCGGCGGCGCCTCCGGCTCGATCGGCGCGGCGTTCGTCGCCAAGGCTCCCGCCGACGGCTACACGCTGCTCCACTGCAACATCGCGCCCAACGCGATCTCCCTATCGATGATCGCGAACCTGCCCTACGGCCATCGCGATTTCGCGCCGATCACGCGCATCGGCATGCCGCCCAACGTGATCGTCGTGCATCCTTCGGTGCCGCTCAAGACGATCCAGGAGCTGGTGAATTACGCCAAGGCGAACCCAGGCAAACTGAGCTACGCTGCCGGAACACCCGGCACCTCGCCGCACCTGACCATGGAGCTGCTCAAGCTGCGGATGAAGTTCGATATCGTGCACATCCCCTACAAGAACGCCGGGCAGGGGACGGGCGACGTCATCGCCGGCCAGTTGCCAATCAACATCACGAACTTTCCGCTGCTGGTGGCCCCGGTCAAGAGCGGGCGGCTACGCGCACTGGCGGTCGCGAGCGCGAAGCGCCAGGACCTGCTGCCGGAGGTGCCCACGATGCAGGAAGCGGGCGTCCCCGACTTCGAAGTCAATTCCTGGTACGGCGTGTGCGCGCCGGCCGCCACACCCGTGGCGTTGCTCGACAAGTTGAACGCGGATTTGCACGCGGTAATGCGCACCCCTGAGGTCGAGCAGCGCCTGTCCGGCCTGGGGATGCCGCCCGCGCCGACCGGGCGCGACGAATTCGACAAGTTCATGCGCGCGGAGATCGAGCGCTGGGCGCAGGTGATCAAGGACGCCAAGGTTCCCAAGCAGTAGCCTATCAGTGGTCCGCCTACCGGGGGTCAGGTCTTGCACGTTGCAGTGCTACGGCGCAATGCGCCGATCCTCGACCCCGGCAACGTGCAAGACCTGACCCCCAACGCTGCCAACGCTCAGGACGGCGGCCGCTGCGCCCTCGGCCGGCTCAGGATGCCGCCCCCCGCCATGACGGCGGCGTTCAAGACGAACATCGCAGCAAGCCCGAAGGCACTGGCGATCGCGCCGAATACCGGCGGACCGATCAGCCGGGTCAGGTGGATGAAGCTCATGCGCATTCCCAGCGCCTCGCCGGTGCGTCCCTTGGGCGAATAGCTGTACATCAGCATCGTGATGATCGGCTGACCGCAGCCCATCCCCAGCCCCAGCAGGAAAGACAGCAGCACGAGCACGTAGACGCTGTGGAAGAAAGGCATGAGGACGAGGCTGACCGCACCGGCGAAGAAGGCATAGGCGAGGAGTTGTTCCTCCTTGAGCTTTCGCAGCAAGCGCGCGAGAACCAAGCGCACCGTGAGCTCGGCGACCGAATTGGTGGCCTGCACGATGCCGATGAGCGATGCTGAAAGCCCGACGCTGTGCGCGTACACGGGAAAGTAGAACTGGTAGAGATCGCGGCCGACATTGATCAGGCTGGCGGTGGCGATGGTCCGGCGCACGTTGCCGATCTTCAGGATCGCGTACACGCTGCCCTTGGCTTTCGCCTCGGCTGAAGTGCGAGGCAAGCGATGTCCCCAAACGAGCAGCATCGCGACCACGACCACGTTGATCGAGCTGATATAGAGGCAAGAGCTTGCGGGACCCGCGAGATCGACCAGGAAACCGCCGAGCAGCGGACCGAGCAGGTTCGCTACCCCCATCCCGAGGCTGAAGTTGGCGAAATTTCGCGCACGGGTTTCCGGCGTGCTGATGAGACCCATGAGGTTTTGCAGCGGCACCACCACGGCGAGCGAGAGTCCGATCAAAGCCGAGGCGATGAACATCGCGGCGATGCCGGGGAACGCCCAGGGCACGAGCAGCCCTACGCCGCTGCCTACGATGCAAACCAGCAGCAGCGCGCGCGAGCCGTAGCGATCGACGAGCTTGCCGGCCGGCATGGAGAACAGCATCGGCAAGACGGCAAACATGGCGCCGAGCAGACCGATGACGTAGGCCGGCGAGCCCAACTTGAGCGCGTACAGCACGAGGGTCATGTTACCGGCACGAACCGCCGTGCCGCTCAATGCGGTCAACGTGAGAACGTAGAGTGTCAGCATCGCGCCGTGCGAGCCTTACGCTGTAGGATCGTGCCGAGCCGCTAGCGGAAGCCTTTCGAGTTTTCGATCACGCCTCACTGCTCGAGCCTGATGCCGGCGTCCTTGATCACCTTGCCCCACTTCGCCATTTCGGTCTTGAGGAACGCCGCGAACTGCGCCGGCGTGCTGCCGACAGCGACCGCTCCCGAGGCCACGAACGCTCTGACGATCTCCGGCTGGCGCGAGATCGCGGCAACTTCCTGTGCGAGCTTATCGACGATGGCGCGCGGCACGCCGGCGGGCGCCATCATCCCCTGAAACGCCTCGGCCTGATAGCCTTTGAGCGTCTCGCCTATGGTCGGCACGTCGGGCATCGTATCGAGGCGTCTCCCGCTGGTAAGCGCTAGTGCTTTCACCTTGCCGCCCTTGATGTGCGGCGCCGCCGAAATGGTGGTGGTGAAGAGCATCGTCACGCGACCGCCGATGACATCCGTGATGGCCGGGGGGATGCCTTTGTACGGTACATGGGTGATGTCGATACCGGCCGTGCGCTTGAAAAGCTCCGCGGACAAGTGCGGCGCGGATCCCGCGCCTGGCGTTGCGAACGTCAGCTCGCCTCGCTTGGACTTGGCGAGCGCGATCAGCTCGCTTACCGTCGCGACAGGTGCCGCTGCGTTGACGACGAGGATGTTCGGTTGTGAATTGAGCTGGGTGACGGGGGTGAAATCCCGCCAGGGATCGTATGGCAGCTTCGGATAGAGGCTGGGGTTGATCGCGAAGGTGGTGGTGATCAGCAGGATCGTGTAGCCATCGGGAACAGCCTTCGACGCGATCTCGGTGCCGACGATGGTCGCCGCGCCGGGACGCGTGTCGACGACGATGCTCTGCCCCCATTTGTCCGTAAGCTTTTGGCCGATGAGGCGCGCGGTGATATCGAGCCCCCCGCCGGGTGCGAAGGGCACGATGACGCGAATGGGCTTGACGGGATAGGCAGCGGCGGCCTTGTCCTGCGCCACGGCAACGGCGCTTGCCGCTAGCGCCGCGACGCAGCCGGTCGCTATGGAGAATTTCATGCGGACATCCGAAAAATTGGATCGTAGCACGGCGCGATTGGCGATCGGGGATCGCGGCGTCTTGGCGATTGCCGCGGAAAACGCCGACCCGGAAGATGCACTAGCTTGGCCGATACGCGCGCAGGAAAGTCCGGATGTGCCTCACCGCGAACGCCGTATTCTCCTTGGTGTCTTTCCACGGGAACAGACTCACCTCCGCGCGAGGCGCGAGCCGCGCCATCTCCATCGCCGTGACATAAGGATGCGGCGGCGTGTTGTCCGGGAGCACGAGCACGGGCGTCTGACAGGCGCGCACGAAATCGCGCGGCACGGTCAGCACGAAGTCGACATCGCCGTACATCCTGGTAAGAAAACGCTCCACCGTCTCCATGTCGAGATCCGGCCGCCGCGCGATGAGCTTCGGTGCCCAATTCGCCAGGTTGTTCTTCAGGAAGTGCCCGGGCAGGTTCGGATCGACGCCACTGGGCTGCGCATGCACCGATGCCACGATCCGGCCCGGCGCGCGTTTCATGAGGTTCCATATGAGCGGGTTGCCGATGCAAAAACCCATGACGAGAAACTTGTCGACCTGTAAGTGATCGAGCAGGCCAAGCTGGTCGTCGGTGTGCATGTTCCAGGGCTGATCGAGATCGAGCGCTCCGGTGGATTCGCCGCCCTCTGCATTGCGCAGGTCCATCGCGATGCAGCGGTACTCATCCTTGAACTCCGCGAAGGCGTCGAAAGGGCCATTCGCATAAGTCACTTTCGAGTTCAGGCCGCCGCCGTAGATGATGAACAGCGGAAAGCCGGAGCCGGCTTGCTCGTAGCGAATGCGGGCACTGCCTCTTTGGTAGAACGGCATGGCGATCTCCTCCGTGGGTCGGCAGGCGAATAGTAAGCGATCCGCAGCCGAACCGATTACCGATCGCGGTGACCCCGCACGCCGAGTGCAGCCGATCGCAATACGCCGGAAACAAGACCGATACAAATCGGCAGCGGCCCGCAATGCGGCGAATACCAAGCGGGGCTAGCCTTCGAAACGTCCAAATCGGGCGCAAACAATGCCATCGTTACCCGTTCACCGTTCGATTTTCACCAACGAGGAAACCACCATGATTCGATCCGCTGTTACTCACGCCGCCGCGCTCGGCGCTGCGTTCGCGCTCGCCTGGCCCATCGTTGCGCAACCTCATTCCGGTGCCTCACACGGCGCGAGCGCAGCGTCCAAGGCGGCTGTACCGCTCTACCAGAATCTCGGCAAGCATCACTACCCGATCACCACCCGGACGCCGCAGGCGCAGCACTACTTCGACCAGGGCCTGCGGCTGTACTACGCCTTCAACCACCAGGAGGCGATCCGCGCATTCGAAGAAGCCGCCCGGCTGGACCCGAAGTGCGCCATGTGCCCGTGGGGAATCGCGCTCGCGCTCGGCCCGAACATCAATGCGCCGATGGCTGCCGAGGCGGGTCGTGCCGCGTACGCGGCGATTCGCACGGCGGTTGCGCTCTCGGTCCACGCGAGCGCCACGGAGCAGGCGCTCGTTCGGGCGCTCGCCGAGCGTTACGCCGAGATTGCGCCTGAAGATCGCACCGCGCTCGATCGCGCGTACGCCAACGCGCTGCGCGACGTGGTGCGCCGTTATCCGCGGGATCTCGAGGCGCGCACGCTCTACGCCGAAGCGCTGATGGATCTTTCTCCGTGGAACTACTGGACGCGCGAGGGCAAGCCGCGCGCGGACACGGTCGAGCTGCTCGCGCAGCTCGAGCGCGTCATGAAGGCGAATCCCGACCATCCCGGCGCCAACCATTTCTACATCCATGCCGTGGAAGCCGTCCAGCCCGAGCGCGCCGTGGCGCCGGCCGAACGCCTGGCGGGACTGATGCCCGGCGCCGGTCACATCGTCCACATGCCCGGGCACATCTACGTGCGGGTCGGGCGCTATGCGGATGCCATCAAGGCGAACGAGCACGCGATTCACGCCGACGAAAGCTATATCCGGGACCAGAACCCCGCCGCCGGCATCTACGTCGCCGGCTACTATCCGCACAACTATGACTTCCTCGCCTTCGCCGCGAGCATGATCGGCCGCGACCGGCAGGCGATCTCGGCCGCGGAGAAGATTGCCACGCTGGTGGCGCCGCAGATGCTGCGCGCTCCCGGTATGACTTTCACTCAGCATCATCTGACTCGGCACTTGCAGATGAAAGTGCGCTTCGAACGCTGGAACGACATCCTCCAGTCCAAGGCGCCGGACGCCGATCTCAAGCACGCGCGCGCGATGTGGCACTACGCCCACGGCCGTGCCCAGGCTGCAAGAAGCGCGATCGCAGCCGCCGAAGCCGACCTCGCGCGCGTGCGCGCGGCGCGCGACGACGCGACGGCAGCCGCGCAGCGTCTGGAATTCAATACGTCGGGACAAATACTGAGCATCGCCGCCGAGGTGCTCGCCGGACACATCGCGCAGGCCAAGGGCGACTTACCCACGGCAGTGGGCCATCTTCGCAAGGCCGCGCAACTCGAGGACGACCTCACTTACGGCGAGCCGCCGGAGTGGAGCGTGCCGGTACGCCAGGAGCTCGGCCGCGCCCTCGTGCGGGCGGGGCGCTACGCGCAAGCCGAGCAAGCCTTCAAGGAGGACCTGAAACGCTTCCCCAAGAATACTTGGTCGCTCGAAGGGCTGCGGCAGGCAAACAACGAACGCGGGCGCGGGCCGAAAGCCGCCATGGCTTCATCGGCGAGTGAACCCTCGACAGGCCCCTAGGCGCCTGTTTGCCGGGTCTTGCCTTGCGCAGTGCCGACCGTGGCCGTCACGAGATGATCTCGATCCGGGCGCAAATGCATCGCGGGCAAAGGTGCGCGTCAGGCTCCCGCCTCGAAGGTTGGCAGAGCACCATCGCGGCGCCGGCATCGGGGCGAGGGGCGCGCCGGCCGCCCTTCGGCCGTCGTCAGTCGACCAGCTCGTACGCCGGCAGCGTCAAGAACTCGGGGTAGTCGCTGGAGGTCGTGATGCGCTCGAATAGCTTCGCGCCCTCCTCGTATCTCCCGGCGCGCCAGGCCTCCTCGCCGAGCAGCTCGCGCACGCGCGCCAGCTCCTCGGCGAGAATCCGCCGGCACAGCTCCGCCGTCACCTTGCGTCCGTCGTCGAGCACGCCCTTGGGGCTGCGGATCCACTGCCACACTTGCGAGCGGGCGATCTCCGCCGTCGCCGCGTCTTCCATCAGGTTGAACACCGGCACGCAGCCGTTGCCGGCGAGCCATGCGCCCAGGTACTGGATGCCGACGCTGACGTTGTTGCGCAGCCCCGCTTCGGTGATCGGCGACTGCGGGCGAAAGTCGAGCAGATCGCGCGCGCCGACGCGAACATCGTCGCGCTGGCGGTGGATCTGGTTCGGCGTGGGCATATGCTGATCGAATACGGACTTGGCGATCTCGACCAGCCCCGGGTGGGCGACCCAGGTCCCGTCGCAGCCGTCGGTGGCTTCGCGCAGCTTGTCGGCGCGCACCTTGTCGAGCGCCGCCGCGTTGGCCGCCGGGTCGGCCTTGATCGGAATCTGCGCCGCCATGCCGCCCATGGCGAAGGTGCCGCGCTTGTGGCAAGTCTTGACCAGGAGCAGGGCATACGCGCGCAGGAAGGGCGCGGTCATGGTCACTTGCGCGCGATCGGCGAGACAAAAGCCTTCCATCGCGCGGAATTTCTTGATGCAGCTAAAGACGTAGTCCCAGCGCCCGATGTTGAGGCCGGCGCAGTGCTCGCGCAGCTCGTACAGGATCTCGTCCATCTCGAATGCCGCGAGTATCGTCTCGATCAGCGCGGTGGCCTTGATCGTGCCGGCGGGAATGCCTAGCGCCTCCTGCGAGAAGACGAAGATATCGTTCCACAGGCGCGCCTCGAGATGGCTCTCCATCTTGGGCAGATAGAAATACACCCCGCTGCCCTTGGCGATGCGCGCGGCTGCATTGTGGAAAAAATACAGGCCGAAATCGAGCAGCGCCCCGGCCAGCGGCTCACCGTCGATGCGCACATGCTTCTCCAGCAGGTGCCAGCCGCGCGGCCTTACTATCAGCGTGGCGCTCCGCTCGCCGAGCCGATACGCCTTGCCTTCGGGGCTCATGAACGCGATGCTGCCGTCGATCGCAGCGCGCAGGTTGATCTGGCCCTGGATCAGGTTGTCCCACGTTGGCGCGTTGGAATCCTCGAAGTCCGCCATGAACACGTTAGCGCCCGAGTTGAGCGCGTTGATCACCATCTTGCGCTCGGTCGGTCCGGTGATCTCGACGCGGCGATCCTGCAAGTCCTGCGGGCAGGGCGCCACCTTCCACCCGGCGCGGCGGATATGCTCGGTGTGCGGCAGGAAGTCGGGCCGCCGGCCGGCGTCGAGCTCGCGCTGGCGCCGTTCGCGCACGGCCATCAGTTCCCGGCGCCGGCTCTCGAAGCGCCGCGCCAGGGCGGCGACGAATGCCAGTGCCGCTGGGGTGAGAACCGCGGCGTAGGCCGTGTCCATCCTGCCGAGGATGTCCACGCCGGGCGGCAACGGGGTCGCGCTTTGATCCATGGTATTTACGCTCTCGAAACGGCGAAGTACAAGGGCGCGTGCGCTGCGGGATTCGCTCCCGGCCGCACGCGCACTCAGGTCCCGGGGTTGTGGCTTGTGCGACGAACGACCATAATCGACCATTGGTGTGAAATCCAATGGATAGAATTTGACACTGTCAACTTAACAGCGACTGCTTCCGGCCTGTTCACAACATCTGTTTCACAACGGAGCGACCATGGAACGATCGCGCGGCAGCCATTTCCTGGGCGCCAAGCTGCGCGGCCTACGCCACGAGCATCGCATCACGCTCGAAGACCTTTCGGCGCGCTGCGCGCAGATCGACCCCCAGGGCGCGCCCTCGGTGTCCTATCTCAGCATGATCGAGAGCGGGCGGCGCAGTCCCTCCGAGACGCTGCTGGAATTGATCGCCGGCGTCTTCCAGCGCGAGGCGCGCTGGTTCGTCGACGAGCGCGAGGAGTTCGTGCCCGCGCGGCGGCCGCGTACCGACGGCGCGCCCGCGCGCATCGCCTTCGAACCCTCGTTCCTGTTCTCCAAGGATCTGCTGCAGGCGGCGATTCCCGAGCTGTTGTCGCAGACCGGCACCACCGGCCGGCAGTTCGCCCATCTGCTCATACGCTCGCACCAGGAGATCTCGCGCAACGAATATCCCGACCTGGAGCGCGCCGCCGAGCGCGTGGGCGGCCGCGCCTTCCCGCTATCGGTGGACGACTTGATGAGCATCGGCCGGCGCGAGGGCCTCGAAGTGCGCTGGTTCGACCACAAGCCGGTGCGCGCGCGTGACCGCGAAAGCGAGGTCCGCAGCGTGATGCGCTCGTTCTACGAGCCGCCCGCGACGGTATTCCTCAACCAGGCGTTGCAGTCGGATCACGCACGGCTGAAGTTCGATCTCGCTTCACATATCGGGCACAAGGTATTGCACGGCGGCGACGGGCTGAGATCGCCGCACGCCACCGGCGGTGAGATGGGCGAGAGCCCGGACAGCGGCTCGCCCCTGCACGCGAACATCGGTGCCAAGGACGTGCTGCTCGCCTGGCGCGATTTCGAGTGCAGCTTTTTCGCCGGGGCGCTGCTCTGCCCCAAGGTGCCGTTTCGCCGGCTGATGGTGAAGGAACGCCATCGCGTCGAGACGGCCCGTAAGCTCCAGGTCTCGCCCGCGGTGGTCATGCGCCGCATGACCAAGGTGTCGGCCTATCCGCACTGGCATTTCTTCGATGCCGACGCGCGCGGCCAGTTTCTCGCCGTCTATCGCGGCAACGGCATCCCGCTCCCCTGGGGCAGCATGACACGGGCATCGGACCCCTGCCCGCACTGGGGCGTGTTCCGAGTGGCGGCGGGAACGCAGTCGCAGCCGAGCTCGCAGATCTCCGTGATCAAGCAGGACCACGGCTGGCAGCTCTACTGCTGTCACACGATTCGCACGCGCGACATGGCCGGCAATCCCCACGTGCTGTCCGTGGGGATCGATCTGCTGCCCGGGCTCGCCGCCAATCATGCGGACGAAGCCGGGATCGCCGACGCCATCGGCGAGGACTGCCTGCGCAAAGGCGGCCAGGCAAAGATCGGCCGCACGGCCACGCAGGCGATCCGTGAGGTAGCGAACATCCTGAGCATCGCCTGGGTCGACGAGGCTTTGAGCCAGAGCGCTCGGATAATCTGCCCGCGCAGCTCGCGCTGCCCGCGCCACGGCAACTGCAATGTGGCCCCGGCGCGCCGCGCCCGCGACATCAACGACGTGAAGCAGGAGATTCTGCTGGCGAGCCGATAGGTCACGAAGGCGGCGCGCTCAAGCGCATTGCGGTGCCCTCGCGTGCGCGTCCGCGGCGCATCGCACGCAACGCGGTCACACCCAGTCCGGCGATCAACAGCAACACGCTCGCCGGCTCCGGTATGGACGTCGCTGTCCGAGGCTTCCGCGCCGATGACGAGCTTGCTGGCGCTTACGCCGATCGTGCCCGCACGCGCTGCTCCCGCGGCGAGCCCGGCGGCCAACGCCACGACGACGATCGAGCCGATGGCATGCGCTTTGTTCGACCAGGATGTACCCATTGCATGCCTCCGTATCATCGTGTCGAGGCGCCCGGCCCCGCTGCGGACTGGGCCGAGCCGGGCGTCTGCGCCGAGTCTGCCCCCTCTTGCATGGCGGCGGCGAGCATGGCGTAGACCGTGGCCCAAGCTGACTTCACCTGCGGCGTGAATTCCTTGCCGAGGACTTCACCCAGAGTCCACAGCAATGCGCTGCCCACCGCACCGTAGTGATCGCGCTTGACGCCATAGCCGGCATGGCGCCGGCCGAGTGCGCGCACCGCCGGAACGATGTGCTCGACGCGCCCCAACCCATTTACCGCGGCATCCATGACCTGCATCAGCTTCTCGCCCTGCGCGTGCATGCCGCCCCGGAACAACTGCCTGGTCGAGGGATCGATCTCGAACAGCTTGGTGTAAAAGCCGCGCGCCGCCTCGTCTCTCACGCATAGCACCTTGACCCAACTGCGCTGGACGATACGTACGTCTTCCGGAGTCATATGGATTTGAGCTGCCCGGGCATCCCACCGGGCCGGGGTGTGAATGAGCGCTCGTCTTTCATGGAATAACCCGTCGCGCAGTGCCAACGTCGACTTGCGCGCGCGCCGGCGGCCTCTGGGTGAACCACTCCAAGCGCGGCGCCCGGGCACTGTAGCGCCCGTTTGCTTCGCGCCGATGTCTGCTGCGGTACGCTCTTGTTTCATTTGTTTCAATGGTTGCCGTGGATTGCGCCGCTCGACAGGGGTTGTATGATGTCCCGGCAGTGAAAACGCGACGCATCTATAGCGCGTTTGCAATACGGCCCCCATCCGACCCTTGCCCGAAGCCGAGCGACTCGGGCTAAAGCATCGGTGCTCGCGGGGAAGCTCGCTAGACCATCAGCGCAAAGGTGAGCCGATGAGCGAATCAGCCACGATCCTGATCGTCGACGACGAGCCGGAGGTCCGCGCCGTCCTGGAGGAATATTTCGCTGCGCACGGCAGATGAAGCCCCGACCCGACCGCTCGCGCGCTTCCTGGCGCCTCGGCCTCGCGCTGGCGCTGGTCGCGTGGGCCATGGCCGGCTGCGTGCGAGCGCCTGAGCCGCCGCTACGCATCGGCACCAACGTCTGGATCGGCACCGAGCCACTGTATCTCGCACGCGAGCTGGGCCACCTCGATCCCAAGGTCGTGCAACTGGTCGAGTACCCTTCCGCGACCGAGGTATTGCGCGCGTTCCGCAACCAGGCGATCGACGGCATGGTCATCAGCCTGGACGAGCTGTTCGGCCTGGCGATCGACGGACTGAAGCCGCGCATCATCCTCGTCGCCGACATCTCGCACGGCGCCGACGTGGTCGTCGGCCGCGAGGGCATGACGACGATGCACGATCTCAAGGGCAGGCGGGTGGCCGTGGAAAGCGGCGCGCTCGGCGCCTACGTCCTGAGCCGCGCCCTGTCGCTCTCCGGCATGCGCGCGGCCGACGTGGAGATCGTGCACCTGGAATCGAACGAGCAGCCGGCCGCCTTCGAAAAAGGCCGCGTCGACGGCGCCGTGACCTTCGATCCGTACCGCACGCAGTTGCTCGCCTCCGGTGCGGCCACGCTGTTCGACAGCACCCGCATGCCCGGAGAGATCGTCGACCTGATCGCGGTGCGCGACAGCGTCCTCGAGGACAGGCCCAAGGCGGTGCAAAGCCTGCTGCGCGGCTGGTTCAAAGCGCTCGACTACCTCCAGCGCGATCCGCAGGATGCCGCGCGTCGCATGAGCGTTCGCCAGCAGACGAGCGGCGAGCAGTTTCTGCAATCCCTGCGCGGCCTGCACATTCCCTCGCGGGAAGAAAACCTGAGGATGATCGGCGGTAGCGCACCGGAGTTGGTGATGAACGGCAGCAAGCTCATGGATCTCATGCTGGACGCCCACCTGTTGCGCGCCGCCGTCAGTATCGGCGAGCTGCTCGCCCCGGCGCCACTGATGCAGCTGCGGCAGTGACCGTTCCCGTCCCGGCGTCGCTGCGACTCACCGTCCCGCTGATCCTGCTCGGGTTCGCCGCCGTGCTGAGCACGGTCAACGTGCTCTACCATGTGCCGCGCGCCGAGCAGGCCGCGCAGGAAGCCGTGCACCGGCGCGTGGCGCAGGAAATGTCACGCCTGCAGAGCACGCTCGAGTATCTGCTGCTCAAGGGCGACATCGAGGTGGCGCAGCGCGAGATCGCCGTTCTGGCGCACAACCACGATTACGTCTTCGTCGTGCTGACCGACGATCGCCGCAACGTGATCGCGACGACGCGACGCGCCTGGCTCGGCCGATCCATCCCGGAGGTCTTTCCCGGGTTCGATCCCGAACAGGCATCCGCCGCGATCCGCGATCGGCGTGCGCGCATCGCCGTCAACGCCGCCGACGATGCGATCCACGGCTACGCCGGCGTGCTGATCGGCAGCGAGCGCGAAGAAGTGCGCCCGTCGCGCGCCGGTAATCTGTTTCTCGCCCACGACCTGCAACGTCCCAAGGCCGAAGCGCGCACGCAGGTCTTGGAGCAGTCGCTGTACTGGGCGGGATGGGTCACGGCGCTGGCGCTGGCGATGTGGCTCGCGTTCCATTTTTTGCTCACGCGGCGCACGGCTCGGCTCGCTCACGCCGCGGAACGCCTGGCCGCGGGCGATCTCGGCGCACGCGGCGCGCTCCACGGGCGCGACGAGATCGCCCGCCTGGGCCGTGCTTTCGATTCCATGGCCGACGAGGTGGCACAGACACAGACGCGGCTGCGCGAAGACATCGCCGAACGGACCCGCATCCAGGCCGCGCTGCGCGCGAGCGAAGAACAATACCGCTCGATGTTCAACGCCTCGATCGACGGCCTGGTGCTATGGAACGCGGCCGCGGAGATCGTGGATATCAATCCGGCACTATCGAAGATGTACGGCTACAGCCCCGAGGAGTTCGCCGTGCTGCCGCGCGGCGCCTTCATCGAATCGTCGTATCGACCCGAGTTCCGCCGCTCGGTCGAAATGGCCGAGCCGTGGCACGCCGAGTTCACCGAGCTGCGCAAGGACGGATCCGCGTTCCAGCTCGAAGTACACGCGGTCCCGATGCAGTACCAGGGCAAGGCACACCTGCTCACCATCGCGCGCGACGTGACTGAGAAGAAGCACGCCGCCGAAGAGCTCGCACGCCAGCGCGAGGCGCTCTACCAGCGCGAGAAGATGGCCGCGCTCGGCTCGCTGCTCGCCGGTGTCGCGCATGAGCTCAACAATCCGCTGTCGGTCGTCGTCGCCCGCGCCGTCATGCTGGAGGAGCGCGGAGATGCGCCGACGCGGCTCGCCGCGGAGCGCATCCGCGCGGCGGCCGAACGCTGCGCGCGCATCGTTCGCACCTTCCTCGCGATGGCGCGCCAGCAGCAACCGCAACGCGGGCCGGTCGCGATCAACGAGGTCGTGGGGGCCGCGCTCGACATCACGGGATACGCGGTGCGCACCAGCAGCATCGAAGTCACGCTCGCGCTCGCCGAGGACATCCCGCTCATCCTGGCAGATGCTGATCAGCTCCACCAGGTATTGCTCAATCTCATCATCAATGCGCAGCAGGCGCTGCAGGATCATGCTGCCCCACGGCGCATCGACCTGGCCACGGCATTCGATGCTCGCAGCGACATCATCCGGATCACCGTAGCCGACAACGGTCCGGGCATTCCAGCGCCCTTGCGCGCGCGGGTGTTCGAGCCCTACTTCACCACCAAGCCCATCGGCGTCGGAACCGGCGTGGGACTGGCCGTGAGCTTCGGCATCGTCGAAGCCCACGGCGGGAGGTTGAGCGTCGATTGCCCCGCCGCGGGCGGCACGCGCTTCGTGATCGAGCTGCCGGTGGCTACACCGGACCAACCCCGGCCGGACGCAGCACCGGCGGCGGACGACACGCGTTGGCAACACGCGGTGCTCGTGGTCGACGACGAGCCCGATGTGCGTGAGACGTTGGCCGAGATCCTGGCGACGGCGCGGCATCGTGTGGTCGCGGTCGGCTCCGGCCAGGAGGCGCTCGCGCGCCTCGAGACGGAACACTACGATGTGATCCTGACCGACGTGCGCATGCCCGATCTCGACGGTCCCGCGCTGCTGCGGGAGATCAAGCGGCGCTGGCCCGAGCGTGTCGCCCAGATCGTGTTCGTGACCGGCGATACGCTTTCGCCTTCCTCGCGCGAGGTCGCCAATCCGGATAACCGCCCGGTGATCGAAAAGCCGTTCGTGCCAAGCGACGTGCGCCGCGTCGTGGCCATGGTCGCCGCGGGGGGCGAGCGCGGGGTGCGGCCTTGATGCGGGCCCAATCGCGTGTCGTGCGTCGAATATAGGAACGGCGGCGGTACTCGGCGCGAGCCCAGGGACGGCCGATAGCCCGCGCTACTTCGGCCCCGGCGGGGTACTGCGAAGCGATGCGAGCAGCGTATTCCAGGCATCGTCCAGCACGAGGCGCTGATCCAGCGGTCCCACCGCACGCAGGCGGATCTCGGGCTGATCGCTGCGACCGCTGACACCCGGGAAGAACCAGGTCATGCGCATGCTCCTGCCTTCGCCTGGGCTGTCGAGGCTGACGATGCCCTCTTCGCCGTCGAGCCCTGCCGCACTGCGGATCGCGTTCTTGAGCACGACGAGCTTCGCTCCGGCCTGGGCGAGCGCTCGCGCCTCCTGGTCGATGTCCGCCATGGGGCTCGGCGACTTCGTGTCGCCGATGGTGGCTGTCGAGAGGCGAATCTCGATTGCCTTCGTTCGTGAATGCACGAAGGTCGCGCGCGTATCCTCGTCGCGGCTGGCGAGACTCGGCAGCGAGCCCGCGCCGACGCAAAACCCGGAAGTGGCGCCCGGAACATAGCCCAGGGCGACGTTGCGCACCAAGGTTTCCACGATCGGCTCCTTGCCGACCTCGCCTCCGCGCGCGAGCACCAAGACGTGATCGTCGAACGCCCGCGCGGCTTCGAGCACGCGGAACCGACTCGACCGGTCGCTGTTGAAATACCACACGGCCTGGATTCCGGGCGCCAGCGCGAACTGGCGCACGATCGGGTTCTGCTCCCCGGGCGGCGCGCGCAGGGCCGCAATGCGTGCGATCCGCGCCGACCAGAGCTGCTCCGCCGCCGCACCCGCCGCGATGGCTTCGGTATGAATGTCGAGGCGGTAGATGCGCTGCGCGCGCCCGGCAGCCGCGAGCTCGGCAGGCAGCGAGAAAGCGAATCGCCCGACGCACCAGGTCGAGCGCATGCCTTGGTTTTCCATGCGAGCCTCTCTTGCCGGCGTTGCCGCCTGGGCGGGGCGCGGCGCATCGCCGCTGAGCGCGTTTGCCGCTACGATGCACGTGAGCAAGTAGCGTAATCTTGCCCGGGCTAGCTTGCGCGGCGACGTTGGCGCGCAATGCATCAACGCCGCTCCACAAAGTGCAATGCCGCAAGCGCAACGATGGCCGCGATCGTGTACTCCTGGGTTTCTGATTCTTCAAAAGCAGGCTGATGCTCGACATCGATCGCGCGATTGTGCGGCGTTGTCTTGCCCGCTTTGCTATTCAGGGATGAAGCCGAAGACGACGGCACCGTCCCGTCCCCTTCGCCGCTGGGGTCCTGTAGCTCCGCGCGCCACCAGCGCCGGTGCGCATCCTGGAAATAGCCACGGAATCCGCGTGTCGGGTACGATGCCCAATTGACCACGACGCTCTCGACGCGCAGCTCGATGTGGTCCGCGGTGTCGTGCCCTGTTCCCCAACAACAATAGCTGCGATCGTGGGTCTGCAAACCGAGCTCCGCGTGAAAGGTGCGCGCCTGCTCCAGATATGAAGCGTACCGCTCCCACGGGCTGTCGGGGTCGGCCTGTGCATTGAGCCGATCGTTCGGGTCCGATACCTCGGCCGTAACCCGTGTACGGCTGCTCGGGTCGAGCAGATCGGGGTCGACCAGGCCCCAGTACTTGCGATCGGGCGCCGCGCTCGATTCCCTGCCGGTCGCGGGGATGCTGTAGATCTCGCTGTAGGGATCGCTCTTCGGGAGAGAGAGCGCGCGCGACTCGCCGTCGGTGACGTGCAACCAGGCGCTCTCGCCGCCGTTGGTCTTGTAATGCATATTGGGCAAGAGCTGCAATCCCCCCGGGCTGTTCCCCAGGATGGGCGTGACATTCGGTCCGGAATTACCGAGCACCCGCGATGTCATGCCGAAGCCCTCGAAACCCGCCTTCATGCGCCAATAGGCTGCCGGGGCACCGGTCGCAGGCTGTACACCGTGGATGATGCCGAGGACATTGCCCTTTGCGCCGTGCAATTCGCTCGCCGCGCGACAGACGAGCCCGCCCATCGAGTGGCTGATGAGGATCACCTTGTCGCACAAGCCTGTCACCTTGGCGCATTCGTTCTTGATCTCATCGATGCGGCGGGCAAGGCGCTCGCCGGAGTCGGCGTTGCTCGCCGTCCAGTTGTAACCGACCGCGTACACCGGAAACTCGAAGATCTTCGCGAGCGCTCCCCAGTCGTGCTTCTTCAGGTCCTTGAGGAAGCCGCGGTAGTCGTCCATGATACCGTCGAAGCCATCGCCCACCGGCTCGGCATCCGCGACTTCGAGATAACCGGCCTTGAACTCGTCGCCTATCAGCATCGATTTCCGGTGCGCCGGTTTCTCGCCGCTGAAATTGCCTAACATGTAGAGCGCGGAACCGGGATCCCAGCGCATATTGGGCAGGCCGCTTGCGTCCTTGTCCGTTTCCCGCCCGCGGGTGCCGGCACGGCGCAGCCGGCTTCCCATGATGCCGGGCACGAAGACGAGCGGAATCGCCTCGCGCTGGACCTCGATCTCGTGCTCGACATCGGTCTCGAAGCCGGTGAAATACCGGTCGACCTGGTACCAGGGCACGGAGCGCTTCTTCGCCATCTCACACGGACTTCGTTCTGAAGTACTCGATGATATCGTCGAAGAAACGGTCGAACTCGAAGGTGCAGGCGCCCGCTGGGATGTCGTCCAGGCGCCATGCGCCGCCGCGCTCGGTCTCCTCCTCCAGTAGACCAATCGGCGTCTCGGCGGTGAACTTCTCGTCGCGGTAATCGCGCAGTCGATCCGACGGCCACCACGGCGGGCGCTTCGATCGATCCGGTTCCTTGACCAGGCGGACCTCGATCCAGTGCTTTTCGGGACAGCTTTCTTCGGCTTGCTCGACGTCGCTTCTCGGCAGGCATCGTGCCGCCTGCGCTTGGCGTTGGCGCGCCGAGCTGGTGGGACAAGCCATGCGGGAATCCCTAGTGCTCCGACCACCAGGCGCGGGTATGCGCGACGGCGCTGCGGTGCAGCTCGTCTAACTTCGCGTCGAGCGATGTCGCCGCCGGTTGCTCGAGCGCCGCACGCAGCCACTCATGCTGCGGGTCCTCGGCGATCCCGTGACCGGCGATCGCCATCAGCGCGAGCAACACGGCGGCGCCACGAGGCGTCCCGATGCCGAGTTGTACGCTGCTGCGCGCGGCGTGGTCGATCAGCGCATCGAGCGACGCTTGGCCTAGAGCACTGAAGCGCTGCGGATACGCCCTGAGACATAGCGAACGCATGTCTTCGCGCCCGATCCGGGCTCCCGGAACGAGCAAGCTCAGTGCGCGGTGGAAGCGGCCGATCGCCTGCACCAGGAGCTGATTATCCGGTCCCCACACCTTATCGAGATACATGAGGGTGGCATCCAACGCCCGCTCGACGCGGGTCGCGGGTCCGCCGGCAGCGGTTTCCTCCAGCAGCATGCGCGCCCAAGGCAATTGCATATCGCTGTCGAAATGGCTGCCGAGGTAGAGCATCATGCTTACGAACAGGCCCGCATCGCGCCGCGTGCGCAAACCGTAGCGCTTGCCGCGCTCGCACCCAAGCCGCACCAGTTGGCGCAGACTTTCCGCGCCGATGACGCGCCAGTGCACGGGGAAATGTTCCTCGATGTGCCGCAACATCTCGTTCTCGAACCGCGTCAGCGCGACCGCCTTGAAGGGGGCGTATTGCGCGCTGCCGATCGTACCGATCGCAGGCGCGCTCGGTGCGGGCGACGCGGGCGCGAGTGGCACCGGCGCCATGCCGATCGTGCCCAACTGGGTGCGGTGGATTCGAAGCATTGCGAAACATCCTCGACTTCGGCTCGCGATGTGCCTGCCCGGTGCCGGCGGGAGCGGCCGCGGACCAGTGCCGCTATCCGAATGCCATACGCCGGTCGAGCGCGACTCTATCGCCCGTCCCGCCAACGGTCAATTCACTTGGCCGCGAGACGCCCCTCGCACCATGACGTCCGGGTGGGTCCATCGATCCGATTGGCAGCGCCGCAACCTCATGTGGTAGGTTTGCGGGGGCGGCCCGAGATGGCCGCCGGTGCCGCCGGCACCATTGTCGTGCTCCCGCGGATCAGGCCGACGGAGCGCGCCAAGGCCGCGCCGGCGACTCGCGGCTCAAGCCGCGGCGCCAACCGGCCGTAATCCGGCCAAACACCACGTACGAAACAAGCCCATGACCAGGTCCTTGTACGACATCCTCGAACTGAGCGCCGCAGCCGGACCCGACGCTATCCGCGCATCCTACGAGCGCCTCTCCGCCAAGCTCGATCCGGACGCCCCTCACAACGCCGGCAACCCGCAAGTCCGCATGCAGTACGAGGCGGTGAAGGAGGCCTTCCTCACCCTTGCCGACCCGGCCCGGCGCGCGCGTTACGACGCAGCCAGCACCGTGCGACCCACCGCATACGACAGCACCGACGTATCGCCGGGCTTCTGGACGCTGCCCAAGGTCGCGCTGCTCGTGCTGGCGCTCCTCGCCGGCGGCGGCTGGTACGCGCAGCACAAGAATGCCGAGGCGAAGCTTGCCGCCGAGCGGGCCATCGCCGAAGCCAAGGCCAAGGAGGCCGAAGCCAAGGCCCGCGCCGAGGCGGAGGCAGCCGCGGCTGCACGGGTACAAGCGCAGCGCGAGCGCGAGCTCGAACGCCAGCGCGCCAGTCAGGAAGCGCGCACGCGCAACGAATTCGAGCGCAGCCGCCGCGAGTTCGATCGCGAGCGCCAGCAGCGCGAATACAGCGAGCGCATGAGCCAGGAGCGCCAGTCGCGCAACGAGCAGAACGAGGCCCGCCGGCGCGAGTACGAACGCCAGCGCGCCGACGCGGCGAACATCAACGATGCGCGCCGGCGCGCCGCGCGCGAGCGCGAGGAGCTCTGCCGCATGGAGCGGGCGCGCTACGGCCATGCGATCTCCTGCTGAGCGCCCTGTCGTGAGCCGCGTTTTCCTTGGGCACCGGAGCAACGAGCGCCTTCAATCGAGCAAGCAATCGCTGTCCGAGGACCGTAGTCGCGCAAGGAACGTCGCGGCCGGTGCGCACGCGCTGCTTCTGCTCTCGATCTTGTGCGTGGGGACGGCGAACGCCCAAAGCGCCCGCCAGGCCTACAAGCACGTCGACGAGCAAGGCAACGTGACCTACTCGCAAACCCCGCCCGAAAAGCGCGACGCCAAGGCTATCGGGCTTCCCCCGCCACGCAGCGCGCCCCCGGCCGGACGCGACTACGAGCGCGATGTCATGCGCCGCCAGGCCGCTGAGGACCGCAGGCGCGACTGGGAGCGCAGGCAGCAGGAGCGCCAAGCGGCGGTCGAAGAGGCTCGCCGCAGGCGCACCGAGGATCTACGCGCGGAGTGCAATCGCAACCGAGGCACCGACTGCAACGATCCGGAAACGATACGGCGCATGGAAGCCGAACGCGGCCCCTCGCAGTACCGTCCGCGGGCGGGCGGTAAGTCCTGACGCGCTGCTCGACCCGACCCGCCGCGCGACCCGACCCGCCGCAACACCGTGCCTTCGCGCCGACGGCTTTCAGGCAAGGAGGCCGCTGTCCACCGCCACGAGCTGGATCTCGATGTCGTCGCCCACTTGCCCGTCGATGACATCGATCCCCGGTCCGCCCAGTAGCACGTCGTCGCCCTCGCCCCCCGCGAGGACGCCTTTGAGACCCGCGCTGCCGATCGTGATCCTGGAGCTGCTGCTGATCGTACTCACGGTCAGATCCTGTCCTGTAAGGAGTTGAGAGAAGTCCGGGCCATGGCCCGCTGGCTGGAAAGAGGCTCAGGGCTCGCGCAGCGCGTTCGACTTCGACGGTCACGTCGAACCACGCGCGGCCGCTCGCCGTATCGGTGATGCGATCGGGCGAGACGAAGACCACCCGTGCGGGCAGCACGGGCCGGTAGCGCGAAGCGCGCGGGACCAGGGTCGGACCGGGGTCGGTGTTTCAGGTGCTCCGAACGGCGAGCACTTCCGCGCCCGGACGAGGCTCGACCTCGCAGGCGTTCACCGTCATGCACAGCAGGCTGTAGTAGCCGATCGAGCCGGTGAGCTCGATGAACTGCTCGTTGCCGAAGCGCTGGAGCAGCGCCTGGGCCGTGGCCTCGTCGACGCGATGCTTGCGCACCAGCGTGCGCGTGAACTCGACGATCTGCGCGTCCTCGGGCGGAAGGCCGCGCGAATGGCCGTCGCGGATGGCGTTGATGGTCGACTCGGGCACCTGGAGCTTGCGCGCGCCATCGGTTTGCGCGCCCCACACATACAGCGCGTCGTATTCGCGCGCCACCACCATCGCCGCCAGGACGCGCACGCGCATGTCGAGCTTGCCTTCGAAGCGCACGTAACCGCCGAGGCCGACCAGATGGATGGCCAGCTTCGGACAGTGCATGAATGCCGTGAAGGGGCCGGCGATCGCACCTCGGCTGGCGACGACGGCGTCTGCGATCGCGCGGTCTTCCGCGGCGACCTGCTCCGGGCTGGTGATGGGCGTGAGTCTAGGCATGGCGCTCTCCTTGAGTGAGGGTTGGAACTGCGGTCGCGATAGCCGTAATGTGCACCCCGCGCGGCATTCTTGCGCAGGCGCCCCGGCGCCGCGCCCCAGCCCGCGCTGCACGCTCACGGCCGCACGGCCGGGGATTCCATCTTCATCCCGCGCGCACGCCACATCAAGTAGAGCTCGAGCGCGGTCGATTCCTCGGCGCCGGGCGCATACAGCTCGGCGCGAATCCCGCTCATGCAGTTGCGCAGGCGGCGCTCCAGCGAGCCTTGACGGTGCACTCCTGCATGAAAAGCGCCGACAGGCCATAGACGAACGAGCCGGCTACCTGGCGCTCGATCTGCGCGGGGTTCACGGCATAGCCGGGATCCGTCGCGGCGACGATTCGATGCACTTTCACCTTGTTGCCGTCCTGCACCGAAATTTCTGCCGCGGCCGCGACGAAGCTGTTGAATGCCTTCATCTGCGCGAGCCCGCGGTGGATCCCTTGCGGCGCCGGCTTGCTCCAACCGATTCGCTCGGCCACCGCGTTCAGCACCGCCAGATTGCGCGGATGCTTGGCCATGAGCTTGCGGCGGAACTCGAGCGCGTCCTGGCCGGCCGCTTCGGCCAGCTCGTCCATGAAGCACTCCATGAATACGCAATTCTGGTTGATGTTCACGCCCCGCCAGAATCCGGGCAGGATGTGGGGATTGCGCATCGCGTGGTCGATGAGAAGATTCGGCACGCTGTAGCCGAGGGCGTGCTCACCGCTGCGGGCCACACCCTGGAACGTATTCGGGTCCATGCCCTTCTGCAGCGCCGCAGGACGCACCGAGGCCAGAATGGACTGGCCCGAAAGGCGCATGTGCAATCCGGTGAGATTGTTGTCGGCGTCGAACGCGCCGGTCAGCTTGCACTGCATGACGGGGTGGTAGCGGCCGTGCGCGCGCGAGGCCGACAGAGTATCAAACTTGCCGTACGCAATCATCCGCTATCGATCGAGGACTTTGCTGGGCAAGCGACGATGGCTATCGACGAGGCCGCCGCCAGAGATGCGGCGGGTAGCACGCGCCGCGCGGCCGGCGTTCATGCCCGGCGCCGGGAATCGGCTGCGGTAGCGCAGTTTCGCGGAACTGCTTCGCGACGCACGCGCAGTCGATCGCCGTGCTCGGCGCGCGCAGCTAGCGTGCGCTGCTGCGCTCCTGCAGCAACTCGGGAACGTCGAGCTCGCGCAATGCGCTCGCCATCGCCGCCAGGTTCTCCCACCCCATCGCGCGCGTGCCGCGTTCGATCTCCTCGAACATACGCAGTTGCAACCGGTTGAGCGGCGTCGGCACGCCGAGGCGCTCGCCGCCGTGGACGATCTCGCCGGTGACATACTCGATTTCGGTCTTGCGCTTGCGCACGACGATATCGCGCCAATAGCCGGTACGCACGCGGGTGTTGTTGTGCGCCTGTCCGCGCGCCATGTCGTCGAGCACGGCAAACGCGGCCGCGACGCCCGCAGCGGAGCGGTCCAGGAACGGGGCCGGATCGAAGTGCGCGAAGGCTTCCACGCGCACCCCGGACGCTGCCGCGACGCGTATGCCCTCGCGCAGCAGTTGAATGCGCAGCGGGTGATACGTTCGATCGGCACGAAGCTCGAGCGCGTTGGTGTCGACCAGCGCGGTGTTCGCGTCGAGCGTGGCCTTGCAAATCTTCGCCCAAACGAAACCCAGGATGTTCGCGCAGACATGGGTGCGCGTGGAGTGCTCGAGCAGGCGGCGCACGGCGTCCAAGCGCGGTGAGAGCGCGCCGTCGAGCTCGCCGATGAACAGGTTACCCGCGCGAGCGCGCAGGATCTCGCCCGCAGCGAGGTAATCGGCAGAGAAATCGACCAGGCATCCGATGGTGCGCTGGGCCCCGATGCGCTGCGCAATGCGCGGCTCGTTGACCCCGTTCTGCAACGACACGACCGCCGAGCCAGGCCCGAGGTGCGGCACGATTGCGTCGAGCGCATCGCCGGTGAACTGCGACTTGACCGCCAGGAAGACGAAATCGAAGCTCCCGCGCACCTCGCGCGGCAGTGCCGCGCGCACCGCGGCGCGCAACTCCCCCGCCGCCGACTTGACGACAAGGCCGTGCCGGTTCATCGCTTCCACGTGCTCGGGCACGACATCGACCATGAGCACGTCCTCGCCGGCCGCCGCCATGGCCGCGCCCACCGCGCCCCCGATCGCCCCGCTGCCCCAGATCGCGATCTTCATGGGCCGAGGTCCTCGCGCTCCACGCTCGCGGCGGTCGAGCAGCGCAGATCAGCGGTGAGGCGCCCCGCTCTGCATGCCGCTAGCATCATGGTAGCCATGGCTGCCACCCTCACTCAGGCGTGATGCCGGCGGCCTTGACCACGCGCGCCGCCCGCGCCACTTCGTCGCGGATATAGGCAGCGAATGCCTCCGGCGTGCTGGTCTCGGGATCCGCGCCCTGGGCGATCAGCGCCTGCGTGACCTCCGGCGAGTTGACCACCTTCACGATCACGCTGTTCAGGCGCTTCACGATCTCAGGCGGTGTGCCCGCCGGTACCAACACGCCGATCCACGAGCGCGACTCGAATTTCGCCAGCGTCTCGGCGACGGCCGGCACATCCGGCGCGGACGGATGCCGCCGCGGGCTCGTGACCCCGAGCGCACGCAGGCGTCCCGCCTTGCTATGGCCAAGTCCGCTCGCGATCGCCGGAAACATGAGATCGAGCTGGCCGCCCACGAGATCGATCAGGGCGAGTCCCACCCCCTTGTAGAGGACGTGGACCATTCGAATACCGGTGGCCATCTTGAACAGCTCGGCCGACAAGTGGGCGGTGCTGCCGATGCCGCCCGAGCCGAAGTTGAGCTTGTCCGGCTGCGCTTTGCCCAGGGCGACCAACGCCTGCACCGACTTGGCGGGCACGCCTGGGTGCACCACCAGCAGGTAGGCCGACAGGTACACGAGGCTCACGGCGCTGAAGTCCCTGACGATGTCATGGGGGACTTTCTTCATGAGGCTCGGGTTGGTGGTGTTCTGCCCGGTGCCGAAGAGCCACGTGTAGCCGTCCGGCGGCGCCTTGGCCACCACTTCGGCCCCGATCATCGCGTTGGCGCCGGCGCGGTTGTCGATCACGATCTGCTGCCCGAGCATCTCGGTGAGCTTGGGGGCGATGAATCGCGCCACCACGTCCGGACCGCCACCGGCGGCGGTGGGCACGACGAAACGGATGGGACGATTCGGATAGCCCTGCCCCCAAGCCGAGGCAGCCAGCGATGTCCATACGAGCGCGAGGCCCAAGCGAAAGACGGCGCTCATCGCGCCTGCGCTAGGCGGCTGACGGGGAGACGGTGACAAGCCGGAAGGGTTCAATCCGTTGCTCTCAATAGGCCGAGCGCCCGCCATCGGCGGGTATGGCAGCGCCGGTAATCATGCGCGATTCGTCACCAGCGAGAAACAACGCGATGTTGGCAATGTCGATCGGTTGGCCGACCCACAGCGGGTAGTCCTTCACGCGCTCGGACGCGCCCTGGCGATCGACGCTGCTGCCGCCGCCGAAGCCCGCCGGGCCATACTTGCGCACGTTGCGCTCGGTCTGGATGCGCCCGGCGCAGATGGCGTTGACGCGCACGTTGCCGCGGGCATAGGTGCCGGCCAGCGCGCGGGTGAGCGAAACGATCGCGCCCTTGGCGGCGGTGTAGACATGCAACGGGCTCGCGCCGCGCAAGGCCGCGCCCGAGGACATGTTGACGACCGAGCCGCCGCCCGCGGCGATGATTCGAGGTATGACGTGGCGGCAGCACAGGATGGCGCCGAGCAGGTTGACTTCCATGGTCCGCTTCCATACGGCATCGAGGTCGACCTCGGTGACGACGCCATCCTCGATGAGCGAGCCGCCCGCGCAATTGAACAGCACGTCGAGCTTGCCGAACTCGCGCAGCGCCGCATCCGTTGCTTCCCGCACGCTCGCTTCCTGGGTAACGTCGGTGCGAATGAAGAGGGCTTGGCCGCCCTGCTCGCGGATCCGCTGGGCCGTGGCCGCACCGCTCGCCGCATCGATTTCCGCCACCGCGATCCGCGCCCCTTCGCGCGCGAACAGCTCGGCGGCCGAGCGCGCGATACCGGCGCCCGCGCCGGTGATGAAAGCGACCTTGCCGCCGAGCCGTGTCATTGCTCAGTGCCCTTGCACGCCTGCCGTCATTGCACGCACCACCGGCCGGCGCGGCTTGGCAGCCCCACGCACCTGCTCATGAATCAACGGCCTCGATGCTTGAGCAGGAACGCCAGCAGATCCTGGGCGCAGCGCTCGGGAACGGCATCGGTGATGTTGTGCGGCAGCCCTTCGTAGACGATGAACTCGCAGTGCGGGACGTGCTGCTTGTAAACCTCGTACTGACCCGGCGTGCCGAGCGGATCGTGACCGGGCACCACGTTGAGCATCGGGCATTTGATCTCGTGTAGTCGATCGGTGAACTCGACCGCCTTCATCATCGGGCCGAAGCGCGCGAAAAGCTCCACATCCGTGCGCGCCGATTCCTCGATGAACCAGTCGAGAAAGCCCTGGTCGGTCACGTTGGGGAAGCGCTCGGCGATGGTTTCCCGCAAAAAGCCGTGCATGCCCCTCGCCCGGATGTGATCGACCCATTTCGTCATGTCGATGAGCGAGTTCTTGAGGCCCGGCGTCGAAGCGAAATTGGTCAGCGTCCGGATCCGATCGGGATAATCGAGCGCCGTCTTCATGGCGACGATCGAGCCCGCCGAGGAGCCCGCGATATGGAACCGGTCGAGCCGCAAATGATCGGCCAGCTCGATCACATCGCGCGCCAAGCGATCGAGCGACAATTGATCGGGAGCGGGGATCGCGGTGGCGCCGTGACCGCGCATGTCTGGTCGCACCACGCGGAAATGACGCGCTAAGATAGGCACCCACTTGTACAGCCGCCGCGAGCTGCCCATGGCGGCGTGGATGAGAACGAGGGGCTCGCCGGGCGCCCAGGGGTCGCTGAAATCGTCGACCACGTACGCAAGCTTCAGGCCGTCGCTCGCGACGAGCGTCTGCGTTTCGGAGCTCAAAGGCATGGCGGGGGTTCCGTGTAGAGAAAGAAGTGAGCCTCATCTGCTGGGGCGCGGGCGCGCCGCCTCGCCGATGGCATCCTGGCCGACATTATGTTTACACTCGTTGCACGGAGCAAGCTCATGCATGGATCGATCCTACGATGCGCACTCGCCATCGCACCCCTGTGCGCCTGTGCTGCGGCGAGCGCGCTGGAAGCCCCCGCGTATCCCGCGCGCCCCGTGCGCATGATCGTTCCCTTCTCACCCGGCGGCGGTGCCGATCAGCTCGCACGCACCCTCCAACCGGGTTTGAGCGCCGCCTTCGGACAGTCGCTGGTGATCGATAACCGCGGCGGCGCGAGCGGCATCATCGGCACCGAGCTCGCGGCGCGCGCCGCGCCCGACGGCTACACGGTGCTCCTGGTCACCACCACGCATACCGTCATTCCCAGCATGGTGGCGAAGCTGCCGTACGATCCGATCAAGGACTTCGCCGCCGTCTCGCTGGTCGTCACCCAACCGAACATTCTGGTCGTGCACCCTTCCGTGGCCGCGAAATCGGTGAAGGAGTTGGTCGCACTCGGCAAGACGGGCAAGCTCACGTATGCCTCGGGCGGCAACGGCAGCCAGCCGCACCTGGGCGCCGAGCTGCTCAAGATCGTCGCCGGCATCGATATCACGCACGTACCGTTCAAGGGCTCGGGGCCCGGCGTCGCCGCCGTGCTCGGCGGCCAGGTGTCGATGATGCTGGTCGGACCGCTCGCGATCGAGGGCCACGTGCGTGCTGGCAAGCTGCGCGCGCTGGCGGTCGCGGACAACAAGCGCTCGGCGATTCTTCCCGACGTGCCGACGGCGGCCGAGGCCGGGTTCGCCGGCATCGAGTCGGGCACGTGGTACGGCATCCTCGCGCCCGCGCGCACGCCGCAGGCGGTGGTGGCCGCATTGCACGGCGCGCTTGCACGCACCACGGCGCACGTCGAGGTGAAGAGCCGCCTGCTTGCTCAAGGCGCGGAGATCGTCGGCAGCAGCCCCGCGGCGTTCGACAAGAAGCTGGCCGCGGAGCTCGCCAAGTGGAGCCAGATCGTCAAGCGCGCGGGTATAGAGATGCAGTGAGCGGGGAAATCATGATGAGCCGGTCCCCGTCCTCGATCACGGAGAGCGCATGAAAAAGCTCGCGGTAACGCCGCAGGAGTACGTCGAGATACTGAACCTGTATTCGGCCTACAACTTGTCCAGCGACGCGGGCGAGGCCGAATGGTACGCGAGCCTGTTCACCGAGGAGGGCGAGCTTCACGGCACCTACGACGTGAAGGGGCGCGCCGCGCTGGCGGCGTACAAGAAGAAGGACAAGGCCGCGCGCATGCACGTCTACCGGCGGCACTGGAACGGCAGCATCCACCTGGAGAAGATCGACGCGGATACCATACGCGGGCGCTGTTATCTGTTCGGCTACAATGGCGAGCCGGGGAAGCTGCCCTATACCACCCATGCCGGGGTCTATACCGATATCATCAAGCGCGTCGAGGGCGAGTGGAAGTTCGCCGAGCGCCGGCTCAAGTTCGACGGCACGCTGAAGTGAACGATCGCAACTCGCCCTCGGGCATGGCTGGCGCGGCAACCCCCGCGATTGCCACCCAAGGCGTCGAATACGCGAGCGTCGCCGAGCTGCTCGCGCTCTTCCGGCGGCGCGCGCTGTCTCCCGTCGAAGTCGTCGCGGCGCTGCTCAAGCGCATCGAGCGTTACGAGTCGAGCTTGCACTGCTTCGTGACGCAAACGCCCGAGCTGGCGCTCGAACGCGCGCGGCAAGCGGAGCGCGCGTGGCTCGAGGGCGTACCGGCGAAGCCCTTGTGCGGGATCCCGTATGGCCTGAAGGATGTGATCGAGACCGCCGGCGTACGCACGACCGGGCAATCGAAGCTGCTCGAACACAACGTTCCGCAACGCGATGCCGCGGTCGCCGCACGCATGCTCGAGGCAGGCGGCGCGCTGCTCGGCAAGCTCACGACCTACGAATTCGCCCATGGCGGCCCGTCCTGGGATCTGCCCTGGCCCCCCGCCATGAATCCCTGGAAAGCGGGCTATCTTCCCGGCAGCACGAGCAGCGGCGCGGGCGCGGCAGTGGCAGCGGGGCTGTTGCCCGCGGCCATCGGCACCGACACCGGCGGCTCGATTCGCATGCCGGCCGCCGTGTGCGGCATCGTCGGCGTGAAGCCTAGCTACGGCCTGGTGAGCCGGCGCGGCGTGCTGCCGAACACCTTCACCTTCGACACCTGCGGGCCGATGACGCGAACGGTGGAGGATGCGGCCATCGTGCTGAACGCGATCGCCGGCTACGACGACGAAGACGTGAGCAGCGCGGAACACGCCCCGGAGGATTACACCCGCGAGTTATCGCACGGCTTGGGAGGCGTGCGCATAGGTTGGGTGCGCCACTGGTACGACGGCGACGAACGCTGCCATCCCGACATCGCGCCCGCCGTCGCGGCGGCCATGGCGCTGCTCGCCAGCGCGGGAGCGATCGTGGAAGAGATCCGCTTGTCCGATCTGCTGGTCTACCAGGACTGCAAGACCACGCTCTCGATCACGGAGATGTTCAGTGCCTACGAGCACGAGTTTCGCACCCGTCCGCAGGATTTCGGCGCGATGTTCCGCAACAAGGTGCTGTGCGGCGCGCTGATCCGGGCCGAAGACTATTTTCAGGCCCTGCGCCAGCGCCTGTGGCTCGGGCGCGAGCTGGCGCGCGCGTTTCGGCACTACGACGTGCTCGCCACGGCCGGTTGGATGACGCCGGCCGAACCGGCCGATCCCGGCAAGCTCGACAAGTTCCTGCGCCCACCGAACATCACCACACCGTTCAACATCGGCGGGCAGCCGGCGCTGTGCCTGCCTTGCGGCTTCAGCGCCGAGGGGCTGCCGCTCAGCCTGCAGTTGGCCGCCGCGCATTTCCGGGAGGCGACGCTGTTCCGGGTCGGACATGCCTACCAGAGCCTGACCGACTGGCACAGCCGCCGTCCGACCGAAGGACTGATCCAATGACGCGCTCGTTCGTTCGACCCGATCCGTCGGCCCAGACGCTGGCCGCGCTGCCGCCCTCGTCGCCCGAGGACATCGAGCGCATGGCCCGCGCCGCAGGGCTCGATCTGCCGCCGCAGCTCATGGTCGAACTGTGCGCGTCGTACCCGGCGTTCGAAGCGATGGTGCGCCGGCTGCCGCGGCGCCGCGCGCGCTTCGACGAGCCAGCCCATCATGGCGTCGCGTTCGATCGCATCGATGCGCTGGAACGGTAACCCGACGCGCCGTGGCGAGAGCGCACGCGACGCGCCAAGCCGGCACAGCTCTTCGGTCTATCGGTGATGCCGGTAGCGGCGATGCGCCGCTACGCTTCAGCCCGCGCTCGGATAGTGCTTGCGCAGCTCCTCGGCGCTCTCCAGGACGGTATAGACGTCGAGCAGCTCGGTGTCCTCGCCCAGGATTTCGAACATGTGCACCTTGTTGCCCGGGATGTGCACGATCGAGCCCGCCATGGCGACGCGCTCGGTACCGTCCATATGCACTCGCACGCCCCCGCGCAGGATCATCGACACCTGCTCGGAGACGTGCGAATGCGGCTTGCCTCTGGAATTGGCACGCACGATCGCGCGCGTGAGCACGACCTTGTCGCCCACCCAGGTTTGTCGCGTGGTGCCCGCGTGGGTCGACACGGCAGGATCGGTCACGGCTTCGTTAGGCACGTCCTTCCAGTCGATGATCGCGGGCGCTTTGCCGAGCGCGGCGGCCACCCAGTCGTAATAGTCCATTACCATCCTCTCCGTGCCCATTGCGCAGCAGCGTGGCGTGCACAGCGTCGCTGCGGCGAAATCCGAGCGCGTGCCCTCCGGCGCGCCGTGACGCGTGCTAGACTCGCCGCGCGATCAGCAGTAGCCCGCCTCCGACCGGCATCATTCGCATGATCGAGGGTACCATCATGAAGCCCATCTTGACCGCTGTCGCCGCGCTTGCCTTGTGCCCGGCTTTCGAAGCATCGGCCCAAGCGACGTACCCGGCTCGGCCGCTGCGCCTGGTGCTGTCGGTGCCGCCGGGGGGCGCTGCCGATTTCACCGGCCGCGTGGTCGGCGCCAAGCTCTCGGAGCTGTTCGGCCAGCACGTGGTCATCGAAAGCCGCCCCGGCGCGGGCGGCATCGTCGCCTCCGAATACCTGACCAAGGCGACACCGGACGGATATACGTTGATGCTCACATCGAGCACGACACACGGCGTCGCTCCGGTGCTGTACAAGAAGCTGCCGTACGATGCGATGAAGAGCTTCACCCATATCTCGGGGGTGCTCTACATGCCCGCGATGATGGCGGTGAATGCCGAGGTGGCCGCGAAGACGGTGAAGGAGTTCATCGCGCTCGCGAAAGCGAAGCCGAACGGCTACCTGTTCGTATCTTCCGGCAACGGCAGCGCGCCCCAGCTCTGGGGCGAGCAGTTCAAGATCCTGACCGGCGTGCAGATCACGCACGTGCCCTACAAGGGCAGCGGGCCCGCGGTGGTCGGCCTTGCCGGCGGCGAGGCGCATCTGATGTTCGACGGCCTGCCCTCGCTCATCGGCCAGCTCAAGGCCGGCCGGCTGCGTCCCTTGGCCGCGCTGCACGACAAGCGTTTCAGCGTCTTCCCGGATGTACCGACGATCGCCGAGGCCGGCGTTCCCGGCATGGAAGGGGGAATCTGGTACGGCTTGTCGGGCCCGGCCGGCATGCCGCCGGCGATCGTGGAGCGACTGGCGAAAGAAATGCTGCGCGTGCTCCGACAGAGCGACGTGCAGGAACGATTCGCCACCGTGGGCGGCATCCCGATGGAGATCGGGCCCAAGGAATACACGGACTTCATCCGCAAGGAGCATCGCAAGTGGGGCGAGATCGTGCGCGTGTCCGGGGCCGCGCCGAACTGACGGCCGACACTTCCACCCACCGCGGCTGCTGAGCCGGGCTCGCTCAGGCCCGCATCCCGTCGCCATACTGGCGCAGCCAGCGCGTGTAATCCTCGTACGCCTCGCGCGGACCGAAGCGCGGCTCGAAGCCGATGTCCTGGACCATGCGCCCGATGTCCATCCGGCCCCGGTCTTGCAGCTCGCTGATGTTGAGATTGGTGCGCTCGCCCTCGCGGGCGACACGGTACGAGAACGCGCCGTGGATCGAGCGTAAGGCTTCGCACCAGGGCGCAAGGCCGCCCCATTCGCGGTTCGCGCTCAGGTTGTAGAGGCCGTGCGAGGGGCTGTTCGCCTCTAGCACGGCGACGATGCCGGCAGCGACGTCTCGACTGTAGACCCAATCGCGGCGGTATTCGCGCTGCGGCAGGAGCGCTGTCCCGCCCTGCGCGGCCAGGCGCGCGAGCTGGAAATGGGTGCTCAGCGTATCGCGCACGCCGGTGTCGCGCTCCCACGGGCCGATCACGCTCCCCAGCCGAACGCAGACGAGATCGAGGCCGTGCAGATCGCGCAGGCGCAATGCGCTGCGCTCGCCTGCGAACTTGGTGATCTGATACATGGTTTGCGGGCGCTCGGGCGTGAGGTCTTCGTATAGACGATCGTATTCGAACAGCGAGCGCCCGTAGGCCGCGCCCGAGCTCACGTGGACGATGCGCCCCACGGCGTTGCGGCGCGCCGCCTCCAGGACGCGCGCGCTGCCCGCCACGTTCACTTCCACGATCGGCGTCACGTCGCGCTTCTCCCGCTCGACCCCCGCGGTGATGACCGCCGCGTGCACCAGTCGATCGATGCGCGCGCCGGCAAAGAGCGCATCCACGCAGGCGGCGTCGCGAACGTCGCCATCGACGCGCCGAAGCTGCTTGCCGAAACGCGCGAAGGCGCCGCGGGCCGCGACGGTCATCTCGCCCTGGCCGAAAGCGATCACCTCATCGCCGCGCTCGAGCAAGGCTTCGACGACATTCGTACCGACGAATCCAGTCGCACCGGTGACGAGCGTGAGCATGGCAGCGAATCCCTTTTCGGTGCATCATTGGCCGTTGGTGCAATCACTGGATGAGTCGAAATGTGGGTCGAACGTGCGTTCACGAGTATCGTTCTGGGCTTGACGTGCGCCTGCGCGCAGGCACAGCCAACCGCGGCCAGCTATCCCGCGAAACCGATCCGTCTCATCCTGGGTTATGCCCCGGGCGGGAGCACGGACATTGTAGCGCGCGTCGTCGCGGCGCGACTCTCCGAGCGCTTCGGCAGCCAGGTGCTCGTCGAGAATCGCCCGGGCGCAGATACCATCATCGCGACCGAGCTGGTCGCCCGCGCGCAGCCCGATGGCTACACGCTGCTGCTCGGCAACAGCACCAACGCGACCAATCCCGCCATATTCTCCAAGCTGCCGTACGATTCGCTGCGCGACTTCGAGAGCGTCGTGTTGCTGGCCGCGGCGACCAATCTCATGTCGGCGAATCCCTCGTTTCCGGTGAATTCGATCAAGGAGCTGATCGCACTTGCGAAGCGCCGCCCCGGAGAGATCACCTACGCCTCGGTCGGCGCCGGCTCGTCCCAGCATCTGCTGGTGGAGCATTTCGTGCAGCGCGCGCACGTGAAGCTATTGCACGTGCCGTACAAGGGCGGCGGGCCGGCGGTCATCGACACGATGGCCGGGCACGTCTCCACGATGATCGGATCGGTCGCCACGCAGGAGTCCTACGTCAAGGCCGGCCGGCTGAAGCCCCTGGTGGTGTTCAGCGAGAAGCGATCGAGCGTCCTGCCGAAGGTCCCGACGATCGCCGAACAAGGCTTCTCGGAGCTCAAGTCCGATTACTGGATCGGCATCATGGCGCCGGCCAAGACACCGGCCGCGGTGGTCACCAGACTCAACGGCGAGCTCAACGCGGTGCTGCAGGTCCCCGACATTCAGTCTCGTTTGAGGCAGGTGGGCGTCGAACCGCTCGGCGGCTCCGCGGAAGAAATGGACCGCTATTACAAGAAAGAGCTCGCGCTTTGGGCGGAGGTGGTGCGCAAGGCCAACATCGAGCGTCGAGCAGGGGCCTCGTGATGGCTGCGTCCAACGCATTGAACACGCTGCCGGGGCTGCGCATCACGCGCGTCGAATCGATCCCGCTGCGCATACCGTTCAAGTCCTTGCACAAGATCGCAAGCGGGCCCGCTCGACCCTCGGTCGATGTCCTCCTGGTGCGCCTGCACACCGACCAAGGCGTGAGCGGCATCGGCGAGACGCAAGCCTGGCGCCGCCACGGCAGCTCGGAGACGATCGCGAGCCTGCACGCCGCGATCCACGAGCATTTCGCGCCGCAGCTCGAGGGCAAATCGCCGTTCGACATCGCCAGCCTCATGCGCGCACTCGACGAGACCATCTACCACAGCTACTACGCGCAAGCGGCGATCGCCGACGCGATGGTCGACATCCAGGGCAAGGTGCTCGGGGTGCCGGCCTACACGCTCCTGGGGGGCAAATGCCGCGAGCGGGTGCCGATGTGCGGGCTCATCTCCATCAAGCCCTCGCGCGAAGAAACGCTGGCAGACGCGCAACGGCTCCTGGCGGAAGGCTACCGCACCTTCGTCATCAAGACGGATGAAAACGTTGCCGCCGCCGCGGGCGCGGTCAAGGCGGTGCGCGAAGGGCTCGGTGACGCAGTCGAGATTCGCATCGACGCGAACGCCGGCATGCGCTTCGACAGCGCCCTGGAGTTGCTCAAGAGCATCCAGCCCTACCGCATCCAGGCAGCCGAGCAATTGCTGGAGATTTGGGACCTAGACGGGACCGCGGAGCTTGCGCGGCGAGTCGATATCCCGTTGCTCGCCGACGAGCAGGTTTCCAGCGATCACGATCTCATCGCGGTCATCCGCAAGCGCGCGGCCGCCGCGTTTCAGACCAAGGTCGCGAAGAACGGCGGTCTGTGGTATACGCGCCGGCTATGGCAGATCGCCGATGCCGCCGGCATGCGCGTGTGTCCCGGCAATCATCCGTGTACCAGCGTGGCGACGGCATCGGTCGCGCATCTGGCGACATCCTGGCCCGCCCCCATGCTCGATGGACCGTTCGCCTTCGGCCTCACCAGCCTGGTCGATGACGTCGTGGTGGACCCCATCGCGGTCGAGAATGCCGCGGTGCAGGCGCCGCAGGCGCCGGGGCTCGGGCTCATCCTCGACGAGAAGCGGATCGCGAAGTATCGGCTCGACCGCTAGCAGCACCCCGCGCCTCGTAGCCCAGATCGGCCGAGATCCGGTTCGCGCACTCGATCATCAGTGACGATGCAGCGCGCGCGAAGTCCTCAACCCGGCATGGCGAAGCCGCCGTTGACGCTCAGAATCTGACCCGTGATGTGGCGCGCCGCTTCCGAGGCGAGAAAAACGACCGCGTTGGAGATGTCCTCCGGCTCGCCGATGCGGCGCAGCGCGTAGGCACGCTTGACCTTCTCTTCGCGCTCGGCCGCCTTCTGCTCGCCGATCTTCTCGGTGAGCTGGCGCAGCATCTCCAGGCGCATCGGGGAATTGGTCGCGCCGGGCGACACGGCATTGACGTTGACATTGTTGCGCCCGACCTCCTTGGCGATCGACTTGGTGAACGAGATCACCCCTCCCTTGGCAGCGGAGTAGTTGCACTGCCGCTCCTGGCCGACGCGTGCCGCGTCGGTCACGATATTGATGACCTTGCCGAAATTGCGCTGGATCATGCCAGGCAGCACCGCGCGAGCGCAGTTCATGGTGCCGTAGAGGACGACCTTGATCTCGCGGTCGCACTCCTCGGGCTTGGTGTCCACGAACAGCTCGTGCGCGAGCAGCAAGGCGGCGTTGTTGACCAGCACGTCGATGCGCCCGTACTCGGCTTCGATCTTGGCCGTCGTAGCGCGGATCGCGGCGAGGTCGGTGATATCGCATGCCGCCGCCATGGCCTGACCACCGCCCTGGCGCAGCGCCGCAACCGTCTCCTCCGCTTTGGCGGCGTTTATGTCGTTGACCGCTATGCGCGCGCCTTCGGCCGCCAATGCCAGCGCGATGGCGCGGCCGATGCCCTGGCCCGCGCCCGTTACCAATGCAACGCGATTCTGAAGCTTCAGATCCATATCGTCCTCGTCGAAGAAAGGCAGCTCGGCCTTGCCTACGCGGTCGAGCCGCAGAAAGGGACCAGGTCGGACCAGGGGTCGGACCAGGGTCGCCGATCAATCGGCTTGTCGTTCCACTTCTCGATACCCTGTGTGGCAAAACGTAACACGGCGGGAGGCCGGATTCAACCCGGCGCCTGCTTTGGCTTCGATGCGCGGTCTACCTCGGCGGCGGGCTCGCCGGCCCCCATGCCATCTGGGCACGTTCGGCTGGCGCTCGTCCCTCAGAAGCTGCCCGCCTTGATACCCGCCTGGCGCAACACGCCCGCTATCCTCGGCACCTCGGTGGCGATGAAGCTGGCGAATTCCCGCGGCGGCCCGGCGAGCACCTGTCCGCCTTCGGCCGTGAGTCGCTCGTAGAGCGGCCCGGCTTTCAGAATCTCGCCGATCTCACGGTTGAGCCGCAGCGCGATCGCGTCGTTCAGTCCCGCAGGGCCGAGGATGCCCCACACCTCGCTCACGGTGAAGCCGGGAAAGCCGGATTCCGCCATGATCGGCACATCCGGCATCGATGGTACGCGCGTCGCGCTGGTGGAAGCGAGTGGCCGCAACCGGGCGGCCTTGACGTGCGGCAGGATCGAGGTGATGTGCGCGAATGCCATCTGTATCTGGCCGCCCATCAGGTCCACGTACATCGGACCCGCCCCCTTGTAGAGGACGTGGGTGACATCGATTCCGGCGCGCTGGCGCAGGAATTCGCTGGCGATATGGCCGCTCGAGCCGATGCCGCCGTTGTCGCCGTAAGCCATCGACCCGGGTTGGCTCTTCGCGCGCTCCACCAGCTCCTTGACCGAGCGCACCGGCACGGCAGGATGCACGACCAACACCAGCGGAAAGATCGCGCCTTGAATGATCGGCGCGAGGTCCTTGCGGACATCGTGCTTGAAATCGCGGTAGATCGTCTGGTGCGTGAGGAACGATTGCGCCACCGCCATCATCGTGTAGCCGTCGGCGGGGCTCGCCGCGACGATGTTCAAGGCGATGGCACCGTTGGCTCCCGGCCGGTTGTCGACCACCACCTGCTGCCCGAGCCGCGCCGACAGGCGCTCTGCCACCACGCGCGATATGGTATCGACCGCACCGCCCGGGGGAAACGGTTGCACGAACCGTATCGGCCGGGACGGATAGTCTTGGGCAAGCACCGGCGTCTGCCCCATCAGCCCCAAGACAATGCCGGCGACAATCCGTGTTCGACGACCCGCCTGTATCGCACTCATCCCTCGCCTTTCAACTTTAGCCCATGATGTCGATACGCGCCACGGCCGATCGGCCGTGCCTGCGATCGGATTGCTTGACCGCGCGCCGCTGCGAGTGTCCCAAGTCCTAGCTAGATCGCGACGCCCCACGCCTTCAGCAGCTCGCTCGGATCCGCGGCGGCATCGCCGATCGGCTGCTGCACCACCGCCGGTGTCGCTGCAAGGCGTATGGGCGACGCGAGCAGCGGCCATTCGAGGCCGTCGCGCGCCGCAGCCTTCAAGATCAGCGCGCGCGCGAGCGTTTGCGGATGCCGGACCACTTCGCTCACGCGCAGCACCGGCGCGCTCGTCACCCCGCGGCTTGCAAGATGCTCGACCAGCTCGGCACGAACCAGACGCGTGGACAACGACCGATCGGCGCTACTCGCCGACACGTGCTCCGAGGCAGCATCGAGCAACGTGCCCGCGTTCGCCTCGGCCGCGACGTAGCCGTCTTCGCACCGCACCAGCGTGGCGGCAGCCTCGTCGGCGACTTCCCGGTTCCAGGCTGCCCGCGTGAGCCAGGCCCCCGCGTCCTGCATGGACATGTCGAGCGCGCATCCCAGGCCGGTGCGTTCACGCCGCGCCAGCGCGGCCAGAATCCCGGCCAGTCCCAGTTGGGCGCCGGTCAAATCGGCGACCGACACGCCGGTCTTGAAGGGCGTTTCGCCCGCGCGCGTCAAGTCCATGATGCCCGCCATGCCCTGTATGGTCGTATCCATGCCCGGCCGATCGGCGAGCGGCGAATCGGCGCCGAATCCCGACACCGAGCAATGTACCAGTCCGGGGTTGAGACGAGACAGCGCTTCCCGGCCGAATCCGAGCCGCGATAACGAGCCGGGCTTCAAGTTGTCGACGAACACGTCGGCACGCGCAAGCAGCGCGCGCAGCACCGACTTGCCCTGCGGCGCGCGCAGATCGAGGGTCAGCGCCCGCTTGTCGGAGTTGGTCATCACGAAGAAATAACTATGGCCCGAGCGCAACGGAGGAAGGGCGCGCGCGGGATCGCCGTCCGGCGGCTCGACCTTGATTACGTCCGCGCCGAGCGCGGCGAGCTGCCGAGCGCACAGCGGCGCGGTGGTGTAGCTGCCGATCTCCACCACCCGAATGCCGGCAAGCACGGACCGAATCGGCTCGCCGCTCGCGCTGGCCCACGGGGGCGGCACGCGCCGGCGCGCGGCGTAGCGCTCCAGCAGCGCTTGATCCTCGCCCGCGCTAGGAATGGCCGCGGCCGCGATGCCGTGCGCGCCCGTACCACGAAACACCGCGCCGGCGACCCGGACCGACTTGCCGCTGGTCCGATCGTGGAGCTCGCGCACCATTCTCCGGTGCACGAGGCTCGCTTCGGTGAACAGCTCGGCGATGCTGTAGATCGGCCCGCAAGGCAATCCCGCCGCTGACAGTCGCTCGATGCAATCGGCTACGTTGTGCTCCAGGCTCCACGCTTGCACCAGCGCATCGACCTCGGCATTGATCTTCACCCGGTGGGTCGGCGTGGAATAGCGCTCTTCGGCGACCAGCTCGGGACGGCCGATAACATCGCACACCCGGCGCCACATGTCGTTCGACCCGGCGCATAGCATGACCCAGCCGTCGAGGGCCCGATACGCATTCCAGGGCGACATCGAGGGGTGGTGGTTACCCACCCGCTTGGGCTCGGTTCCGACGAAATGGGCCGGCAGGAACGTCGTGAGCCAGCTCACCGCCACATCGAAGAGCGCGACCTCGACGCTCTGGACGCAGCCCTGCGTATCGCGAGCACGCAACGCGGCGAGCACCCCGGCAAGGGCGTAGAGTCCCGCCGACCATTCGGCTATGGGGATTCGACTGATCACCGGCGCCGCGTCGCTCTCGCCGGTGGTGTCGATCACGCCCGCCATAGCCTGCACGAGCACATCGGAATACGCGCGGCCCGCAAGCGGCCCCGAAGCGCCAAACCCCGTGATGTCGCAAACTATCGCCTGCCCGCGCGCCTCGCCAGCAAGCTCGGTAGACCATGCAGGATCGATGTCGGAGGAGGCGAGAACGACATCGGCCTTGGCCAGCGCGCGTCGGAGCAAGGCAAGGTCCGCGCTCGAGCGCGGATCGATGCGCACACTGCGCTTACCGGCGGCGACCATCGGGCGATCGGTCCACTTGCTGGTCGCCGCTGCGGGCTGGGCCGCTTCGACCAGCATGACCACCGCGCCCAACTCCGCCAGCAGCGATCCGCACGCGCCGACGCCGCGCCGATCGCCCAGCTCCACGACCAGCACATCTTCGAGAAAGCTGTCCTGTTTCGCTGCCATGGCACTCATCGAATGCGGCGGCTCAAGCGCCCACGCCGCGAAAGGCCTCGATGCCGGTGAGCTCGCGCGCGTGGATCAGCGTCAATATCTCGTTGGTCCCGTCCGGTATCGGCAGCATGCGAATGTCGCGGAACATCTGCTCCAGCCCAGCTTCACGCGACAGACCCATCGCGCCGAGAACGTTCATCGCCTGCCATACCGCTTCGCCGCACGCCGTCTGCGCGAAGCGCTTCGCCATCGCCGAGGCGCCGTCGGCCGCCTTGCCCGCGTCGATCTGTGCCAAGGCGCGGTAACACAGCAATCGGCTCGCGGTGATCGCGGTCATCATGTCGGAGAGGCTCTTCTGGATGAGCTGGTGGCCCGCGAGCGGCTTGCCGAATGCCCGCCGCGCCTTGGAATATTCGAGCGCGATATCGAAGGCTTGTTGCGCCAGGTGCACCGCCTGCAAGCCGACGAGGGGACGGTTGACGTTCCAGCTCGTCTTGAGCACGTGGGTGCCGCCGCGCTCGGACTCGATCACGTTCGCCGCGGGAACGCGACAGTTCTCGAACACGGCCTCGCCGAGCAGCCCCTGGTCGAGCCCGATCGCCTCGATCTCGCGGGCCTCGAACGGCGAATGCTCGCGCTCCACGATCACTTTGACCACGCGCCGCTTGGCATCGCGTTGGGCCGCGTCTACGCAAGTGACGATCATGGTGTCGCAGACCGACACGTTCGTGATCCACATCTTGCGCCCGCTCAGCACGACGCTGTCGCCTTCGCGCGTCATCCGTGTCTTCACCCCGCGCGGATCCGAGCCGGTATCGGGCTCGGTCGAGCCGGTGCACCCGATCTTTCTGCCGACGATCAAGTCGGGAAGAAAGCGCTTGCGCTGCTCTTGCGTGGCTTCCGCGTAAATGCGCGAGATGCAGGAGTCCTGCGACAAGATCGACATGCTGACCGCGGGCGGGATCTGCTCGAACATGATGCCGTAGTCGACCATGCGGATTCCCGATCCACCAGCCGACTCGGGCAATCGCGGCGCGGTGAGCCCGAGGCGGGCGACGGCATCGAAGATCTCCAGGAAGACGCGCTTCGGCAATGCCTGGGTGCGATCGTGAGCGGCGAGCCGCGGTCTGATGACCTGTTGAACCATGCGACGCGCCGCGTCGCGCATGAGCTCCTGCTCGCTGGACAGCTCGAACTCCATCGAAACCTCGGTCTGTTGCGGATCGTCGGTGACGTCGCCCAGCGCTCGCCGGCGCGATTGCGCGGGCTGGCGGGCCGGTTTGATCTGAATTGTATACGCCTGCGGAGAACGCGCGGTTCCCCTCGCCCGAATCGGCGCGCTCGGCACGCCGGGCTGTTGCGTCCGCGCGCGTAGGATCATGCGCGTCGAGCAGCAAGCAACGCGTAGGTCAGGGAACAGGCGAAGCGAAGGTGGTAAGGTCGCGTGCCAAAGCCGGAGAGGGGAATGTCAGTGGCTGCCGAGGTGCTGAAACAACATCTCACGCAGCGCATCGCGCTGCTTTTCGGGCGCGATGCAAAGCGTCGCATCGGGCGCATGAGCGCTTCGCAGCTCGTGAAAGATCTCCACGCCCGCGATCACGACGATCAGCAAAACCAGCAATAAGTATTTCATCGCGGCGGCAAACCGGGTATCCGCAAGCTCGGGACAAGCGACCTCGCCGGTCATCCGCTCGCCTGCCCCATCCAAGTCTCCTGCGAACCGATGTTACGCCGATTCTTCCGCGCCCGAAACCAGCGTACGAGACAGCGTTCAGCTCAGGGCACCACGCCAGGCCGGACTGATACCATACGGCAGCCGCATCCCATTCCTTGACCCCCCAATCCCTCAACGAGTCCTTTCGTGGCCCATCTCGACAAGCGCGGATTTCACTATGCCTGGGTCATCCTGGCCGCGGCGTGCGTACTCAATATCGTCGCGCGCGCCGACCAGGCATCGTTCGGTGTCTTCATCGATCCGCTGGTGGAACGATTCGGCTGGAAGCGCGGCGACATATCGTTCGCCTACTCGCTCGCCTTCCTCATCGGCATCCCCGCCTTGGTCGTCATGGGTTGGCTCGGTGACCGTTTCGGCGCTCGGCTGCTCATGCTGATCGCTGCCGTGATGATCGGTACCGGCACCGTGCTGCTGGGAGCCATCGAGGAGCTATGGCACTTCTACTTGATCTACGGAATCTTCGTCGGCTCGACGGGACACGCGGCCTTCAGCGTGCTGCTGCCCGTGATCATGACGCGCTGGTTCCACCGCCACCTGGGCATCGTGATGGGCGTCTACTGGGCGGGCCAGGGGATCGGGCCGGTCATCTTCGCGCCGCTGTTTCGCTGGCTGATCGAAACGCAGGGCTGGCAGCACACCTTCATGACCATCGGCCTGGCGCTGGGCCTGATCCTCGGCGTCTTTTCGCTCTTCATCTACAACAGCCCGGCCACCAAGGGCTTGCAGCCCTATGGCGTCGAGGATGCCGGCACGCGCCCCGGACCATCCACGCCATCGACGCCCGCGCCTGTCAGCCTGCGCCAAGTCCTACGCCTGCGCAACGTCTGGCATCTGACGGCCGTTCACCACATCGGTTGCCTGTCGCACGCCATCATCCTCGCGCACGTCGTGTCGATGGCGACGTTCAAGGGCATCCCCGGCGTGGAAGCCGCCGGCGTGCTCGCGGCAATCGCCGGCAGCTCGGTGATCAGCCGGGTCGCGTTCTCGTTGATCGCGGATCGATTCGGTGGGCGGATCACGCTCACGCTGGCACTGTTGGGGCAGACCCTGCCCGTGATCATTCTGTTCTTCGCCAGCGAGCCGTGGATGTTCTACCTGTTCGCCATCGTGTTCGGCTTGAGCTACGGCGGCGAAATGGTGGGCTTTCCCATCATCAACAAGCAGCTCTTCGGCACGAAGGCCCCGCTCAGCTCGATCTACTCCTTTGAGATGGTCGGCGCGGGCATCGGCATGGCGATCGGCGCGTGGCTCGGCGGCAGCCTGTTCGATCTGACGGGCGACTACACCTGGTCGCTGACGATATCGCTGGTCGCGGGCACGATCGGCGTGCCGCTGGCGCTCGCATTGCCGCGGCACAAGGCACCGCCGCCTGCCACGATCCCCGTCCCGGCATAGGCGAGAGGGCGACGTGCCTGCAACGCTCGAATCGTTCATGCACGAGGCCCGAGTCGCGTATTTCTCGATGGAGATGGCGCTGCGTAGCGAGATTCCGACCTACAGCGGTGGCCTGGGGGTGCTCGCCGGCGACACGATGCGCAGTGCCGCGGATCTCGCTCTGCCCATGATCGGCGTGACTCTCGCGAGCCGTGCGGGCTACTTTCGCCAAGAGATCGTCGACGGTGGCCAGATCGAGCATCCCGATGTATGGGAGCCGGAGCGCTGGACGCGCCGCCTGCCGGCGAAAGTGGCGTTGCCGCTCGGCGAGCGCGAAGTCTGGATCGGTGCATTTCTTTATGTCGTCGAAGGCCATCGCGGCGGTACGGTGCCGGTGATCCTGCTCGATACCGACCTGCCCGAGAATCATGCCTTGGATAGGGACCTCACGCATTACCTCTACGGTGGCGACGAGGCCTATCGGCTCAAACAGGAAATGGTGCTCGGCATCGGCGGCGTTCGCATGCTCGGAGCGCTCGGCCTGCGGATCCGCAAGTACCATCTGAACGAGGGCCACGCGGCCCTGCTCACGCTGGAGCTGCTGAGCCGGCTGGAGCATTCGCCCGAGCAGGCCGGCAGCGTGGCTGCGCGCTACGACGTGCCCGCGGTTCGAGAGCTGTGCGTCTTCACCACGCACACACCGGTCGAAGCCGGCCACGACCAGTTCCCCTATGAGCTGGCCGACCGGTTTCTCGGCAGCTTCATCGAGCCGGCGGAGCTGCGGCGCTTCGCGGGTCAGGAGCGGCTCAACATGACCCGGCTCGCGCTCAATCTGAGCGAGTACGTCAACGGCGTCGCCGGTCGTCATGCGGAAGTGTCGCGGCGCCTGTTCCCGGGCTACCGGGTGCACGCAGTCACCAACGGCGTGCATCCGTGGACCTGGGCCTGCGACAGCATGCGCAGCCTTTTCGATCGCCACTTGCCGCACTGGTGTTATGAGCCCGAGCTGCTGGTGCGCGCCGATCGCATCCCTGATGGCGAATTGCAGCAGGCGCACGCCGAGGCGAAAAGCGCATTGCTCGCGCGAGTGCGCGCGCAGGCCGGACAAGCGCTCGATCCGGCGCTGGCCGTGCTCGGCTTCGCGCGCCGCATGACCTCTTACAAGCGACCGGATCTCCTGTTCACCGATATCGAGCGCCTGAAAGCGATCGCCCGACGCTATCCGCTGCAGATCGTGCTCGCCGGCAAGGCCCATCCGCACGATGCCGGCGGCAAGCAGTTGATCGAGCAGCTCCACGCCTGGGCGCGCGAGCTGCGCGATGCCGTGCCCGTCGTCTTTCTCGCCAACTACAACGTCGAGCTCGCCCGACTGCTCGTTTCCGGCGTGGATGTGTGGCTGAATCTGCCGCTGCGCCCGCGGGAGGCCTCGGGCACCAGCGGCATGAAGGCGGCGCTCAATGGCATCCCCAATTTGAGCGTACCGGATGGCTGGTGGATCGAGGGCTGGGAAGAGGGTATCACCGGCTGGGCGGTGGGCAGCGCGGCCGACGCGGACAATGCCGGCGATGCAGCGTCGCTCTATGACCAGCTCGAGCACAAGGTGCTGCCGCTGTACTACACCGATCGGGGCGGCTGGACCGCGGTGATGAAAGGCGCGATCGGCCGCAATGCCGCGTACTTCAACAGCCATCGCATGATGCGACGCTACGCGGTCGAGGCATATCTGCGCTGAGCGCACCGCCCCACCACGCCGAGCGGGAATAGGTCACGAACGCGAAAACAAAACTCGGGTTTGGCGCGAACCCGATGCGCGTTCCGTGCTAACGTGATCGGCGCGTGTGTCCGCGCTTGGAAAGGAGCATCCCGTGACCTCTTCCGCCTCGCGTTCGATTCTGGTCGCAAGCGCCTTGGCGGCGCTCTCGTCTGGCGCCTCGGGCAGTACCGTCACCATCAGCGGCCGGCTCACGAGCTTTCAATCCGCTCTCAGCGCCTCGTCGTTCTATCCCGGCGGCAATGGCTCGCTCGACGGCACCCCGCTCGCAATCGACCCGTCCGCGCCGCAGGTCACTTATAGCGGAGACGTGACGCTGTACAACCAATCGACGACGGTGCTGCTCGCGCCAGGGACGACGCGCGTGCAGTTCGAGTACACCGATATCATCGGGCAAGGCCGCGAGAACGCGGTGGCTTTCGCGGCGGGCGCACCGGTCGACGTCGCGTTCGGCGATGTATTCAAGGTCGGAACCGTGACGTACACCAACGGCTTCTGGTATCCGTTCGCGCGCGTCGGCTTGCGCATCGACGTGGCCTCCGCCGACACCGCACTCGATGGCCACAGCTTCGCTGGCAGCATCGTCGTGGCCGTCTCTTCGACCGAGCCGTTCGTACCGGATCCGATTGCCAACGCCGACTACTTCTACCTCGAAGGCCCAAGCGGCCCGCTCAGCTCGCTCGGCTCGGTTCGAGTGTACGAGCCCCACGTGCAGCCACCGGGCAATCCGGGCAACACGGGCACGGTAGACCTTTATGCGCGCATCGGCTCGCTCGTTCCGGTGCGATTCGACAGCCCGAGCGATGCCGCGTTTCTTTCCGCGAGCCTCGATCCCCTACCGGCGGTGCCGGAGCCTTCGGTCTACCTGTCGATGCTCGGTGGACTGGCCGCGCTCGCCTGGGCGCGGCGGCGCAAGCGCCCCTGAGATCTCGATCCAGCGCTGAGGTCTCGACCCACGGCCGCACCGCCGCGAGCGCGGCGCCGCGCGGTCGCGGCGGAAGCCGGCAGCGATCGAGAGCGCCCGCCTCAGCCTATGTCAACGTTCAGCAGGCGCGCGAACGACTGCCCCTGGTGCATGTCCCGTTCGCCCATCCATCCCTGCGGTCGCGGTCGAGCGTAAGAGATCTTCACCACGTTCAAGCTCGCGACCGGAAGACGCTTGACGAGCTGCGGGTCCGCCCCATACAGAGACTCGAACAGTTGGGGTCCGAGCGCGGGGCTCATTGCATACTTCTTGAAGCTCTCCGGACCGTCGAAGAACAGGTCGAACGTAACCCAGAAGGGCCCGGCGTTCTTGGAGCGTACGTGCCGGCAAACCTCGCGCACCTTGGCCATCGATACCGCCTTTCCTCACCGTTGCGCCGTGTCGACCCACCTGGTACGCACCAGCTCGAAACCGCCGGCCGTCTCGACGACGTGGTTGAGCCTGAACTCGTACAGCGGTCCTCTTTCGATTTCCGCCGGCGTAAAGGGAAACGCGTAGCTCGGCATCTCGATGCCGGGCCGCAATGGCGTATGAAAGAAGGTCGCGTTGCAGGCCTTCGCGATGCGATTGGCGAGCGACTGCGTCGGCGCGGTGACGACCAGCATCACGCCGACCTCGTGGGGCGGCGTCGCACCGGCCAGCATGGGGCGACCGGAGACGCCGTTCCAGCCATAGATTCGCAGCGAAAGGTCGTAATCGCCGGCCGACTCGCCGAAGGTTTGCCTGATGCGGGCGTGCAGCGCCTTGATCATGCCTTGTTCGAACTCGTCCAGATGCGCGAGTACTTCAGGGTCTTCGATACCGATCAGCATGATCGTCTGGTACAGCCCCTTGCCCGCACCCTCGAGCTTCATCGTGTACGGCTGCGGCGTCCAGCGGGAGCCGGTAACGCGCGTTGCGCGCTCGTTGATCTGAACGTAGCGCGCTGTGCCGACATCGAGCACGCCACCCGGCTCGGTCATGATGATCGGATCGCTCGCCTCGTAGAGCATGTGGGCTGAGACGCTTTCGGGCGAACAGCGGTTGTCGCGATTGAGCGGCTCGATGTCGAAGCCCTCCTGATCGACGGTAAAGATGACCCCTGCCGTTCGCGGGTTCACGCTGCACAGACCGCCGCACTCGGCAACCTTGGCCGCATGCCACGATGCAGCGGCGGATGCGCCGCGCATGAGAGGCACGGCTGCGAGCACGGCGGTATCGGTGGTGCGTCCTCCCAAGACGATGTCGGCCCCCTGCTCGAGGGCACGGATGTAAGGCTCCGGCCCCATCAACGCGACGATGTGCTCGCACGAATCGATCACGCCGTTCGAGAGCGTGCCGGACGGCGGCAAGGGCCGAATCCTTCCCTGGTCGTTGCGCTGCTTCAACAGCTCGGCGGATTGCTCGCTATACAGAAGGGCGATTTTCGGCGCGATGGCGAGCTCTCTCGCCACCTCGATGACGATATCGCAAGTCCAGTCGACGCCTGCATCGGTGCCGGCGGTGGCGCAGGAGCCGATGAGAATCGGCAGCTGCGCCTCGCTGGCGGCGCACATCATCACCTGGAGATCGCGCTTGACGGACTCACGCGCGTGTTTCGAAACGCCGCAGGCGAGGTAGAACGGGCCGCTGTCGGTCGATCCGGCGTCGCACGCGATGGCGTGCGCGCCAAGCTTCACGCCATGACGAACATGCTCCAGGAGCATTCCGGAGCCCAATGCGCCGGCCGGGACGAGGATCTTGGTCGGGCCGACGGCTTTCTTATCCGTGTTCAAAGGAGTACTCGCTGCAAGAAGTCGATACGTGGAGAAGTCGATACGTGCGCTTGCACCGCATCTGGTTCCTGCTATGGTCTTTCGATCAGTCGTGCCAGTTCGGATGCCGCCTTCATGCCTTTGTCGACCTCTTCCGCCACGCTACCCCCGACAGTGTGTTGGGGATAAACGTAGAGCCTTAGCTGCGGCAGTCCCAGCGCCTTTGCGAGCGCGCGTGCCGCCTCCTCGAATGGTCCTTGGACGACGACCACCGTCGGATGGCCGGCCTTGGTCAGGGAGATTCCGTCGCGCACGGCGCCGGAGCAGCAAGACCCTCAAGCGCCAACCCCGACCAGCGCATAGTCGGTCTGGCGCACCAGGCGCTCGACTTCACCTGCCGCAGCCGGCGCCCAGGTGTTGGCCTTGTATACACGATGGATGCTGGCGGGCTTGAATCTCGCCTCGACTTCGGCTTCCATCGCTTTCCAGAAGGACAATGCGGAAACATGCTGATTGAAGATGCAGCCCAGCCGTGCGCCCACGAGGCTCTTCAGGGCGCGCTCTTTTTCCGCATGCGCCACTTCCACGGTACCGACAGGATCGAGTAATTCAATCGTCATGCTTGCCCCCTGGGATGCCGCGGACGCCGGCGTCAATAATGCTCCGCTTCAGCCTTCTCGATTGGTAGGAAACGTGACCCGCCTGCTCGTGGCGAGACCGCCCAACGCGCCCCAGCCCGCGCACACGCAACAGAATGCCGCTCCCGACCCCCAACCGCCCGTGGTCACGAGAACGAGGTTTTCCGGGCTGCGCACGAACGGAACTTGGGCGGCGGCGTCATCTGGGTCGGCAAGTTTGTTCCAATGATTGGGATTGGACTCGGCGATCGTGCGGCGGCGCTTCAATTCGCGCACTTCCCGGGTCGCGAATCGCATGATTTCCTGCTTGACGGCTTGCTTGCCATATCCCGCGCTTGCCAGGTTTCGCGCCGCCATGGGGGACAGTACCAGCACAATGTCGCCCCCCGTCACGTTGTTGCTGCCCAAGGGCGTGATCGCATCGGCGAGCACAAAAAGCACATCCTCCGCCGGGCCATAGCCGGCGGCGGTTGCGATCGACTGCGGCGCGCCCACCCCGCACAGCGTGACGACGGTGTCCTCCGGGCTGAATCCTCGCTCGACGTGAAGCGGCTCCCAGGGATTGGACTCCTGATCCTCGGCGACACAGAAGCTGTAGTAGCCCGGGTGGCCCAGCGTCGTCTTGCACGGGTCACCCGGATACCCGCCGCCGATGTTCCACAAGATCAGCCTCACAGCCCGCCCGATACTCGCGGCTGCGCGGCAACCGTGGCCGAAGGCGCCTTCCCTGGTGTTGAAGCACAGTTCCTTGACCCCAGGACCGCTGACGATACAAAGCGGTGCGCAGCAATGCGTGGTGGTCTGCACCCCGTTCAGATTGAAACGTTCATCGAGCATTGCCTCGACGGCGGCAATGACGATCGGAACATACTGCGGCGTGCACCCCGCCATCGTGCAGTTGATTGCAATCTTCTCGATGGTCGCAACGCCGTTCCTCGGCGGCACGACACCGACGACCTCGGCGCCATCGCGGTGCAGGTATTCGATGATGCGCTCGACGGCGTGGCGCGTGGGCGGCACGACCGGAAGGCCGTCGGTCCAGTTCTGTTGGTAACAGAATTCGGTGGCGGCTTCGATATCCGCAACCTCGAAGGTGCGCGAGCTCAACTGCATGTGGATTCTCGACTTGGTGGGACGATCTGCGAACGGAATCGTAGGCCCGCCAAACACGGTCGTCTACTGCTGCTTTAGAGCCTGGGCACGTCTGGTCATGATTTCGCCGGGAGGTTCCGCCCACTATGCCGAAAAGTTCAGGTACGCGCGCAAACGAGCATTGTACATTCGTGCCGCCGCGCCCCTAAACTTGTATTGGGAGAGCCGTGATCCGGTGACCGATCGGTGAATGCGCACGGGTGCACTCGGGAAGAGCACATGTTGAAGTTGCACGCCAATCTTGCGATTGCCATCTGCGCGGCCATGGCGAGCTCGCCCGGTATGCCGGCGGAAGGTTTTCCGAACAAGCCACTGCGAATCATCGCCCCTGAAGCGGGCGGCAACGGCGACACCACGGCGCGCCTTATTGCCGCCGGGCTCGCTCGCGCTCTGGGTCACAATGTAGTGGTGGAAAATCGTGGCGGCAATGCGGTCATCGGCGCGCAGGCGTTGGCCACATCCCAGCCCGACGGCTATACCATGCTCGTCGGCAGCACGCTGTGGATGCTGCCCTTGATCCAGAAGAACGTTCCTTTCGATCCGGCGAGAGATTTCGCGCCAATCACGCTGGCTACCAGGACGCCGATGATCCTGGTGGTGAACCCGTCGCTACCCGTCAATTCCGTCAAGGAACTGGTCGCGCTGGCCAAGGCAAAGCCGGGCGAGCTGAGCTACGGCTCCGCAGGCGTCGGCAGCACGAACCACCTGGCGCCGGAGCTGTTCAAGCTGATGGCCCAGGTGAGCATCCTGCACGTTCCATACAAAGGTGTTGCGCTCGCCCTCAACGACTTGATCAGCGGCAGATTGCAGGTGATGTTCCCGGCAGCATCGTCCGCCATGCCGCACGTGAAGGCGGGCCGCCTACGGGCACTGGCGGTCTCGACTACCAACCCGTCCCAACTGGCGCCCGGATTACCGACCGTCGCAGCTGCAGGGCTCCCCGGCTTCGAAGCGGCATTCCTTTCGGCTGTGCTCACGCGGGCAGGCACACCGCCACCGATCATCAACCGTCTCAGCCACGAGATCGTGCGCGTAGTGACCGAGCAAGAAGTCAAGGACAAGTTGTTTCTCATGGGTATGGACGCTGTGGGCAGCACGCCCGCGCAGCTTGGGCAAACCATGCAGCTCGAGGTGGCGAAGTGGGGCAAAGTGATTCGGGATGCGGGGATTCATACCCGCTGAGAACGCCCGATCGAGTGATGTGATCCGGTATGTCGCTCGAACTGTCAGGCCGCGATGCGCGCGGAGGTCACTAGCGGCGCACGGTAGAAATCAAGCGCTCCACAGGCTCCGCCGCGTGCGCGATCATGTCTGCGCGGGATTCGCCGACTCATCGAACCGATGATGATGCCGCGGCGTCCAGCGGCGCGTCCTGCTGCGCCGGATACGTGATTGCCGTGCCCGCGACCCTGGCAAACGGCGTCAGGCGATGAACCTGGCGCCGGCCCGCCGAGCTGATTTCCTCGGCGCCTATGCCGTGTACCGTGAGCGCGTCGGCGATCAGCGAGCGATGACAACGCCAAGGCACGGCTTCGGCGCACATTATCGCCACTTGCTCCTCGCTCGCCTGGTCGATCAGGTCCGCAAGATTGCAGGCGAACTCGGCAGTCTGCATGTAGTCGGCATAACCGCGGAACGACTTGTTGCGCCAGCCGAGATTGGCGGAATCGCCGCTCGGACGTCGCAATCCGCCCAGACCCGCCATGTGCACATAGTCGATGCCTGAAGCCTTCAACGCGGCCGGCAGGGTATCGCGGTTGAATTGCGGATTGTGGCGCGAACGCGGCACGGTGCGTACGTCGATGAGCCGGCGCACCGCGTGCGCCTGGAGCAAGGCGATGAGCTCGTCCAAGGATCGGGTCGAATGACCGATCGTGAACACCACGGGACGCGCTCGCGGCGCTTCCCTGTCCGCGGCACGCTCCGAGCAATCGCGGGCAGTACCCCGCTGCGCCCTCTTTCTCGCGCCCCTGACGGCTGCGACTACCGGCGTAGGATGTGCCTGGTTCAAAGCGACGCTTTCACCATCATCAGCCGAATCTTCTCGATCGCCCGTGACGGGCTGAGCCCCCGCGGGCAGACTTCGGTACAGTTCATGATCGTCCGGCAGCGGAACAGACGGAACGGATCGTTCAGGTCATCCAGGCGCTGCGCGCCGGCGCGGTCACGACTGTCGACGATGAAGCGATACGCCTGCAATAGGCCTGCAGGACCGACGAACTTCTCCGGATTCCACCACGATGAAGGACACTGACTGGTGCAGCAGGCGCACAGGATGCACTCGTACAAGCCATCGAGCTGCGCGCGCTCTTCCGGCGACTGCACACGCTCCTTGTCGGGCTCGGGTTCGTCGTTGATCAGATAGGGTCGGATCGAGTGGTACTGCTTGAAGAATTGGCTCATGTCGACGACGAGGTCTCGAATCACGGGGAAGCTCGGCAGCGGGCGCAGCTCTACCGGCTCTTTCAAACCGCTCACGGGGGTAATGCAGGCAAGCCCGTTGCGGCCGTTGATGTTCATGGCGTCCGATCCGCACACCCCTTCGCGGCACGAGCGGCGGAAGGTGAGCGAATCGTCCACGGTCTTCAGGCGCACCAGGACATCGAGCAGCATCCGCTCGCTGGGCTCGGGAACCAGCTCGTAGTCCTGCATGTAGGGTTTCCGGTCGCGATCCGGATCGAAGCGAAATATCGAAAGTCTCATTGCGCCAGCCTCATCCGCATGTGCGCCCGCCCGCGACCGTTCTAGCCCAAGAGGATTCTCGCCGTCCACGCGGCCATCGCGGCGAGGCCGATCGCAACCGAGGCGAGAAGGCAAACACGCAGGCCCGGCGAGTGTACATAGTCGAGGACCACGTCGCGAAGTCCCACCCACATGTGCAGTGATAGCGCGCCAAAGAAAATCAGACTGGCCGTGCTTACCAGCGGTTGGCGCATCCATTGTTGCCATTGCTCGTAGGAGCCGGGCGGCTCGAGCAGAAAATGCAGGCTCAGGTAGACGATGAAGAGCAGCGAATACACGGCGCTCAACCGCTGCACCAACCAGGCGTTCAGGCCGCTCAACGCATGCCTCATAACAGCACCCGAGCCACGAGTATGGTCACCGCGACCGCACCGAGGTTGACCAACCAGGCGCTACGGCGCGCGGCCTGCAAACGCGAGCCGACGTCGATATCGGCGAGCAGGTGTCGCACGCCCGCGAACGCGTGATGCGCCAACGCCCAAGCCATCAAGATTGCCGCCCCGCGGACGGCCCAATGGTCCAGGAGCGCGACCGCTCGGAGGTACGATTGCGAGCTTCCCAGCGACAGGTCGAGCAGGTACACCGCCCAGGGTACGCCGGCCGCAAGCAGGATGCCTGTAATCCGATGGAGGATGGACGTAACGGCCCCCACCGGCATGCCGATGCGGCGTAGATCGAAGAATACGATCCGATGGCGTTTCGTTCGCGTCATGAATGCCTGTATCAGAGCTTCGTGCCAGTCAATCCGAACGCACCGGCGAGCGTGTTTGTCTCGGAAAAATTGTACCCGCGTTTCCACCGGCGGAGGTCAAGATGCGCGGTCGAGATGCTCGCGCTCAACGGCGGGCTTCGGCCATCACGGCGCAACGCCAAGCCAAGGCGATCATAGCTTCGGGCACATTCTGCACGATCGGTTCTGTTTCGGGTCATGTCCGATGGCGCCAAAGGTCGATTTCGGAAACAGTGTTGTTCGCGCCCAGGGCTTCTCGGGTCCGCCTGCTTCGCTATACTGCGCTGCCCGGTAACCTCATCGTCTAGCCGGATCTTCATCGCACAGGCGGGCGTTGCCGGGCTCGCCATGAATTGCTGACCCGCCGCGCGCGAGCATTCGTATCGGCGCACGCGCGCTCGTTCGATTCTGTTCTTTCTGTGCACGCATCCTTGGCCGTTCGTCCGACGTTGCCGAGGTGCCGATTGCTCATGCGAGGTCTAGGACATGCTCATCGATACCGCCATCGTGCTTACGGAACAAGACTTCAAGCGCTTGAAACAACTGCTCGCCCAGCTCGCGCGCCAGGCGCGCGGCATGCAGGCCGGGTTGGAAACCCTCGAGAGCATCCTCGACTTCGCGCGGGTCGTGCAACGCGAAGAAGTGCCAGTGAACGTCGTCACGATGAACTCGCGGGTCATGTTCGAGGATGTCCAAACGCGAGAGAACGGCACGGTCACCGTGGTCTATCCGGCGGACGCGGATCCGTCCAGGCGCAAGATCTCCATCCTTTCGCCCGTGGGCGCCGCCCTGATCGGAGAGGCGACAGGCGCAGAGGTCGAATTGCCGCTGCCGCACGGCCAGACGCGTCGCATACGAATCCTGGACGTCCTCTACCAGCCGGAAGCCGAAGGTGACTTGGAGCTTTGAACCATGAATGCGCTGTTGAGGCACGGTGCACCCACCCCGTCTCGCACCCGCTCTTGCTCCCTTTTCTTGCAACCAAGTTCGACGCGTCTTCGTTGGGATCCACGAAGCCTAGCATTGGCAGCCGCGACCGAGGTGATCAAGTCGGCGCCCGACAGCTCCCCGCGCAACTGAGCCGCCGCGATGGCTCACGTCTATGCCCGAGCGCGCGGTGAGAAATCGCCGGGGCGCGCCAGCTCATGCCGGTGCGCTTCAGTGGAGAGTCGGCAACCCACAGTTGGCGGCGAGCCCCGGTCAGAGATGCCGCTGCGGCGCTGCCAGGGGATGCAGCGGTCTCGGGCTGAGAAACATGTTGAAGTCCTCCGCTAGGCCTCCCGTGTCCGGCTTCAATCGAGCGCTTTCGTCAGCGGCTATGAATCCGAGCCGTTCGTGCGACGGCCGGAATCGGCCTGCGCGACGCGCTGGCTGCCGGCGTGCAGAAGGTCGATCCAATTCGCCGGCAGGCGTACGGCCTTGGTGGTCGGTTGCGTATGGCCTCCTTCCATGACCATCACGCGGTTACGATGCGGGTCGCCGCAGACGATGATGTGCAAGAGGTCGGGGCTCGACAGCACGCGCACCCTGCTGTCGGGCGGGCCGGCAAATTCCGGCGGCAACGAGCCCGCGTCCACGCGCTCCTTCGCGTTCGTGCGCATGGTTGCGGTGTATCTGAGCACCCAGTCGTAGTCTTCGAGGCGCATCGTCGCGTGCGCGTGGATGTAGCGCTTCACGTCCGTGCTGGAGTAACCCGCATCCGCGAGCGACTTCGCCACGGGCGGCGACAGCAGCAGCGTGAGCATGATCTTCTCGGCTTCAGGCCCGATCGCGGGGAAATTGAATAGCCGAGTCTTCTTCACGACCTCGCGACACAGAAGCTCGAGGGCGACTTGGGCGCCGCTCTTGTCGGCAGTGGCGTAGGGACTCGGCGACGAGCCCCAATTGTTGGTCACGCCCACGGTGACCGTGCTCTCCTCTGCCGGGCGTCCCTGCGTCACTTGAAGCGGCGGCCAGGGCGACTCCTTCTGCTCCGCCAGGACCACGGCCAGAGGATAGCCGAAGGTACCCATGTAGCTTGCGCCCGGCCGGAAGCCGGCGATGTTGCGTACGATGAGGCCGACGGCGCGGCCAATCGCGGGATTCGGGTTGCGCGAAACGAGCTGCGGTCCGCGTTGAATGCCGAGCTGGTCCACGATCGGACCACCGACCAGCACGTAAGGAAAAATGCCCGACGAGCTGCCGATGTTGTTGAGACTGCATCGCTCCTCGCCCAGCGCCTCGACCACTGCAAGCAGCAGCGGCAGGTGTGCCGGCAGGCATCCTGCCATGATCGCGTTGACCGCGACGTTCCAGGGCGTCGCTTGCAGATTGGCCGATGGCAGCACGGCGATGCGCTCGTGCGGATCCCGATCGGTGTACTTCAGGAACGCCTCGACCCGCTCAATCGTCGGCGCAACGACCGGCAGCCCATCGCTCCACTCCTGCTCGATGAAGTGGCGTGAGACTTCTTCCGCGGTACCGGAAAAGACGATTGACCTGGGATCCGGCGCGCGCATGATCTCCCCGGCACTTGCATGCCCGCGCGTGAGCCCATCGACGATCTGGTCGATCAGCGCTTGCCCGATGTTGCGCTCGATTTGTGCGGCGTCGTGGATGCCGAGCGGACCTGGGTATTCGGCAATACGCAGATCAGGTACGCCGCCCGCCTTGGCGGTGAAGCGCGCGAGCGCCGAGAAACCCGTCGTGGTCACGACCACGCTCGGGATGCCGGCCTTTTCGGCTTGCGTTGCCGGCCGCGCCGCGGCCGGAGCGCAGGTCCCTCAAGCGCCGTTGCCGGAGATGATCGCGTCGCAGCCCTTCGCCTTCGCCATCTCGGCCGTGCGTTGCGCGAGCTCGCGCTGCTTCGCTGGATGATCGCTTCCCGGCGCGTGCGGAAACTCGGTGAACGGGACGACTTTCAGCGCGCGAAACCTCCGCTGCAGCAGCCGGCGGATGATCGGGAAGGTATGATCACCCTTGAAGACGCCGTTCCAGAGCTCACCGATCGTCTTGCCGTCGAGAGTGTCGAGTCGCGGCGCGCCGCCGATGCGCTCGACCGCTTCGAGCCCGAGCGGGCTGACTACCTCGTGTCTTTCCAACTCGCGTCTCCGAGGGCTATTGGAGCGTCAGTTTCAGCTCGCTGACGAGCCGCGTCCATTTGTCCAGGTCGGCCTTGATGAATTGCGCGAACTCGAGCGGCGTGTTGGCGACCGCATCCATGCCCAGCGTGGTGAAACGTTCTTGCATTCGGGGCAGCTTGACGACCTGGACGACGGCGGCGTGCAAGCGCGCGATCGCCTCCGCCGGCGTGCCCGCCGGCGCCATCAGCCCGGCCAAGCCGCTCGCGGAAAAGCCGGGGTAACCCATCTCCGCGATCGTCGGCACCTCCGGCGCGCTGGCCGAGCGCTGTGGACTCGATACGCCGATCGCACGCAGTCGCCCCGCCTTAACGTGCGGCACGGCCGACGGTATCGTGTTGAAGGACACCGCGACGTCGCCGGTCAGAATCGCGGCAGTGGACTGCCCGCCGCTCTTGTAAGGCACGTGGACGAGATCGATCCTCGTCGTCTTCTTCAGCAGCTCCACCGCGAGGTGCGAGCTCGCGCCATGTCCGCCGGAGCCATAATGAATGGCGCCAGGCCGCGACCGCGCGAAACGCACGAACTCCGGGAAAGACCTGGGCGGCAGCGACGGATGCGTGACCAGGATATTGGCAAGCATCGCCACCAAGGTGACCGGCGCGAAATCGCGCACGGTGTCGTAGGGGAGCTTGCCGTACATGCCGGGATTGACCGTGTGCCCGAGATTCACCATCAAGAGGGTGTAGCCGTCGGGTGGCGATTTGGCCGCGAGGTCAGTCCCGATCACGCCGTTCGCGCCGGGCCGGTTGTCGATGACGATGCGCTGTCCCAATGCCTCGGACAATTCTTGCACGACCGCGCGGGCGGTGACATCGGTGCCGCCGCCCGGCGCGAAGCCGACGATCATGCGAACCGACTTCGAGGGATAGGGCTGTGCGAGCGAAGCGCTCGCAATCAGCAGGACGGCAACGAGTGATACGAGTCGCATGATACCAACTTCCGAAATGAATGAACGCACCGGCCTGATCACTGCTCGCACGATACGTCAAAAAAAGAAACTATCGGCGTTCATAGTTCAAATCAGCCCTAACCGAGGGTGCCCGCGACATGCCGGCCGAACGCCCGCGTGCCAAGCTTCCCGCCCAAGTCTGGAGTGCGCGTTTCGGGCTTTTGCAAAGCGGCGTCGATGGCGGCTTCGATGCGCTGCGCCGCCAGCTCGAATTCCGCGCGCTGATGACGCGCCGCAAGCCACGCAAATAGCATAGCCGCCGACAGCAAGAGCGAGGTCGGGTTGGCTTTGTCCTGGCCTTGGATGTCCGGTGCCGAGCCGTGCTGGGCCTGCGCGCAGCAGGCATCGTCACCCGCCATGGTCGAGCCCGCCAGCCCGAGGCTTCCGGAGATCTCGGAGGCCTCGTCCGAAAGGATGTCGCCGAACATGTTGCCGGTGACGATGCAGTCGAACTGCGTCGGGTTGCGGACCAACAGCGCCGCCATCGCGTCGACTATTTTCTCGTCGAGCTCGACGTCCGGATAATCCTTCGCAACCTTTCTTACCTCGCGCAGGAACAATCCATCGGAAAGATGCAGGACGTTGGCCTTGTGAACGGCGGTCACCTTCTTGCGCCGCTTGCGGGCCCATTCAAAAGCAACGCGGGAGATGCGCTCGCACTGGCGCGCGCTCACCTTTCTTACCGCGAGCGCCAGGTCCGGTGTGGGCATGAACTCGCCGCGGCCGAAGAACATGTTGCGATCCGCGTAGAAGCCTTCCGTGCACTCCCTGAATATGACGAGGTCCACCGGCTTACCGGTGAGGCCCACACCCAGACGCGACTTCGCCGGCCGGATATTGGCGAACAGATCGAGCTTCACGCGCAGCTCGCCGGAGGGATTGATCCCCCCCTGCTCGCGCGGCGGGTAGTCGAGATGCGAGACCGGGCCCAGTATGATGCCCGGCGCCGTGCGCGCGGCCTCCATGACCCGCTCGGGCAGCGTCGTGCCCTCGCTCTTGAGTGGCCCGAGCCCGATCTGCTCCAGTTGCCATTCCAAGCCGAGCTTGTATAACGCGTTGGCGCGATCGAGAACGCCGAGCGTGGCGTCGGTGATTTCCGGGCCTATGCCGTCGCCCGGCAGTACGAGGAGTTTCATTCGCTTTCCTTTGTCCGCAAGGATTGAAGCATCAAAACTGCGCTGCTAGCTTCGTTATAGCAGCCCTGAAATGGCGCTCGGGCTCGGTCTTGAGCGCACGCACCACGTCGAGATGCTTGCGCAGGAATCGCGCCGCCTCCTCGCGTGCACCACGCCGCAGGAGCTCGATGAGCTGAAGATGCTCGCGGCATTGGCCCGCGAGTCGCTCGCGGTCGTATTTCGCCCGATACTCCAGTAGCCGCCGGGTCGCGTTCACTCTGCGAATGGCTTCGAGGATGAAGCGGTTGCCGGAGAACGCCATGATTGTTTCATGGAAATCCGATCCGATCTCGAACAGCGTGGCGCGAGACAGCCGGTGAATCCCGCCATCCAGCAACATCTGTTGATCCCGTCGCACGCGCTCCAGCTCCGGCGCCACGACGCGAAATCCGGGTTCGAGCAGCGCTGCCGGCTCGAGCAGCATACGAAACCGGTATCCCTCGGCGTGCGCGTCGACATTGTCAGCCAGTGCAGCGAACCGCCATCCATGTCCCGCTTTGCGCTCGGCCCAGCCTTCCCTTTCCATGCGATGCAGGATGCGCTGCACCTCGCGGCGCCCCATGCCATAGCGTTGCATCAACTGGGTTTCCGTCACATGGTCATCGACCCGCCCGGCAAGGCGATCATCGGCAATCCGCAGGTACCGCTCGTCGCTCTCGCTGGTCGGGGCGACGGGTTCCGCGCGCTTGGCCTCGGGGAGCGCTTTGAGGAAGTAGCCGCGATTCGTTTGTTTCACCAATACGCCTTGCCTCGCCAACAGCGCGAGCGCTGCGCGGATCGGTGAACGGGAGACGCGAAACGCGTCGGCGAGGCTTTGCTCCGTCACGTGAGCGCCGGCGCTCAGCCCCTGCCGTCGAGCGTGCGTCAAGATCTGCGCTGCAAGGCGTATCGCCAAAGCGGAGCTATCGGTGGGCACGACCCATTTGACGTGGATGATTGTATTTTGTCAATCGCTGATACAATCAGTGCTCACCCCGCTCAGTGGAGGAGGCCATGATCAAGCTACTCGCCATCGTGCTTTGCGCGATGGCTTGCGTCGCCCATGCGCAAACGTTTCCTGCCAAGCCGGTGCGGCTGGTCGTACCCTTTCCGCCCGGGGGAGGGGTCGACGCCACGGCGCGCGTACTGTCGCAGAAGCTCACCGAAACCTGGAAGCAGCAAGTGCTCGTGGACAACCGCACGGGCGCAGGCACGACGATCGGCACCGAGATCGCTGCGCGCGCGGCGCCGGATGGCTATACCCTGCTTCTGACCAACAACGCGCTGGCCATCAGCGCAGGCCTCTATACGAAGCTGCGCTATGACACGGGGCGCGATTTCGCGCCCATCACGGAAATCCTGAGCGCACCGTTCGTGTTGGTGATCCCGGCGAGCTCGGCGTCGAAGTCGGTGCAAGAGCTCATCACCGCCGCCAAGGCCAGGCCGGGCGAATTGGCGTTGGCGAATACCGGGATCGGTTCCGGTCCCCATCTCGCCGGTGTTCTGTTCGGGATAATGACTGGAGCGAGCTTCAATCACATCCCGTACAAGGGAGGCGGCCCGGCCATCCAGGACTTGATTGCCAACCGCGTGCAAGCGCTATTCACGACCCCTCTCGCGGCGAATCCGCACGTTCAGTCCGGCCGCTTGCGCTTGCTCGCTGTAACGTCGGCCAAGCGCGCATCGGGACTGCCCCATACGCCCACGATCGCGGAGTCCGGCGTCAAGGACTACGACGTCTCCACCTGGTACATGCTGCTCGCCCCCGCGAAAACACCTCAATCTATCGTCGCCCAGATACATCGCGACGCGACCATCGGTCTCAGGCAACCCGACGCGGTCAAGATACTCGGAAGTGACGGTGCTGAGTTGGTACTGGCTTCGCCCGAGCAAACCTCGGAGCTGCTGCACGCGGAACTGAAGCGATGGTCGGCGACCATCAAGCAAGCCAACCTCAAACCCGAAGACTGAGCCCTGTCCCTTGAGTCATCACTTCTTGCGCGCGGCAGCTTGCCTTATCTGCGATCGGACTATAAGCTAACCGGACGGACGCCACGAGTACTAGTAGTATGTGCTGATCGACCCCCGCGTGCGGCGCGTCGAGATTCATCGGCGCGATGCCGCTGCGGGCTGGGTCCCTCCCACGGTTGTCCGCGAAGGCGAACCCATCCGTTTTGAGAGCATGGCGTTTGAGACAACGTTCGATTTGGTCTTTGAACACGTTTCGCCCGAGCCCGACCTAACCTGATTGACAAATGGTGGCGCTAGCGGTGCGTAACTACTCGATACTTTGCTAGGCCGTGCTGGACTCGAACCAGCGACCAACGGATCAAGAGTCCAGATCCGCAACCAGCAATCCATTATCAATCAATACACTACAACACCTACCCAACCCAAGAAAGAGTCTATTGAAGCCTAATGAAGTCTCGAAGAGCGTGATAGTGGTACAAAATTGCTACATTGCATCGCAATGTTCTCTGGTTGTGCGCTTGCGTTACCTGCGATCGGCCTATAGGCTTACCCAGTTCCCTGGGACAACTTGCCATGACTACCGTGGTCGAACTCGCCGCATCCGGTCAGCGCCTCGCCCCACATCGTATCTCGGTCGATGACTTCCATCGCATGAGCGCAGCAGGCGTGCTGGCAGAAGACATGCGCGTCGAGCTCGTTGAAGGAGTCCTAGTCGATATGGCGCCAATCGGGAGCAGGCATGCCGGTACCGTCAACCATCTAACTCGCCTGTTACTGCGCGCCGCACCAGACACCGTCGTGGCGGTCCAGAATCCCCTTATTCTTGACGAAGAGACTGAGCTCTACCCGGATCTGCTCGTTGCACAAGCACGTGATGACTCCTACGCACGTTCTAACCCTCGGGCTAGTGATGTGCTCCTACTTGTGGAAGTCGCGGATTCAAGCATCGGATACGATAGAAACGCGAAGATCCCGTTGTATGCACGCGGCGGTGTTCCGGAGGTGTGGATCGTAGACATCCACCACACGCGTGTCGAAGTATTCCGCGACCCGTCGGTCGGCGGCTACCGCGACGTGTCGGTACTGAGCGCGGATCAGACCGTAGCCTCAACGAAAGTACCGACGCTCACGTTTGTCGTCGCATCGTTGTTCCCTCCCCGGTAATCTGGCACGTGTGCAACCCGAACCGACCCAGGAATGCGACGAATCCTGCGCGAATTGTTTGCGGCCCACGGAGGCGTTCTCCTTCTACTTGAAGGAGATCCGGATTCAGAGGACATCAAATGGGCAATGTCGCCGTCTAACCGATGACGCTGGAGGAGTTTATCCAGTGGGAAGGGGAACAGGACGGACGCCACGAGTATTCGTTTTGAGAGCATGGCGTTTGAGACAACGTTCGATTTGGTCTTTGAACACGTTTCGCCCGAGCCCGACCTAACCTGATTGACAAATGGTGGCGCTAGCGGTGCGCAACTACTCGATACTTTGGTAGGCCGTGCTGGACTCGAACCAGCGACCAACGGATTAAAAGT
>JADLAC010000018.1 GCA_020848435.1 Burkholderiales bacterium | reverse complement strand
GGGGACCAGGGTCGGGGTCGGACCAGGGTCGGGGTCGGACCAGGGTCGGGTAGGGATCCGCATGCCGAGCGTCGGGGCAGTGCGACTGCGCATCACTCCGCGAGATCCCGGTCGTATTTCGACCCATTCGCCGCCGGTAATGAATTCGACAAGTACTGTGCATAGACATCCGCCAGCGCGGCTTTGCGTAGCTCGACCCGTTCATCGCCGGCGATGAATTCCACGGAGTGCTCCATCGCGCTCGCGCCGCGGCCGAGTGAAATATGCGGCTCGCCCTGTGCGCGGGCCGGAGGGCACGGTTAGAATCCGGCGGTCGTCTTGTTCTGCTACGTCTGATGAGTACCGATCTGCGGCGCGAAAACGACGAGCTGCGCCATAAGCTGGCCGAGCTGATGGAGCGTGCCCGCTACAACGAACGGGTGCTGGCGCGCTTCCAGAAGGTCGAGCTGCGCCTGATCGGCATCGTGAGCTTCAAGGAGCTGATCGAGGCCATCCTGGAGGACTATCGCGAAGCTTTCGAGCTCGACGTCGTATCGCTGTCCTTGATCGATGCCGATTACGATCTGCGCCGCACGCTCATGGATGCCGAGGCTTCGCCCGACGAATTCCCCGGCCTGATCATGTTCGACCAGGATGTCTTCTTGTCCTCGCTATTCGGCCGCCATACCCAGCCGGTGCTCGGGGCGTTCGATCCGAAGCGGCATGCGCGACTCTTTCCCGGGCTCAAGTCGTCGCCCGCCTCCGTCGCGATCCTGCCGCTCACGCGCTGGAATCAGCTCGTGGGCAGCCTCAACCTCGGCAGCGTGCGCTCGGACCGCTTCGTGCCGGGCATGGCGACCAACTTCATCGAATGGCTCGCCGCCGTAGCGTCGGTATGCCTGGAGAACGTCGCCAACAACGAGCGCCTGAAACACATCGGCTTGACCGATGCGCTGACCGGGGTGCACAACCGGCGTTACTTCGATCAGCGCTTGCGTGAAGAAGTCGATCGCGCGCTGCGCAAGGGCTATGCCTTGTCGTGTCTTCTAGTCGACCTCGACCACTTCAAGCAGGTGAACGACAACCACGGACACTTGATCGGCGACGTGGTGCTGCGCGAAGTCGCCGAACAGGTAAAGGATCAGTTGCGCCTGTCGGACGCGATGGCCCGCTACGGCGGCGAGGAGTTCGCCGTGCTGCTGGTGCAGACCGATGCCGTCACGGCGTTTGCGATCGCCGAACGCATTCGCGAGTCGATCGCCTCGCATCCGATCCGACTGGCCGACCACCGCAGGCTCGATATCACGCTTTCGATCGGCATATCGACCCTGAAAGAGGAGCTGCGCGGGGCCGATATCGACGCCAAGGCGAGAGACCTCGTCGGCCGTGCCGATTCGGCCTTGTATCGTGCCAAGCGCAACGGCCGCAACCGCGTCGTGGCCTGACGGGCGTCCTTACAGGCCCAGGCGCTGCCAGATGGTGCTGGCGGCCCCGGCCTGATTCAACGTGTAGAAGTGCAACCCCGGCGCGCCGCCTTGCAGCAGGCGGTCGCATAAGTCGGTCACCACGTCGAGACCGAAAGCGCGTACGGAATCGACATCGTCGCCATATGCTTCGAGCTTGTTGCGAATCCAGCGCGGGATCTCGGCCCCGCAGGTGTCCGAAAAACGGGCCAACTGCGAAAAGCGGTTGATCGGCATGATCCCCGGGACGATCGGAACATCGATGCCCATCGCCGCGCACTCGTCGACGAAATGGAAATAGCAGTCGGCGTTGTAGAAATATTGCGTGATGGCCGAGTCGGCGCCGGCTTCGACCTTGCGCTTGAAGTTGCGCAAGTCTTCGAGCGCGTTGCGCGCTTGCGGGTGGTATTCCGGGTACGCCGCCACTTCGATGAAGAAATGCGCGCCGAATTCGCGCCGGACGAAATCCACCAGCTCGTAGGCATAGCGGAATTCGCCCGCGGTCGCGAGCCCCGAGGGCAGGTCGCCGCGCAACGCGACGAGATGGCGGATACCGTGGTCGCGGTAGCGCTGCAGCGTGTCGCGGATGCCGGCGAGGGTCGAGGCGATGCACGACACGTGCGGCGCGGCCTCGAAACCGCTGCCCTGGATGTCGAGCACGGTTTCCAGCGTGCGGTCGCGGGTCGAGCCGCCCGCGCCGTAGGTGACGGAAAAGAACTTCGGCCCGAGCTGCGCCAGTTGCAGCGTCGTAGCGCGCAGCTTCTCCCGGCCTTCCGGCGTGTTGGGCGGAAAAAACTCGAAGCTGAAGATGCGTTCAGCGGTGGCGGGCATGGGCATGGGCGCCTGCGCGAGCGCGAGCCGGTGAAGGGATCGTTGCCGAAGCGGACCTAAACTTCACCGCGCGCCTGACGATCAGTACCGATAGTGATCCGGTTTGTACGGGCCGTCGATGTCGACCCCGATGTAGCGGCATTGTTGCTCGTTGAGCACGGTGAGCTCGGCGCCGAGCTTGCGCAAGTGCAGCCGCGCCACGCGCTCGTCGAGTTTCTTCGGCAGCACGTAGACCTTGTTCTGGTACTTGTCCTGGTGGCCGTATAGCTCGATCTGCGCCAGCACCTGGTTGCTGAACGAGCTCGACATGACGAAGCTCGGGTGACCCGTGGCGCAGCCCAGGTTCACGAGCCGGCCTTCGGCCAGCACGATGATGCGCTTGCCGCCGGGCAGGATCACGTGGTCGACCTGGGGCTTGATGTTCTCCCACGGATACTGGCGCAAGCTCGCGATGTCGATCTCGGAATCGAAGTGACCGATGTTGCACACGATCGCATTGTGCTTCATGTGCTTCATGTGCTCGTGGTTGATGACGTGGACGTTGCCGGTCGCGCTGACGAAGATGTCCGCCTTGTCGCAGGCGTACTCCATGGTCACCACGCGATAGCCTTCCATGGCGGCCTGGAGCGCGCAGATCGGATCGATCTCGCTCACCCAGACGGTTGCGCCGAGCCCCTTGAGCGCCTGCACGCAGCCCTTGCCGACATCGCCGTAGCCTGCCACCAGCACGATCTTGCCGGCGATCATGACGTCGGTGGCGCGCTTGATGCCGTCGACCAGCGATTCGCGGCAGCCGTACAGGTTGTCGAACTTCGACTTGGTCACCGAGTCGTTGACGTTGATCGCCGGAAACGGCAGCCGGCCTTCCTTCTCCATGACATAGAGCCGATGCACGCCGGTGGTGGTTTCCTCGGTGACGCCGCGGATACCGGCCTGGATGCGCGCATACCAGCCCGGCTTGGCACGCAATTGCGCGCGGATGGCCGCGTACAGAATCTCTTCCTCTTCGTTGGTCGGACGCGCGATGAGGCTCGCATCCTGCTCCGCGCGCGTGCCGAGCGTGACCAGCAGCGTCGCGTCGCCGCCGTCGTCAAGGATCATGTTGGGCGTGCCGCCGTCGTGCCATTCGAGGATTCGGTGGGTGTAGTCCCAGTACTGCTTGAGCGATTCGCCCTTGTAGGCGAAAACCGGTATGCCGGTGGCGGCGATCGCGGCCGCGGCATGGTCCTGGGTCGAAAAGATGTTGCACGACGCCCAGCGAACGTCCGCTCCCAGCTTCACCAGCGTTTCGATCAGCACGGCCGTCTGGATGGTCATGTGCAGCGAGCCGGCGATGCGCGCGCCCTTCAGCGGCTGCTTGTCGGCGTAGTCCTCGATGATCGCCATGAGACCAGGCATCTCGGTCTCGGCGATGCCGATTTCCTTGCGGCCCCACTCGGCCAAGCCGATGTCCTTGACGGCATAGTCGGTGCCGGACGCCGGGGCGGAACGTGTCGTGCTCATGGCGATCTCCATTCAAGCGATTGAATGGGCGCGGTTGAAACTCGGGATCCGCCGGCCCGAGCCTGGCCGCGCTTCCGCCGTGGCGGATCGCGGTCGCAGCGCCCCTCGTGGCTCGCGGGAAGGGTTCGACGCTCGGCGATCAGTTCTTGATGCCGGCATCCACCATCAGGGCTTCCGCCTTGTCCGCCGCTTCCCAGGTGAACTCGGGCTCGTCGCGGCCGAAGTGGCCGTAGGAGGCGGTCTTGGCGTAGATCGGCCGCAGCATGTCGAGCGCGACGATGATGCCCTTGGGACGCAGGTCGAAGTGCTTCTCGACGAGCCTGGCGATCTTTTCGTCGGGAATCTTGCCCGTGCCGAAGGTATCGACCATCAAGCTCACCGGCCGGGCGACCCCGATCGCATACGCCACCTGCACCTCGCAGCGGTTGGCGAGCTTGGCTGCGACGATGTTCTTCGCCACGTAGCGCGCGGCATAGGCGGCGGAGCGATCGACCTTGGAGGGATCCTTGCCGGAGAAAGCGCCGCCGCCGTGGCGGGCCGAGCCGCCGTAGCTGTCGACGATGATCTTGCGCCCGGTGAGACCGGTATCGCCCATCGGGCCGCCGATCACGAAACGCCCGGTGGGATTGATCAGATAGTTGGTGTGGCTCGACAGCACCCCTTTCGGGAACACGGGCTTGACGATCTCCTCGACCACCGCTTCCTTGATCTGCGCGTGCGAGATATCGGGATCGTGCTGGGTCGAGATCACGATCGTCTCGACGTGCTGCGGGCGGTTGTTCACGTAGCGCACGCTCACTTGCGACTTCGCATCCGGGCGCAACCACTTGAGGCGGCCGTCCTTGCGCAACTCGGCATGGCGCTCCATCAGGCGATGCGCGTAGTAGATCGGCAGCGGCATGAGCTGCGGCGTTTCGTCGCACGCATAGCCGTACATCAGGCCTTGATCGCCGGCGCCCTGTTCCAGGTCGAGCCCCTTGCCCTCGTCGACGCCCTGGGCGATGTCCGGCGATTGCCGATCGTAGGCCGTGACGACCGCGCAGGTCTTGTAGTCGAAGCCGATGTCGGAGCTGTCGTAGCCGATGCGCTTCACCACCTCGCGGGCGAGCTCGCCGTAGTCGACCGCCGCCTTGGTCGTGATCTGCCCGGCCATCACGACCAGACCGGTGCACACTAGCGTCTCGGCGGCGACGCGGCCGAACTTGTCCTGGGTGAGAATCGCGTCGAGCACCGCGTCGGAAATCTGGTCGGCGATCTTGTCGGGATGACCCTCGGAGACGGACTCGGAGGTAAACAGAAACTCGTTCATGAGGCGGGTGCTCCCTGCCGGCTAAAAGCTCAATAGAATAGCAAAAAGGCTAGTTTCAGTGCAGGCACGAGGGCTCTGTTTCGAATGCTTACGTATGTGCTGCGGCCCATCGCCTGGATGCCACTTTCCTGGCTGCATCGCGCGGGGGCACTGCTCGGCTGGCTCGTCTACCGGCTATCCGGCGTGTATTCGGCGCGCCTGCGCCAGAACTTGAGGCAGAGCGGGCTCTATGCCGACGAGCGCGAATACGAGCGGCTGTGCCGTGCTGCTGTCGCCGAGGCGGGCAAGACGGCGCTCGAGTCGATCGCGATCTGGCTCGGCGACCCGCGCCGGCTCATGCGCTGGATCACCGAGGTGCGCAATCTTCCCGATCTCGAGCAAGCACGCCGTGCCGGCCGCGGCATTCTCTTGCTAACCCCGCACCTGGGATGCTTCGAAATCGCCGGCTTCTACTTCGGCCAGATGATGCCGATCACGATACTGTACCGGCCGCCGCGCGCGCGCGCGCTTGAACCGCTCATGATCCGTGGACGCCGGCGCGGTCAGACGCAGCTCGCAACCACGGACATGAGCGGGGTCAAGCGCTTGCTCAAGGCGCTGCGCAAGGGTGACGCGGTCGGCATGCTGCCCGATCAGGCACCGCGCTTCGGCGAGGGCGTATGGGCGCCGTTCTTCGGCCGGCCCGCGTTCACCATGACGCTCGCCACCCGCTTGCAGCGCAGCACCGGCTGCGCGAGCTTCATGGTCTTCGCCGAGCGCCTGCCGAAGGGCCGGGGCTATCGGCTGCACATCGATCCGCTCGGTGACGCCTGCGCGAGCGAGGCCGAGCTCAACCACGCGATCGAGCGCGCGATCCGCCTGCGGCCCGAACAATACCTGTGGGGCTACGACCGCTACAAGATGCCGCGCGCCGTGCCCCCGCCTGCCGCGATGCCGATCCGGGGCGAGCAGAATCCATGAGATACGCCAGGGAGCGATCGCGGCAAGTGGGGCGCGTTGGGCGTCGCGGGCAAGCGAGAGGCGACCTGCCGGCCGAGCGCCCGCGGCATCTCGCACGAGCGAAGTGATGGCGCGCATCGCGCTGGGGATCATATGGCTGCTGCGCTTGCTGCCGCTGCCGCTGCTCGCCGGCCTGGGGGCGGGGCTGGGCACCCTTCTGTACCTGGGCGGCCGCGAACGGCGTCGAATCGCGCTGGTGAATCTCGCGCTGTGTTTCCCCGAGCTCGATGCGCGCGCACGCCGCGCGCTGGCGCGGCGGCATTTTCGTGCGCTCGCACGCAGCCTGCTCGAGCGCGGCATCCTGTGGTGGTCCTCGCCCGAGCGCATGCGGCGCGTGATTCGCGTGGAGGGCGAAGAGCATTGGCGCGAGCTCGGCAAGCGCCCGGTGATCTTGCTCGCGCCGCATTTCGTCGGCTTCGAAATGGGCGGTATTCGCTTGCACATGGATCGGCCGATGGCCTCCATGTACAGCCGGCAGAGCAACCCGGCGCTGGATGCCGTGTTCCTGCACGGGCGCAGCCGATTCAACGAGTCGCGTTTGTTCTCGCGCCAGGACGGGGTGCGCCCGGTGGTGCGCACGTTGCGCGCGGGCTGGCCGTTCTTCTACCTGCCGGATATGGATCTCGGCGCGCGCGACGCGGTATTCGTGCCCTTCTTCGGCGTGATGGCGGCTACCGTCACGGCGCTCGCGCGGCTCGCCGCCATCTCGGGCGCGGCCGTGATTCCGTGCATCACGCGCCAGCTTCCCGGCGGCCAAGGTTACGTCACCCGCCTGTATCCGTCATGGCAGGACTTCCCCGGCGCGGACCAGCACGAGAACGCGCGGCGGATGAACGCATTCATCGAGGAGCGGGTGCGCGAGATGCCCGAGCAGTATTACTGGGTGCACAAGCGCTTCAAGACCCGCCCGCCGGGGGAGCCGAGCCTGTATGAGCGCTGAGCGAGCGAGCATCCGCGCCTTGACCGATGCCGAGGTCGAGGCGTTGTGCGCGCTGGCCGGCGAAATCTGGCGCGAGCACTATCCGGCAATCATCGGGCAGGCGCAGATAGAATACATGCTCGCGCAGCGCTACCGGCCCGAGGTGATCCGCGCCGAGCTCGCCCGGGGAGGGGTGTGGTGGGATCTACTGTTGGCCGGCGGGGAGCCCCGCGGCTATGCGTCGTATTTTCTCGGCGAAGCGATCCAGGAGATGAAGCTCGACAAGCTGTACGTGCATGGCGAGTGCCGGGGACGGGGTTATGGAGCGATGATGTTGCAACGGGCGTTGAGCGCGGCGCGAGCGAACGGGTGCGAGCGCCTGGTGCTCGCGGTCAACAAGCACAACGCCGGGGCCATCGCGGCCTATCGCGGCTGGGGTTTCGCAATCGCGCGCTCGTCGGTTACCGACATCGGCGGCGGCTTCGTCATGGACGACTACATCATGACGCGCGCGCTATGAGCATCCGCTGCTCGCCCGCACCGGGCGCTTCGGTCCTATGAGCGCGCGCGTCCAATTCACCAAGATGCACGGCTTGGGCAACGACTTCGTCGTCATCGATGCGACCCGCCGGGCAATCGATCTCGATGCCGCACGGCTGCGCCGGCTTGCCGACCGGCGCTTCGGCGTGGGCTGCGATCAAGTGCTCGTGGTCGAGCCGCCACGCTCTACCGACACCGATTTCTACTATCGGATCTTCAACGCCGACGGCGGCGAAGTGGAAAGCTGCGGCAACGGCGCGCGCTGTTTTGCCCGTTTCGTGCGCGACAAGGGCCTCAGCGCAAAGCGCGAGATCCGCGTGGGCACGGCCGCCGGCACCATCGCTCCGCGCATCCGCGACGATGGGCTGGTCAGCGTCGATATGGGCACGCCGCAATTCGAGCCCGCGCGCATCCCCTTCATCGCGCCCGCGCGTGCGCCCAGCTATGCGTTGGAGGTGGGCGGCCGCGTGCGCACGATCTTCGCGCTGTCCATGGGCAATCCGCACGCCACTCAGCTCGTCGCCGACATCGATGCGGCGCCGGTCGCCGCCGAAGGGCCGCTGATCGAGCGGCACGAACGCTTTCCGCGGCGCGTGAACGCGGGCTATATGCAGATCCTCGATCGCCACGCCATCCGGCTGCGCGTGTATGAGCGCGGCGCCGGTGAAACGCTCGCCTGCGGCACCGGCGCGTGCGCCGCCGCCGCTGCCGGGATCGCGGCCGGGCTGCTCGATTCGCCGGTGCGCGTCGCGACCCGCGGCGGGGAGCTCGAAATCGAGTGGGCCGGGGAGGGCCGGCCGGTGACGATGACCGGGCCCGCGTGTACCGTATTCGAAGGCGAGGTCGAGCTATGAACCTCGGCCCAGCGACCCAGTGGCGTGCGGCGCCGGCCTCGTCGGCGGCTACGTCGGACGGGCGCGCGCGTCGCCGCAGGCGAGCGCCTGTCGGGGCAATAAACCAGGGAGCGACATGAAAGCCGAGGAAGTTGCGCAGTTTCTCAATCAGCATCCGGAGTTCTTCGAGGACTACGCGGACATGCTGGCCGAAGTGCAGATCCCGCACCCGCACGGCGGGCGCGCGATCCCGATTTCCGAGCGGCAGATTCTTTCGCTGCGCGAAAAATCGCGCCGGCTGGAATCCAAGCTCGGCGAATTGATCCGCTTCGGCGAGCAAAACGATGCTATCACCGAGAAGCTGCACCGCATGACGCTCGCGCTCATCGGCGCGCGCGACATCGGCGCGGCGCTGCACGTGCTCGCCTTCAACCTGAGCGAAGACTTCGCGGTTCCGCACATCGCCGTACGTCTCTGGAACGGCTTCGAAGCGTCTCAGTCCTCCGAGCAGGCGAGTGCCGGCAGCGACGCACGCGAGTTCACCGCGGGGTTAAACGGACCGTACTGCAGCTCGCATGCGATGGCCGATACGGCGGCATGGTTCGGCGAAGCGGCGGCGCACCTGCGCTCGTTCGCTTACGTGCCGCTGCGAGGCGAGGTGCCCTTCGGTCTGCTCGCGCTCGCGAGCGAGGATCCGCAGCGCTTCTATCCCGAGATGGGGACGCTCTATCTGCGCCGGCTGGGCGAGATCGCCGCGGCGGCATTACGGCGCAACCAGGGCGAGTAGATCGACGACGCAGACGCGATGGAAAGCCCGACGCCGCCGAGCATGCCGCTAGCCGATGCCCGCGAGTGCCTGCGGTTGTTCCTGCGCCATCTCGAATCGGAACGCCGGCTCTCCGAGCGCACGCGCAACGCCTATCGGCGCGACATCGAAGCGCTGCTCGCTCAGCCCGGCGCGCTGCCGCTCGAAAGCCTCACCGTGCATGTCGTGCGTCGCGCCATTTGGACGCTGCACGCACGCGGGCTTTCCGGCCGCAGCCTCGCGCGCATGCTATCGGCGTGGCGCGGCTGGTTCGGTTTTCTCGCGCGCAACCATGCCTTGCCGTGCAATCCGTGCCAGGGCGTACGCGCGCCGCGCTCGGACAAGCGATTGCCGCGTGCATTGACGCCGGACGATGCATGCCGGCTGGTCGAAATCGCGGGCGACGATCTGTTGACGGTGCGCGATCGGGCCCTGCTGGAGCTGCTGTATTCGTCGGGCCTGCGCTTGGCGGAGGTTGCCGCGCTGGACTGGTCGATGCTGGACTGGAACGATGGCAGCGTGCGCGTGCTGGGCAAGGGGGCGAAGCCGCGCCTGGTCCCGGTCGGAGCAAGGGCGCTGGAGCGCCTGCGCGACTGGCACAGCCGCAGCGACAGCTTGCCGCGGCGCGATCCTGCAGCGGTATTCGTCAATCGCGCGGGCGCCCGGCTGTCCACCCGCAGCATCCAGCTACGCGTGCGGCGCGCGGGCCGGGTGCAGGGTTTGGCCGTCGGGGTCCATCCCCACGTCATGCGCCACTCGTTCGCCTCGCACGTGCTGCAATCGAGCGGCGACTTGCGCGCGGTGCAAGAGATGCTCGGCCATGCGAGCATCTCCACCACGCAGGTGTATACGCATCTCGACTTCCAGCATCTCGCCAAGGTATACGACGCCGCGCATCCGCGGGCGCGTAGGAAAACGCGATAGGCGCTGCGCGGCGGGAGTGGCAGCATGACGATGCCGTGGCGAACTTCAGAATCGGGACAGGCGTGAAAAGCATCGTGTTGAAGGCCGGGCGCGAGAAATCCGTGTTGCGCCGCCACCCGTGGCTGTTCTCCGGAGCGATCGAGCGCGTGCTCGGCGAGCCTGCCGGCGGCGAGACGGTCCGGGTGGCTTCGGCGCGAGGCGAGTTCCTGGCTTACGCCGCCTACAGCCCGCAGTCCCAAATCCGCGCGCGCATCTGGAGCTTCGATGCGGCGGCGACCATCGATGCGAGCTTCATGGCCGCGGCGCTGCGCAAGGCGGCCGCGGTGCGCGCACGTATGCTGCCGCCGGCGACCGAAGCTTGGCGCGTGGTGCATGGCGAGTCCGACGGCCTGCCGGGGGTGGTGATCGACCGCTACGCCGACACGGCCGTGATGCAGCTCTCCAGCGCGGGCGCCGAACGCTGGCGCGAGGCGTACGCGCAGGCCGCGGTTGCGCTCGGCAATGTGCGGCGTGTCTACGAGCGTTCCGACCTCGAGGTGCGCAGGCTGGAGGGTCTGGCCGCGCGCGTGGGACCCGTCATCGGCGACGAGCCCGCCGATGCCATAAGCGTGCGGGAAGCAGCCGCGCATTTTCTGGTCGATGTGCGCCACGGCCAGAAGACGGGTTTCTTCCTCGATCAGCGCGACAACCGGGCGAAGGTGTGCCGCGCCGCTCGCGACCGCGAGGTGCTCGACGTCTTCAGCTATACGGGCGGATTCGCCTTGGCCGCCCTGTCTGGCGGCGCAAGCCACGTCACGGCGATCGACAGCGCGGCCGATGCGCTGGCGGCCGCCCATGCGAACCTCATTGCCAGCGGTTTGGACGCCTCGCGCATCACGTGGATCGAAGCCGACGCCTTCGGCGAGTTGCGCCGCTTGTGCGATCGCGGCCAGCGTTTCGATCTCATCGTGCTCGATCCGCCGAAGTTCGCACCGACCGAGAAGCACGTGGCGCGCGCTGCCCGGGCGTACAAGGACGTCAATCTGTGGGCGTTGCGATTGCTGCGCCCCGGCGGCATGCTCTACACGTTCTCATGCTCGGGCGGCGTCGATGCGGCGCTGTTCCAGAGCATCGTGGCCGGTGCCGCGCTCGATGCCGGCGTGAACGGTCGCATCATCGAGCGGCTCGGCGCGGCCGCCGATCATCCGATCGCGCTCAACTTTCCCGAGGGCGAGTATCTCAAAGGGCTCGTGGTCCAGGTGTGATGGCTGCCGTAGATCCCGGCCGAGCGTGCGAGTCGCCTGCCAGGCATGCCCTGGAGGCATCGGTGTGCCTCGCGCTCGTGATTGCGCTGCACGTCGGTGCGCTGCTAGGTCTCGCGCGCTGGAGCCCGGCGCCGGCACGGCAATTCGAGCCGGTCCGGGTCGAATTGATTCCCCCGCAATCGCAGCCGGCTGCACCATCCTCCGCGCCGACGCTCGCATCCGAGGTGAGACCGGCGGCCCGAGCGCCCGCGCGGGTCGTCAAGGCGCCGCTGCGCGCCGCGACTGTGGTCGCCATGGAGTCGAGGCTCGCGCACCGGGCCGAGGGGCTGCGCACGGCGCCGGTCGAGCTTGCTTTGGCGGGTCTTCCCAACCGCATGGAGGCGCCGGCGTTTTCGGGCTCCACGGCAGAAGCGGCGGCGGAAGCTGCCGCGCCTGTTGTTGCCCCCCTGGCGGGGAGCACCGGCACAGCGCAGAGTGTGCCGGTGGCGCAGTCCGAGCCCCGCGCGACGCTGGTTCCGCCGCGGCTCGACGGTGCTCAGCTCAGCGACCCGCAGGCCGACTATCCACCGCTTGCGCGCCGCCTGGGCGAGCAAGGCCGGGCGGTGTTGCGCGTCCACGTCAGCGCGTCCGGTCGAGCGGATGCGATCGAGCTGCGAGCCTCCAGCGGATCGCCGCGGCTGGACCAGGCCGCTCGTGCCGCGGTCAGCCGCTGGCAATTCATCCCGGCGCGTCGCGGCGAAGAACCGGTCGCGGCATGGTTGCTGGTGCCGATAACATTTCGCTTGGACGATTGAGCGGTGAGCGGCTTCGGCGAGGCAGGCATGTGGGGTGCATGGGCCCAGGCCGATGCGGTCGGGCGCACAGCGGTGCTGCTGCTCGGCGTCATGTCGATCGCGACCTGGTATCTGATTCTGACGAGTAGCCTGCGGGTGCTGCGGATTCGCCGTCATGCCGATCGCGTCAGCGACGCGTTCTGGGCGGCCTCGACGCTGGAGCAGGCGCTCGTCCAGGCGCGCGCTATCGCACCGGACAGTCCCTACGCCGCGATCGCGGCAGCCGCGGCGAACCTGGGCGCGGGGCGTACGGCGTGCGCGCGACTGAGCGAGTCGCTCGCCGCTTCCGACCATGCCAAGCGCGTGCTGCGTCAGGCGGTGCAGCGGGCGTCGCGCCGGCTCGATTCAGGGCTATCGGTGCTTGCCTCGGTCGGGGCGACCGCGCCGTTCGTCGGTCTGTTCGGCACGGTATGGGGCATCTACCGCGCCCTGGCCGGGATCGGCTTCAGCGGGCAGGCCACGATCGACCAGGTCGCCGGCCCCGTCGGCGAAGCGCTCATCATGACTGCCCTGGGCATCGCGGTCGCGGTGCCGGCCGTGCTCGGTTACAACTTTCTGCTGCGGGCGAACCGGCTCATCGCCCAGGACCTCGACGGCTTCGTCCACGACCTGCATGCCTATTTGCTTCGAGCCCCCGCGGCGGTGAATGCAAACGCCGGCCGTGGCGCCGGCGAATAACGCAGCGACCAGGCGGGCGAGCATGCCATTCGGCGCTTTCGATCCAGGGGCGGACCAGCCGATGGCGGAGATCAACACCACGCCGCTGGTCGACGTGATGCTCGTGCTGCTCATCATTTTCATGGTGACCGCGCCGCTTTTCACCCATGCCGTGCGGATCGATTTGCCGCGCGCGCGCAGCGCGCCCAACGTGGCGAAGCCCGATACCGTCGTCGTCTCCATCGATGCCGCAGGCGGCGTGCATTGGAGCGGCGAGGCGCTGGCCCGCGAGGGCCTGGGTGAGCGCTTGGCACAGGCGGCGGCCAAGCTGCCGCAGCCGGAGCTGCATTTGCGCGCGCATCGCGATACCCGCTACCAGGTGATCGCCGAGGTGCTGTCGCAGGCGCAGCGCGCGGGAATACGCAAGATCGGCCTCGTGACCGACCCGAGTGCGGAAGGCGGGTCGCGATGAGCCGGGCGATTCCGGTCACGCTTCTCACGGGCTATCTCGGCAGCGGCAAGACCACGCTGTTGACGCGGCTGCTCGCGCATCCCGACTTGCACAACACCGCGGTGCTGGTGAACGAGCTCGGCGAGATCGCTATCGATCACGACCTGCTCGTTCGCGCCACCGAGTCGATCGTGCTGCTCGATCGCGGCTGCCTGTGCTGCGCGCTGCGCACCGATCTCGCCCAGCAACTGGACGACCTGTATACCCGCCGCATGCGCAAGGACATCCCTGCCTTCGATCGCGTCGTGATCGAAACGACCGGGTTGGCGGACCCGGCGCCCATTTTGCAGACGCTGGTGGCGGAGCCCATCCTGGCCACGCTCTATCGGCTCGACGGCGTGGTCACGACCGCCGATGCGCAGCTCGGCGAGCAGACCCTGGATGCGCATTTCGAGTCGCTCAAGCAAGCCGCGCTCGCCGATCGGATCGTGCTCACCAAGATCGACCTGGTGGACGACGCGCGGATCGCGCGGCTGGAAGCGCGGCTACACGAGCTCAACCCGGCGGCGCCCATCGCCCGCGCGGCCGGCGGAGCGATCGATCCGGCGTTCCTGATCGACATCGGCGTGAATCCCGCGCGCTCGCAGAACCCGGGGCTCGACCAGTGGCTGCGCACGGAGCGCTATCTGCCCATTCCCGGGAAGCCTTCGGCGCTCTCCCGCGGGGCGCGCCACGACGAGCGTATTCGCTCGTTCGCGCTGTTATTCGATGCGCCCATCTCGGGAACACGGCTGTGGCAGGCGCTCGAAGCACTGATCGAGCGCAGCGGCGACAAGCTCCTGCGCGTGAAGGGCATCGTCAACGTGACGGGCCAGGCGCAGCCGAAGGTCATTCACATCGTCCAGCACGTGCTCTATCCGGTGCTGAGCCTGCCGGCATGGCCGAGCGAGGATCGGCGCACGCGGCTGGTATTCATCGTGCGCGATCTCGAACCGGCGGAGGTCATCGCGCACGTGCGCCGTGGCGTGGATGCCACGCCGCCGCCACCAGGCTGATGCGCTCGCCCGAAGCCGGCGACGGATAGAAAGCACGATGGCGGCGCCGGTCGGGCCAAGCGAGGCTCCGGGCGAGCCGCGCCGCGATGTGGGTTCGAAGAGACCGAGGTCGGGAACGTTGCGCGATGACGCGATGCCTCGCGGTGAGCGCTGCGCGTCATTCGCAGCGATTCACCTCGATCGTGACGTGGCGAATCTCGTCCACCTGGGCGAGCCTCGCCTTGAGCGTGTCCGCGGATACTGCCTCGCGTGTCACCACCGTGGCGATGCACGCATACGCGTCCAGGCCGACTCGCCAGAGGTGCAGATCGGCGACGCGCGCATCGCCTGCTTCCAGCAGATCGCGCACGCGCTCGGTCAAGGGCCCGGTGTCTTCGGCATCCAGCAGCACTCGGCCCGAGCGGCGCGCGAGCCCGATCGACCATTGCGCGATCACCACCGCGCCGACCAGGCCCATGGCGGCATCGAGCGCCACCCAGCCGAACAGCTTGCCGCCGAGCAGCGCCGCGATGGCGAGCAGGGAGGTAAGCGCATCGGCCAGTACGTGCAAATACGCGGCGGCGAGATTCTGATCGTGGTGGTGGGCGTGGCGGGCATGACCGTGGCCATGAGCGTGACGCTCGCGCAGGAGCCAGGCGCATACGATGTTCACCAGGAGGCCCACGGTCGCGACCGCGAGCGCCTCGTCGAAGTGCACGGCAATGGGCGAGATGAGCCGCTGCACCGACTGGATCGCCATGACGATCGCCACCGCGCCGAGCAGCATGGCACTGGTGTAGGCGGTGAGCGGGCCGATCTTGCCCGTGCCGAAGGTGAAGTGAACGTGGCCGACGAAGTAGCGCGCGGCCACGTAACCCATTACGGAGATCGACAACGCGGCGGCGTGCGATCCCATGTGCCAGCCGTCGGCGATGAGCGCCATCGAGCCGAAGACGTAGCCGCCCGCGAGCTCGGCGACCATGGTCACGACGGTGATCGCGATCACCCAGCGCAGCCGCTTTTCCGCCGCACCCTCGCGAGCGTGTCGGAAGTCGTGCGGCTGGCGCCAGCGCGAGAGCGAGTCGTTCATCGGTGATGCGTGGTCGAACCCCGAGGTTCGATAGGTTCTGTATCCGTGGCGCCCCGCCGCGGGGTGCGCAGCTTTGATGTTAGCCTGAGTTCCCGGCCCGTTGGCAGGCCGGGCGTATAATCGAGACGCAGCTTTCTTGCGCGAAGTTCCCATGATCGATAGCGTTCCCGCGGCGGTTGCGGCCTGCCTCGACGGCCGTGACGCCTGCGACCGCGGTGTATCGGCCAGGCACGCTTTGCGCTGCTCGTAGTGCGGCGACGCCGACAGGCTCCAAAACGACGACATGGCAAGCTTGGACTTTCACGGCACGACCATACTCAGCGTGCGGCGCGGCTCGCGCGTGGCCATGGGCGGCGACGGTCAGGTTACGCTCGGCAACGTGGTGGTAAAGGCGAGCGCCCGCAAGGTGCGGCGCATGTACCAGGACAGGATCCTGAGCGGATTCGCAGGCGGTACCGCCGATGCATTCACGTTGTTCGAACGCTTCGAAGCCAAGCTCGAGAAGCACCAGGGAAACCTGCTGCGCTCGGCGGTCGAGCTGGCCAAGGATTGGCGCACCGATCGCATCCTGCGCCGGCTCGAGGCCATGCTCGCCGTCGCCGACCACGCCGTGTCGCTCATCATCACGGGCAACGGCGACGTGCTGGAGCCCGAGTACGGCATCATCGCGATCGGCAGCGGTGGGGCCTACGCACAGGCGGCCGCGCGGGCACTGATCGACAATACCGAGCTTGCGCCGATCGAAATCGTCCAACGCTCGCTGGCGATCGCGGGCGACCTGTGCATCTACACCAATCAGCAGCACGTCATCGAGTCGTTGGAGTGAGTCAAGCCACATGTCCGGGATGACACCGCAGGAAATCGTCCACGAGCTCGATAAGCACATCATCGGCCAGACGGCCGCCAAGCGCGCTGTAGCGATCGCCTTACGCAATCGCTGGCGGCGGCAACGCGTCGACGAGCCGCTGCGCCAGGAGATCACGCCGAAGAACATCCTCATGATCGGTCCCACCGGCGTGGGCAAGACCGAGATCGCGCGCCGGCTGGCGAAGCTCGCCGAGGCGCCGTTCATCAAGGTCGAGGCGACCAAGTTCACCGAGGTCGGCTACGTCGGCCGCGACGTCGACACGATCGTGCGCGACTTGGTGGAGAGCGCCATCAAGCAGACGCGCGAAGCCGAGACGCGCAAGGTGCGCCACCAGGCCGAGGATGCCGCCGAAGAGCGCATCCTGGATGCCCTCTTGCCGCCGCCGCGGGAAGCGGGCTTCGGCGATGGCGCCGAGCGCGATTCGGCCACGCGGCAGAAATTCCGCAAGCGCCTGCGCGAGGGCGAGCTGGACGATCGGGAGATCGAGCTGGAAGTGGCGGTCGCGCAGCCGCACATGGAGATCCTCGCCCCGCCCGGCATGGAGGATCTCACGTCGCAGATCCAGGGCATGTTCCAGAATCTCACCGGGTCGCGCAAGCGGCTGCGCAAGCTGCGCATTCGCGAGGCGATGAAGCTCCTGACCGAGGAAGAGGCGGCGAAGCTGGTCAACGACGAAGATCTGAAGACGCGCGCGCTCGCCAACGTGGAGCAGAACGGCATCGTCTTTCTGGACGAAATCGACAAGATCACCGCGCGCAGCGACACCCATGGCGCGGATGTCTCGCGCCAGGGCGTGCAGCGCGACCTGCTGCCCCTGGTCGAGGGAACGACGATCACCACCAAGTACGGCATGGTGCGTACCGATCACGTGCTTTTCATCGCGAGCGGTGCCTTTCATCTTTCCAAGCCCTCGGATCTGATCCCCGAGTTACAGGGCCGCTTTCCGATCCGGGTCGAGCTCGATTCGCTCGGCGTCGGCGAGTTCGAACAGATCCTCACCAACACCGATGCCTGCCTCACCAAGCAGTACCAGGCGCTGCTCGGCACCGAGTCGGTGCGGCTCGATTTCCACCCGGAGGGGATTCGGCGCCTGGCGGAGATCGCATTCCAGGTGAACGAAAAAACCGAGAACATCGGCGCGCGCCGGCTCTACACGGTCATGGAGAAGCTGCTCGAGGAGCTATCGTTCGACGCGACCAGGCATGAAGGCGCGTCGATCGCGATCGATGCTGCCTACGTCGATGCGAAGCTCAAGGATCTCGCGCAAAGCGAGGATCTCGCCCGCTACGTGCTATAGCGACAGACTTGCCTGGGATCAGTCGGTTTCGCAGACGCTGACCCGCTTGGACTTCAACAGCGGCGCCTGCCAGGCATGGGAGTGTCCGGGCTTGCCGCGGTGCGCCTCGATCGCGGCGTCATCGCGCCACAGCTCGGACAGGATCACGCGCTCGCCATCGCGCACCAGCAGGACCTCCATACGCAGGCAACCCTCGTCGCGCAGTGTCTCGGCGGCATCGATGCGAAGCTGGTCGAGAAACTCGGCCCGGCATTCGGGGCGAGGCTCGAACTCGACGATGATGGCGATTTTCGGCACGCTCAGCGCGGCGCTGCCAGTATCGGTGTCGCGCCCAGGCGCTGGCCGATGCGCTCGGCCGCCTGCAATGCCGCCGTCCGGCTGGCATACGGGCCGGCATGCACGCGGAAGAACTGATCCGAGTTGGCGATGCTGAGCACCGCGTCGAGCTCGCCGAGCTGGCTGCGCAGCGCCTCGAGATAGCGTTCGGCATTCGCTCGTACACTGAAGGCGGCAAGCTGGAGATAGTGTCCCGGCGCGGGCAGGGCCGCGGGAGCCTCGCCCGGCTGCGGTGACTGCGTGTTTTCGGCGAGTGCATTGGCCGGCGATGGCGCCGCGACGCTCGCCTCGATGGCCGGGGGATTCGCTTGCGGCAGGATGGTTTCCACCTCGACCAGCGCGGCCCCGTTACGCACGATATCGAGCCTGTGCGCGGCAACGTAGGAGAGATCGATCAGCCGCTCGCCGAGGAAGGGCCCGCGATCGTTGATGCGCACGACCACGGCGCGGCCGTTGGCGAGATTGGTCACCCGCGCATAGCTCGGAATCGGCAGCGTGGTATGGGCGCCGGTCATGGCATACATGTCATAGACTTCGCCCGACGAGGTGCGCTGGCCGTGATAGCGCCTGCCGTACCAGGTGGCGATGCCGCGCTCGCGATACGCGCCGAGCGAAGTGAGCGGGGTGTAGCTGCGGCCCATCACGGCATACGGCCGGCTGGCGCCGCGATGCAAAGGCTCCCAGCGCGGCTGGGCATCGGGGATGGCATCGAGGTCGGCAGGCGCGTTGTCGCCCGGACCGTCGTCGAGATAGTAGCCGCCGCGTTTGCGCGGGGATTGGCCGTCACCGCGCGCGCTCACCGTCGAATCGCCGGGCGCGCTGCCGGGCCGACCCGAGAACGTGCCGCACGCCGTCAACGTGACGAGCGCGCAAAGCAAGGTGCAGCGCCATGCGAGCCGAATGACGCCCGCGCCGTCGTTTCGCATCGTTTCGAAACCTGTGGGTCGGAGCACTACGTCTGCACCAGCTTGCGATGCGTCTGGATGCTCATAAGGATGCCAAAACCGAGGCAGATCGTCACCAGCGAGGTGCCGCCGTAACTGATCAAGGGCAACGGCACCCCGACCACCGGCAGGATGCCGCTCACCATGCCCATGTTGACGAAAGCATAGGTGAAGAAGCCGAGCGTGATGGCTCCCGCGAGCAGGCGCGCGAAGGTCGTCGGCGCATTCGCGGTGATGATGAGCCCGCGGCCGATCAAGGCGAGAAACAGCAGCAACAGCAGCAGATTGCCGATCAGGCCGAATTCCTCCGAGTAGACGGCGAAAATGAAGTCGGTGGTGCGCTCGGGCAGGAAATCCAGATGGGTCTGCGTGCCGTTGAGCCAGCCCTTGCCGGCGAGCCCGCCGGCGCCCACCGCGATCGTCGATTGGATGGTGTGATAGCCCGCGCCGAGAGGATCCTGCGACGGATCGAGCAGGGTCAGGATGCGCTGGCGCTGGTAGTCGTGCATGAAATTCCAGACCACGGGCGCGGCGGCGAGCCCGGCGAGCGCCAGTGCGCCGATGAAACGCCACGACAGCCCCGCCAGGAACAAGACGAAGAAGCCGCTCGCCGCGATCAGCAGCGCGGTGCCGAGGTCGGGCTGGCGGGCGATCAGAGCGACCGGCAGCAGCAGCACGATCGCGGCTATCGCGTAGTGATGCAAGCGCAGCGCGCCCTCGTAACGATGGAAGTACCAGGCGAGCGTCATGGGAACGGCGATCTTCATGAGCTCCGAGGGCTGAATGCGCGTGACCCCGACGTGCAGCCAGCGGCGCGCGCCGTTGGTGATCTCGCCGAACAGCGCGACGGCGACGAGCAGGGTCAGTCCGACCAGGTACGCAGGCAGCGCGATGCGCATGAGGTGATTCGGCGGCACCTTGGCGGCGAGCCACATCACGCCGAATGCGATGCCGATATTGACGAGCTGGCCACTGATGCGCACCGTGCTTTCGCCGGATGCGCTGTAGAGCACCGTGACGCCGATGGCGAGCAGCGCTGCGATGAAGGTGAGCAACAAGCCGTCGAGATTGACCGTGGCCGCTGCCGCGAAGCGCCTCAGCATGGCGGCGTTCTCCGGCAAACCGCGCCAGGCGCTCGGCTTCGCATTGTCTGCGGCATGGCGCTCTAGTCCCCTTCCGCGTCGCCGGGAGCGCCCAACTTCGGCTGGGTAGCATTGGGTTGTTTGCCGAGCAGCCAATAATCGAACACGATGCGCGCGATCGGTGCAGCCGCGGAGCTGCCGTGGCCGCCGTTTTCGACCAGGACCACCAGCGCGATGGTGGGGTTCTCCGCCGGCGCGAAGGCGATGAACCAGGCGTGGTCGCGATGGCGCTCGTGCACGCGCCGCTCGTCGTAGCTTTCGCCCTGCTTGATCGCGACCACTTGCGCCGTTCCGGTCTTGCCCGCGAACGAGTACGGCGCGCCCGCCCCGGCTTGCGCGGCGGTGCCGCCGGGACGCGTGACGTCGACCATGGCGGCCCGGATGCGCTGGAGATGCTCGGGCTGGATGGCGATGCTGCGGGTCAATTCCGCACCGACCGGACGCAGCTTGCCGTCGCGCGCATCCTGGACATGGCTCACCATCTGCGGGCGATAGACCTTGCCGTTCGCCGCGAGGACGGCGGTGGCATGCGCGAGCTGTAACGGCGTGGCGATGTTATAGCCCTGGCCGATACCGACCGAGACCGTATCGCCGGCGAACCACTTCTGGCGGAAGCGGCGCATCTTCCACTCCTGCGAGGGCAGGATGCCCGGCATTTCCCCGGGCAGGTCGATGCCGGTCCTGTTCCCCAGGCCGAACTGGCCGACATAGTTGTGAATGGCATCCACGCCGAGATCGTTGGCAAGGCCGTAATAATAGGTATCGCAGGAAATGACGAGCGAGCGGTGCAAATCGACCGCGCCGTGGCCGCCCTTCTTCCAGTCGCGATACTGATGGGCGAGACCCGGCAAGGCGAAATAGCCGGGGTCACTGATCGAATAGTGCGGCGTGCGTTTGCCCAGGGCGAGCCCCGCGAGCGCCATGAACGGCTTGAAGGTGGAGCCGGGCGGGTACTGGCCCTGCAAGGCGCGATTGGTCATGGGCCGATCGGGCGACTTGATGAGTGACTCCCAGCTTTGCGGATCGATGCCGTCGACGAACAGATTCGGGTCGAAGCCCGGCTTGCTGACGAAGGCCAGCACGGCACCGCTGTTGGGCTCGATGGCGACCAATGCGCCGCGCCGCTCACCGAAGGCCCGCCAGGCGATCTCCTGCAGCTTCAGATCGAGCGACAGGATCAGATTGTCGCCGGAGGTGGGCGGGGTGCGCGAAAGCGTGCGCACGGCGCGCCCGCCCGCGTCCACCTCCACTTGCTCGAAACCGGTGGTGCCGTGCAGCTTCTGCTCGTAGCTTTGCTCCAGGCCCATCTTGCCGATGTGATCGCTGCCGCGGTAGTTGGCGCTTTGCTCGGAAGCTTCCAGCGCCTCCACGTCCTTGCTGTTGATGCGGCCGATATAGCCGACGAGGTGCGCCGTCAGGTCGCGATGCGGATAGTGCCGGAACAGCCGGGCCTTGATCTCGACCCCGGGAAAGCGATAGCGGTTGACCGAAAAGCGCGCCACTTCCTCGTCGCTGAGCCGGTTGCGTATCGGCAGGCTCTCGAAGTTCTTGCTCTCTTCGAGCAGCTTGCGAAAGCGCTTGCGATCCTTCGGCGCGATGTCGACCACGGTGGCGAGCTCGTCGATGAGCGCGTCCAGGTTCTGGGTCTTGGCCGGAGTGATTTCGAGCGTGTACGCGGAGAAATTATGCGCGAGCTCGACCCCGTTGCGATCGAGGATGAGACCGCGGTTCGGCACGACCGGCGCGATGGCGATGCGGTTCGACTCGGCGAGGGTATCGTAGTGGGCGTGCTCGAACACCTGCAGGTGGACGAAGCGCCCGGCGAGCACGAGGAACAGGGCGCTGACCATCAGCGCGGCGACCAGCAAGCGGCCCCGGAACTGGTGGATCTCGTGCTTCAGGTTGCGTAGCTCGGCCGCGGGCATGGCGTCAGACCCGATCGGAGCTCGCCTTCGGCAGCCGCGGCAGGCGCAGCAGCAGCGAGAGCGGAATCCACAGCGCCGCGCCCACCAGCGCGCCGGCGAAATGCGCCGGACCCGGCGCCTCGTCGCCTGCGAGCAGCCGCAGCGCGATGGCGATCACTTCGCCCGCGAGCAGCAGCGGCAAGATGTGCAGACTCTGCCCGAGCAGGCCGAAATTGAGCACGCGCCGGTGCACGGTGATGGCGGCGAAGAGCAGGGCGACGTAGATCAAGGCATGTTGTCCGAACAGGCTGGCATCGACCAGGTCGATCGCGAGCCCGAGCAGGAATGCGACCGTGAAGCCGACCCGGCGCGGCTGGTGGATGCCCCAGTAGATAAGCATCAGGGCGCAGAAGTCGGGCCGCATGCGCAGCACGCCGAGCGGCAGTGGCACCAGGTTCACCAGCAAGGCGGCCAGCACGCTGACCGCGATGAGCCCCGTCGTGACCGGCAGCAGGATCTCCTGCGGGCGCGCGAGCGACGTCAAGACGCACCCCGCTTGGCTTTCTTGCGCTTGGCCGGCTCCGACGCCTCCACCGGCCGCTCGGGCAGCTCGCGCTGGGTGGTGAGGACCAGCACGTGTCCTCGCCGGTCGATCCCGCCCAGGGGCGCGCACGTGATCCGCGCGAAGGCAAGCGCCGCATTACGCTCGATGTCGATCACGCGCGCAACCGGCAGCCCGGCCGGATAGATGCCGTCGATCCCGGAGGTGACCAGGGTATCGCCCACCTGGATGTCAGCGTTCACCGGCATGAAGCGCAGGTCGAGCGTGCCGTCCTTGCCGTTGCCGAACACGATCGCGCGCAGGCCGCTGCGCACGTTCTGTACCGGCACCGCCTGGTTCTTGTCGGTGATTTGCGTGACCTCCGAGACGAACGGGTATACGCGCGTGATCTGGCCGATCACGCCTTCGCCGTCCAGCACGGCGGCGCCGGCTTGCAGCTCCGCGCCCAGCCCCTTGTCGATGATGAACTTGCGCGTGAAGGGATCGCGCGCGCCGTACAGAACCTCCGCCATCACCGAGCGCTGTTCGATCCGGCGCTTGGCGTCGAGCAAGCCGCGCAGCTCCATGTTTTCCCGCCGCAGCGTTTCCAGCTCTCGTAACGAGGCGGCTTGAGCCAAGGCCTGGTTTTCGAGCCTGGCCTTGTCCGCCTGTAGGCTCTCCTGGGTGGTGAAGTAGTCGGCCACGCGCGCAGCCAGCGCCCCCGGCGCCGCCGCGAGCTGCTGCAGAGGATAGAGGACGACGGAAATGGCTTGGCGCATGGGCTCGAGATAGCGCATGCGCGCATCCAGCACCATCAGCACGATCGACAGCATGGCGAACACGCCCAACCTGAATGCCGGCGAGGGTCCGCGCTTGAAGAAGGGCGGCGGGCTGGCTTCCATCGGCGTCGGGGCGCGCGCGCGCTCTGGGCGCCGTTCAGTGCCGGCGAGCGCCGCGAGGCTCGACGCGATGGACTGTCAGGGCGCCGGCACGGCTCGAATCGCTCGTACGCAATGCGCTCGCCGCCTCAATCGTTGGTGAACAGAAACCCCATCTTGTCCATGAGCTCCAGCGCCTTGCCGGAACCGCGCACGACGCAGGTCAGTGGGTCGTCGGCAACCACCACCGGAAGCCCGGTCTCTTCCATCAGCAGCCGGTCGATGTCGCGCAGCAGCGCGCCGCCACCGGTCAGAACCATGCCCTTTTCCGCGATGTCGGCCGCCAGCTCCGGCGGCGTTTGTTCGAGCGCGGTCTTGACCGAGCTGACGATGCTGTTGAGCGGCTCGGTCAGCGCTTCGAGGATTTCGTTCGACGAGATGGTGAAGCTGCGCGGGATACCCTCGGCGAGGTTACGTCCTTTCACTTCCTTCTCGCGCACTTCGGAGCCGGGGAAGGCCGAGCCGATATCCTTCTTGATGAGCTCGGAGGTCGTCTCGCCGATCAGCATCCCGTAGTTGCGGCGAATGTAATTGATGATCGCCTCGTCGAACTTATCGCCGCCTACCCGCACCGAGCCGGCGTAGACCAGGCCGCCGAGCGAAATGACGCCGACCTCGGTGGTGCCGCCGCCGATGTCGACCACCATCGAACCGGTGGCGTCGCTGACCGGCAAGCCCGCGCCGATGGCCGCGGCCATCGGCTCTTCGATCAGGTAGACCTTGCTCGCGCCGGCGCCTTCGGCCGACTCGCGGATGGCGCGGCGTTCGACCTGGGTCGAGCCGCAGGGTACGCAGATGATGATGCGCGGGCTCGGCTTGAAGATGCGCGAATCGAGCACTTTCTTGATGAAGTGCTTGAGCATCTGCTCGGTGACGGTGAAATCCGCGATCACGCCATCCTTCATGGGGCGGATGGCGATGATGTTGTGCGGCGTGCGACCCAGCATCGCCTTGGCGGCGAGCCCGACTTCCTGGATCAGGCGCTTACCGTTGGGACCCCCGTCCTGGCGTATGGCGACCACCGAAGGCTCGTCCAGGACGATGCCCTTGCCGCGGACGAATATCAGGGTGTTGGCGGTGCCTAGGTCGATTGCGAGATCGTCGTAGAAATAACTGGATAGAAATCCGAACATAGACGGTGGCCGTCCCGCGGGAGGGCGCGAGGCAAACGAGCCCTAAAGGCGAATAAAACATGATACCGCATTGCACCGCGCGAAGCGACAGTGCGCCGAGCGCGAACGCCCTCGGCGGCTCGCTTGTGATAGGCTTCGCGACTCCGGTGGTCGATCTCGTATTGCATTATCGCCATGGCCTTGACCCTCGATGATGTACGTCGCGTGGCCCAGCTCGCCCGGCTGCGCCAGAACGACGCGCAGGCCCAAGCCATGCTCGAGGAGCTGAATCGCATTTTCGCGCTGATCGGCGAGATGCAAGCCGTCGATACTTCGGCGGTGGCGGCGATGTCGCATCCGCGTGACGTCGCCCAGCGATTACGGCCAGACCGCGTCACCGAGACCGATCGGCGCGACGCGCTGCTCGCGCTTGCGCCGCTGAGCGAGGCTGGCCTGTACCTGGTACCGAAAGTGATCGAATAACGGGCGAAGCCTTGCGCCGGCCGCGCCCCAGCCGCGCGGCACGGCAGGGCGCCGCGCGCTTCTCATGTTCCAGCTCACCATCGCTGAATTGTCCCAGCGCCTCGCGAGCCGCCAGTGCTCGAGCGTGGAGCTCGCGCGCCATTTCCTCGAGCGCATCGCTCGCTTCAATGCCGGGCTCAACGCCGTCATAACACTCGACGCGCAGCGTACGCTCGCCGCCGCCGCCGCGGCCGATGCGCGCATCGCGGCGGGTAAAGCCGTGACGCTGACCGGCATCCCGGTCTTGCACAAGGACATCTTCTGCGCCCGCGGCTGGCGGACGACTTGCGGCTCGCGCATGCTGGAGAATTTCGTCGCACCCTACGATGCCCACGTGGTCGCTCGGCTCGATGCGGCCGGCGCGGTCAATCTCGGCAAGACCAACATGGACGAGTTCGCCATGGGCTCGTCGAACGAGAGCTCGTATTTCGGCCCGGTGCGCAATCCGTGGCGCGCGAGCCTGGTCCCAGGTGGCAGCTCGGGCGGATCGGCCGCCAGCATCGCCGCGCGGCTGGCACCCGCGGCAACCGGCACCGATACCGGCGGATCGATCCGCCAGCCGGCGGCGCTGTGCGGGGTGTGCGGCTTGAAGCCGACCTACGGGATCGCATCGCGCTACGGCATGATCGCGTTCGCTTCCAGCCTCGACCAGGCAGGCCCGATAGCGAAATCCGCGCATGACCTCGCGCTGCTCCTGAACGCGATGGTGGGCTTCGATGCGCGCGATTCGACCAGCCTCGAGCGCGAACCCGAGGACTATACGCGCGCCCTGGGGCAGCCGTTGCAGGGCTTGCGCATCGGCTTGCCGAAGGAGTTCTTCAGCGCAGGGGTACAGCCCGATGTCGCGCGCGCGATCGAGGCGGCCATCGCCGAATATCGGCGTCTGGGGGCGAATACCGTCGAAGTGAGCCTGCCGAACATGGGGTTGTCGATTCCGGTCTATTACGTGCTCGCGCCGGCCGAAGCATCGAGCAACCTGGCACGCTACGACGGTGTGCGCTACGGCCATCGAGCGGCCGAGTTCGGCGACCTGACCGACATGTACGAGCGCACCCGCGCCGAGGGCTTCGGCGCCGAAGTCCGCCGCCGCATCATGATCGGCACCTACGTGCTCTCGCACGGCTACTACGACGCCTACTACATCAAGGCGCAGAAGATCCGCCGGCTCATCGCCGCGGATTTCGCCGCGGCGTTCCGGCGCTGCGACGTCATCATGGGCCCGACCAGTCCGACGACCGCGTTCGAGCTGGGCAGCCGGACGAGCGATCCGGTGCAGATGTACCTCTCGGACATCTATACCATTGCCGTCAACCTCGCGGGGTTGCCGGGACTGTCGATCCCCGCGGGGTTCGATGCTGCGGGCTTGCCCGTCGGCTTGCAGTTGATCGGCGACTATTTCAGCGAAGCGCGCCTGCTCAACTATGCGCATCGCTTCCAGGGCGCAACCGATTGGCATGGGCGCATGCCGCAGGCGTTTGTCGAGTAATGGACCGATCATGACCTGGGAAACCGTCATCGGCCTGGAAGTGCACGTACAGCTTTCGACGCGCTCGAAGATCTTTTCCGGCGCGGCGACGGCCTTCGGCGCGGAGCCCAACACGCAGGCCTGCGAGGTCGATGTGGCGCTGCCGGGAGTGTTGCCGGTGTTGAACGCCGCCGTGGTCGAGAAGGCCGTGCGCTTCGGCCTGGCGGTGGGATCGACCATTAATCGGCGCTCGATTTTCGCCCGCAAGAATTATTTCTACCCGGATTTGCCGAAGGGCTACCAGATCAGCCAGTACGAAATCCCCGTGGTGCAACACGGCAGCATCGACATCGTGCTGGGCGATGTGACCAAGACCGTGCGGCTCACGCGCGCGCACCTGGAAGAGGATGCCGGCAAGTCGCTGCACGAGGACTTTCACGGCATGAGCGGCATCGATCTGAATCGGGCCGGCACGCCGCTGCTCGAGATCGTATCCGAGCCCGATATGCGCAGCGCCGCCGAGGCCGTTGCCTACGCCAAGGCGCTGCACGCCCTGGTGCGCTGGCTCGACATCTGCGACGGCAACATGCAGGAAGGCTCGTTCCGGATGGATGCGAACGTGTCGGTGCGCCCCGCCGGCGCAAGCGCGCTCGGCACGCGCTGCGAAATCAAGAACCTCAACTCCTTTCGCTTCCTCGAACGCGCTATCGATTACGAGGTGAAGCGCCAGATCGATCTCATCGCCGCGGGCGGCAGCGTCAGGCAGGAGACGCGGCTCTATGATCCCGAGCGCGACGAGACGCGCGCCATGCGCAGCAAAGAGGATGCGCACGACTATCGATACTTCCCGGATCCCGATCTCCTGCCGCTCGAGATCAGCGAGGCGTTTCTCGCCGAGCTCGGTGCATCGATGCCGGAGCTGCCGGCGCAAAAGCGCGAGCGTTTCACCACCGAGTACGCGCTGTCGGCCTATGATGCGAACCTGCTCACCGCTTCGCGCGAGCTCGCCGATTACTTCGAACGCGCGGCGGCCGGTCTCACCGGACAGGGGCCGAAGCTCGCCGCCAACTGGATCAACGGTGCGCTGGCCGCGAAGTTGAATGAGGCGGCAGCCGACATCGGCGCGAGCACGATCACGCCGCGGGCGCTGCGTGCACTGATCGAGCGCATCGCCGATGGCACCGTGTCGAGCAAAATCGCCCGCGACGTGTTCGACGCCATGTGGGCCGGCGAGGGCGATGCCGACAGCATCATCGAGCGGCGCGGCCTGCGCCAGATCTCGGACGGCGGCGCGCTCGAGCGGCTGGTCGAGGAAGTCATCGCCGCCAATGGGGCCCAGGTGGCCGACTACCGCGCCGGCAAGGCGAAGGCGTTCAACGCGCTGGTGGGACAGGTGATGAAGGCGAGCAAGGGCAAGGCCAATCCGCAGCAGGTCAACGACATCCTGCGCCGCAAGCTCACCTGAAAACAGGAAGACGGACCGGGGTCAGGGTCGGACCAGGATCGTGTTACTTCTTCGGCGGCACGGTGGCGGCCGCCGCCGGCGCCAGGGCGCCGGTCTGCTCCGGCTGGCGCAATTCGATGTAGCGCTTCTTGAGCGTATCGTATTTCTCGCGCGTGGCCACGATTTCCTGCTGGCGGCGCCCGATTTCCTCGCGTATCACCTTGAGCTCGCCCTCGCCGCGGGCGACATCGTCCTTGAGCGAATCGGGCATCGGCTGTTTGCGCCTGGCGTAGAACTCGCCGCGCTTGCGATCCTCGTTCAAGCGCTCGCTGACCGAGCGGTCCTGACCGCGCAGATTGGCGATGAGGGCATCGAGCGATTGAATTTCGCGATCGCGCTTCATATCGATCTCCTGCGCGTTGGAGAACGACTGCAGCAGCGCATTGTCCAGCCGGCGCTGGCTGAGCGCCTGCTGCTCCTCGGCCTTACGCCGTACCAGCTCCTCTTCCTTCGCCTTCTGCTGCTCGGGCGTGGGGCCGGGGTCGAGCTTCTTCACCACGACGCCGCGGTTCGACATCTGTACGCCGCCCTTGTTCTTGTCCGCCGGCGGCTTGTCGCTGTACTGCACCTGGCCCTTGTCGTCGACCCACTTGTAGAGCGCGGCATCGGCGCCGGCGATAGCGGCCAGCGCGATCAAGCCCGCGATCAGACGCTCAGCGCGCATGGGCGGCGGTGCCGAAGCGTTCGCGGTATGCGAGCACGCCCGCCAGGTGCTCTCCCAGGCCGGGCTCGGCGCGCACGAAGCCGATCAGATCGTCCAGGGTGGCGATGGCGACGACCGGGATGCCGAAGCTCTGCTCGACTTCCTCGACGGCGGAGGTTTCGCGACTGCCGCGCTCCATGCGATCGAGGGCGATCGCGACGCCGCAGGGCTGCGCATTCGCGCCGCGGATGATTGCGACCGACTCGCGCACCGAGGTGCCGGCCGAGATCACGTCATCGATGATGAGCACGCGGCCTCGCAGCGGGGCGCCGATCACGACCCCGCCCTCGCCGTGGTCCTTGGTTTCCTTGCGGTTGAAGGAAAACGGCACGTCCCGGCCCTCGTGCGCGAGCGTCATGGCCACGCCCGCGGCGAGCGGAATGCCCTTGTAAGCCGATCCGAACAAGACATCGAATTCGATCGCGGCCGCGCGAATCGCTTTCGCGTAGAATTCGCTCAGCCGAGCGAGCGCCGCGCCGCTGCTGAACATGCCGGCATTGAAGAAGTAGGGCGATATACGTCCGGCCTTGGTGACGAACTCGCCGAACAGCAGGGCTCGCTGCGAAGCCGCGAATCGAAAAAAATCCCGCCTGAAATCAGTCATCGCCCACCCGCGGTTTATGTTACGCGTAATCACTTTGAATCTCAACGGAATCCGCTCGGCCGCGAACAAGGGATTGTTCTCCTGGCTCGCGCGCCAGCGGGCCGATTTCGTGTGCGTGCAGGAGCTGAAGGCGCATGAATGCGATCTCGGCGCGGCGCTGCGTTCGCCGCGCAAGATGGTGGGGCATTTCCACTGCGCGCGGAAGAAAGGCTACAGCGGGGTGGGCATCTACACCCGCCTCGCGCCCGAGCGCGTGCAGTGCGGCTTGGGCATCGACGAGATCGACGCCGAAGGCCGTTATCTCCAGCTCGATTGCGGCAAGCTGAGCGTCATCTCGCTCTACCTTCCGTCGGGGTCGAGCTCGCCCGAGCGGCAGCAAGCGAAGTTTCGCTTCCTCGACCAGTTCTTCCCGCACCTGCTGAAGCTGCGCCGTTGCGGCCGCGACGTGCTCCTTTGCGGCGACTGGAACATCGCGCACCAGGCGATCGATCTCAAGAACTGGCGCTCGAACCAGAAGAACTCCGGTTTCCTGCCCGAGGAGCGGGCTTGGCTCAGCCGCGTATTCGACGAGCTTGGTTTCGTCGACGTGTTCCGGCGCGTGGATCCGCGCCCGGAGCGCTACACCTGGTGGTCGAACCGCGGCCAGGCGTGGGCGAAGAACGTGGGCTGGCGCATCGACTACCAGATCGCCACCCCGGAGCTCGCCGCGCGGGCGCGCGCCGTCGCGATCTATACCAACAAGCGCTTCTCCGACCACGCGCCGCTCACCATCGATTTCGACCATGGCTGAAGCCGTGCATGCGAGGCTGGTCCCGGGTGCAAAGCGCCGGCCATACGCAAGGCGGGGAAGGATTCCGCGCGAATGTGGCGTGATCTTCCTCAGTCTCGGCTAGCAGGCAGCGCTTGAGCCAGCCGCGCGAGCGCGCCGCGATCCAGCCGGGTGCGCGTTCCTGGCGCGATGCGCTGCGAACGGTGTGCAGCGCCCGCATGCTGATCGCGGCGCTGATGGGATTCGCCTCCGGGCTGCCGCTGCTGCTGACCGGCTCCGTCCTGCAGGCGTGGCTGAGCGATCAGGGGGTCGACCTCGCCCGCATCGGCTTGTTCGCCCTGGTGGGATTGCCGTATACGTTGAAGTTCCTCTGGTCGCCGCTGTTCGATCGCTACAGCGTCGCGCGCCTGGGCCGGCGCCGCGGCTGGCTGCTCGCCATGCAGGCGGCATTGACCGCGGCGCTGCTCGGTCTGAGCCTCTCCGCTCCGCGCGCGGACGATCTCGTCATGGTCTCGGTCGCGGCCTTCCTGGTGGCCTTGTTCTCGGCATCGCAAGACATCGTGATCGATGCCTATCGGCGCGAGAGCCTGTCCGACATCGAGCTCGGATTCGGTTCGGCCATGTACGTGAACGGCTATCGGGTCGGCATGCTGCTCGCGGGCGGCGGCGGCCTGATCCTCGCCGATTGGCTGTCGTTTCCACGGATGTACCAACTGCTCGCGGGTGTGATGGCGCTGTCGATGCTGGTGAGCGCGCTGGTGCCCGAGCCGCCGCTGCCCGCGGGCCGGCCGCGGACGTTGACCGAGGCCGTGCTGTTGCCTTTCCGCGATTACTTCACCCGCGACGGCGCCTGGCTCGCGCTCGGATTCATCCTCCTCTACAAGCTCGGCGACACCTTGGCGTCCGCGATGACCACCCCGTTCTACCTCGATCTGGGCTACAGCAAGACCGAGATCGGCACCGTGGTCAAGCTGTTCGGATTCTGGGCGACGCTCGCCGGCGCGACGCTGGGTGGGTTCTTGATCTTGCGCATCGGGCTCACTCGGGCCCTGTGGTGGTTCGGGCTGGGCCAGATGGTATCGACCGCCGGTTTCGTCGTGCTGGCCGGCTTGCCGCCGAGCGTACCTGCGCTCGCCGCCGTCATCGCGGTGGAGAACCTGACCGGCGGCCTGGGGACGGCGGCGTTCGTCGGCTTCATGGGCGCATTGACCGATCGGCGCTTCACGGCGACCCAGTATGCGCTGCTGTCGAGCTTGATGGGCGTGCCGCGCGTGCTCGCCTCGGCACCCACCGGATGGCTCGCGCAAGCCCTGGGTTGGCCCGGCTTCTTCATGCTGTGCGTGCTGATCGCGTTGCCGGGGTTGTTGTTGCTGCGCTTGGGCCGCCACCTGATGCCCGCGCCCGCCGCCGAAGCCGTGGCGCAGGCGCGTTAGCTCGGGCTCGCGCCGAGCTGGCGCTCGAACCGGTACACGGCGAGCTGTCCCAACAGGTTCGGCAAGGCGGCGACTTCGCTCCCGTCGCTCAGGACCACGCGCTCGCAAATGCGCACCCGGCGCTTGGTGCAAAAGCGCTCGAAGTCGTCGATGGTGCAAAGGTGCACGTTGGGCGTGTCGTACCACTCGTAGGGCAGGTTGCGCGACACGGGCATGTTGCCGCGCGCGACGGCGAGGCGGTTGCGCCAATAGCCGAAGTTCGGGAAGGTCACGATCGCTTGCTGTCCCACGCGCAGCATTTCATCGACGATGTCCTCGGTGTGGCGCATGGCCTGCAAGGTCTGCGACAGGATGACGAAATCGAACGCAGCGTCCTCGATTTCGTGCAACCCGGTTTCCAGGTCGTCCTGGATGACGTTCACGCCGTTGCGCACGCAGGCGACGATGTTGTCCGGGCTGATTTCGACCCCGTAGCCCTGCACGCCGCGGGTTTCGGCGAGAAATTGCAGCAAGGAGCCGTCGCCGCAGCCCAGATCGAGTACCCGCGCGTGCTCCGGAATCCAGCGCGCGATCACCTTGAAATCGGCCCGCGCGTGCAGCGATGCGGCGTTCATGCCGTGCGGCCGTGCGAAATGTCGGCGGCGAGCCGCAGGAAATACGCGCGCACCAGCTCGTGATAGTGCGCATCGTCGAGCAGGAAGGCGTCGTGTCCGTGCGGCGCATCGATTTCGGCGTAGGTGACGTTGCGCTTGTTGTCGAGCAACGCCTTGACGATCTCGCGCGAACGCGCCGGCGAGAAGCGCCAGTCCGAGGTGAAGGACACGACCAGGAAGCTCGCCTCGGCAGCCTGGAAGGCGCGGGTGAGATTGCCGCCGTGTTTCATCGCCGGGTCGAAATAGTCGAGCGCGCGGGTGATGCGCAGGTACGTGTTGGCGTCGAAATACTCGGCGAACTTTTCCCCCTGGTAGCGCAGGTAGGACTCGACTTCGAAGTCGACATCGAAGTGAAAGCGGAAGTCGTCCGCGCGCAGGACGCGGCCGAAGCGCTCCATCATCGCGTCGTCGGACAGGTAGGTGATGTGACCGATCATGCGCGCGATGCGCAGCCCCCGCCGCGGCACCGTGCCGTGCGCATAGTAGTCGCCAGCGTGAAAATCGGGGTCCGAGATGATGGCCTGGCGCGCGACCTCGTTGAACGCGATGTTCTGGGTGGAGAGCTTCGGTGCCCCGGCGATCACGATGGCATGCGCCACGCGCTTGGGCTGGTCGATGGTCCATTGCAGTGCCTGCATGGCGCCGAGGCTGCCGCCCATCACCGCGCAGAATCGATCGATGCCCAGGAGATCGGCGAGCCGCACCTGCGCCGCCACCCAATCCTCCACCGTGACCACGGGGAAGCTGGCGCCGTACGGCCTGCCGGTCGCGGGGTCGATCGAGCTGGGTCCGGTCGAGCCGTGACAGCCGCCGATGTTGTTGATGCCGATCACGAAGAAGCGATCGGTATCGAGCGGCTTGCCGGGCCCCACCATGTTGTCCCACCAGCCGAGGTCCTTCGGATCGTCGGCGTACCAGCCCGCGACGTGATGCGAGGCATTCAAAGCGTGACACACCAGGACCGCGTTGCTGCGCGCGGCATTGAGCTCGCCGTAGGTTTCGTATACCAGCCGGTAGTCGGGCAGGATTGCGCTGCTGCGCAACTGTAGCGGCGCCGTGAAGTGCGCGACCTTGGGGATGACCGGACCCACGCAATCCGGAGAAATCGGCAGCTCCGCCTTCACGAGCGCATTCGCGTCCCTAGAACGAAAAACCCAGCCGACTCGCGCGGGCTGGGTTGCCTTCGCTTTAGCCGGTTTTATTAGGCGCCCGCAAGCTGAGGTTCAAATCGGCGCCGTACTGCTGTGGCTGCGGAAGTTACTCCGCCTCGGCGGTACTGTCAATCGCGTTGGGATAGCACGCACGGCTTGCGGCGCGGTTTGCGGCGCCGGCCGAAGAGGACGCCACGGTATTCGCGCAGCCGCTCGAGCAGGGGCTCGCGCAGTGCCGCTTCGAAGCCGCGGGTGGCATCGAGAAAGCGGCTGTAGATGCGAAAGAAAGGCGGCGTGCCATCGGAGCGCAGCAACGGACTCCTGGCGTGTTTGAAGGGGTGCTCGCCACTATCGACGCGCGCGTGCGAGAAGCCCTCGGCGGCCGTCCAGCTCACCACGCCTTCGTCGCGATTGCGCTGGTAGCAGAGCTGAAAAGCAACCAAGGCGCCGTTCGCGTCCTGCCAGGTATAGAGGTCGAAATAGTCGTCCTGGAACCAGCGGCGAAGCCCGCGGTCGCTGTCCTGACGAATGTGTCCGATCTCGTGCAGCATGGCCGCAGCGTAGCCTCGTCTGACTGTCTCAGTCGGCATTCAGGCGCTCGAGCATCGCGCGCATGCGATCCGGGTCGGCGATGCGCAGCATCCGCCGAGCGAGCAAGCGCACGCTGGACAGGTTGGTGCGCAGTATCTCCTGCTTCACGGCGAGGATCTGGCCGGGATGCATGGAGAGCTGTCGCAGGCCCAGGCCGAGCAGCAAGCGGCTCAGCTTCACGTCGCCCGCCATCTCTCCGCACAGCGCAACCGGCGTGCCGGTGCGATTGGCGCTGGAGATGACCAAGGCCACCAGGTGCAGCACCGCAGGGTGCAGCGGGTCGTAGAGGTGAGCGACCGCATCGTCGGTACGGTCGATGGCAAGCGTGTACTGAATGAGGTCGTTGGTGCCGATCGAAAGAAAATCCAGCTTGCGCGTGAACATGCGCAGCGCGAGCGCCGCGGCCGGGATTTCGATCATCCCGCCGACCTCGAGCCGTGGATCGAACGCAATATTCTTCGCCGCGAGGGTCTGCTTGGCGATTTCGATCTGGTGCAGGGTCTGGTCGATCTCGGCCGCAGCCGAGATCATGGGAATCAACAGGCGGGTCTTGCCGTAATGCGAGGCTCGCAGTATCGCCCGCAACTGGATCTGAAAGCGCCGCGGCTCGGTGAGACACAGCCTGATCGCACGCAGACCGAGCGCCGGATTCTGCAATACGGGCCGCTGCTCGCCGTCGATGGCCTTGTCGGAGCCGAGATCGTAGGTGCGTATCGTCACGGGCAAGCCCTGCATCGATTCGACCACGTTGCGGTAGGCTGCGAACTGCTCCTCCTCGTTGGGCAGCGTGTCGCGGTTCATGAACAGGAACTCGGTGCGGAACAGCCCGATGCCGGAGGCGCCGGCGTCGGCCACCTCGGCCACGTCCTCGGGCAATTCGATGTTCGCGTGCAGCTCGACGCCCGTGCCGTCGAGGGTCATCGCGCGGGTCGTGCGCAACCGGCGCAGCTTTTGGCGCTCGAGCTCGATCTGGTGCTGGCGCAAGCGATAGTCCGCCAGCACCTGGGGATCCGGGTCGATGATGACCACGCCTTGGGTGCCGTCGACGATCAGCATCTCGTTTTCGTAGATCAGGCTGCGCGCGTGGTGCAGCGAGGCGATCGAAGGCAGGTTCAAGCTGCGCGCGACCACCGCCGTATGCGACGTGGTGCCACCCAGCTCGGTGAGGAAGCTCGCGAACTGATGCTGCTTGAACTGCAGCACATCGGCAGGTGACAGATCGTGGGCCACCAGGATCTTGCTCTGCCCCGCATCGGTGATATCGGGAACGTAGCCAGGCTGGCCGCCCAGCGCGAGCATCAGCCGCTCCACGACCTGCAGCACATCGGCCTTGCGCTCGCGCAGGTAGCCGTCTTCGATCGCGTCGAACTGCGCCAGCAGCTCGTCGGCTTGCAGCTTGAGCGCCCATTCGGCATTGCATTGCTCGCGCTCGATGATCGCGCGCGGAACCTTCGACAGGGTCGAGTCGTTGAGGATCATCATGTGCACGTCGATGAACGCCTCGAACTCGGAGGGCGCATTGGCGGGAATGGTTTCGCGCAGCGCCGTGAACTCGGCCCGGGTCTTGGCCACTGCGGCGTCGAAGCGCGCGAGCTCCTCGGCGATCTGCGAACGCGGGACGAGATAGTGGCCCGCTTCGAGGCGGGTGTGGGAATGCAGCATCGCTTGGCCGATCGCGATGCCCGCGCAAATGCCCGTGCCGTGAATGGTAAAGCTCATCGCGCCTTCCCCTTGAGGCTGGCGGGCACCGTGCCGCCGCGGCGCTCGGCACGCGGCCGGATCGTAAGGAGCGTGAGCATGATTGCGGTCCGTGCAGCAGTTCGCCGCGCGCGCGATCGCGCCGGCGGTGGCTGGAGCCCAGAGTCTAGCGTGACTTGACGGCGCCCCCAACTGCACGGCAGCGGTGGACGGCGCGCGCCGTCGATCCGCAATGGGGGCAGGCGAGGACGTGCCGCGCCACGGGGGAGGCGGGCGAATCGCTCGTCCCTTCTGGGCCGGCGGCCGATCAGACGGGCACGGGCGCTGGGATCAATCCGGCTCGCCGAAACGGGTCGCCACGAGCTGCGTCAGGGCTTCGAGCGCGCTCATTTCGTCGGGGCCTTCGACTTCGATGAGCACCGTGGTGCCGCGCGCGGCAGCGAGCATCATGACCCCCATGATGCTCTTGGCGTTGACGCGCTTGCCGTTGCGCGAGAGCCAGATCTCGGAGCTGAACCGACCGGCGGCCTGGGTGAGCTTGACCGAAGCCCGCGCGTGCAGCCCGAGCTTGTTGATGATCTCAAGTTCCCGTTGCAACACTGGTGTGCTCGGGCGGCGGCATGTGAACGACGCCTTCCGTACCTCCGGATAATGCCTTTTCGACCACGATGGCGAGCGGCTCGTTGCGGTAGGTGAGCGCACGAATCAGCATCGGCAGGCTGACGCCGGATACCCCTTCGACCTTGCTCGGAATCAACAGACGCCCCGCGACGTTGCTCGGCGTCCCGCCGAAGATGTCGGTAAGCACCAGCACGCCTTGGCCCGAATCGAGAGCACGCAGCAAGCGGATGGCCTGCGGCAGGATGAGTTGGGGGTCGTCTTGAGGCGTGATGCCGATCTGCGCGAGGTGCCTGGGACGCTTGCCCAGGATGTGGCTTGCGCAGTGCAGCAGGCTCTCGCCGAGCGTGCCGTGGGCAATGATGAGGATGCCGATCATTCGGGCCGTACCGATGTCGCGCTATTATGCTATTGCATAGCACCATACCGCAAATAGCGTGCGCGTTTTCGACCGCCGCAGTGCGCGCGGTTGCATTGGCGATGCGAAACCGCCACACCTGCCCCGCGGGGCGCCAGGCTCGGCGCTGGGCTCGCCATGCCGGCAAGCGAGCAGAGCTTCAAAGCGCACGCCAACTAGCCGGCCTGGCGCTCCAGCGCATCGATCATCATGCCGGCGACGTTGAAGCCCGTCTGCTCGGTGATCTCCTGAAAACACGTCGGGCTGGTCACGTTGACCTCGGTGAGGTAGTCGCCGATCACGTCCAGCCCGATCAGCAACAGCCCCTCGGCCGCCAGTATGGGTCCGATCGTGGCCGCAATCTCCCCGTCGCGCGGCGACAGCGGCTGCGCCACCCCGCGGCCGCCGGCGGCGAGGTTGCCGCGCGTTTCGCCTTCCTTCGGAATCCGCGCCAGGCTGTAGGGCACGGGCTTGCCGTCGATGATGAGCACGCGTTTGTCGCCGCGGACGATTTCCGGGATGTAGCGTTGCGCCATGATCGTACGCCGCCCGTAGTGGGTGAGCGTTTCGATCACCACGCCGATATTGGGATCGGTCCGGTGCAGGCGGAATATGGACGTGCCGCCCATGCCGTCGAGGGGTTTCAGGATGATGTCGCCATGCTCGGCAAGGAACGCGCGCACCTGCGATTCCTGCCGGGTGACGATGGTCGGCGCGGTGAACTGGGCGAAACGGGCAATGGCCATCTTTTCGTTGTTGTCGCGGATCGCCTTGGGATGGTTGAAGACGCGCGCACCCTGGCGCTGCGCGAGCTCGAGCAGGTAGGTGCTATACACGTACTCCATGTCGAAGGGCGGGTCCTTGCGCATCACCACGGCGTCGAACGCGGCGAGGCTCGACTCCGTGGCCTGGCTCGCTTCGTACCAGTGGTAGGGGTCCGAGGTCAGCGCCAGCTCGCGCGCGAACGCAAGGACATCGCCGCCGCGCCACATGACATCCTCCTGCATGATCGCGTACAGGCGATGGCCGCGCGCGGCGGCCTCGCGCATCATCGCAAAGGAGGAATCCTTGTAGGTCTTGATCGAGTCGAGCGGGTCGAGGACGAAGGCGATCTTCATGCGCGCTGGGGGCATCGACGGGAGCTAACGCAGGACGCTGGGGAAGGCGCGGCGTTCACGCGCCCCCGGCCGCGTGCAGCGGCCGCTCGGCGTGCGCGAACCGGGGCTCGGTTTCCTCGAGCTCGATGGCGGCGGCGACCAGGGCGAGACGGGCGACCACGCCGTAGGCATAGAACCGGTTCGGCGGGCAATCGGGCTTGCCCGCGAGATCGGGCAGACAGGGGCTGGCGAAGGCGAGCGGCACGAACTGCATGCCAGGTGCATTCAGGTTCTCGTCCTTGCCGCGCTCGGTATGGACACGGTAGAAGCCCCCGACCACGAACCGGTCGATCATGTACACGACCGGCTCGGCCACGGCATCGTTGACCGTCTCGAAGGTGTGCACGCCCTCCTGCACCAGGACCTCGTGCACTTCCAGCCCTTCCTTGACAACCGCCATCTTGTTGCGCTGGCGGCGATTCAGATCCTTCACCTCCGAGGGATCCTTGACGCTCATGATGCCCATACCGTAGGTGCCGGCGTCGGCCTTGACGATGACGAAGGGCTGCTCTTCGATCCCATACTCCCGGTACTTGGCGCGTACGTCGGTCAGTATCTCGTCGACATAACCCTCCAGGCATTCCTCGCCCTGGCGGCCGCGGAAGTCGATCCGGCCGCAGGATTCGAAATACGGATTGAAGAGCCAGGGATCGATGCCCAGCAGCTCGGCGAACTCCTTCGCCACCCGGTCGTAGGCGGCGAAGTGCTTGGACTTGCGCCGCGCGTGCCAGCCCGCGTGCAGCGGCGGCAGCACCGCCTGCTCGACCTCGCGCAGCACCGGCGGCACGCCCGCCGACAGATCGTTGTTCAACAGCACCACGCAAGGATCGAAGTCATCCACCAGCACCCGGTTTCCCTTGCGCCCGATGGGCTCCAGCACGAGCTTCGCCCCGTTCGGCAGCGTAAGCTCGGTCGGCGCTTGGATGTCCGGCAGCAGGGTGCCGATGCGCACGCTCATGCCGGCCTGGCGCAGGATGCCGGTCAACGCGGCGACGTTCTGCAGGTAGAAGACATTGCGGGTGTGGTTCTCGGGCACGAGCAGAATGCCGCGCGCATCCGGGCAGACTTTGTCCATCGCCGCCATCGCCGCCTGCACCGCGAGCGGCGTGAACTCCGTGCTCAGGTTGTTGAACCCGCCCGGAAACAGGTTGGTGTCCACCGGCGCGAGCTTGAAGCCCGCGTTGCGCAAGTCGACCGAGCAGTAGAACGGGACGCTGTGCTCCAGCCACTGCGTGCGCAACCAGTGCTCGATTGCCGGCTGGGCGGCGAGCACCCGCCGTTCCAAGTCGAGCAGAGGGCCTTTCAGCGCCGTGACGAGATGAGGGACGTTCATGACCGCGGCTCCCGGTGTGCGACGCTTGCGCAAGGCGATGCGCAGCGTCGCGGGCGTGAGGAAAGGGCGTGTCGCTGGAGAACGGGCATTGTAGCCCATGCCCCGCAGACCCGGCGGCGGGAAAAACAACGGGCGCCGCGGCGCCCGTTGGAATCGAGAGGGAGGATCGATCAGTAGTGGTACGCCGCCTCGCCGTGCTCGGTGGTATCGAGTCCTTCGCGTTCCTGCTCTTCGGGCACGCGCAGGCCGATCACGAGGTCGACGATCTTGTAGGCGATGAACGACACGACCCCCGACCAGACGATCGCGGTGCCGATGCCCCAGAGCTGGGAGATCACCTGCGTGCCGATTTCGACGTCGACGAACTCGTTCTTGACGAAGTCGGGAATGCCCGCGCCGCCCAGGCCTTTGCTGACGAACACCCCGGTGAGCAGCGCGCCGATGATGCCGCCGATCGCGTGTACGCCGAACACATCGAGCGCGTCATCGGCACCGAGCATGCGCTTGAGCCCGTTCACGGCCCACAGGCAGATCGCGCCGGCGAGCAGCCCGATGACGATGGCGCCCATCGGTCCGACGAAGCCGCACGCCGGAGTGATGCCGACCAGCCCCGCGATCGCGCCCGAGGCGGCGCCCAGCATCGAGGGCTTGCCCTTGAACAGCCACTCGAAGAACATCCAGCTCAGCGTGGCCGAGGCGGTCGCTACCGAGGTGTTGGCGAATGCCATCGCGGCGGTGCCGGTGGCTTCGAGATTCGAGCCGACGTTGAAGCCGTACCAGCCCACCCACAGCAGCGATGCACCGATCATGGTCAGCGTGAGGCTGTGCGGTGTCATCGATTCGCGCCCGAACCCCACCCGCTTGCCGAGCATGTAGGCGCCGACCAGGCCGGCGACACCCGCGTTGATGTGCACCACCGTGCCGCCGGCGAAGTCGAGCGCGCCCTTGGCCCAGAGGAATCCGGCGGCCTCGGTGACCTTGGCCAGCGATGCTGCATCGGTGATCGCATCCGGCCCATCCCAGTACCACACCATGTGCGCCATCGGCAGGTAGGAGAAGGTGAACCAGATCACCATGAACAGCAGCACGGCGGCGAACTTCATGCGTTCGGCGAAGGCGCCGATGATGAGGCACGGCGTGATGGCCGCGAACGTCGCCTGGAAGGCGATGAAGCTGAACTCGGGAATCACGACGCCCTTGCTGAAGGTGGCTGCCGTGGAGGCATCGGTCACCCCCTTGAGGAAGACCTTGTCGAGGCCGCCGAAGAACGCGTTGCCACCCGTGAACGCCACGCTGTAGCCGTAGATGAACCACAGCAGCGTCATGAGCGAGAACACGGTGAAGACCTGCATCAACACCGACAGCGCGTTCTTGGCGCGCACCATGCCGCCGTAGAACAGCGCCAGCCCGGGAACGATCATCAGGATCACGAGCACGGTGGCGGTCATCATCCACGCGGTGTCGCCCTTGTTCGGGGTCGGTGCTGGCGCGGAGGCCGCAACCGCGGGCGCCGCCGTGGCTGCCGTGATGGCAACACCGCCGGCCGCAGCGCTGGCGGGTGCGGCGCTGTCAGCGGCCGGTGTCGCGGCGGGCGCCGCGGTGCTGTCCTGGGCGAGCGCGGGTGCCGCGAGGCCCAGGGCGGTACACAACGTGAGCAGAGCGAACAGACGTTTCATCGGCATCTCCGTTACAGGGCATCGGCACCGGTCTCGCCGGTGCGAATGCGGATGACCTGTTCAAGTTCGAATACGAATATCTTGCCGTCACCGATCTTGCCGGTGTTGGCGGACTTCTCGATTGCCTCGATCACCTGCTCCAGCATGTCGCTCTTGATCGCAGCCTCGACTTTCACCTTGGGCAGGAAGTCGACCACGTACTCGGCGCCGCGATAGAGCTCGGTGTGCCCCTTCTGGCGGCCGAATCCCTTCACTTCCGTGACGGTGATGCCTTGGACGCCGATCGCCGACAGCGACTCGCGCACCTCGTCGAGCTTGAACGGCTTGATGATTGCAGTAACCAGTTTCATAGGTTGTCCCCGGATGAGTATGGACGCGCGCCGGCGCGCATCCTGGAAATCGGCGGGTCTAGAAGGTCTTCTGCAGGAACACGGTGAACGCGTCCTTGCCGAGGAAGCGGCTGCCCGCGCCTACGGGCGTCGTGTAAAACCCCTTCTGGTTGCCATCCATGTCGGTGCCGCTGAAGAACGCGCCGATGGTGAAATCGCGCGGCAGGCTGTAGGTCGCGCCCAGCTTCCAATCGTCGTACGAGGCGCAACCGTCGTTGTCCAGGCCCACCGCCACGGCCGGACACGCGTTGGCGCCACCGCGGAATTTCTGCCGGCCCCAATGCGCTTGCAGATTGAGCTTGTCGGTGACCGGAATCGTCGCCGTCAGGTCGAGGTACCAGGTGCCGCGGCTGTCGGTGACGCCGAAGGTCTTGTTGTCGAGGCTGTATGAGTACTTGGCCGACAGCCACTTCCAGCTCAGCGCCCCGTAGGCTTCCAGCGTATTGGCCTTGACGAAGCCCGCTGCCGGATCGCCCGGATACCAGTATTGCAACAGGCCGACGTCGAAGGCGAAATCGGACTTGCCGATGCTCGACTTGAAGCCGCCGTAGAAGTCCCACTCCAGGCTGCCGCTCGACCGGTAGGCCCCCATGTCGCGCAGCCAGCTCACGTTCGAGGCCCAGGTGCCGAGATAGAAGCCGCTCGCATGGCTATAGTCGAAGCCGCCCTGGAGCGCGGGATCGCGGTCGGTCTGGGTGAGGCCGCGGAAGATGTACTGACTGTACAGCCCGACATTGCCCGTGAGCGTGTGCGCGGACTGCTCGGCCGCGTACGCAGCCGGTGCGCCGAATCCGCCGGCGAGCAACGATGCGATCAAGAGTTTCTTCGCCATTCTCCAATCCTTTCCCTGATGGACATGAGCAACGGATGCCGAGACAGCAGGTAGCGTGCCAAGTCGAAAACGCATTTCATTTCAATGGAATGGTCCCAGGCTCCGGACCCGGGCGCGGACCCTCGCGCACCGTTGCGGTGCCGGTGAACCGAATTGGTGCTGGGCGCGCTCACGCTACGGACCGGCGCTACGGACCGGGCTACGGATCGGGGTCGGACCGGGCGGGGTGGACTGGGCGGGGTCGGACCAGGGTCGGACCGGGCGGACCGGGAACGCTCGCCGCAGGCGGCTGCGGGGGATCGTCTTCGTCGGCCCGAGCGGCTGGGGGGCTCGCCCCTCGTCATAGGAGGCCGCGAACGAACGCCCGCAGTGTCCGCCTATGCCGATCGCGCGCGTGGCCTAGTCTAGGAGCCTGTCGGAGTTGATTTCACGTGTGCGACGGAGGCGATTTTCGCGCAGGGCTAGGAGGACGACGCAGCCGATAGCGAGACTATCGGCAAGTCGTTCGACACCGCCATGCGCGAAAAGCGCCCCGTCCCTTCGGGTTG
>JADLAC010000017.1 GCA_020848435.1 Burkholderiales bacterium | reverse complement strand
TGCCAGTGGCACCGAACCCCAGCAGATCGAAGTACAGCGCCACAGCGCGCCCCGCGGCAATTCCGCTCAAGGGGATCGTCACCTCGAGCGGGCTATCGCTCCCGCCTGCAGCGAACACCCCCCCGAGTATCACCCCCGCGGCCTTGAACACTTCCCCATCGGCTTGCACGTTCAGCAGCGCATCGCTTAACGTCAGCCCCACCGCGCTCAACAGCGCCTGCCCAGTCCCCGCATCCAGCAGCGCCACTTCGAAGGCGTCAGGCGGCGCCGAAAGATCCGTGATCAGATCGGCCAGCACCAGCGTAAAGCTCAAGTGCTGCGCCCCTGTTGGCACAAGGAAAGTCTGGGACAAGCCGGCGAGGAAGCGATCGTCTTCGCTGAGCACGCCCTGGCCGCCGACGATGGTCGCGCCGCCCGCCGCCGTCCAGCCGTAGCCGCCGTCTTCCGGATCCGAAATCTCGAAGCTGCCGTTGTGAATGCCCGCGGCATGGAGCGTGGCTTGCGCGCTCGCATTCGCGCCCGGCGCGAGATCGGCGGCCTGCGGGAGTCGCCGTACGCCGGCCGCGAGCGCTTCGTCCATGACGCTGCCCGCGCCGCCGCCATGACCGAGCCCGAGCGCATGGCCGTACTCGTGCACGAAGGCGGTGAGAAGATCCATCCCGAGCGCTGCCGGGCCGGTGAGCGCAATCGATTCGTCGGCGCCGCCCGATGCGGCGAATTCGCCGCCATCGAGCGGGGTGTCGTCGGCGAACCAACCGAAGCCGGCGGCATCGTGATCCAGGCGCATGAGCGCGCTACCGTCGGCACCGATGGCGGTCGACCCGAGCTGGCTGCCGGACAGATCGGCGACCTCCCAGCGCACCCCCGCCAAACGCGCGGCGTCGGCGCCGAGCGCGAGCCAATAGGTGCGCGCCGCTTCGGCCACGCGCTCGACGCGCGCAAGATCGATCGCCTCGCCCGCGCCGGTGCCCGCCCCGCCCGCGAGCAGCGGCGTCGAAATCCCGATCGCTGCCGTGCCGGCGCCGCCGTCGTCGTCGGTGACGCTCACCGACACCGTCGTCGCGGTCGCAAACGTGCGCGTGTGCTGCAAGCCGCCGTTGACGGTCTCGGCGCCGAAGTGCCAGACGATCGCATGGGTGTCGAGCGTGCCGGGATCGCCGAGCGCGAGCGTGAAGGTGAGCGCCTGACCCGTAACCGGATCGCCGCTCAACGTAATCTCGGGTTGCGGAGCGGCGTTCTCGACGCCGACCCGAGCCGTGCGCAACAGACCGACCTGAAGCGGATCCTGGCCCGGTCGCTGCACCACCAGCCGCACCTTGACCTCGTAGGCGTCGTCGCCCGGCCGCTCGTCGTCGAGGTAACGATGCGCGAGCGGCAGCGTGACGCTGGTCGCCGGCAACTGTACCGCCGGAACCGCGATGCCCGATTCGAGCGTGCCGTCGCCCCAGTCCACTTCCAACTCGTAGACTCCGCCCGCCACCGCGCCGGACACGACGACATCCAGCGTATAGGTGTCGCCCTCGACCAGGGCATCGTCGAAGATCTCTTCGAGCCGCGGCGGGTCGGCCTGCACCACGACCTGCGTGCTATCCGAAGCGGACCCGGTATCGTCGTCGGTCACGGTGTAGGTCGCCGTATAGATGCCTTCCTGCATCAACACGCCGTCGAAAGTGCTGCCGCTGCCGCCGAGCGATACGCCAAGCCCGCTCACGCTCCACTGCTCGTCGTGCGTGTCGCTCATGCCTGCGTCGAAGAAGCTGCCGAAGAGGCTGAACGGCGTACCTGCCTTCACCACGATGGCCGCCCCCGCAGCGACGTTTTCCGGCGCCCGGTTGGCCACGTCGAGCGCGGTGGTCGCCTCGGCGGCGTCGCCGCCCTCGGTATCGTCGTCTTCGACCGTGACCGCGATGGTGAGCGAATCGAGCGGCGTGCCGCTCGGATCGTCGTCGAAATAGGTGCGCGTGCTGAAGAACGAGATCGTGCCCGCTTCCACGCCGCTGATCACCTCCGGCGCCTCGCCGTCGGCCCAATCGATGGTGACGGTGAAAGTATCGTCCTCGCCCGGATCATCGATGTCGATCGTGAGCCCGATGGCATCGCCTTCGTCGATCGCGCTGCGGTCGAGCGAGAGTGCGATCACCGGCGCCACGTTGTGTACTTCGACCTCGGTCTTGTCGGCGGCCTCGCCGCTGTCGTCGTCGACCAGCTTGAGACCGATGGTGTAGCGGTCGTCCTCGCCCTCGCCCTCGTCATCGGTGTAGCGATGCTCGAGCGAGAAGCTCATGTCCTCGTAGTCGAGGCTCAGGGTTTCCGGCGCGCTGCCGTCGCCCCAGTCGATCTCCAGGGTGAATTCGTCCTTGCCGGGATCGGTGAAGCTGCCCGAGAGCGTCACCGTGTCGCCCTCGGCGAGGGTCGCGGTGTCGAGCTCGATCGTCTCGAAGCCCGGCTCGACGTTGTCGACCACCAGCTCCAGGTCCCTGCTCGCCTCGCCGGTGTCGTCGTCGATCACGCGCACTTTCACCGGGACGCGATCGCTCGGCGTCCCCGTCGTGGGGTCGTCCTCGTAGGTGTGATCGACCGAGAACGGCTCGGAGCCGTCGGCGAACGGCCCGAGCGCGATCCGCTCTTCCTCGCCGCCGTCGCCCCAGTCGATGGCGAGCGTGAACGTGTCCTTGATGCCGGGATCGATGATGGTCCCGCTCAAGGTGACGCTTTCGCCTTCGTCGATCTTGGCCTCGGAGAGCGCCAGCCCTTCGAGCCGCGGCGCGACGTTATGCACGCTGAGAGAGCGCGCCGCGCTCGCTTCGCCGGTGTCGTCGTCGATGACGCTCACCTTGATCGGCAGCACGTCGCTCGCCGTGCCGGTGCGCGGATGATCGTCATCGTACTTGTGGCTCGCGCTGAAGCTGCCGGTGGCGCCCGCGAGCGCCTGGTCGTGCCGGATCTCGGTGAGCGCGGATCCGTCGCCCCAGTCGATGCGGATGATGAAGGTGTCGGCGTTGCCGACATCGGTAAAGGTGCCCTCGAGCGTCAGCTCCTCGCCTTCGTCGATTTCGGTTGCGCTCAACGTCACGGTGCCCATGAGCGGCACGGCATTGCGCACCGTCAACGTGGCCGAGCCGCCGCTCGGCGTGTTGTTGCTGTCGACTCGAATCTGGTACTGGTCGAATGGCGTGCCGCTCGGATTGTCGTCGGGGTAGTGGTGCGCGAGGCTCACCGTGGTGGTGCCCGCAGGCAGCGTGACCACTTCGAGCGCCGAGCCGTCGTCCCAGTCGATCTCGAGCACCGTGGCCTCGCCCGCGTTGAGCGGAACGAAGGTGGCGGTCAGGCTCGCGTCGCCGTCCTCGTCGATCGGCGTCGTCACCGTGACGTCGATCGAGGCGTCGGCCAAGCGGATGTCGTCGATCAGCATGAGCTGGCTCATGCCGCCGACGATGCCCGCGATCACGCCGCCGGAGTACTGCGCCACCCCGCCGATGAATTCGAGCGCGGTGCCGTCGAACAGATCGATGTCGAACAGATCCTGCATGTACTGGCGGAACTCCGCCGTCATGCCCATGCTCTGGTGCTTGAGCGTGATGGTCGCGATCTCGCCGCGGAATGCCTGCGGGATCTCGACCGCGTAGTTGCGCCCGGAGAACAGCCCCTCTTCGATCAGCACCTCGCGCGCATCGGTCGTGCCGTCCATGGTCTGGAAGATCACCTGCATCTTCGAATCGGGCAGGAACGCGACCGGCGTCCAGGCGTTGAACACGAGGTACTGCGAGTCGGCCGGAATGAACATCCGGTTGTGGCGGATGGCGTCGAGCTGGGTGTCGTTGTCGAGGATCTCGAGCAGGCTCGCGCGCAAGGTGCTGAGCCCGTCGGGCAGCACGTTCTCGACAATCGTACGCATGGCGTTGCCCGCGCCCATGACCAACGCGTAGTCGCTCGGGGAATTGAGCGGGTTCGGCAGGAAGTTCACCGCCTGGTCGATGCCGAAGCTCAGCCACGCCTTGACGTTGTCCACCCCGAGCGGCTGGCCGTTGGGCCCCGGCGCGCCGGTGATGGCATCGCGGATGTTGGGACCGGTCTGCCCGGTCTCGGCGTTGATCTGGGTGATGATCTTGTCGAAGAAATTGAGCGCGAGATCGCCCGCCTTGTTGATCGCGTTGGCCGCCTTGAGCGCCTTGTTGACTTGGTCGAAGGGCACCGAGGGCACGCCCAGCTTCTTGATCAGCGCCGCCTCCATCTTGCTGAACGTGGGCGCGGTCGGGAAGAAGTTGAGCTTCTGCTTCGCCATCTCGAACATGCGATCGACGTAGCCTTCGATCGAGCGCTTGACGAAGGTCTTGAACAGCTCGCTCGGCGAGGTCTCGACCATGAACAGCGCGCCGATGTCGACCGGCCCGAACACCGGCACGTCGACGGTGAAGCCTTCGCCGCCGTGCAGCGACCAGCCGGGGATTTCGTACGACAGCGGGAAGCGGCCGTTCTCGGCCGGCAGATCGGCGGTGCCGGATTGCTTCCACAAGAGGTAATTGAGCAGCGACTGGCGGGTGCCGTTCTCGAAGCTGCCGTTGAAGACGCTGTGGACGTCATCGAAGCCCGGCACGTCGGTCACTTCGGTATTGTCGGTCGTGTACGGCATGCCCGCGCCGCCGCGGTCGGGGCGATAGGCCGCCCCGCCGCCCAAAGCGCTGAAGTACCAACCGTTGCTGATGCCTTCGGTGAAGTCGCCCGCGATCGAGAGCTGGCCGTTGGTGTAGGCGAGCCGGCCGGCGCCGCCGACGATGGCATTGGGATCGCTGAAGTACCAGGGATTGGCGTTGAACTGGAAATCGCGCATCGGCAGACCGAGCGCTTCGGTCACCACCCCGATGTCGCCCTGCGAGCGCCAGATGGGATTGCCGACGAAGTCCAGCATACCGGTATCGATGGTGCCGGCATACCACTGCCAGACGCGGCTGTGCGGGCCGCCGACGCCGAGATCCAGGCCGAAGCCGATGAAATCCTCCTGCGTGAACCCGGCGAGGCTGGTGAGGTTGCGATCGATGTCCGCGCGCGTCGCCGCCAGCGTCCGCTCGTCCAGCGCCATCGGACGCCCGTTCGGCGTCGCGGTGAAATGATTGAGCAGCGTCCCCGGGGTTGCCGCCTCGCCCGCCGCCTTCTGGTAGTAGTTGTCGGCGAACTCGACGTTCTCCCACACGAGCGCGTTGGGGTCCTTGAAGTCGGCGTAGGGCACCGGCTTCAATTGCACGCCGAGGTTCTTCGCAGCGCCCAGGATGACGTTCTGGATCCACATGTGCAGCTTCGCCGCCTTGACGGCGAAGGCGATCGCGCCCGGCACGTTGCCGCCCGCCGCCGACGCGATGGTGGTGGCGATGCCGGCGATTTGCACCACCATGTCCATGTACTCGGCGATTTGCGCGAGCGGCACGTCCAGGCTCTTCTGGTCGAAGTCGTGCGGGTCGAGCGTCGTCATGTGGATGCCGCTCGTGACCAGCCCGTGGTGGCCCAGGCGCTGGATGATCTCGCTGTTGACCACGGTGCCGCGGCTGTGGCCGATGAAATGTAGCGGCGAGCCGAAGATCTTGCCGCCCGAGTCGCGGTCGAGATCGATCAGGGAGGCGAGCAGCGCGTCCGCCGCCGCCTCGGAAAAGCCGCTGTCGCTGATGTCGGATTCGCGGTACCAGTCGGATACGAGCACGACCGGTTTGCCCGAATGCAGCGCCGCTGCGCCCTGCCGCTCGGGCGGGGGGACCGAGCCGCTCGCGTGCGGATCGCGCAGCCATTCGACGTCGACCCAGGTGCCGCGATTCTTGTCGTACGCGAGCACCACGCCGCCGCCGCCCGCGGTCGCGATCAGCTCCGCCATGGCGATGAAGGCTTCGGGCTGCTGGAACGAGGCATTCGACAGATCGGTGCGCGGATCGAGCTGGAAGCCGTGGGTAAGCAGGGTGACCGAGCTGTACGGGCCGCTCGCCTCCACCGCCTTGGCACTGAAGGCCTGCGCCTTGTCGATGCCGCGATCGACGATCTCCACGCCCCAGTAATAGAACTGGCCGGCGGTAAGCGCCTTGCGCACGATGTGGTCGATCTCGACGATAGTGCGCTTCGGATCGTCGGCATCCCCCGCCGGGGTAAGGTTGCCGCCGGCGTCGATGCGGTAACGCTTGCCGACCTCGAGCTCGCTCGTCTTGGCGATGCGCGCGGGGTTCTGATCCACGCTCTCGCCACCGGGCGGCTCGGCGCTCCAGCGGTTCTCCAGCACATCGACGATGGTCGCCTCGCCGATGAGGAAATCCGTCGGCGCGTTTTCCTTGCGGTCGCGATACGGATCCTCCTCCCACAGGCCCTCGCCGGGCGCGAGCGCGCTGAAGTACAGCCGCGTGCGGATGTTGTCGCCGCCCAGGCGCGCGGTATCGACCTCCCACTCGAACACCAGCGGGTCGTTGCCCGAATCGTTGACCTGAACGACGCCGCTCGGGCGGATCAACTGCAACACCTCGTTCACCTGCACCGACAGCCCGCGCGCGTGCAGGACAACGTCGATCGGCTCGAGATTGAAGACGTTGTCGGGATCGTCGTCGTCGGCCCACAGGTGGTCGAGCGGCAGCTCGTTCCAATCCTGCACGTTCGAGGCGATGCGCAGCTTCAAGGCTTCGATGTCGTAGACCGCGATGCTGCCGGCGAGGCGATAGTTGACGTAGAGCTTCTTGCCGGTCGCATCCACGCTCAGCTCTTCCAGGAACTGGAGCGGAACCGGCGTAGTCGAGCCCATCACCTGGGGATTGGTGAACGGGTCCTTGATGACCGCGACCTTGGAGCCGACTTTGTGCAGATCTTCCAGCTCGAGCGCGACCATCGGGTTCATGTAGTACAGCCGCGGGATGTACCAGTCGCCGACGAACGCCCATTTCATATCCGGCGTGATGGCGATGCCGCTCGCATTGCGGATGTCGAGCTCGAACACTTGCCCGGTGCGGGTGGTGAGCGCGGGGAACAAGCCGTCGGTGCCGAGCGTGCGGATGCCGATCGGGCGCTCGTTCACGGTGAGACCGATGTCCTCGATCCGGGCCGAGAAATTGGCCGGGTTGTCGTCGGTGATGAATATGCTGTGCAGGCCGCCCTTCAAGTCGAGGCGCGAGCTGAACAGCAGCCGATTGCGATCCGCCGAGGCCTGGATGTCGAAGGGCTCGAGCCCGCCGTCGAGCACCTTGATGACTTCGCGCCAGTTGCGGCTGCCGCCCGCCAGGCCGCTCGCGGTGCGGTCGGATTCGTCGACGTTGAAGACGACGATATCGCCCTCGAGCCTGTGGCCGGCGGCGAAGCTGTAAGGGCCGAAAGCGGTGGTGAAGGGCACGGACGCGAACAGCCGCGTGCCGTCGGCATTGAGCTCGATGTCGTTGATGCGCCCGTTGGAGAAGGCGTCGAAGCCGGTGAGCGTATGCGCGACCTTGTGGTAGCTCTCCGAGGCCGGATCGAGATCGATGACGTAGATCGCCCCAGTGCCGGCGGCATACAGATAGCGCCCGTTCGGGTCGTAGGCGAGCGCATTGACGATGCGATCGCCCTGGATCTGGATCACATTCATGCCCGCGCGATGCGGATCGGCGTCGAATTGCTGTAGCGTGAAAGCATCGAGGATCGCGATCCCGCCGTGGCCCGCGACATAGACCGCCGCGAGATCGGGCGTCGCGTAGGTGTCGAGCACCACCGTGACGCCTTCGAGCGAAATCTCCTTGATCACCCGCTCGACCGTCGCCTCGTCCGGGCGGCTGGTGTCGATCACCTGGATCATGCCCTGCTGGCTGGTGCCGCGGCCGACGAAGCCGAAGCCGCCCTTGTTGTCGATGCTCGCGGCGAGCCCCGCGGTCCATTCGACTTGCGCCGAGGCGCCCGCGGCCGCCGGCATGATGGCGTAATGCGGCCGCTCCACGCGGATTTCGGCGCGGCCGAGCAGCACTTCCTTCGGCACCCGCAGGCGGATGGTCGCTTCGGGGCCGAGGTCCGTGCTGAGATAGTCCTCGCCCTTTACGATCGCCTCGTGCGTCAAGGTGCTGAAGACGACGCGCGTGTCGCGCAGATCGACGCCGAGCACGTCGGTACCGAAGCTCGGTCCGTCGGGATCGATGAAATCGACCCCGCGCAAGGTGAGGATAAGCTCGTTGTTGGCGTCGTACTCGGTACTTAGACCGGTGATGCGCGGCAGATTGAGCGTGGCGCCGAACGCGGGTGGCGGCGGCAGATCGGGAATGATCTGCGAGAAATCCTCGCCCTCGGGAATATCGATGGTAAGCGAATAGCCGTCCTTGTTGTTCGCATAGTCGCGCCACACCATGATGTCGTGCGCCTGCAACAGCGCAGGCGCGACCAACATGCCGAGGTAGCCGGCGATAAGTCCGCCCGCCACCACCGCGCCGACGATGCCGCCCGTGGCGGCGATACCGATCGCGGCCGAGAAGGCGAACGTGAGACCGGCCACGTAGCCCAGGTCGATGCGCACGATACCGAGCGGCTCGACCGCCTTGGCGACCAGCACGTTGCCGCGGTCCGACAAGCCGGGGAAGGGCGGCGAGGCCGTGCGGGCGATGCCGTTTTCATCCACGGTGCCGGAATCGACCACCGTCCAGACCTCCTGCCACTCGCCGTTGGGCCCGATCGGCAGGCTCACTTTCTGCATGAACCACACTTGGTCGCCCGCCTGCGCCGACCCCGGCGCGACCGGCACGGCGAGCTGGATGGGGCCGTTCAACGTCCCGCCTTCGATCTTGAGCTCGAGGGCGCCGACGTAGTCGAAGGTCGCCTGGCCCTGCGAGTTGTGCGGCAGCGGTATGGACAGGTCCTGCTCGGCGACGGTCTGGATCGAGACCTGCGTGTCGGTCGAGAGCTGACCGGGACCGAATGTGGCGATGATGCCGTCGGCATTGGCGACCGCGCCGCCTTCGGCACCGATGGTCACTTGGCCGATCTGGGGCGCCTCGACCTTCACGTCGAGCACTTCCTCGCCGTAGCCGTAGATGGCCGTGACCTGGCTCGTGCCTTCGGCCACGGCGCGGATCAAGCCGGCCTCGTCGACGGTCACGACGTCGCGGTTGCCCGCGACGTAGAGCACGCCGTCGGCGCCGGTGATGAACACCTGCTGGCCCAGTCCCAGGCTCACCACGACCTGCCGCGTACCGCCCTGGGGCACGATCGTCACCGCATCGGGATAGGCGTCGATATTGAGCAGGCGCGAGATGTATAGCTCGCCGCCCGAAGGGCTGCCGACGCCGATCACGGTCGCCGCGGCGACCGGCCCACGGCCGGCCAGCAGCACCGTGTAGCCATCGGCCAGCGCGCTCAGCAGGCCCTGCGGCGTGAGCGCCGCGACCGCGGTGTCGAGCACGCGCGCGTTGACGTAGTCGAGCGGCAGCAGCACGTCCTGCTGATCGGCGAAGTCGCCGCTGACGCGAATCAAGGCGCTCTCGCCCGCCTCCAGCAGCAGCCGGCGCTGATCGAAGTCGATGCCGATCAAGGGCGCGTCGCTCACCTCGACCGCGACGGCCGCGATCGAGGAGGCATTGAAGCCGTCGTCGGCTTGCAGCTCGAACGATGCCGCGCCGGTGTAGCCCGCGCTCGGCGTGAAGATGACGTAGCGTGCATCCGGGCTCAGCACCGCGCTGCCGTGCTGGGTCGAGAGGATGCGGAAGAACACCGCGTCGCCGTTCGGATCGGTCGCGATCTGCCCGAGGTCGACGTAGACCGGCAGCGCTTCGTGGGTGAGGACCGAAGGCAGCGTGACCGCGAGCTGCGGGGCCTGGTTCTTCGCCACGCCGTAATTGGAGAACAACACCGCGCGGTCCGCGCCGTCGATGCTGCCGTCGCCGGTGATGTCCGAACCGGGGGCCTGGGCGGTGAAGCGCGCGCTGTCGGCGCCGTCGACATCGGCGTCGAGATCGAGATCGCCCGCCGCCGAGAGCGCGAGCGTGTAAGCGCCGCTCGCGCCGAGCGCGGCGCCGATGCGAAGCTGATAGAGCCCTTCGGCCGTGATGCCGAACAAGGCCACCACCCGCTCGCCCGAGCGCTCGACCGACAGCGCGGTCAGGCCGAGCACCTGGGGATCGGCGAGATCAAGCCCGGCTGCGGCATCGATCGAAACCCGCAGGATGAACTGACCGCCGGCAGCGGCGGCAATCTCGCTCGCGCGCACGCTGAAGGTGTAAATGTCGCTCTCGCCCGCGCCCAAGGCGCCGGCGCTCGCCTGGTTGCCGAACTGCGCGAGCCCGCCCAAGTCGGCGGCGATCGGCTGGGTCGTGACCGCGCCGTCGGCGCCGTAGCGCACGCTCACGCCCGGCTGGCCGATGCCCACGGCGCCGATCAGCAAGCCCTCGCCGTAGGTATAGCGCTGGCCGGCGCCGGTGGTGAGATTGCGCACCGTAACGAGACGACCGCCGGCATCGTACAGGTAGACCAGCGTGGTGCCGTCGGGCGCCACGGCGCGGGTGATGCGGCCTTCGCCATCGCGCACGAACTGGAGCGTCTGGCCCGACTCCGCGGTGATCGCGTTGTCGCTCACGAACAGCCGCTTGCCCGAGGCGGTGCGGATCTCGTTGATGCCACCGCCAGCATCGATGAGATAGTGCGTGCCGTCGGCTGCCTGGAGCGTGAAATCGGCGCCGGCGAAGAACGCGCTTTGCGGATTGTAGGGCTGGCCCGTGCCGGCATCGTAGTAGCGCACGCCGGCTTTGCGCAGCAGCGTATCGACCGAGTCGAGCGTCCAGCCGTGGTTGCCGTCGGCGAGCCAGCCCGGACGATAGAAGGTGTTGCCGCCGATCGCGATCGGGATCGGCAGGAAGCTGAAGCCCGCGCGCTCGCCGCTCGGCAGATCGAGATAGACCCGCGTGCCATCGGCATACGCGCTGAACACACCGAGATGCTCGCGGCCGGTCTTGTCGACGTTGGTTTCCAGGTGCACGTCGCGGCCGCGCAAGTCCCAGCCGCCGCCGAAGCCACCCGCGGTGGCCGCGGCAAGACTGTCGTAGGCGCGTGCGAGCGTGAAGCTCACGCCGCCGAGATCGACGCTCAAGTCGACGTCGTCGCGCCGGTACTGGCCGAGCTTCGCCGCCGTATCGATCTGGACCTCGACGCGGGTCACGCTGGTGCGCCCGCCGATATCGCGCGCGCTCAGCGTGAGCGTATAGAAGCCGTTGCTCCAGCGGCGCGGATCGAGTGCGCCCAGCACGCCGTCGCGCGGCGTCTCGCCTTGCGCGAGCAGCATCGCTTCGCCGCTCGCGTTCGAAGCGATCTCCAGGCGCCAGAAGTCGAGGTTCGTATCCACCACGCTGCCGAGCAATTCGAGCGGCGCGTGCACACGCGCTCGGCTCAGGCTCGGTTCGAACGCGACCGCCGGCGCGAGCTTGTCGGTGCTGTCGCGAACCTTGAGCTGGACGCGCTCGCGCCCTTCGACACCGTCGGCATCGACGGCCACCGCTTCGATCTCGACCTTGCCCGGTGTGCCGGCGGTTATGAAGGCGCGGCCATTGGCGTCCAGCGCCACTTCCTCGCCGCCGACATAGAGGCGCAGCGAGACGATTTCGGCGAAGCTGTCGGCGATCGCGTGTACCAGGACCGAAGCGCCGGGCAGCGCCGGGAAGCTCGGCGTGAGCTCGACGTGCACGTTGGGGGCGACCGGCTCGAGGCTCGCCCGCAGCGTGATCGTCTGGCGCGTCTTCGCCGTGCCGTCGTCGGCGATCAAGGTGACGAAGTATTGGCCGCTCTGCCCCGGACCCGGCGTCCATTCGAAGCGGCCGCTATCCGCATCCAGCGTCGCACCGTCGGGCAGGCCGAGCGCCGAGAACACGAGATCGGTACCGGCATCGGGATCGGTTGCGGCGACGGCGAAGCTGCGCGTCTCGCCGATCAGGAAGGCGTGATCGGATTCATCGAGCACCGGCGCGCGATTGACGTTCGCGACCAGGAGGGTCACGTCCATCTCGACCGGCACACCCGAGGGATCGACCGCGGTGAACGTGATGACGTGGCTGCCTTGCTGGTCGAAGCCCGGTGTCCAGATGAGCTCCCCGCGTGCGGGCACGAACAGCGCGCCCAGCGGCAGGCCGCTGGTCGCATTGAGGATGATGGGATCGGCGTCGGCATCGGCGACGACCACGTTGAAGCGCAGCTCCAGGCCCTCGCGCGCGAGCTGCGGGTACATGGGCACGAACACCGGAAGCTGGTTGGCGTTGGTCACCTCGATGGTGATGGTTTCGCTGCTCATGCCGTGGCCGTCGGTCGCGCGCAAGGCGAACGCGTAGCTGCCGGCAGTGTTGAGCGCGGGACGCCAGGTGAAGGTCCCGGTCGCCGGATCGAGCACCGCGCCCTGCGGCAGCGGGCCGAAGCTGCTTCCGGCGCCGGGCAGCTCGTTCCTGCCAAGCGCGCCGGCGAAGTAGCTCAGCGCATCGGCGTCGCCATCGTTTGCGTGCAGGGTGAAGGTCAGTGTCTCGCCTTCGGTGACGGTCCGGTTGCCGACCGGGGCGAGCACGGGCGCCGTATTGGCGCTGCGCACCTTGAGCCGGAACGTCTTGGTGTCGGTGGCGATCGGCGCAAGCCCGTTGTTGCCACTGTCGCGCACCGTCACGGTCACGTCGTAGGCGCCGGCATCGGCGCCGGTCGGCGTCCACTGGATGAGCGCCTGGCCGTAGACGGCCGTGGCTACGATCGCCGCGCCCGCGGGCAGGCCGGCGAGCTCGTAGCTCAGCACATCCGGGGTGATGGGGTGCTGATCGAGATCCGAGACGCTCACGGGGAGCTGCATCGGTTGGCCGGCGAGCGCAACCGCATCGCCCAGGTAGGCGATCCGCGGTGGCTCGTTCGCGCTGGTCACCTTGACGTTGAAGACGTAGCTCACCGTGCGCACCGCGGCCGCGGCGCCGTCGCCGTCATCGGCGGCGATGATGCGTACCACGTGATCGCCGCGGTCGCCGACGCCCGGCGCGAGATGGAGCGTGCCGGTGCCGTCGCCGTGGTCGGTGAAGTCCATGAAACCCGGCAGCGGAAAGCCCGGCTGCTCGCTGGTGGCGAGGATCGAGAGCGCATTGCCCTCGGGGTCGGTCACGCGGATGGCGATGTCACGCGTCTCGCCGCGGGCGAGGGTCACGTTGTCGAGCGCCTCGATCGAGGGCTCCCGATTCAAGTTGAGCACCGTGAGCGGCAGGTCGAGCGTGTGCGACAGCGGCATTCCCGTGCCGTCGCCATCATCCACGGCGCTGAGATGGATCGTGTAGCTGCCGGCCTGCTGGTGGGTCGGGGACCAGCGTAGCTCGTAAGTCTGCGGGTCGAAGGTCGCGCCGGGCGGCAGCCCCGAGGCGCTCACGCTGACCGTGCGCGCGGTCTGCGCGATCTCGACCAGGTCGCCCTGCGCATCGCGGAACGGCGGCGCGTAGAACGGATTGTCGGGATCGTAGGCGAACGCTTTGATGGTGACCGGCTGGCCTTCGTAGATCTCCCAGCCGTCCTGCGGATCGAGCACCGGCGCGCCGTTGGCGTTGGTCACGGTGATGCGCGTCACCACCGTATGCGCGAATAGCCCATCGCTCACCGTGAACGGGACTTCGTAGGCGCCCGCCTGCGTATAGCCCGGCACCCACTCGAACAAGCCACTCACGGGGTGCAGGGTCGCGCCCCACGGCAAGAGCGCGCTGTGGTACGCGAGCACCGCGTTCTCGTCGCCGCTCGCATCGAGGAAGAAACGGATGCGATCGCCCTCCTGCACCGTGCGATCGGCCGGCTGCACGACCGAGGGCAGGACGTAGCCTTCGGCGACGCGCACGGTGAGCGCCGCGCTCGTAACCAGGCCGCCGTCGGAGGCGAAGAAGCGCACCTCCGGATAAGTGCCGGCAGCCTCGAAGTCCGGGCGCCAGGTGAAAGTGCGCGTGGCGGCGTCGAACACCGCGCCTGCCGGCAGCTTGTCGGCCCACACGCTGAGCGGGTCGAGGTCGGGATCGGACACGACCACGGTGAGCTCGATCAGCTCGCCCTCGCGTCCCGCCAGCTCGACCGGCATGGCCAGGAACTCGGGCGCGCGGTTGCCGCCGATCACGTCCAACACGAAGCGCTGCAGCGCGACCGCACCGCGGCTGTCGAAAGCCTGCAGCACCACCGGCACTTCGGCGGCGCTATCGGCTGCGACATCCCACTGCACCAGACCCGAGTCCGGGTCGATGGTCATGCCCGCCGGACCGGACAGCAGGTGGTAGGCGACCGGGTGGCCGTCGAGATCGCCGGCGTGCGCCTGGTAGGTGAAGACTGCGCCGACTTGCGCCGCGACTGGCGGATTCGAATCGAAGGCTGGCGCGTGGTTGGGCGCGGTGGCGGCGGAGACGCCGGTCGCGAAATCGACCCGGCGCCGATCCGGCGTCTGGATGCTGACGGTTTGGCCGGCCGTGCTCGCGCCGGGCGCGAGCTCGCGGTTCGCGGGCAAGCTCGCCGACAGATCGATCAGCCAGCGGCCGTCGTCGGTGCGGCCCTCGATGCCTTGCGGCACGCCGGGATAGCCGTCGCGCGGATCGAGCACCAGCAGCACGGGCAGCACCAGCGCGGTGTCGCCGCGGTTGGTGACGCTCACCTCGTAGGACACCGTGCCGAGCGTGCGGTCGTAGCGGGAAATACCGAAGTCGAGCTCGATGTAGGCGCTCAAATCACTCGCCGCGTCGAACGTGACGGCGCGATCCTCAACCATGCGCTTGCCGAATACGCTGGCAACCCGATCTTCGACCGTGAGCGTGTAGCGGTCGGGTTGCAGGTTGCCGGCGGTGAGCAGCACCGTGCGCGTAGCGGTGTCGTAGACCAGATCCTGAATGAGGTGTACGCCGCTTGCTTGCCCGACCAGCCGGTAGTTGGTCGGGTTGATCACGCTGTCGGCCGCGCTCGCATCGCCGACCCGCATGTCCTGGTCGAACACCACCGAGATGAACGGCAGCGGCAGCGCCAGCTTCGCTCCGTCTGGCGGGAAGGTCGCGACCACGATGGGCGCATACACCGGGTTCAGCACGTCGACCTGGTGCGACTGCGACAGGAGCACGCGGCCGTCGCTCGTCGCCAGCACCACGTCGCCGCGGCTGCCGCCGCGTGCCAGCGTGATCCGTGCCAGGGTCGCGACATCGACCATGGTGAGGTCGGCGTCCGCGCTCGCCGCGCCGGTGTCGGAAACCGGCCCGGTGTTGTGCGAGACGAACAGCAAGCCCGCGAGCGGCGTAGCTTGGCGGCCGAAGGCGATCGAATCGATATCGGAATCGAATTCGAGCATGATCTCGGCGCGCGCGCGCTCGGTGAAGCGCACCACCTGGCGCCGGTCCGGCCACGTCACCGCCCACAGCGCGCCGGCGTCGTCGAAGGCGAGGCTGCCGACGCGCAAGTCGCGATCTCGGCTGTACTGCGTGAACACGCCCGTGGCGGGATCGAACACTTCCACGCCGCGTTGCGTCGATACGAATAGCCGCCCGCTCTCGGGCTCCGCGGCGAGCGCGATGGTCACCCCGTCGCCATGGCGCGAGAGCACCTCGCCCGTCTCGGTATCGAGCTCGATGAGCGCGTTACCCCCGGTCGTGGCCCACAGCCGGCCCGTGCTGTCGAAGGCGAGATTGAAGATCGGATCGTCGAGGCTCGCCCAGGGCACGCCCGCTTCGCCGCCATCGGCATCGAAGCGATAGATACGGCCGCGATTCTCGCCGCCGGAGATGAGGAAGGAGCCGTCCGGGCGCTCGACGATCGCCATCGGCCCGATGTTGCCGTGGCTTTGCGCGATGCCGGTGGCGAAGGCTTGCGCGGCGAAGGGCGCGATCACGCTGTCGAACTCGCTCGGCGCGGTCAGCGGCGCCGGGCTCGGAATGCCTGCCAGGGCTTCGGCGAACAGCGGGTTGCTCGATGGTGCCGGCACGGGCTCGGGCGCGATGCCGAAGTTGGGCGCGGTGGTCGCGGGCACCGTCGGCAGCGCACCCAGGTTCACGCCCGAGTCGTCGGCCTGCGCGTTCACGCCCGGTTGCGGCGCCTCGCGATTGCCGGCGATGTCGGTCGAAAGCGCGAGGAATTCGTAGCGGTGGCCCGACTCGCCGGCATACACCAGGCTGCCCGCGGCTTCGGTGAGCTTGCGCTGCCAGATCTTGAAGTCGCCGCCGTCGGTGGCGACGTACAGGGTCACGTGCTTGAAGCCGGCGCCGGAGGCATCGTCGGTGGCTGCCCACGATATCGTAAAGGCATCGGTCGCGCCGATGCGCTCGATGTCGAGGGAGGTAACCGGGGCGAACGCGTCGATCGCCTGCTCCAGCACCAGCGTGTCCTCGGGTGCGAGAGTATCGAACAGCACCCGCGCCGAAGCGCGCACGCTCGCGCCGGTCGCGGCTTCGGTGCTCGCCTCGACCGAGTAGGAGACGTAGCCCGCGCCGTTGCCGAAGGCGTCGTTGGGCTTGAGCAAGCCGCGGGTGGCGTCCTGCAATACTTCGCCGGTCAGAGGATCGATCGCCTGCAGGAGCCAGGTCGCCGCCGGCACCTCCTGGTACAGATCGATGCCAGCGCTCACGCGCAGCAGGAAGCCGCGTGCGGCGACGAAGTCGTACTCGCCCTGGAACAGCGAGCGCCCGGCGGGGACGTCGATCGAGATGTCGCCGATCTTGATGTCGCCCAACTGGAACGTGCGCGCATCGAGATCTTCGTCCAACTGAGTGACGATGCGCAGCTCGTTGACGTAGCGCCCCGCGCCCTCGGGATTCTCGAAATTGATGCTGTACGGCAGCGCCTGGGCCACCGGCAGCCAGCCCTCGGTATCGAAGGTCTGCGGCCCTGTGATCGAGGCAAGCCGCCCGCTGCCGGGCGCGCCCTCGAACAGCTTGCTGAAGTCGAGCGCTTCGAACGCGTCGCCGCCGATCGCCTCCGGCCCGAGCGTCTGGAACTGCGCGCTCAAGCCGGCGCCGCGCTCCTCGAACGGCATCCACGGCACGAAGATGCGGAAGGCTTCGAAGTGGGTCGGCTGGGACAGCGCGAGATCGTAGTCCTCGAACAGCGGAATCGCCGGCACCGGCACCTCGCCGATGTAGCGCTCGCTCTCGCGCGGATCCCAAAATTCGATCTCGGCCATCATGTCCTGGTCGTGGCCGTAGAGCTCGCGCAACTGCTCGAAGAAACCGAGCAGGTCGCCGTCGCTGCGGATTTCGCTGCCGGCCGGCCCGAACAGGATGCCCGAGGCGATGGTCGTCATCAGGCTGACAATGTGCTGGTGCTCGCGAATGGGCGGCGCTTCGCCCTCGGGACGCAGCAAGCCGGCGTCTTCCAGCGCGGCCAGGTACAGATCGACCCAGGTCGGCTCGTCGGCCGCCAGCGCGAGCAGCGGCGCGGGCGCATCGGAGGCGGCAAGGATCGCCTCGCGCAGCTCGGCGGCCTGCTTGCTCTGAAAGGCGACGAACTCCGCGCGCGTCATCGTGGTCGCCGTGGCGAGCACGTGGAAGCGGAACGGGATGAAGGGGACGGTGTCCTTGTCGGGCACCGCGGTGTTCTGGTTGTAGAGGCCGAGGAAATCGAGCTGGCCGAGCGCCTGGCCGAGGCCGGGCTTGATTTCTTCCGCCTTGGCCTTGACCGCGTCCCACCACGCCTCCAGGCCCGCCGGACCCTGCTCGAGCAAGGGGTCCAGGTCCGGCAGCACGGCGGCCATGCGGGCGCGGAACTGGTCGAAGGCGCGCTCGTGCAGCTCGCGCAATCCCGGATAGGTGGTGACGTTGAAGCTGAAGCCGGCGAAGCCGTCGGCCGGCTCGTCGTACAGGAAGCCGGAGGCGATCAACTGCCCGCTCGTGCGGCCCTCGGCGAGGTTGATGATCGACTCCATCTCGACCCAGGGCACGCCGGCATTGGCCGAGCCTGCCGCGCCCTCGGGCTCGCCGCGCACGTTGGTGTAGAACTCGAGGAACGGCAGGCTGTAGACGTAGGGATTGAGGTTGAGCTGCGGCACGCCCACCTGGAAGTAGGTGTAGGGCGCATCCAGGTTGGACAGATTCTGCAGTGCGACCGAGTAGGTCGCCTGCTCACCGGCCAGGATGACGCGCGGGCCGCCGATGCCGATGGTGACCTCGGGCTCGATCGCGCGCTCGACCAGGAAACGGTAGGGCTGAATCGCCACCTCGCCCGAGGGATTCAACACCTTCAAGTCGTACAGGCCGTGCGGCGCGCCGGTGAAATCGAACTTGGCGATGATCGTGGTCGAGTCGACCACGTCCCAGTCGAGCGGCTCGTACTCGGCGATGCCGGGGCGCACCAGCTTGACGATGGCATCGTGGTGGAATTGCGCGCCGCGTATCGTGGTGGTGACGTGCTTGCTGTCGCCGCCGACGTCGGTGTGCACATCGGTGATCACCAGCGGCAACAGCTCGGCCAGCAGGCGGATCTGGACGCCATCCTCGGGCGCCTTGAAATTTCGCACCAGCAGGTAGTAGGTGCCCGGCTCGGTGGAGGGAACGATCGCCGCAATGTCGTTGGCGAGCGGTCCGTCGTAAGTCGCGTCGAACTGTGCGGAGCTCGGCACCGCATCGTGGCGCAGGAAGATCTCGTTGACGCTCTTGTCGTCGGAGGCGCTCAACGTGACGCGCAGCGTCTGGTCGCGCGCGACGTTGATGCGATACAGCCGCTCCTGCGCGTTTGCCAGCGTGGTCGTGAGTGGCGCGCCGATGACCAGCTCGTCGACGGCGAGCTCGAGCGTGCTGTCCGAGGCGGCCCGGTTGTTCGCTTCGTTGATGCCCTCGTGCACCTGGTTGAAGATGTCGCTGCGCACGATGATGCGGTAGTGACCGGGGAGCGCGGCCGGCATGCGCGTATCGAGCGAGAGCGTGTAGCTATCGCCCGGATTGAGGCTGCCTGTGTATTGCGCGCGGCCCAGCGGCCGGTCGCTGAGATCCCAGGTCGCGTCATCGGACAGGAAGACCGAATCGGTCCAGGTGCCGGCGGCCGCGACGCCGCTCTGGTTCTTCACCGCCCAATGTATGGTGAAGGGCTCGCCCGCGCTGACTTGCGGCGGAAACTCGATGTCCGAATTCACCACCACGAGATCGGTCGGCAGCGGCAGCTCGATCAGCATCGGCGCCGCGGAGAAGCGGTCGTTGTTGCGCTCGTTCGCGCCCTCGAACACTTCCCCTGTCGGGCCGTAGCGCGTCGGGTCGGTGACGACGAAGACGTAGTACGCCTCGGTGAACAGATCGGTCGGCACGGTGTAGGTGCGAGCGATGCTGTAGGACGCCGCCGCCGCAAGCCCCCCGCTATGGCGGATGCTGCCGATGAAGCGATCGGCGCGGGTGTCGAGGAAGGGATCGCGCGAGAGATAAACGAGATCGTCCCAGCCGCCCTGCTGCACCGGGGTGTCGCCGCCCTGGTTGGTGACGGTGTACGCGAGATCGAAGCTCTGGCCGCGAATCGCGCGTGCGGGCGCGGTCAGGGCGCTGACTTGCAGATCAGGCGGGATGTACGGCGTGACCTCGAATGCGCGCGCTTCGATGTTGTTGCCTTCGCCCTGAAACTCGCGCACCGCACCCGCGCGGTTGCCGGAGAGGTTTTCGAGAAACACGCCGGGCAGGCGCGCGGACACGCTGCTCACGACAAAGTCGTTGCGCTTGGCGTCGGCATCGGTGTACGCCAGCAGGTAATAGCCCCCGGCAAGCTCGAAGGGCAGCGTTACCCGAACGCTGGTCGTATACGAAGCGCCGGCCGCGAGCGCCTGGTTCGCGACGCGCGTGGTGGACAGCACGGTCCCGGGGAGCAGGTAGTCGCGGCTGTCGAGCGAGGCGTCGAGCGAGAGATAAAGGCTGTCGGTCCAGGAGCTCTCGCGGGTCGCGCGGTTGCCGGTGTTGGTGACGGTGAAGCTCAACTCGGCGCTCTCACCGGCGGCGAGCGTATCGGCAATCGCCATGGCGCTGACCTGGAGGTCGGGCTCGCGATACACGACTTTGAGTGGCGCCTGGCCGAGGTTGTTGAGGGGATATTCGTAGGCGGCATCCAGGTAGCGGTCGCCCACGAGGGACGGGTTCGATCCGGCGACATCGGGCCACGACGGGCTGAGCGGTGTGCGCGGATCGACCACGTTCGCGAGCACGTAGACGTAGTAGTTGCCGCCGATGCCGGGCGGCAGATCGACTTCCAGCGTGCGCGTGTAGCTCGCGCCCGCGGCGAGCGCTCCGGTGTTGGGCTGCTGCACGCGCGCGAACAGCGTCGCCCGCTCGAGGATGAGCGTCGGGTCCTTGGAGAAGTAGACGTGGTCGGTCCAGTACTGCGTGCCGGACCAGATCGGCGTATTGCTTTCGTTGGTGACGGTGTAGGTGATCGTGGTCTTCTCGCCCGAGAACGCTTCGGCGGCGAGCACGATGTTGGTCACGCGCAGATCCGGGATCGCTTCGGTCACCTGCGTACTATCGGTGCCGGTGTCGTTGGCGCGATTCGGATCGCCGTAGCCCGCCCTGACGTGCAGGTAGCTGCCCTTGGCCGAGGGGCTCAACAGCACGGTCTGGGTATTGGTGTAGGCTGCCCCGACGCCGAGCGCTGCCAGGTTGTCGAACCCGCCCAGGTGGTACTCGTGCGCACCGGCGGCACCGGGCTCGGGCGAATCCGACAGGATGACTTCATCGTGCCAATCGCGCGCGGTCGGCCCGGCGCCGTCGTTTCGCACCGTCCACGAGAACGTGAACAGCTCGCCGGCGCGCTCGAACGCCTCGGCATCGACCGAGACCACGCTCAAGTCCGGCGGCTGGGGTTTGAGCTCCTCGACGATCACCGGCACGCCAATCAGGTCGATCGCGCGCGCCTTGTAGTTGTTGTTGTTGATCTCGTGCGGATCGTCCGGATTCACGTTCGCGGCGAGCGTGTCTTCGAGCACCTGGGCGAACGGGTCGACCCAGGGCATGACGTAGTAGGTGCCGGAAACCACGTGGTCGGGCAGCTTGACGCTGAACGCGCGGTCGTAGCCCGCATTGCGTGCGAGCGTGCCGCCGGTGTAGTTGAGGGTCGCCAGCAGCACGTCGCCTTGGCCCGGGTGCGGCCGGTTCTTGTCGCGGGTAAGCCAGACATGCTCGGTCCAGGCGCCTAGATCGGTCGGGCCGCTGCCCTTGTTGGTGACCGTGTAGCGCACCTCGATGGTATTGCCTTCGAAGGCCTGCGCGGGGGCGACCACCTGTTCCACCACCAGGTCGGAGAACGGCCAAGGCTCGACGAAAATCGGCAGCCGGCGCACGTTGTTGTCGTCGTTCGGCCACTCGTCGACCGCGCCGCCGAAGTCGGTCACGACGATGGCATAGACGGTGCCGCGGAAGCGCGTCGGCACGACGAACTGCGCCGTCGTCGACGCGTAGCTCTCGCCGTGGGCGAGCGCCGCGCCGTTGGTGAGCGAAGCCACGAGGATGTCGTCGGAGGTAACCTTGTCGTCGAGCGACAAGTACACCCGGTCGTTCCAGTTGGGCACCGTGGTCGCGACCGGACCCTGGTTGATGACGGTGAATTCGATCGAGGCGCTGGCACCCGCATCGACTTCCGCCGGGCCGCTGATCGAGTCGACCTGCAAGTCCGGTCGCGGCAAGACGCTGACCGCGATCTGCACGTCGTCGATGGAGCGGTTGTTGCTCTCGCCGCTGCCCTCGTAGAGCGCATTGTCGGCATCGGTGATGACGATCAGCTCGTAGCGGTCACTGGTATGGCTCGGTAACTGGATCTGCTCGCGGCGAGAGTACGCGAGCCCCGCCTGCAAGGGCCCCTGGTAGGTGTAGGTGCCGATCTGCGTGCCCGGACCGGTGTCGCCGAACTTGCGCAGATAGACGCGATCGACCCAGACGCCGGCGGCTTGCGCCGCGCCCTGATTGCGCACCGTCCACGACACGTCGATGGCGGCGGCTTCCGCGCCGGCGGCCGGCGCCACGATGTCGGTCACGGCGAGATCCGGCGCGGGCGAGAGCCCCAGCTCGAACGCTGTGGAGACGCGGGTGTTGTTGTCCTTGTAGACGAACTCGAACGGGACGCCACCTTGGGGGATGTCGCCCGCTTCCACGATGAGATAACGGCTGCCCGAGGCGCCGTTGGGCGGCGTCACTTCGACCGTGCGTGTGTACGCCTCGCCGGCGGACAAGAAGCCGAAATGGTTGAACTCGCCGAGCAGGATGCGATTCGTGCCGGCGGGATTGTCGGCGATATAGACGCGATCGAACCATGCCGCGGTGTTGGTCTGGCCGATGCCGATGTTGCGCACCGTCCAGCTCACCTCGGCCGGCTGGCCGCTCATCGCGCCCGCGGGCGGCGCCAGGGCTTCGATGACCAGATCCGCGTAGGGGATCGTCATCACGTCGAAGAAGCCCGCCGCCGGCGCCGAATTGTTCGCTTCGAGCGCGTTTTCGAACACCTGCCCGGCGGCGTCGGCGCGCACGAACAGCGTGTAGCGGCCGCTGAATCCGGGCGGCAGCAGGAAGGTCTCGCTGCGGGTGTAGGTGGACCCCTCGGCGAGCGCCCCCGCGCGGGCGAAGCGTGCGAGCTCGATGTCGTCGCCGTCGCCGAGGGTCGCATTGCGCGAGGCGACGATGGCGTCGCTCCAGGCGCTCGTCTGGCCCGCCCCCGTACCGGCGTTGCGCACCGTCCAGGCGACGGTCACCTCGGCCGGATCGCCGACCGTTTCGGCGGGCGCGATCACCTCCGAGACCACCAGGTCGGCGTAGGGCGCGAGCGCGACGTTGAGCGCGCCGGCGCCGAGATTGTTCGCTTCGCCGGCGCTCAGCTCGCGCAGGCTGTTGCCGCTGTCGGTGGCGACCAGGAGTTGATAAGCGCCGGCGGCATCGAGCGGCAACGCGATCGACGTCGAGCCGGTGTAGCTCGCCCCGCTCGCAAGCGGGCCGCTGCGCGAGCGCTCGGCGAGCTTGAGGTCGCCCGCGCCAATGCTGCCGTCGCGCGAGAGCCACAGCACGTCGGTCCAGGTGCCCAGCGCCGTGCCCGTGCCCGCGTTGGTGATCGTCCACTCGACATCGATGGCGGTGCCGGAGGTGCTCGATGCCGGCGGCACTACCGCGGTCAGCGCGAGATCGGGATGGGTGAGCGCGAGCGCCGCGACCGTGGCGAGCGTGTTGTTCGCCTCCCGGTTGTCCTCGAACACCTGGGCGGCGGTATCGCTGCGCACGACGATGCGGTAGTTGCCGTCGGCGAGATCGGGCAGCACGATCGAAGCGGCTGCGTTGTAAGTCGCGCCGGACGCCAGGTCCGCGCCGCGCGCGAGCGCCGCGACTTCAATTGCACCGTTGAGCGTGCCGTCGAGCGAGAGGTAGACCCGATCGGTCCAGGGCGCGCGCGCGGCGATCTCGCCGTCGTTACGCACGCTCCACGAAACCGTGCGCTGCTCGCCCGGCTGGCCTGCCGCGGGCACCACGATGTCGACCACGGCAAGATCGGCCGCGGGCGCAGGCGAGATCGTGATCTGGCCGCTGCCTTGGCCGGTGTTGTTGGCGACGAGGCCCTTCTCGTACACCGCGCCGGTCACGTTGGTCGCGACCAGCACGTTCCAGGTGCCGATGGCCCCGCTCGGTACCAGGAGCGCGCGCGACACGGTATAGCTTTCGCCCGGCGCGAGCGCCGGCAGGTGATCGACATCGGCCAGGATGATGTCGCCGCTGCCGGCGCTCGCATCCAAGGACAGCAGCACGCGATCGCGCCAGGGGCTCGCGACGGTTGCGCTATCGCCGAGGTTGCGTACGCGCCAGAGGACGTCGATGGTATCGCCGACGCGCGCCGTGGCGGGGGCGCTCAGCGCTTCCACCGCCAAGTCGGCGAAGGGCGCGGTGACGGTGATGGTGACCGGCGCGCTCACATCGTTGCCCGCGGTGCCGATTTCCGGCACGACGCCGCTCGCGTCGGTGCGCACACCGATGAAGAAAGCGCCGTCGTGCCCCAACGGCAGCACGACTTCGCGCGATTCGGTGTAGGCTGCACCGGGGGCCAAGTCGCCGCTATGCGTAATATCCGCGACGGTGATGTCATCGGCATTGCCGAACAGCTCATCGGTGGAAAGCAGCACGCGGTCGACCCAGCCTCCTGCGGACGTCGCGGCGGGGCCCGCGTTGGTCACGGTCCAGCCGACCTGGATCGCGCCGCCGCCGTGGCCGCTCGCGGGCGCGATCAGCGCGCTGACCGCGAGATCGGGCGCAGGCACGACGAAGCTCACCACGAAGTTGCCGCCGGCGGCGCCGTCGCCCGAGGGCAGCGGGAACGACGGCGCGCCGTCGAGGGCACGGCCGTCGAGGTCGCGAAAACCGCTGCCGGAGCTGATCAGGGTGAGCGCGTAGCTGCCGGGCAGCAGGGTCGGGAATGCGAGCGTCAGCGTGCGCGTCAGAGCATCGTAGGCAAAGCTCGACGCTGCCACGACCGCCCCCGTGGAGGTATTCGCCAGCGTGACGTCGGCCTCGTCGAGCCCGCTGCTCGCGAGCGCCTCGCTGAAAGTCGCGGTGTAGGTGAGTGGTGCGGCCGCCAGGACATCGCCGCTGGCGATCGAGCTCGATACGACTCGCGGCGCGATGGTGGCGATGACGTCGATGGCAAGCGTCGCCTCGGCCGAGTACACCAGGCCGTCGCTCACGCGGAAGGTGAAGGCATCGAATGCCGTGCCGGCGCCGGCAGCGGGTGCATAGACGACGCGGCGGGCCGCGTCGGTGACGGCTGTGTTGGCCGACGTGATCGGCGCCCCGCGCTGCCCGTCTGCGAGGCTTTGATACAGCGTGCCGCTCGAAGGCAGGCTCGCGATCAGCGCGCTGAGCGCGTGGCCGTCGATGTCGCTGCCGCCGAGCGTGATGAGGACATCGGTCAGCTCCGGCGTCGAGACCGTCGCGCCGTTCGCCACCGGCGCGTCGTTGAGCGCGCTCACCTCGACATCGACCCGGCCGGTCGTGCGCCCACCCTTGCCGTCGGCGACGACGTAGGTCCAGCTATCGAGGCCGAAGAAGTCCTGCTGCGGCACGTAGCGCAGCATGCCGGCTTCGGTTAGCGACACCGTACCGTGAAGCGCCTGGGTGAAGCTCGCGATCGTGAGAGTATCGAGCTCGGGGTCGGAATCGTTCGCCAGCACGTCGATGTCGATGCTCGCGTCTTCGGCCAGCTCCGCCACGTCGTCGGTGACCAGCGGCGCCTGGTTGACCGACACGACGTCGATCATGACCGTCGCCTCGTTCGAATGGACCTCGCCGTCGAACGCGCGATAGGCGAAATGCGCGAGCCCGAGACCGGTCGCCGCGGGCGGCGGTGCATAGAGCACCCGCCGCTGCGCATCGGTCACCGCGGTGCCGATGGCGCTGATGGCCGCAGCGCGCGTTACGCCGTCGCTGGTCTGGTACAGCGTGCCGTTCTGCGGCAGCTCGGTGATGCTGATCGTGAGGCCGGTGTCGTCGGGATCGGTCGCGCCAAGCGTGATGAGCGCATCGGTATCCAGATCGGTCGTGACCGCGTCGTGGATGCGCGCCCCGGGCACACCGAAGGCGGGCCGGTTCTGGACCACGCCGCCGCCGAGCGTGCCGTGGTTGGTGTTGGTCGAGCGATCGAATACCGTCGCGCCATCGCCTTCCTCGAAGCGCCAGTAGCCGGCGAGCCCCGGCTCGGCGGCTGCGAGCACGCGATGCATCGCCGCGTTGATCTGGCCTGCGCTGCGCGCGCTGTGCCAAAGCCGCACCTCGTCCAGCGCACCGGCCAGGCGGAAACCGCCTTCGGCCTCGCCGAACAGCAGCGGCGCGGCGGCAGCGGGCACCGGAAACGTCGTGCTCGCGGTGCCGTCGGCGATACCGTCGCGATAGAAGGTGTAGTCGTTGCCGTTCTTGACCAGCGCGAGGTGGTACCAGCGACCGAGCTGCGGCGTCCAGGCATTGGAGGCGAGAAAGATCGGGCCGCTCGCGGGCGAATTGATGGCGAAGACGGTCGCGTTGCCGACGTTGAAGTAGTTGCGCCCGTAGCCGAAGATCCACTTGTCGATGTGGCCGGGGCCCACGTCCTTGCTGACCAGGGTGGCGATGCTGTTGGTCGGCAGCACGCTGAAGTTGACCCATGCTTCGAGGGTCGCCTGCGCGCCGAGATCGAACGTGCCGGCGGGCGGATTGCCCAGATCGACGTAATCGTTGGCGCCGTCGAAATACAGCGCGCGGCCCGGCCCGTAGGCATGCGCGAGCGGCGCATCGTTGACCGCCGCCAGCGTGAGGCTCACGCTGGCCGTGTCGGTGCCGCCGCGCCGATCGCTCACCTGGTAGGTGAAGCCGTCGGCGCCGCTGAAATCGGCGGCCGGGGCATACGTGAAGCTGCCGCCGGTGCGCACGAGGCTGCCGTGCGCAGGCTGGGTGAATCCCACGATGACGAGCGGGTCGGCATCCGGCTCGATATCGTTGGCCAACACGTCGAAGGTGATCGGCGTGTCTTCGAGCGCGCCGATCGAGTCATCGATCGCATCGGGCACGTGGTTGATGGGCGCCGAGACCGCGTTGATCGTGACCGCGGTGGTGCTGACGAACTCCTCCAGCTCCACGCCGGGCTTGCTGTCGAGCCCGGTGACGAGCGCAAAGTCGCTGCCGCCGCGGCCGGCGAACGACATGACGGTGTAGACGTCGTTCAAGCTCGGCTGAAAATCGCCGTTGACCGAGATGCGTAGCTCGCCGTCCAGATTCGCCTGGCCGCCGATGGTCACCCGGTCGACATCGGCGGGGGCGACACCGCCGATGTCCGCTTCGAATACGCCGCTCGCGCCCTGGGTGTAATTGCCCGTGATCGTCAGCGCCCCCGGCGACGACTCGCCGGGCGCGATCGTGCCGGCGGCGTTGCTGACGTGCGCGCCAATGGTGCCGCTGCCTTCGAGCCGGCCGCCTTGGAGGGTCATGCTCGCGGATGCGGCAAGCGAACCGCCGGCTAGGCGCGTGACGCCACCCGTTTGCAAGAACGCGGCGCTGAAGCTCAATGCGCCGGCAGCGGCTTCCACCAAACCCGCGCTGTGCGTGAGCTGAAGTCCGAAGGGATAGGTCGCGCTGCCGGTCTTGCGTAGCGTTCCGGAATTGTTGAACGCCGTCGTGCCGCTCCAGTGCACGAGGCTGCCCGAACGCGCCTCCCACAGGCCGGCGATGCTCACAGGCGCAGCCACGGCCAGGTTGTTGATGGCCGCGCCAACGAAGAGAAGCTGGCCGCCGTCGTGGATCACGTGGCCGAGGTTGTCGAGCGTGCCGCGCAGCCAATGGTTGTTGCCGGTGACGATACTGATCGTCCCGACGTTGGTGAGGCCGCCGTAGAGGTCCCAGTCGCCGTGATGCCATTGCGCGAGCCCCGGCGCGAAATCGAACAGCGCGTTCGTGTCCGCGGCGACCGATACCACCGCGCCGTTGAAGAGCACGGCGCCGCTGCCCACGCCGGAGACGCGTCCGGTGAAGCTGTAGGTGTTGCTCGTGTGTTGGACCACTGCGCCGGCGGCCACGTCGTACAGCGTGCCCTCGCCGATGGTGCTGTCGTGGTTGAGCGTCAGCGTGCCGGCGTCGACGTCGATCAATCCGCCACTCACCAGGTTGGCCGAGATGGTGTAATTGCCGGTCGAGCGCAGCGTGCCCGTGTTGTTGAACGCCGTCGCGCCGCTCCAGTGCACGAGGCTGCCCGAGCGCGCCTCCCATACCCCGCCGGCGAGGCCGGCGCCTTCATCCGCGGCCAGGTTGTCGATGGCCGCGCTGACGAAAAGAAGCTGGCCCCCGTCGTGGATCACGCGGCCGCGGTTGGCGAGCGTGCCACGCAGCCAATGGTTGTTGCCGGTGACGACACTGATCGTCCCGACGTTGGTGAGGCCACCGTAGAGGTCCCAGTCGCCGTGATGCCATTGCGCGAGCCCTGGCGCGAAATCGATGCTCGCGCTGCTGCCCGCAGCGGTCGTCATGACCGAACCCGCGAACAAGATGCGGCCTGGTCCCGACCCCGTGATGGCGCCGCTGATGGTGTGTGTTCCGCCGGCATGATGGACGACGGCGCCTTCGGCAACGTCGTACCTCGTGCCCTCGCCTAAGGTCGCGGCGCCGTCCAAGCGCAAGGTGCCGGCGTCGACCTCGATCAGCCCGCCCGTATTCACCAGGTTGGCCGAGATGGTGTAGTTGGCAACCGCACGCAACGTCCCGGTGTTGTTGAACGCCGTCGCGCCGCTCCAGTGCACGAGGCTGCCCGAGCGCGCCTCCCATACCCCGCCGGCGAGGCCAGCGCCTTCATCCGCGGCCAGGTTGTCGATGGCCGCGCTGACGAAAAGAAGCTGGCCGCCGTCGTGGATCACGCGGCCGCGGTTGGCGAGCGTGCCACGCAGCCAATGGTTGTTGCCGGTGACGACACTGATCGTCCCGACGTTGGTGAGGCCGCCGTAGAGGTCCCAGTCGCCGTGATGCCATTGCGCGAGCCCTGGCGCGAAATCGATGCTCGCGCTGCTGCCCGCAGCGGTCGTCATGACCGAACCGGCGAACAAGATGCGGCCCAGACCCGACCCCGTGATGGCGCCGCTGAAGGCCTGCGTACCGCCCGCGTGATGGGCGACGGCGCCTTCGGCGATGTCGTACCTCGTGCCCTCGCCTAAGGTCGCGGGGCCGTCCAGACGCAAGGTGCCGGCGTCGACCTCGATCAGCCCGCCTGTATTCACCAGGTTGGCCGACACGGTGTAGTTGGCGGCCCCACGCAACGTGCCGGCATTGTTGAATGCCGTAGCGTCGCTCCAGTGGACGATGTTGCCCGAGCGCCCCTCCCACACCCCGGCGGCGAGGCCGGCACCGGCATCCGCGGCCAGGTTGTCGATGCTCGCGCCGACAAGAAGGAGCTGGCCACCTTCGTGGATCACGAGGCCGCGGTTGGCGAGTGTGCCGCTGCGCAGCCAGTGGTTGTTGCCGGTGACGACGCGAAGCTCACCCGTGTTGACGATTCCGCCGGGGACCGTCCAGTCGCCGTGGCTCCACTGCGACGATCCCGTCAGGGTCAAGGTATCGTTCGCGAACAACGCGCCGCCGGCGACGGTGAAGCCGGCGTTGAGCTCGGAATCCGCTGCGAGGGTGAAATTTCCCCCCGACAGCAGCAGATTCTCGCGGCTCAACAGGCTGTGCACCGAGACGTTGCCGCGTACGGTGACGGTGAAGCTGCCGTTCGGATTGTCGATGAGGACGCGGTCGTTGAGGCCTGGTGCAACCCCGGTATTCCAGTTGCTGCCCACGTCCCAGAAGCCATCGCCGCCGACCCACGAGATGGTCGGAGTGATGACCAGCGCGGCGCCGTCAGCAGCGCTCGAAGCAAGATCGGACGCGGTCGCGTCGCGCTCGGCGAACGCCTGGCGTATGCCGGGGCCGAGGCTCGCGTGCATCGCATCGCCCGCGGCCGCGTGCTCGCTCGCATGCGCGCTGCCTTCGAGGTGGCCGAGCTCGTGCATGAGCGCGGACAGCAGGTCGATCCCGTTCGCCGCCGGCTCGCCGGCACGGGCGCGCCACTGGCCCGCTTCGGGATCGAACGTAAACTCGCTGTCGCCGGTAGGCGTGGAATCGACGAACCAGCCGTAGCCGCTGGCGTCGATGTCGAGGTGCACCGCGCCCGCTTGCGCGCGGCCCAGATCGTGCCCGCTCAGATCTACGAATTGAACTTCGACCGCGTCCCTGAATCCGCTGCGGCGGCGCGCCTCCGCCAGCAACGCATCGAGCTCGTCCGCCGACGGCAGCGCGCTCGCGTTCGTCGTGCTGCGATCGTCAGCATCCTGCGCGAGGCGATTCGACGCGCTTGCGGCCGCGGGCGCAAGCGCATCGAGGCGAATGAGCGGAGCGCTCGTCGCAGCCGCCGAGCGCTCGACGACTTCCGCAGCATCCGCGGCGTTGTCGGGCAGGGGCGAGCCCGAGAGCAGCAGCCGCGGCTCGAGCGGTTCGAACACGATCCGCCGCGCCGGCGGACCGGCACACGCGAACGTGCGCATCGCGCGCGCCACCAAGCGATCGATCAGCCGCGGTTTCGGCATGACGCGCCCGTGCCGGCTCCGTGCAACGTTGCGACTGCCGTCCTGCGTCTCGAATCGACTCGACACCATTGCGCTCCCAAGTCTATTGGGCGCACCCGCGGCACGCACGATCATCGCCGTGGCGAAGCCGCGACGATCGGAATGCCGGGATGCAAGGTCCGTTCCAGCGCGCCGTCACAACTGGCGATCGAAACCATAGGTGTGGTTGTGTAAGAAAACTCGACAGTGATGCCGAAACCACCGACCCCCGAATTCACATCGGGTGCGGCCATCGGCAACGAAATTTCCGGCAATAGTTCACGCACGCGCGCTGTCAGCGCAGAACCACCAGCGCATCGGCCGCAACCACACCCTTGCCCTTGGCCATCACCATCAGCGGGTTGATGTCCATCTCCACGACGCGATCGCGCAAGCTCCAGGCGAGCTCGGAGACGTGCACGAGGACGGCCACCAAGGCATCCACGTCGCGTGGCTCGCGACCGCGAACGCCGTCGAATACTCGATGGGCGCGCAGCTCCGTCAGCATTCTCACGGCGTCCGCAGCGCCGAATGGCGCCACCCGATAGGTCACGTCGTCGACTGTCTCGGCGAGCACGCCGCCCAAACCAAGCGCGACCACGGGGCCGAAGCCCGCATCGTTGACGACGCCGACGATGATCTCCAAGCCGTCCTCGACCATTTCGCAGGCCAGCAACCCCGTGATCCGCGCATCGGGGCGCGCCGTACGCACGCGTCCGAGAATCTCCTTCGCGGCGTGTCGAAGCTGCGCTGCATCCGCGACCCCAAGGCGCACCGCGCCGATGTCGGTCTTGTGCGCAATATCGGGGGACAGCACCTTGAGCGCGATCGGGAAGCGCAGCGCATCCAGTCCTCCGGAGACTTCATCAGCAGGCAGCACGGTGTCGCGCGTAACGGGAATCCCCGCCTGTGCGAGGAGCCGCTTGGCCGCGTGCTCATCGAGCCGGATCGGCCGCCCCGAGGGTGGCGGCAGCTCCGGCCGCGCGACAGGACCCGGATCGAGCGGCGCTCGGGCGCGCTCGCGCCTGTCGGCGTAGTCGGCGAGCATCGCCATCGCCCGCGCGATCCGGCGCGGCGATGGCAATACCGGGATCACCGCGCGCGCGAGCGTGGCGCTGCCCTCGGGCGTGATGTCGGCGGGAATCACGGAGAAGACGAACAGCGGTTTGTCGCAAGCTCGCACGCAATTGGCGAGCAACTCGGAGGCGATCATGAGCTGGCGTTGATTGGGCGTGGCGAACAACAGCGCCAACTGGTGTACGCCCGGATCGGCGAGGACGGCGTCGAACGCGCGCTGAAACGCCTCGCGCGTATCCGGACGCGGATAGCCGCTGGTGTAGTCCACTGGATTCTTGAGCGAGGCGATCGGCGGCAGCACTTCCCTGAGCACCGCGGTCGTCGTTTCAGCGAGAGGCACGAGCTCGAGGCCGCAGGCGTCGGCCGCATCCGAAAAAACTGCGGCCGCACCTCCGGAGGCACCCATCGCCGCGACGTTGCGTCCCTTCGGCATCCGTCCCGGCAAGAGCGCCAAGGCAAAGTCGGCCGCTTGGTCGAGATCCTCCACCTCGACGGCCGCGCATTGACGCAATGCGGCGCGGTAGATGTCGTAGCGGCCCGTGAGATTCGCCGTGTGCGACGAGGCCGCCGCCTTGCCTGGCTCGGTGTTTCCCGCCTTGAGCACGATGACAGGCTTGCCCGCAACGCAGGCTCGGCGCAGCGCGCGCATCAATGCGCGGCCATCGTTCACGCCTTCGATGTAGGTCAGGATGACGCGGGTTTCGGCGTCGGCGACAAAGGCCTCGATCAGCTCCGGGGTGTCGATGTCCGCCTCGTTGCCGATCGAGACGACGTGGCGAAAGCCGACGCCCGCGAGTGCGCATCGGATCACGAGGCTATTCCCCAGCCCGCCGCTCTGGAGCACCGCGGAGACCGCGCCGGGCGTGAGCAGCGGTGGACGCGTGATGCTGCCGAAGGCAGCAAACACCCGGGCCTGAACGCTGACCACGCCGAGACAGTTCGGCCCCACGATACGTACGCCGTGCTCGCGCGCATTCGCCAGCATTGCGGCTTCGATGCGCGCGCCTGCGGGCCCGGTCTCGCGAAAACCACCGCCGAGCACGACCGCGAAGCCGATGCCGCGCGCGCCGCATTGCGCGATCACCTCCGGCACCTGCGCCGCCGGCAGCGCGATCACCGCGATGTCGCAGGGTGCGTCGATCTGACCGAGGGCGGCGTAGCACTTCCTGCCCGCGATCTCCTGGTACTTGGGATTGATCGGAAAGACGCCGCCGGCGTAGCCATACTGATTGAGCGCCAGCAAGGTCTGGCCGCCGGTGCGCGTCGGGTCGTTGCTGGCACCAACGATCGCGATTCCGCGCGGCTCGAAAAGCTTTCCGAAGTCGTGCAAGACCGGGCCTCTCGCGTCTACTTGTAAGCACGGGCGCGCTGCTCCCGCGCCACGATCTTCTCGTGCCGTGAGAGCAGCCGCCGGGCACGCCGCACCACGGGAACGTCGATCATCTTCCCGTCGAGGGCGAAGGCGCCGCTGCCGCTTCGCGCCGCCGCCTCGTCGAGCGCGACGATCTTGCGCGCGTCCTCAACCTCGTCCGGGGAAGGACGAAACTCCGCGTTGGCGATCGCGACTTGTTTCGGATGGATGCACACGGCGCCCATGTAGCCGAAGCGGCGCGAACGTTGCACCATGCGCCGGAACTCATCCCAGTCGCCGATGCCGGCGACGCTGTCGACGAATCCCAAGGGCATCAAGCCGGCGGATTTCGCCACGACGATCATCTCCTGCTTGTAGTGCAGGAGCGTCTCCGGGGTAGGCGAGAAGTCGCATTCGGCCGCGAGATCCTCGCTCCCGAGCAGCATCGCGACCGTGCGCTCGACGGCGTGTGCGATCTCGTACAGACGATTGTAGGCATCCGCGGTTTCGACCATGACGAAGAAGCGGGTCGTTCCCACGGTCATGGCGCGGGCCTGTTCCAGGCGTGAGACCAGGTCATCGAGTATTCGCAAGTGCGATGCGCTGTCGATCTTCGGCAACGCGATCGCATCGACCCGTGGACAAACCGCCTGCTCGATATCGCGCACGGCGTGCTCGATCGGGCAGTTGACACGCACGCACACGTCCGCGCCCCCGCCCGCGACCCTCTCGACGGCACGCGGCAGCAAGCTGCGGGCATGGTGCTTCTCGTGCTCGGGAATGCTGTCTTCGAGATCGAGCATGATGCAATCCGCCCCGCGAGCACCTGCCGAATCGACGTACTTGTCGACATTCACGGGCACGGACAGCAGCGAGCGCCATACGGGCAAATCACGTTCCGCGTTTCTCTTCATGCCTTCGACCCTCCCCGCAATGGAAATGGGGATGCAGACAGCGCTTCGATCCGGCCGGGCGCGGGAAATTGAAGAACTGGGTGCGTCCCCAATGACTCGTTTACTCGCTGCCCTTGAGGCCCGCTTTCGTGACCACCCGGGACCAGCGGGCGACCTCGGCGGCGATGAACTCGCGCGCCTTCTCCGCCGAAGTCGGCCAGGGCTCCGCGCCCATGGCGAGCAGCTTCTGCTTGACTGCGGGCAGCTCGAGGATCCGCGTGAGCTCGCGATTGAGCTTGCCGACCACGGGCGCGGGCGTGCCGGCCGGAACCATGAACGCGTACCAACCGGTCGCCTGGAATTCAGGCAGGCCCGCTTCCGCGACCGTCGGCAGCTCCGGTACGAAGCTTGCGCGCGCGGCACTGCTCACCGCAAGCGCGCGTAGCTTGCCTGCTCTCACCTGCGGCAGCGTCTGGAGCACGGTACCGAAAATCATCGAAACCTGCCCGCCCAGGATATCGTTCATGGCCGGGCCGCCGCCTTTGTACGGCACGTGGAGGATGTCGATCCCCGCCATGTCCTTGAACAGCTCGCCGGCAAGATGATTAGACATGCCGGTTCCGCTGGAGGCAAAGGTGATCTTGCCCGGCTGCTTCTTCGCCAGGGCAATGAGATCCTTGACGCTCGCAACCGGCAGCGACGGGTGGACGACGAACAGGTACGGAAACGAGATGCCGAGCGTGACGGGAATGAAATCGCGCAACGGGTCGTAGTTCACCTTGCGATAGAGGGTGGGATTGATCGCATACGCCGTGACTGCAATCAGGATCGTGTGTCCGTCGGGCGCGGCCTTCATCGCGTATTCCGTCCCGATCATGCCGCCTGCACCGCCGCGGTTGTCGACCACCGCCGGCTGACCCATCGCTTCGGTCATCTGCTGGCCGACGATGCGAGCAAGAATGTCGGTGCCGCCCCCGGGCGGAAACGGCACGACCAGGCGCAATGGCTTGGAAGGGAATGCCTCTGGCGCCTGCGCCTGGGCGCTGTGCGTACTGATCGCGGCTGCCGCCAGAACGCAACCGGATACGACCCTACGGAAACGGTGCAACATGCGTCCTCCTCTCGGAGATCGATCGCCTGGATGGGAAGTCGGAAGCATACCTGGCTCGCTGGGCGCTGCTTCCGAACTGTGATGCTCCAAGGGTTCAGGGAATACGCCTCGAGCGGCGCAGCACGGCCATCTGCTCGAGAAACATCGTCGTGCTATCGAAACACTCGCCAAAGCCCGCCTGTCGCAGCCGCAATGTGCAGGACATCACATCGTAGCCGCGCGAGAAGTTGAAATCGCCATAGGCCCACGTGGCGGCATCCGCAAGTCCCAGCGGCAGCAGCGCATGCTTGCGCACGACGCGATCCCACAGCGGACCTTTGTCGGCCATCGCCTCGGCCAGACGCGTCGGCTTCACGCTACCGAGCGGCAGGTCGAAGTACGCTGCAAACTCGGGCCAGAGATTCTTCCAGCGGACGAAGTCGCCATTGGTGACGTTAAAGGCCTGCGCGGCGCATTGGGGCTGCGTCGTGATCCAGGCGATGGCATGAGCGAGCAGCTCGGCGTCGACGCACTGGTAGATCGCCTCGTAGCCGGCGGCGGACCCGGGGAAATCCAAGGGCTGGCCGAGCTCCTTGGCGATGGCGGCGTAGGTGCCCACGATGGCGGCGATGCTGCGGGCAACGCAGGCGCCGCGATCGCTCACGCCATGCGGGCGGCTCGCGCTCCAAGTCCACGCCTTGCCGCGGCTACGATCTGCGAGCAGATCCTCCTGCGCGTAGTACCAGTTGTAATCGACGACGCGTGGATCGGTTTCCTTCGCCGGCGTCTTGTACGGCCCGAGATCCGAGCCGTACACCTTGCTGCCTTGCACGATGTGGACGTGGGCCAGATTCGGCGCGATGGACTCGAGCGCATCAATGAGATTGCGCAACATCGCGAGGTTGGCGTCGATGGGCTCCTTCGCCTCGAAACCGTGGGGCGCCCGCGCGCAGTACAGCAGATGGGTGACAGCGCTAAGCGCGCGGATCTTTTCGCGGCAATCCCGCGCGTTCATCAAGTCCATGGCGATGACCGGGTAGCTGATAGCGTCGCTTGGAACGCGGCGCGCGCAGCCGGCGACCGTCCAATCATCGCGCCCCGCGAGATGACGCGCCAATGCGTTTCCGACCACGCCGGTGACGCCCGCGATCAGCGCATGGTGCCGCGGACTCGGGGACAGACCACGTTTTCTCATCGGTCGTTCGACAGCACGGAAGACGTCGTCTGTCCCCGGTCTTCGTCAGATACGCTCGGCCTTGATCCGCAGCCGCCGCGTGTACCAGCTCCTCACCCATGCGCTCCACGGCGATTCACGATCGCGCACGAACTGCTCGCACTCGACGGCATTCTTGTCCCCGAGGTCGTAGATCGTCATGTACCGAGGCGCATTGGCGGTTGCGCCGCTCGCATCGTCGCGTTTGAACCGGCGCGCCGTGACGAAGCCGGGCACTTTCAGCATCGCCGGAATGTGCTCGGTGTCGTACCAGGCGGCGAACTCGTCCTCCTTGTGAGGCGGGAGATCGTGGGCGACGACGAACAGGAACTTCGTCGCCGGCGCCTGGTAGGCCGTTGCGGGAAAGACCTGGTTGTAGACCGCGCGCATGAAGCCCGGCAGAGCGAGCGTGCGCGCTTCGAAGCTCTCCGGCGACAATGCGAGCTCGCGCCGCTTCAGCGCCGCGTAGTCGGGATGCTGCACGGCGCGTGCGTCCTCCAGATCGTACAGCGTGACGTAGCCGCACTCGCCCTCGTAGGCGCGAAACCGGCGTGCGGCGAGAAAGCCGGGCAGCGCGAGGCGTGCCGGGATGTGGCTGGCGTCGTACCAGCGGTTCCAGTTGGGTTCGATGTCACCGGGCACTTCCTTGAAACCCACGAAGATCACTGCTTTGCCCTTGGCCATGTTCTTTCCTCATCGATCTCGGTTCACGCGCCCTGCTCTTCTGCAACGCAGCGCTTCAGCGCCATCGTGCGGCGTGCCGGGGCGGCACCGGCCCCGGCATGGCGCCTCACGCCTGATTCATGCGCGTCGCCGATATCAACGCGCCCACGTCATCGATCGTTTCGAGCCGCCAGCAGAGGTCCTTCAGCTCGGTCAACTGCGCGCTCGACAACACGCCGTTGTTCAAGCCCGCGAGCTTCGCCTCCAGTTCCTGGTCGCTCGGCGGGTTCATCGCGTGTCCCTTGGCATAGTCGACGCTGCTCAGCTTCTTGGCGCCGTTCTTCAACGTGATCGTGAGGCGGCAGGGATTCTTCTCGGGTTGCAGCGGGTCGAGCTCGGGGTCGTGAACGACGCGCAGCTTCTGCATGAGTGCGCGCAACGCCGGGTCGGCGATACGCTCGGGTGCAAAACTCGCCGCATCGATCTTGCCGTCGAGCAGGGCGGCGCAGACCAGGTACGGGATGCTGTGGTCCGCGGTCTCGCGCGTGGTCGGGGTCCACTTAATCGGTTCGCTTCCCGCCTCGTACCAAGCGCTCCTGTAGGTTCGCACCTCGATCGCTTCGATGTCGCGAGCGTCCATCTGGCTGCGGATCGCGAGCGTCGCTTCGACCGGCGATTGTCCCGGATACACGCACGGATACAGCTTCAGACGCGAATCGCCGAGCCGGTAGGGCCGGGCCTTTTCGCCAAGAGGCGGCCACTCGAACTGACCCACCACGGTCATGACGCCATTCTCGCCTTCGAAAACGATGCCCGGACCGGTCATGCCTTCCTGCGCGAGCTGGGCAGCGAACAACGCATTGCGCGCCGCGTTGCCGCCCGCGCATCCCTTCCACATCGACAGCTCGCCCCGGCGCGCGACTTCGAGCGCCATGTTCGGCGTGAGCGACAGCGCGAGCGCGTTGGCCGTCTGCGCCCGGTCGAGCCCCATGATCTTCGCCGCACCGGCTGCGGAACCCAGCGCGGTGTAGACGACATGGTCCCAGCCGCGGTCGCGTATCTGGATCGTCCTGAAGAAGCCGAGATAAAGCTCGTACGCGGCAACGGCGGCCGCGATGAACGTCTTGCCGTCCGTCCTGGTCGCATCGGCCGCGGCGAACAGCGCCGCGAACATATCGCTCGGATGCCCGCCGCCGCTGCCGGTGGCGTCGTTGAGATCGAGATAGCGCATCATCACGCCGTTGGCGAAAGCCGCGAGCTCGGGCGTTGACGCCTCCAGCGTACCGATGATGCGCGCGGGCCGTTTGCTCGTCGCGCGGCCGGCAATCGCGCGTGCGATCCGGCTGGGCGGCGCAGCGAATCCGCCGAGCGCGCAAGCGAGCGTGTCGAGCACGCGCCGCTTGCACTCGTGCACCGTCGCGGCCGGAAGATCGCCGTAGTCGAGCGCACAGGTAAAGTCGGTGATGCGTTTGAGCGTCGCGTCCATGGATTCCTCGTGTTCGATCGCCACTAGTCCGGTCGCGCTCCGGCCGCCTTGACCACGCCGGCCCACAAGGCAACCTCGTCGCGCAAATGCCGCGCCGCTTCGTCCGGCGTATAACCGACGGGCTCGGCGCCGATGGCGGCGAGCCGTTCCCTCGTGTCAGGCGACTGCGCGGCGCGGATCACGGCATCGGCGAGCTTCGCCACGATCTCACGGGGCGTCGCCGCGGGCACGTGCAGGCTGTACCAGACGACGACCACCATGTCGACGCCCGACTCCTTCATGGTCGGCACCTGCGGCAGCAGGCCGGTGCGCGCGGCAGTGGTCGTGGCAAGCGGCCGCAGTCTCCCGGCGCGGACGAATTCGATCACCGATGGAATGTTGGCGATGCTCAGCTCGACCTGCCCGCCGACCAGCGCGGTCATCGACGGCGACGAGCCTTTGTACGGAACGTGCACCATGGCGGTGGCCGTGCGCAGCTTGAACAGCTCGCCCGAGAGATGTTGCGTGGTGCCGTTGCCACCGGACGAAAAATTGAGGCTGCCCGGCTTCGCGCGCGCGAGCGCGACCAGCTCCTTGACGCTGCGCGCGGGCACGGAGGGATGCAGGACCAACGCGTTCGGCGTTTGGGAAAAAACCGACACTGCGGCAAGATCGCGCGTGGTGTCGAAACCGAGCTTCCTGTACAGCGACATGTTGATCGCGACCGGCGGCGTATTCATGAGCACCGTGTAGCCGTCCGGCGCCGACTTCACCACGTACTCCATGCCGATGTTGCTGCCGGCGCCCGGCCGGCTTTCGATGATCACCGGCACCCCGAGCGACTCCATCATCTTCGGCGCGAGCAGGCGCGCCATGATGTCGACACCCCCGCCTGGAGCGTACGGGCTCACGATGCGAACAGGCTTGACCGGAAAGCTCTGCGCATGCAGGGCGTGCGGCGCGGCCACGGCGAACAGCCCGATCAAGAGGGCTGTCGCGGCCGCAGCGCGTGGCGCGCACGTATCGGTCCGCGCCAGGCTCGGGTACCAAGAACGCATGCGAGCTTCCCCCTGGGTGTCAGCGATGTTCTAGCGGCTCGATGGGACTCGAGCCCGCCCCCCAAGTGTGGCGAGGCTTCGCTATCGGAGCAAGCGCTAATAGGCGATAGGCTTTGATCAGTTCCGTTGATCGTTGCGAATGCTGGGCCGAGCGTCCGACACCCAAACGTGCGCGCTTGACACTCGGTCGCGCGGCGCATTATGGTAGCCGCGAGAGTCCCATCACACCAACGCTCAGGACCCACGGAATGTATATGCATGGCACGCGCGCCCTGGCGGCGCTCGGCCTCGCGCTGGCCGCCGCAACGCTGGCCGCCGCCGAGAAAACCGAGTATCCGACCCGCCCGATCCGCCTGGTCGTGCCGTTCGCGCCCGGCGGCAGCGTCGACATTTCTTCGCGCATCATCGCGGTTCCGCTCTCGCAGTTCCTCGGCCAGCAGGTGGTGGTCGACAACCGCGTCGGCGGCGGCGGCAGCGTGGGCGCAACGCTCGTTGCGAAAGGGCCGACCGACGGTTATACCCTGCTTGCGGGCTCGAGCGGATCGGTCACCGCCAATCCCGCGCTGTACTCGAACCTGCCCTACGACTCGATGCGCGATTTCGCGCCGATCAGCATGGTCAACGTCACGCCGATGGCGGTCATCGCGCACCCCAATGCCGGCGTGAGCTCGCTCAAGGACCTCGTCGCCCTCGCCCAGAAGCAGCCGGGCAAGATCACGATGGCATCCGCCGGCACGGGCAGCTCCAATCACCTGGCGATCGAGCTGTTCCAGATGATGTCGGGCGCCAAGGTCCTGCACGTGCCATACAAGGGCAGCGGCGCGGCGCTGACGGAGCTCGTCGGCGGCCAGGTCCAGACCATGATCGACCAGATCGCATCCTCCATCGGGTATATCCGCGACGGCAGGCTCAGGATCCTCGGCGTGACCAGCATGACCCGCTCGACCGTGCTGCCGAACGTGCCGACGCTCGACGAGCAGGGCCTCAAGGGCTACGAGGCCGCATCGTTCACGGGCATCCTCGCCCCGGCAGGCACGCCGCAGCCGATCGTCGATCGGCTGTACGCGGCAGTCGTCAAGGCGGCGACGCTGCCCGCGGTCACCGATCGATTCAAGGATCTCGCGGCCGATCCCAAGACGACGACCCCGGCGCAGTTCGGCACGTTCATCAAGAACGACATCGCGAAGTGGCGCAAGGTCGCCCAGGGCGCGAACATCAGGCTCGACTGAAGCCATGAACAACGACGTGAGGCGCATTGGCGTGCTGGCGCCGCCCGGCAATGTCACGCTGGAGCGCGAGTTGCCGATGTATCTGCCGGCCGGCGTCGCGATCAGCCACAACCGGCTGTCGCGTCCGACGCCCGAGGTCACGAAGGAATCGCTCACGCTCATGCTGGCCTCGGTCGACCAGGCGGCACGCGATCTCGCGATGGCGTGGCCGCAACCGGAAGTCATGCTGTTCGCTTGCACCAGCGGCAGCTTCGTGTCGGGTCCGGGAACCGAGGAGGAATCCGCGGACAAGATCGCGCAAGTCACCGGCATTCCTGCATACACAACTTCGCAGGCCGTCGTGCTTGCCTTGCGGGCGGTGGGCGCGCGGCGCATTCTGCTCATCACGCCCTATATCGATGCCGTCAATCGACACGAGATTGCGTTTCTCGAGCACCGCGGCATCGCCGTCGAAGCGTGCGATTCCTTCGGCTGCCTGGACACGCGCGACATCGCCAAGATCTCCTCGGAGCAGGTGCGTGACCTCGTGCTCAAGCACGCCGAGACGGCAACACGCTGCGATGGCGTCTTCATCAGCTGCACCAATCTCCTCACGATGGATCAGATCGAGGCGCTCGAACAAGCGCTCGGCATTCCCGTGCTCACATCGAACCAGTGCTCGCTTTGGATCGCGCTCAAGCACATGAAGATCGACGCGAGCAAGCTCGGGCCGGGGCGCCTGTTCAAGATCCCGCGCGGCCTGGCGCCAGGGCTCGAAGCGTGAACAACAGCCAGCGCCGCATCGGCGTGCTGCTGCCGCCGGGCAACGTGTCGGTCGAGCGCGAGCTCGCGCGTTTCGCTCCCGAGACGGTGGCGATCAACTACAACCGCCTGTCGCGGCCCGTTTCGAAATCGACCAAGAGCTCGCTCCTGTCGATGGCGCCTTCGCTGGAGCGCGCCGCGACCGATCTCGCCCACGTCCATCCGGAAGTGATCCTGTTCGCCTGTACCAGCGGCAGCTTTCTAGAGGGCCGCGGCAAGGAGGACGAGATTGCCCGGCGCATCAGCGCCTATACGGGCATAGCGGCGATCACGACCTCGGTCGCCGTGACCCATGCGTTCGACGCGCTGGCGATGACGCGCGTGTTCATGATCACGCCTTATCCCGATGACATCAACGACGAGGAAGTCGCGTTCCTCGAGCATTATGGCGTGGAAGTGGCGGCGTACGATTCCTTCCGTTGCGAGACCACCGAGCTCACCGCGGCGATTGCATCGCAGGACGTGACTGCGATGGCGCTGCGCCATCGCGAGGCGATCGAGCAGTGCGACGGCCTGTTCGTGAGCTGCACCCAGCTCCTTACCATGGATCAGATCGAGCAGCTCGAACACGCGCTCGACGTCCCGGTCGTCACATCGAATCAGGCGACGCTCTGGGCTGGGCTCCGATTTCTCCAGGTTTCCACCGAGGGCCTCTGCGCGGGAAGACTGTTCGAGACGGCGCGCGTCGCCTCCGTGTGAGCGCCGAAAGCCGGAATGCGCCCGCCGGCCGCGTCCCTATTTCACGCCGCTATCGGGGCGTCCAGGGACCGGGCATAGGTACGTGCCGGAAGAGCCCTGAGCGTTACTCGATCGGTTGCGTGACGGGCTCGGACTCGACCCGGTATTCGGCCATCGACGGCACCACCAGCATCATGCGCTGGCCGCTGGATCCGGCGGCGATCGGCAGGATCGCATCGGGTTCCGCGACGATCGAGTAATGCCGGCTGGCGTCGCTCGGCTCGATCGCGCTGCGCAGATCGATGCCGTCGATCTCGCTCGTGCGACATAGCCGCGGACGCGTCTTCAACTCGGCGACCGACCACGTGGCCTGCTGGTACAGGAACTGCTTGACCATGTCCTTGGTCCAGCCCGCGTCGGCGAGCGTCGCCAGCGCCTCCGGGCCGAAGAGCACCGCTTGAAAAGACAAGCCGAATCGGCTGACGTGGACCGATCGCATCTTGCGCGCAACCGAGAGGAGCAATTCCTGCGGCGATGCGCTCATCGGATCGACGATGAGAAAACCGCTGCCTTGCGCTGGGAACACCGTCACGGTGCTCGTGTCGCGCGCGAAACCACGCAGCACGTGCAGAGGCTGCCAGCGGCCGTCGGTTTCGTCTTCGGCGAAGCAGAACGAGTACTTGGCGGGGCTGCCGAACACCGCCTTTTCGAGCACCCCCGGCGTGCGCCCGAAGACGTTTCTCGCGATCAGCGACACGGCGCGGCCGATGGTCGCGTTGGCGCGATGTCCAGGCCCGAGGCAGTTCAGGCCGCTGTTGATGTCCAGCGCGCGCGCGATCGGGCCGTTCACCAGCACCATGAGACCGGCGCCGCCGGTGGTCGCGAGTATGCCGTGCAGCCCGAAGCGAGCGTCGAGCAAGGCCTTGGTCGCGGCGATGATCACGGGCAGGTAGCTCGGAAGACAGCCCGCCATCACTGCATTGATCGCGAGCTTCTCGGCGCTCACCTGGAGCCGCCTCTGGACGAAGGTCCCGACCACCGTATCGGGGGCGAGGTGCGCGCCTTCGAGCATGCGCGCTACCCGCTCGGGCGTCGGCGCGACGATCGGGAGCCCGTCGGTCCAGCCCTTCGCGTAGTAGAAGTCGGTGGCGTCGTCGCTGCTGTCGAGCTGGAGTCTTCTTGATTTGAGCTGATCGGCGAGCATCGAGGCGCCTCAGTGGCTGCGTGCCAGCAGGATGCGGACGGCTTGATCAACGACGTCCTGCGCGCGCTCGGTGAGCTGCGCATCGTCGACGTAAGCGACCGGATGCTTGATGACGACGAGCGGAAACTGCGCGTAGCCCTGGGCGCGAGCAAGCGCGCGCACGCTATTCTCGAACACCGTCGTCACGACCGGCACGCTGGGGATGCCGCTCTGGTCCAGGAGGATGCTGTCGAGCAGACTGCTCGTGCTGCACGAGCCTCAGTCGCCGAGCGCAGTGATGGCGAGATGGGCCTTGCCGATGTTCGCGCCGAGCGCCTCGCGCGTGACCGTGCGCGAGTAGTCGGGATTCTTGCTGACGCAGATCACGTCGCGCAGCCCGTGACGCTGCTTCAGGATCTCGCCGGCCTTGGTGAGGAGTGCGAGCGCGTTCGGCTTCTGGTTGTCGAGTAGCAGCAGCGTCTTGCCTTCGAGGCTCGACAGGCGCGCTGCGAGCTGCTGGTCTGCGCCGCCGGCTTCGTCAGGAACGGGTTCGAGCACTTCGATCGCCTGCCCCATGTTTCCTCCTCTTTGCTCTCGCTTTCCCGTCGCGTTCGTTGCGCGCTGTACCCGCGGCGGCAGCCAGCGCCGAACATAACACGCCAAGTCGAGCGTGCGCGAAGCACTACTTGCTCCGCGGCTCGGCGTTGTCGCTCAGGACGCGCGCACGGGCGTTTTCGATGTGCTGGCGCACGGCCTTGCGCGCAGCGCTCGCGTCTTCGTCGCGGATCGCTTCGAAGATCCGCCGATGCTCGGCTTGCACGGTGAGCAGCCGGCGCGTGCTCGCCTGCAGCGTGAGCTTCCTCGCGACGCTCACACCCTGAAAGATTACATCGGCGAGCGCCGTCAGCGTCGTCGTGAAGAGCTTGTTCTTGCTGGCCGCGGCAATCGCATTGTGAAAGCGGATGTCGGCTTGCGTACCGACGCTCTTGCGCTCGATGGCCTGTTCGAGGGCGGCGAGCGCGGCTTCCATCTGCGCCACGTCGTCGTCCGAGCGCCTGACCGCGGCAAGCGCAGCCGCTTCCCCCTCCAGCGCGATCCGGAACTCGAAGCAGCGCATGAGATCGGCGATGCCGCCGATCGGCGCGAGCGATAGCAGTTGCGGGCTCGGCTTGCGCTGCACGTAGGAGCCGGAGCCGCGCCGCGAGACGATCACGCCGTCGGCCCGCAGCCTCGAAAGCGCCTCTCTCACGACCGGCCGCGATACGCCGAAGGAGGAGGCGAGCTCCGTTTCGGCCGGCAGCCGCTCGCCCTCGGGCAGCTTGCCCGCGACGATCACGGCCATGATGTCCTCGTAGAGCTGGTCGGCGAACTTGAGCGGTGCGATTCTGGCGACTTCGAGCGGACCCGCCGATTGACGCGCTCTGCCCGTCGCGACAGCGGCAACAGCAGCCTTTTGCGCAGCAGCAACACGGCGTGCGGTCATGGTTTGGCAAGTTGTAAGACTACTTAACAACATATCCGAATCGGCCTACACTCGCAAGCAAGCTGCCTTCGCGGCAAACACCAGGATGAGCGAATGATGCGATCGAAGAAGGTGAGCGACGCCGATGTCGTGGTCGTAGGTGCAGGTAACGCGGCGATCTGCGCCGCGCTCTCGGCGCAGGAGCAAGGCGCCAGAGTGGTCGTGCTCGAGCGCGCGCCCGAAGCGGAAAGCGGCGGCAACAGCTTCTTCACCGCCGGCGCGACCCGCTTCGTCTTCAACAACCTCGCCGAGCTGCGCGAAGTACTCGACGTTTCGGAGCAAGAGGAAAGAAGCGTCGACTACGGCATATACACCGAGGAGAGCTTCTTCGACGACATGGCACGCGTCACGCAGTTTCGCTGCGATCCGGATCTCACCGAGACGCTGGTCAAGTCAAGCCGCCGGACGCTCGCCTGGATGAAGCAAAAGGGCGTGAAGTTCGAGCCCATGTATGGGCGCCAGGCGCACAAGGTGGACGGGCGCTTCAAGTTCTTCGGCGGCCAGGTGTGCGCCTTCTGGGGCGGCGGCGCCGGGCTCGTCGCCTCGCTGCACAAGATCGCCAAGGACCTCGACATCGCGATCCTGTACGAGACGCCCGCCGTGGCGCTCGTGCAGGAGAATGGACGCATCGTGGGCGTCGTCGCCGAAGCCGATGGCGAGCGCTTCGAGATTCGCGCCGGTGCGGTCGTGCTCGCCTGCGGCGGGTTCGAATCCAATGCCGAGATGCGCGCCCGCTACCTCGGGCCAAACTGGGATCTCGCGAAAGTACGCGGCACGCGCTTCAACATGGGCGACGGCCACGACATGGCGCTGCGCGCCGGCGCGCTACCGTGCGGCCACTGGTCGGGCGCGCACGCGGTCGGCTGGGACATGAACGCCCCGACTTTCGGCGACCGCGTCGTGGGCGATGGCTTCCAGAAGCACAGCTATCCCTTCTCCATCATGGTGAACGCGAACGGCGAGCGCTTCCTCGACGAGGGCGCGGATTTTCGCAACTTCACCTACGCGAAGTACGGCCTCGACGTGCTGAAGCAACCCGGCATGTTCGCGTGGCAGGTCTACGATGCGAAGGTCATTCCGCTGCTACGCGACGAGTACCGCATCCGGCAGGTGACCAAGGTGGAAGCAAGCTCGCTCGAAGAGCTCGCCGGCAAGCTCGAGGGCGTCAACCAGCAGCGCTTCCTCGAAACGGTGAAGGAGTTCAACGCGGCCGTGCGCGCCGAAGTGCCGTTCAGCTCCGTCGTCAAGGACGGGCGCGGCACGCGAGGGCTCGCGGTGCCCAAATCGAATTGGGCGAACACGATCGACACCCCGCCCTTCCAGGCCTACGCCGTCACCTGCGGCATCACATTCACGTTCGGTGGATTGAAGGTCTCGACCAATGCTGCCGTCCAGAGCGTTGCGGGCAAGAACATTCCGGGCCTGTATGCCGCGGGCGAGATGATCGGCGGGCTGTTCTATTTCAACTATCCGAGCGGCACGGGACTCGTATCCGGAGCCGTGTTCGGCCGCATTGCGGGTGCGGGCGCCGCGCAGTTCGCGAGGAAGCCATGATGCAAGACGTCTTCGGCGCTAGGAAATCATTCACGACCGCAGCGGGCAAGACGGCCGGCTATTACGCGCTCTGCGCGCTCGAAGCCAGAGGCTTCGGCAAGCTCAACCGCCTTCCGGTTTCGCTACGCATCATGCTGGAATCGCTGCTGCGCAATTGCGACGGCCTGCGTGTCACCGAAGCGCACGTGCGCAGTCTCGCCTCCTGGCAAGCGCGCGGCAAACGCGAGCACGAGGTGCCGTTCGTCGTCGGCCGCGTGGTTGCGCACGAGCTTGCCGGTATTCCCGCGCTCGCCGACCTCGCCGCGATGCGCAGCGCGGCCGCTCGGCTGGACCGGGCGCCGCGCATGGTCGCGCCGAAGGTGCCGGTCACGTTGGTGGTGGATCACACGCTGGCCGTCGATCATCACGACACGCCCGATGCGCTCGAAAAGAACATGCAGCTGGAATTCGAGCGCAACGAAGAGCGCTTCAGGTTCCTGAAGTGGGCGACGCGAGCGTTCGACGGCTTGTCGGTGATTCCCCCGGGCAACGGCATCTTGCACCAGATCAACCTGGAGAACCTGACGCGCGGGCTGTTGCACGAGGGCGACCTCTACTACCCGGACACGTTGGTCGGCACCGACTCGCACACCGTCATGATCAGCGGCGTCGGCGTCGTCGGCTGGGGCGTCGGCGGGATCGATGCGAGCGCGGCGATGCTCAGACAGCCGGTGTGCATCCTGAGCCCCGATGTCATCGGCGTGAAGCTCAGCGGGCGCCTGCGCGAAGGGGTCACCACGACCGATCTCGTGCTGACGCTCACGCAGGCGCTGCGCAACGCCCGCGTGGTGGGCGCGTTCGTCGAGTACTTCGGCGACGGCGTCGCGAGCCTCACCGTTCCCGATCGCGCGACGGTCGCGAACATGGTGCCGGAGTACGGCGCGACGATCGGATTCTTCGGTCCGGACGAGGAGCTGTGCAGGTTCTTCGCCGCCACCGGACGCAGCGAGGAGGAGATCGATCTTTTCCGGCGCTACTATCAGGCGCAGGGAATGTTCGGCACGGCCGCGGCCGGCGAAGTCGAATATACGCGCGTGATCGAATTCGATCTCGGCACGGTCGAGCCGTGCATCGCGGGTCCAAAGCGCCCGCAGGACCGCATCGCGCTGGGCGAGGTTCCAGCCAAGTTCCACGAGCTCGTGCAGGCGCCCGTGGCGCAGGGCGGATACGGCAAGGCGAAGACAGCGCCTCCCCTGGCCGGGAAGCCCGGCGACGGCTCGATCCTCATCGCCGCGATCACTTCGTGCACCAACACGTCCAATCCGAGCGTGATGCTCGCGGCGGGGCTGCTCGCCAGGAAAGCCGTGGAGCGCGGGCTCGCGTGCAAGCCGTGGGTGAAAACGTCGCTCACGCCCGGGTCGAGAGCGGTCAGCGCGTACCTCGAGCGCGCCGGACTCCAAGGCGCGCTCGACGCGCTCGGCTTCAGGGTGGTCGGCTACGGCTGCGCGACCTGCAACGGCATGTCCGGCCCGCTGGACGCACGCGAGGAAGCGGCGCTCGCCGAGCGCGAGGCGATCGGCGTGGCAGTGCTATCGGGCAACCGCAACTTCGAAGCGCGCATCCATCCTTCGCTCAAGGCGTCCTTCCTCATGAGCCCGCCGCTGGTCGTCGCCTATGCGCTCGCCGGGCGCATCGATGCCGACCTCATGCACGAGCCGCTCGGCACTGGCCGCGACGGCACGAGCGTGTTCCTGCGCGACGTTTGGCCCTCGTCGGCGGAGCTCGCGCAGTTGCTCCCGCTCGCACAGGACAGGCGGATTTACGAGAGCGTATACGGCAATCGTGCCGAGAGCCCACAGTGGCAGCGCATCCAGGCCGACGCCAGCGATCTTTTCCCCTGGGACGAAAGCTCCCTCTACATCAAGGAGCCGCCGTTCTTCAAAGCGTTCTCGCCGCGACCCACGGGCGTCGACGACATCCGCGGCGCGCGTGCGCTCGCGCTGCTGGGAGACACGGTCACCACGGACCACATCAGCCCCGTGAGCGTCATCCTACCCGACTCGCCCGCGGGCCGCTTCCTGCAATCGCTGGGTGTGACGCCCGAGAAATTCAATACCTATGGCTCGCGCCGCTTGAACCATCACGTCATGATGCGCGGCATTTTCGCCAATCCGCGCCTGCGAAACGCCATGGGTGGAAACCGCGAGGGCAGCATCACCCGCCACGAGCCGAGCGGCGACAAGATGTCGATATACGACGCGGCGATGCGCTACCAGGCCGAGGGTGTGCCAGCCATCGTGCTCGCGGGCGCCGATTACGGGATGGGCAGCGCGCGCGACTGGGCCGCGAAAGGCACCCAGCTCCTCGGCGTGCGTGCGGTCATCGCTCGCAGCTTCGAGCGCATCCATCGCACCAATCTCGTGGCGCTCGGCGTCATTCCGTGTCAATTCGCCGGCGACGACAGCATCGCCTCGCTCGAGCTGGACGGATCGGAGACCTTCGATGTGGTCGGGTTCTCCGAGCGCCTGCTCCCGCAGCAGCAAGCGACACTGGTCGTACGCAGCAAGGACGGTTCGCAGCGCAGCGCCCCCTTGCTCGTGCGCGTGGATACGGCGGCCGAAGTCGACTACATCCGAAACGGCGGCGTGCTTCCCTACATCCTGCGCTCGATGCTTTCGGCGCACGCATAGCCGTGCGGCCGCCCATCGGAAGGGCAACGACCGCAAGCGCGCTGTTGTGGAGTACAGACTGCGGCGAAATTCGGCGCTAGCCGATCAAACTACGCCAGAGGGGAGGAAACGATGTCACGACCGGTCAACCCGATGCGCATCTTCTTTGGGATCGCAGCCGGCGCCGTTGCGCTCACGGCTTCGATCGCGCACGCGCAGGACTATCCCGCAAGGCCGATACGCATGCTCGTCGGTCTCGGCGTGGGCGGCGCGGCGGATACCACCGCACGCCTTCTGGCGCAGCAGCTTTCGATCGACCTCGGCCAGAACATCGTCGTGGATAACCGCCCTGGCGCAAGCGGCGTCATTGCCTATGAGCGCGTCGCGACATCCGCGCCGGACGGCTATACGCTTGGCATGGTGACTGCCGCGGTCACGACCCTGCCGTTCCTGCAAGCCAAGCTTCCCTACGATATCCAGCGCGATCTCCAGCCGGTCGCGCTCGCCACCACGAGCTCCCACGTTTTCCTCGTGCATCCGTCCGTCAAGGCGAACACCATTTCGGAGCTGATCGCCCTCGCCAGCGCGAATCCCGGCAAGTTGAGCTACGCGTCCACCGGCATCGGCAGCGCCCAGCACATGGCCGGCGAGTATTTCAATTTCCTGGCCAAGACCAACATCGTGCACGTGCCTTACAAGGGCGGCGCGGAAGGTGTGCGCGCCACGCTCGCCGCCGAGGTTGGCGTAACCTTCGGCAGCCTGGTGGCCGCCACGGCACTCATCAATGCCGGCAAGCTGCGCGCGCTCGGAATCACGGGAACCAAGCGCTCTCCCCTGCTGCCGTCGGTGCCGACCATCAGCGAAGCCGGGCTGCCGGGCTATGAGTCGATCGCGTGGTACGGGGTGGTGGCGCCCGCGGCAATGCCCAAACCGCTCGTCGCGAGGCTCAACCAGGCTATCGTCAAGGCCGGCCAAGCCGCGGAGCTGCGCGATGCGTACCACAAGCTCGGCCTGGAGCCGCAAACGCACACCCCACAGCAGTTCGCCGACCTGATCCGCAGCGAGCTCGCGAAGAACAAGAAGATCGTCGCGCAGGCGGGGATACAGGTGAAGTAAGGGAGCCGCGCGCGGGGCTCACGCGCGCCGCGGTCAGGTCTTGCACATTGCATGACATGCTGGAACGAGACCTGACCGCCCAAAGCGTCTTGCTGGAAGCCACGCTCGATTTCCCCGAAGAGGGAATCGACTTTCTGCAACAAGCGAACGTCGATGCTCGCCCTGCAACGTGCAAGACCCGACCCCGTAGACGGTCCGGAGAGTCAAGACCTGCCCTCCGGAGGGTGCGCTCAAAGACCGTGGCGTCGTGATCCGATGGGACTCAGTTCGTGCCAGCTATCAGGGGGATCTTGGCGATCTTGACCACCCGCGCCCATTTCTCCATTTCGCGCGCGATGAGGCTGCCGAACTCGGCCGGCGTATTCGCCACGATCTGATAGCCCTGCGACACGAGCTTGTCGCGGACCGGCTCCTTCTTGAGCGCGACGGCAATTTCCTGATACACCCGGCTAACGACGGCCGCCGGTGTCCGCGCGGGGGCAAGCAGGCCGAACCAGGTTTCGACGTCGAAGCCTTGCATCCCGGATTCGGCGAGTGTCGGAATGTCGGGCGCCGCGGCGAGACGCTTGATGCTCGTCAGGCCGAGGCCGATGAGCCTGCCCGACTTCACCAGCGGCAAACCGGTCGGGAACGTGATGAAAGCGAGCTGCACCTGTCCCGCCACCACGTCGGCGGTCGCCTGCGGGGCCCCCTTGTACGGGACCATCACGATGTCGACGTTCGCCGTCGTCTTGAACAACTCGCCGGCGAGATGAGAACCGACGCCCACGCCGCCTGCCGCGTAATTGAGCTGGCCCGGCTTCGCTTTCGCGAGCGCGATGAGCTGCGCGACGCTCCTCGCCGGGACGCTCGGATGCGCGGCCAGGATATAGGGCGTCGAGCCTATCATCGTGATCGCAGCCAGGTCCTTCTTCGGATCGTACGGCATCTTCGCGTACACGCTCGGATTGATCGTATACGACGACGAGACCATGAGGAGCGTGTGTCCGTCCGGATTGCTGTTGACAGCTGCTTCGGTGCCCATCATGCCACCGGCGCCGGGCCGGTTGTCGACAACGAATTGCTTGCCGAGCTGCGCCGTCAGCTCCTGCGCCATGAGGCGCGCCGCGATATCGGTGCCGCTGCCGGGTGGGAACACGACGATCATCCTGACCGGGCGCACCGGATACTCCGGCGAGGCCGCCGCGTGAGCCCCGAAATCGCTGAAGAAACCGTTCACGGCCAAGGCCGCGGCCACGCGCGCAAACCATTTCCTCATGACGCGCCCTCTCTGGACGATCCTAGCCCTGCGCGAAAATCGCCGTCGCATACGTGAGATCAACTCCGACAGGCTCCTATAATCGCACCGTTTCGAGCAGCTCCTTGGCGGCAGCGAGTTCTTCGAGCGAGCGCACTGCGCCGACGCAAGCCTGCGCCGCGCCATCGGACATCACCCGCTTCGCGTTGCGATGGAACTTTGCTATCAGATCCGGATGTAGATCGGCCCCCTGAAGCCCCGGAACCGAAAAGCCGGAGGTGATGTGACGCGATACGCTCTTGCCATTCTTGAGGACGATGACGACTTCCATGCCGAGGAAATCCTTGCCCTTGGTGAAGTCCAGATTCACCATCGAAGGATGCGGTTCCAAGGTCACACGCCCGATGATGTTTCGAATCGCCGGATCGTGCACGCGGTCATCGAGAAACTGCTCGACTTCGAGCTGTCCATCGACCAGCGCCGCGGCGATGCAGTAGTGCAGGCTCAGCTTGCCTTCGAGCCCGCTCTGTGGGTTGTCGTTCCATAGCGAGTGCTGCGTCATGTGATTCGTGAGGCAGCGTATGCGCTCTACGTCGTGCGCCTTGATGCCGTCTTCCTTCACCATTTGTAGCGTCGCGACGACCCCGGCCTGGGTATGGAAGTTCGACGGGAAGATCTTGAACGCGATGCCGGGATCGATGATCTCTAGCGGCTTGCCGATGTTCGCTGCGAGCGCCTCGAAATCGTTCGGCTGGCCACCCGAAAACGCGTGCGCGAAACCGTGTCTACCATCGATGATGCCTTGGGCGCTGGCAAATCCCGCCTTCGTCAGCAGCGCGGCGCAGAGACCGCCGCGCGTGGACAGCCCCGCGTGCAGCGGTTTGACCATGAAGCCGAGCTGGGGTCGCAGGCCGCTCGAAAAGCTTGCGGCGATACCAAGCGCGTTCTCGGTTTGCGCGCTGTCGAAACGCAGCAGGTTCGACACCGCCGCCGCCGCGCCTAGCGTGCCGATGATCGCCGTCGGGTGATAACCCATGACGATCGAACGTGGATTGATGAGACGACCGAGCTTCGCACAGGTCTCGAAGCCGGCGACATAAGCCGTGACGAAGTCCCTTCCGCTACCGCCGAAGTTCTCGGCCGCCGCGAACAGCGCCGGCATGATGACGACGCTCGGATGGCCCGCCATGCCGAAGGTCGCGTCGTCGTACTCCTCCCAGTGCGCCATCGTGCCGTTATAGAGCGCGGCGCCTTCGGGCGACAATCTTGCCTTCTCGCCGATGAGGCTCGTGTTCCCCGCAGCGTATTGGGCATCGACGTACTTGCGCAGAATCTGCAGGTCCTTGGCCCGGCATCCGGCGAGCGCGACGGCGAAGTAGTCGAGCACCGCCGCTCGCGTCCACGCCACGGCCTGCGCGGGGAGTTGCTCGTATCTCAATCCGGCGATCCATGCGGCGAGCGTATTGGTGAAGCCCATGTATGAATTCCTCCCGTCCGTGTTGCCCGACGATGTTGCGCCGGCCGATTACATCACCCGCGGCAACTTCTGACAATGTTCGTCCCGCGTCTCTTGGCGAGCTTGGATTGCCGGCGCAGCGGTGGATCGAGGATTGATCATCGTGTCATAGAGAACGGGCCGGAGACGAAAAAGAAGTTGGGGCTGGCGCGCTGGTAGCCCGAATCGTCCATCAGGATGTCGAGCGCCAAGGTGGCGAGGTCGTCGGCCACGGGATCGGCCTGGGGATCGATCTCCAAGTTGATCAGCTTGACGTAGCCGCGGCACGCGTCACACGCTTCGGCCTTGACCGCCTCACTGCCGCCTTCGATGTGGAAATACGCCACCTGGTCGCGCGACTCGCATTGACTGCACTGGCCGCGCGGGAAGTGCCAATCGGCGGCACAGAGCACGCACTGCAGCTAGCGCACGCCCGCGACCGGGGCGAGCTTGAGCACGCCTGCGAGCGGAACCGAACCGCATACCGGACAGAGACTGGCGGCCGGCATGCGGGCAAACGCACCCGCACCGAGCGCCCTCGCGCGCGCGACCCAGTGGACTTGCAGCGCGGCGGCCACGAACGGCACCAGCGCCGGATCCAGATCCGGGTAGTCGAGGTCGAGCACGCGCTCGGCTATCGACTCCAGCTCGTCGGCCGGCGCCATTTGCAGCGCGCGCACGGCCTGTCGCACCGGCTGCGCGGACGACTCGTCCATCCGGCTCAGGATCGACCTCAGCGCGTCCCGCCAGGCCGCGTCGCGCGCGTCGTTCTTGCTGAGCAAAGGCATGCCTTGCCGACGGCAGCGCTCGCGTTGCTGCGCATCGAGCGACGGCGGTTCGGTGTGCGCGTCGAGCGCGACCTGCTGCGCGGTGGCGAGCCGCTGCATCAGGCCGAGAAACCCGGCGTCGGGGTGGCCGGCGGCTGCAAGCGCACCGAGACGAGCGGCGCACCGCGCGAACACCGATGCCGGATCGGGCAGCTCGAGCCAGGGCGGATCAGGCGTCCCGCGGCCGATCTCGCCCTGGGCGACGATCCGGATGGTCGATGCCGGCATGCACCTACTTGCCCGTCACCTCGCGATACCAGCCGCGATGATGCTGTCTCGCCCCGCCGGACGATACCGAGCCGCGCGTCATGGCGCGCAGGCTGCCCTTGACCCAGATGGCGGCGTAGACGTGCACGATGATGCCGAGGATGAAAACAAAGGCGCTGAGCGCATGCACCACGACGGCGATGCGATTGAGCCCGATCGGGAAGCCCTCGGCGAAGTACGGCCGCCACATGATCACGCCCGAGACGAGCAACAGCCAGGCGCAGACGACGGTGACCCAGAAGAAGTAGTATTTCTGGCCGGCGTTGTACTTGCCGACCTCGGGCAGACCGTCGTCCCGGTTCATGACGACGTCAGGCAGGCGCTGCATCCATTGCCGGTCCGCGGCGGTGATGCGGTTGAAACGCCAGAACTGCGTCATGGTGACGAAGAAGAATACGAACATCGCCACGGCGATGAAGGGATGCAATATCCGCGTCCAGGGCCCGCCGCCGAACAGCGACGAGAAGACGTAGAACGCCGGCGCACGCCTGAACAACTAGACGCGCGGACATGACGATACGCGCCATCACACCGATCGCGCTCGACCTGCCGTTCGAGGTCGGCGGTCCCAAGTCGCAGTTCGCGGGGCGCCCGCGGCAAATGGTCATGCTGCTCGTTCGGGTCGAGACCGAGGACGGCGTGGTCGGCTGGGGAGATGCCTTCGGTTACGCCGGCCGGTCACCCGTACCGCGCTCGAGCAGTTGATCGCACCGATGGCCGTGGGCAGAAACGAGGACGACATCGACGCGCTGATGGACGATCTGCAACGCAAGCTGCACATCGTCGGCCGGACCGGGCCCGTGGTCTATGCGATGTCGGGCCTGGACATCGCGCTCTGGGACATCGCGGGCAAGAAGGCCGGGAAGCCCCTGTCGGCGCTTCTGGGTGGTGCACGCCGCACGCAGGTTCCGGCCTATGCGAGCCTCGTCCGCTACGCCGATTCGACCCTGGTCGCCCGCAACGCTGGCGCTGCCGTCGAACGCGGGTTCAAAGCGATCAAGCTGCACGAAATCGACGCGGCCCACGTCGAGGCGGCACGCGCGGCGATCGGCGCCGAGGTCGCGCTCATGCTGGACACCAATTGTCCCTGGACGGTAGAGGAAGCGCTGCGATCGCCGCGCGGGTTCGTCCTTACGATCTGCGCTGGCTGGAAGAACCCGTCTTTCCGCCGGAAGATTTCGCCGGCCTCGCCCGCGTGCGGCGCGATGCCGGCATTCCGATAGCGGCTGGCGAGAACGCCATGAGCGTGACCGGTTTTCGAGCGATGTTCGATGCGCTCGCGGTCGACATCGCGCAGCCGAGCGTGACCAAGATCGGCGGCATCAGCGAGATGATGCGCATTGCGCGCTTGGCCCAGGCGCGCGGCGTGGAGCTCGTGCCGCATTCACCCTACTTCGGCCCCGGCTTGCTCGCAACCATTCACATGGCAGCGGCGTTCGCGGCGGAGACGATGGTCGAGTACTCCTTCGTGCGCCTCGGCGCGAGCCCGCTCGGCGATGCGATCGACATTGCCGCAGGCCGCCTGGCGGTGCCGGCCGGCCCGGGCCTCGGTCGCGACCCGGATGCCGAGATCATCGAACGCTATGAAGTTGCCTGAAGAACCGGGGACCACGTTTCTTCACGTTCTTGAAGGCGTCGATGTCTGCCCGCAGGAAAGACGTGGTCTGTGCGCGCTTTTCAGTTGGGCTTGATACCGACCTCGATCGCCACCTTGCCCCAGCGCTCCATTTCGCGCTTGACGAACGCGCTGAACGCCTCAGGCGTGCCGCCCGCCGGAATCGCGCCGAGCGTGAGCATGCGTTCCTTGATGTCGGGCAGGGCGATGATGCGGTTGATCTCCGCGTTGAGCTTGGCGAGCACCGGGCGCGGAATGTTGGCGGGCGCGAACACTCCGTACCACTCGGAGGTGTCGAAGCCGGGCAGCCCCGATTCGGCGAAGGTGGGCACGTTGGGTAGCCCGGGCGAGCGCTTGGCGGCGGTCGTCCCGATCGCCTTGAGCTTGCCGGTCTGCAAGTGTCCCATGACCGCCGGCGGGCCGAGGATCACGAACTGGATGCGCCCGCCCAAGACGTCCGCGATCGCGGGCGCGCCTCCAGGGTAGCCGATGTACGTGATCTTCACTCCGCCCATGAGATTCACCAGCTCCATGGACATGTGGCCCGAGGACAACTGGCCCGGCGAGCCATAAAAGGCTTTCCCGGGCCTGGCCTTGGCGTACGCGATCACATCCTGGATCGTGCTCACGGGGATGCTCGGATGCGTCACCATGACACCCGGCACCATCGCCACCAGGCCGATCGGCTGGAAATCCTTGATGGGATCGTACGGCAGGTCCTTGATCGCGAACGGTCCGACGGCGTGCGGAGACAGCAGCAGGCCGACGGTATGGCCGTCCGGCGTCGCGCGCGCGATGATGGTCGAGCCGACGACGTAAGCCCCGCCCGAGCGGTTATCGACCACGATCCGCTGGTTCCAGGCTTCGCCCATCTTCTGCGCGAGCATTCGCGACAGGATGTCGGTGGTCGCCCCCGGCGGCACCGGCACGATCCAGCGCATCGGGCGGCTCGGAAAGCCTGCGGCGTCCTTGTCTTGCGCTGCCGCCGGCGTGGTGCCGGCGCATGCCACGAGCAAGCCCAATACGGCCAGCGTTGTTCTCATCGATCCTCTCCCCGACATCGGCTGCGATTGTTACGGCGGGTCATTCCCGCCCCGGCTTGCTACGAGCTGCTCACGATGCCGCCGTCGATGGTGACGATGACCCCCGTCGTGTACGCGGACTTCGGCGAGGCGAAGAAGGCTACTGCGGCGGTGATTTCCTCGACGGTTGCCGGGCGCCCGAACGGCAGGGTGCCAAACAGCTCCGGGTAGCGGTTCGGGTCGCCGAGCTTGGCTTGAGCCATCTGCTTGTAGACGTTGAACAGCCGGTCGGTCGCGACCGGGCCGGGACTGATCGCGAGCACGCGCACGCCGTCAGCATGGGACGCGCCGCCCAGCGCGCGGGTGAATCCCGCCAGGCCGGCGTTGGCTGAGGAGACCGCGATCGAGGCCGCGTTGACCCGCTCGCCGAAGTTGCCGAGGATGTTGATGATGACGCCACGCCGCATCGCCTTCATCCGGGCATAAACGGCTCGCGTGAGATTGATGTAGCCGAATACTTTCAGGTCCCACGTCCGGCGCCAGGTATCCTCGTCGACCGTGAACACGTCGCCGCCAGGGATCGCGCCGGCGTTGTTCACGAGGATATCGATCTCGCCCGCCCAGTCCGCGAGCGATTCGGCGGCGCCGCGCTGCCCGAGGTCGATCGCTTTCCACAACGCCTTGCGCCCGCTCTTGGCCTGGATCTCCCGCGCCGCTGCCTCGAGCGCCTGGCCGTCGCGCGACGCGAGCAGCACGTTGCAGCCTTCTTCCGCGAGCGCCTGCGCCGCGCCGCGGCCGATTCCCTTGGAGCTTCCGGTGACCAGGGCGCGCTGACCTTGCAACTGCAAATCCATGCGACTCCTCCCGTTACGATGCCGTGAGCCGCGGCTCCCCCCTCGACCCTGGTCCGACCATAACTTTCGCTTCGCGCCGCTGTCAAGCGACGGACCGGCCCGATGTGAAGCAACTCGGCCGGTGTGCATTCGCTATCGTGCAGGCACACCGCCCTCCGCGGGCCAGACAAATGATCCTATGACTGCGGTACTTGCAGACCGCGCGCGGATGCAGGCGTGGCCTGCCTGGGACGGACCGCGTCGAGGCGTCGGCGGCGGCTCAGGCCTCCTGCATCCGCTTCGCTCTGGAGCGCAGCGACGCGAGGGCCACGAAGCCCAAGCCCGCGAGCATCATCGCGTATACCGAAGGCTCGGGGACGGCGGTGATCGTGCGCACAAAGCTCGGCGCGCCGAAGGTGCTGAAGCCGTGCGCATAATCGACGGTGGAAACGAAATTGCCGTCGGCATCCGTCCCGTAGAAGGCGAGTCTCATTGAGAAATCGACTTCCTGATACGTCCCCGGGGGCGCGGGGCTCGGGTTGGGTACCAGGTGATTGAACAGGAACTCGCGACTCTCGCCGGGCGCCATGGAAAGCGTGCTCAGACCGAGCGAGGTGGATTGAGCGTAGTCGTAGCGGTACGGTGAGCCCGAACAATGGAAGTTGAAACTTCCGCACCTGATACTGCCGGCGAAGCTTGCAGAGTCGATGCTCGCAAAGGGAATGCCGGGGGTAAGGACGCCGTTGATCTCTACTTCCCCATGGGTCGGGATCCAGGACTCCGGAAGGCCGAACGGGGCACCTGCAAGAGCGTCGAAGGCAAGCGGGTCGGAAGCAGGATCGAGCGTGAGGACGACCCATACCGGAATCGCCTCGACCGCGGTGGCGGTTCCCGTTGGATCGCGGAAGCTCAGGCTGCCCTGAATGTCAGCGCTGGCCGGTGCGGTTGCCATGCACGCCAGCATGGTCACTGCTGCAAATCGGCTTCTCATGTTTGAAACGACGCTCCCTTGTTGTTATTGGGCTCGCGCTGGATTGCGCGAATCAGAAAACCCTTAGAACGGCGAGGCGAAGCAAGCGCTATGCCACTGAATTCGAATCGTGGCCGCTCAAAAGCTTACACGGGACATGATCCAGGGAGTGGTGAAACGAGCCAGCGACTGTAAGAAGACTCGACAATCCTCCGACGCGCTTCATTCGGCGGCACGCCGCAGCAATCGCTGCGCGGCAATGTCGGCGAGGCATGCACAGCCCGCCAGCGCCATCGTCATGAAACAAGCGCTGATAGGGTCGCAGCAGAAGAGTGTCGATTCGATCATGGCCTGCCGCTCCCTGATAGACAAGCGCTACCCCAATCACCTGCGCTTGACCGCTGGCCTGGCGCACGCGATGATTTCCGGCCTAAGCCCCAAGGAGGAGACCCAGGTCATGCCGCTCAGCATCGGTGACGACAGCTCGTCGCGCAGCCTGCTCGTATGGGAGAAGTACAAGGACAAGCAGCTCAAAGTCGATCGCGACACGCGCATCGACCAGGCTGCGATGGAGTGGCTGATCGCCGTCAGCAACGGCGTGACCTACTGCATCAAGTTCTCGGGCAACTTCCACAAGAAGCACTTCTACACCTCGACCAAGAAACCGGAGAACGTCCAGGCCGAGTACGACAAGCTGGACGCGATCAAGGACGACACGGCGCGTTGGCTGGCCGCGCAGGAGGCCGCCGACGAGGTGAAGTTTCGCAAGCAGCTCGCGCATCGCACCCGCAAGGAGCAGGACTGCGGCACCTGCGGCCATCCCGCGGGCGATCACCCCGCGAGCGGCGCGTGCGCCAAGGTGACGCAGTCGATCGGCCCCACCGGGAAGATGAAGAACGGCAAGCCGGAGCGTGGGCCCATCTTCACGCCGTGCACCTGCGTGAAGTACGCCCCACCCTACGCCGAGAAACGCGGCGGAATGCAGGGCAAGCCGTCGGTGAATCCGCTGGTGGGCGCAACCACGGCCGGCGCCAACGACGTCATCTGGATGGACAAGATCCCGCGCGCGCACTTCGAGAAGGTGATCGTCGCGGCGATCCAGAAGCGCATGTCCGAGCTCAAGAACACCGGCAAGTCGTGGGGCGAGGGCGATGTCAGCGGTGACAAGGCAGAGCACGTCGAATGGGACTTCGGCGCAAACCACCGCGGTTGCATCCTGAAGATCGACCAGAAGACCAGCTTGGCCGACGCCAAGGCCAAGAACTATAGCTCGGTCGAAGTGCTGATGAAGCTCGACGACACCGACGCCAAGAAACCTGTCTTCACCGCTTGTCACCTGGACGGGAAGAAGACCAAGTAGGGCGAAGACCGATGTCCGAGGCGCCCCTCGCCCCGTCCGGGCCGCGCTACGATCGCCAATTGATCGTCGCGCTGCTCGATGACCCGCGCGATAGCATGATCGTAGCGCAGGCCGAAGCCCTGGACGGCAAGCGCCGCGAGCCCGCGCTTGCTTCGGAATGGGTGCCGCTGCGTCTCGGGGCGGACAAGGCCGACAGCGCCGACATGCAAGCGCTGCGCAGCGCGCTGGCCGGCGAGCGGCGGGTACCCTGCCCGGTCACGCGCCGCTCGCGGCTCTATCTCGTCGGCAACGGCGATGCCGCCGCGCGCACGCTCGGCCGGCGCTCACCGGCCGCGGTGGCGTCACTGCTCGCCGCGGCCGGGATGCGCGAGCTGGGGCTGCTGAGCGTCGTGGCGGACGGCGCTGGCCGCGATCCCGAGCGGGAGCATGCCGATCAAATCGCCGCGGACGCCACCAGCTTCGCCTCGGAGCTGCACCGGCTGTTGCGCACCGCGCACGGCATCGACACCACCGTCAATGCCCGTATCGGTGCGGTGCAGGTAACGGCCGGCGGACGAAAGCTCACGGCGCCCCAGCCCGATGCGCAACCCACCCGGCACAAGGCCGCGCACAGCAAGCTCACCATCCGCTGGGTGGGCGAAGAGCAGCGCCGCGCGTGGAGCTACTGAACGCTGCGTGCGCTGGCGTCCTGCGTACGCTGGCGTCAGGGCTAGCACGTTACCCGCCCAGGGCCTCGCTTGTAGCGCGAGCGGCACCGCCACGCGGCACGCTTGTGCGGCGGCGGGCGATGCGATCAAATCTGCTGTCGCAGCGGCCGAGGTCGAGCCATGCACATTGTCATGAATAAACTCTGGGCCGGCGCAGCCATGGCGATCGCTCTCGTGAGCACGAACGCGGCGCAGGCGGCCGAGGCGCGCTACTCGACCGAGCTCGACCGGCGCGTCGAGAAATTCCTCGACGCTCGGCGCAGCCGATGGCGGGACATGAACGTGCCGGAGGTCGATGGCCGGACCTTGCGCGACCTGATCGTCGCGAACAATTACAGCAGCGCGCTCGAGATTGGGACTTCGACCGGACACTCGGCCATCTGGATCGCGTGGGGATTGAGCAAGACCGGCGGCAAGCTGACGACGATCGAGATCGACCCGGATCGCCATCGCATCGCCATGACGAACTTCAAGGAGGCGGGACTGGGCGACTACATCGACGCCAGGCTGGCGGATGCGCACGAGCTGGTGCCGCGCCTCGCCGGCCCGTTCGACTTCGTTTTTTCCGACGCCGACAAGAGCTGGTACACGAATTATTTCACCGCGGTCTGGCCGAAGATGCTTGCCGGCGGCTGCTTCACCGCCCACAACGTGTCGATGGGCGCGCGCGGCATCGATGAGTTCCTGGCGCACCTGAAGACCCTGCGCGACGCCCGCACCAGCTTCGACAACAAAAGTCGCGCGGGACTCTCGATCACCTGCAAGACGGTCAGGACGGTCTTGGCGCCTGCACCCATGCGCGTGCCGTCGCAGCGGGCGAGCAGCGCTCAATCGACTTTCAAACCCGCCGCACGCACGAGCTTGCCCCAGAGCGCATGGTCGCGCTTCACTTGCTCGGTGAACTCCTTGGACCCGGCCAGCGAAGGCTGCTGGCCGATGTCGTTCAGGCGTTTGAGGACGTCGGGCGAGGCCAGCGCCTTCAGCGCAGCCGCCTCGACCTTCGCCACGATGGCCGCCGGCGTCGCCGACGGCAGGGCGATGCCGTACCACTCGGCATACTCGGCGAGATCCGGATAGCCGAACTCGGCCGCGTTCGGCACGTCCGGCAGCGCCTCGAGCCGCTTCGGGCCGATCACGCCGAGGGCATTGACCCGCCCGGCCTTCACGTGCGGCACCGTCGAGGTCGGATTGGAGAACATGCAGTTCACCTGGCCGCCGACCAGATCGATGACCGCCGGCCCCGCTCCCTTGTACGGAACGTGCAGCATGTTCACGCCGGCGGTCGTCTTGAACACCTCCGCGGTGAGCTGCTGGTGGGCACCAGTCGAGGCATAGGTGATCTTGCCGGGCGATTTCAGCGCGAGCTGGACGAGGTCCTTGACCGACTTGACCGGCACACTCGGATGGCAGCTCATCACGTTGGGCGTGGCCACGCCGCGCGCGACGGGCGTGAAGTCCTTGATCGGATCGAAGCCCGGATTGCGGTACATCGCGACGTTGATCGTCATCGCGCCCTGATGCGCGAGCATGAGCGTGTAGCCGTCGGGGTTCGCCTTGGCGCCGGTCTGGGTGCCGATGTTCCCCTGCGCGCCGCCGCGGTTGTCGACAATAACCTGCTGGCCCCAGATCTCGCTGAGCTTCTGGCCGACGATGCGCGCGAAGGCGTCGGTGCCGCCGCCGGGCGGAAACGGTACGATGAAGCGCACCGGGCGTTCAGGGAAGCGGTCGGCGGCAAACGCCGAGGGGGCGATGAAGGCGCCCGCAAGGGCGAGTAGCTGCGTCGCACGTGGCATGCCGGATTCTCCTCCCGATGATGGCTGCGGCCCGCCGCACCAGGCGGGCTTCGACGCGGTAGGCATCGACTGCGCCATGGTAGCAGGTCGCCGCGGCGGGAGGTCGCATCCCCGGTCCGCTGGTACGCAGTCTCGCCTCCGGCGGCAGCGTGATTTCGATGAGTTTTCTTTTCACAGCACCCGCCACCACGGCGCGGCCAGCACGCGGCGGGTCAGGGGAAAGACGTCGTTGCCGCCGTAGAGCAGGAGCCCGCCGTCGCTGCGATCAGGGTACTCGTCGAGAAACGTCTCCAGCCCCTTTGCACCTGGGGCTGGCTCAAGCCCGCGTCACGGCCGAGCTCGGCCTGGTTCAGGAGAGAGCCCACGCGCAGGCACGCGGCCTGTGCCAGCCGGCGGAAGTCCGCCAGATTCTCCACCGCGCGTAGCTCCGGGAGATCTCGCTCCAGGTACGTCTGCAGGTAGCCTGTGAACCAGAGCGCGCGTTCGTCGGGCGCCGCCAGCTCATGGGCCGGGACCGGGTAGCCGCTATCTCTTCGATCCGCATGCTACGCAGTCTACTGCGAAGTCCGTGTCAGCGTCCAGCTTCGCAGCCGCGTACGCAGCATGTGCCGCACACGCTCCGCACATGCGGGCCATTGGTGCTGGCGTAACCAATTGTCGCACCAGTGGCGCGAGTTTCTCGTCGCCGGCCTGCCCGCCTCATCGCGGCGCCTCCGCCCGCGCCAGCAGATCGGCAAAGTCGTAGTTCACGCTGGTCACACCGAAATCCGGCTCGCGAGTGAAGGGCTGCCGTAGGTAGTGGACCTGGTGGGAATCGCCCTCTTTGAATTCGACGATAGCGAGGATGAAGTCGTCGGGCTTGTTGAGCGAATAGAGTGTGAACGTTGGAACAGGGCCAATCGTTTGTCATGGATTGGTTCTTCTTGCATATGTTGTCATAGGCGAGAACAGGGCGCGAGTCTGCCCTTGCAACTGACCCGAGAGCTCAAGGAAGTCGATGCCGGCATCGCCCGTTTGTATGAGGCGGTCGAAAAGGGCCTGCTGCCGCTCGATACCACGTTGCAGGAGTATTCGCAGAAGCGGCAGGCCCGCCGCCAGGATGTGCTGGCCGCGAGCACGGAGCTGCGCGACAAGTGGGAGGTGCCGCTCAACAAACGTGCGCCCGCGCACGTTCAGAAGTTCACGCGTGTTCTGCGGGCGCGGCTGCTCGATACGGGTTCAGGCTTCGGCAAAGCCTACCTGAACCTGCGGGTGGACGAGATACGGCTCGATGGCGATAAACTGCACATCTAGGGCAGCTATGGCGCTCTGGCCCGTGCCGTTTCGCTGGCGAAAGAAGGGAAGCTGGACACAGTGCCGAGCTTCGTAGCAAAGTGGCGCGCCCGAGACGATTCGAACGTCCGACCCCAGCCTTCGGAGGGCTGTACTCTATCCAACTGAGCTACGGGCGCGAGGCGGCAGATAGTAGCCCTTTTGGCTGACCGCGTCCAACGCCGTGGCGCCCGCGCAGCACGTGCGCGCCGGTAGCGACGTTCGCGCTCGGCGCCGTTGTCCGCGCCGTGATCTTACCGTGCGTGTGATCGATCTGACGTGCCGCAATGCATCGCGCCGCGGCCACGCCAGCGGGTGGCATAATCGCAGTCCCCGAATCGGTCCCGAAGAAGTCATCATGAGCGACACGACGCCGTGCCTTCGCATCGGCATCCCCAAAGGCAGCCTGCAGGAGACGACGCAGAAGCTTTTCGTCCGCGCGGGCTACGATCTGCGCATCTCCGGGCGCTCGTACTATCCCTCGATCGACGATACCGAAATCCAGTGCATCCTGATCCGTCCGCAGGAGATGGCGCGCTACGTGGCCCAGGGCATTCTCGATTGCGCCATCACCGGGCTCGACTGGATCCTGGAGAACGATGTCGAGGTCGAGGAGCTGGCCGATCTGCGCGCGCCGTGGCCCAACTACGGCGTGGTGCGCTGGGTCATGGCGTCGAAGGAAGGATCCAAGTTCGCGCGCGTCGAGGACTTGCAGGGGGGGCGCATCGCAACCGAAGCCGTAGGCATGACCCGGCGCTTTCTCGCCCGCCACGGCGTGCAGGCGAACGTGGAGTTTTCCTGGGGCGCCACCGAAGTGAAGCCGCCGATACTCGCCGATGCGATCGTCGACGTTTCCGAGACGGGGGCGTCGCTACGGGCCAACAACTTGCGCATCATGCACGTGGTGCTCGAGAGCACGCCGCGTTTCATTTCCCACCGCGACGCGCTCGCCGATGGCTGGAAGCGCGACAAGATCGAGCGCGTGCTCATGCTTTTGAAGGGTGCGATCGCGGCCGCCACCCGCGTCCTGCTGTCGATGAACGTTCCGCGCGCGCAGCTCGAGCAGATCATCGCCATCCTGCCGGCGCTCGCCACGCCGACCATATCGACGCTGGCGGATCCGGAATGGGTCGACGTGAGCACCGTCGTGGAAGAAAAGAAGGTGCGCGAGCTGATCCCGAAGCTCTACCAGGCCGGGGCTCGGGGGCTGATCGAGCTGCCCATCAACAAGATCGTCGAGTAGGCGCGGTCAGCCTTGCGCGGAAACCGCGGCTGCCGCGGCGAATTTCGGACGCAGGACAGCCGAGCTTGTGGCTATAATCCTGGGCTTTTGAATCCCTCGGATGCCGGGCATGGCCACGCCGCAGAACGAACCAGTCGTCGAGGAGCACCGCTCCTTCATTCAAACGCCGGGTCAGCTCATCACCGTCATCGTCCTCGCCTTCTCCGTCCCGGTGGCGGTGATCCTGATGCTCGCCAAGCTGGTCACCACCGGCGGCAAGTATGACGCGGATCACCCGGCGATGACCGACGAGGCGATCGCCCAGCGCATCAAGCCGGTCGGCCAGGTCAGGCTCGGCGAGCCGGGCGCCGCTGCGCCGGCGCCCGCTGCCACGGCGGAATCGCCCGCGCCGGCGGGCGCCGGCGCACCCGCTCCCGCCGCAGCCCCTGCCCCCGCCGCCGCCGCCGGCGACGGCAAAGCCATCTACGACAAGATCTGCGCCGTGTGTCATGCCGCGGGTGTGGCCGGAGCGCCCAAGACCGGCGACAAGGCAGCCTGGGCGCCGCGCCTCGCGCAAGGCATGGACGCGCTCTATGCCACCGCCATCAAGGGCAAGGGAGCGATGCCGCCCAAGGGCGGGGCGGCGCAACTCTCGGATGCCGACGTCAAGGCCGCGGTCGATTTCCTGGTCGGCACGGCCAAGTAGCCGCCGCTCGCGCGGTGCTCGCCGGACCCGCGCGGCGACGGCGCGCGCGCCGCGCAGCGATCGCTGAAGAGCCGCAAGCATGGCGACCTACGCCGTCGGCGACATCCAGGGCTGCTTCGAAGCGCTGCAACGCTTGCTCGACAGCGTCGATTTCGATCCGGCCGGCGATCGTTTGTGGTTCGTCGGCGATCTCGTCAACCGCGGGCCCGACTCGCTCGCCGCGCTGCGGTTCGTGAAGGACATGGGCGAGCGCGCGATCACGGTGCTCGGCAATCACGATCTGCATCTGCTCACCGTCGCCGCCGGCTTCGCGCACCAGCACCGGGGCGATACGCTGCACGACATCCTGGCCGCACCCGATCGCGACGATCTGCTCGCCTGGCTGCGCAGCCGCAAGCTCATGCACGTCGAGGCCGGCTGGACCATGGTCCACGCCGGTTTGCTGCCGCAATGGAGCGTGAGCCGCGCGCTCGCGCTGGCGCAAGAAGTCGAGCGCGTCCTCGCCGGACCCGACCATTTGGCGCTGCTGCACTCGATGTACGGCAACGTGCCCGACGAGTGGCACGACGATCTCGCCGGTCATGACCGCTGGCGCGTGATCGTCAACGCCATGACGCGGCTACGCTTGTGCACGCGCGCGGGCAAGATGGACTTCCACCACAAGAGCGCGCCGCGCCGGCTGCCCGAGGGCTATTTCCCGTGGTACGCGGTGCCCGGGCGCGCGAGCGCCGGCCAACCGATCATCTTCGGCCACTGGTCCACGCTCGGGCTGCACGCCGCGGCCGATGTGATCGCGCTCGACTCGGGCTGTCTGTGGGGAAATGCCTTGAGCGCCATGCGGCTGGAAGACCGGCGCATTTTCCAGGTGAGCTGTGCCGGCATGCGCGGCACGACCAGCCCGGACGACTGAGCGCGACCGACTTACTGGGCGTTCGACGCGCCGGCAGTCAAGCGACCGCCGCGGGGCTCGGGCATCCTTCTCCGTGCACTCTACGAGTCGCCTCGGCGCGTAAGTGACCGCTGGCAATGTCGCCGGCTGGCTTGTCGATCCCCGGAGCCGGGCCCGGAAGGACCCGTCGAGCTCCGGTGTGCGGGCGGGAAGCCTCCGATACCAGGGGGGCCGCTACCATAGGCGCGTGCCGAACGCCTCGCGATAACGCTCGCCAACCTCGGCCGGCGTGAAACGATGGTTCTGGCCGCCGCGGCTTGCGATCTTGAGCGCGCCGAGCAGCGATGCGAGCCGGCCCGTCGCCGGCCAGTCGAGGCCGCGCACGATACCGAACAGCAATCCCGCCCGGTAGGCATCGCCGCATCCGGTCGGGTCCACGATCGCAGCCGGCTTGACGCTGGGAATCTCGAAGGTGCGCCCGCCGCTGTAGATCACCGAGCCTTCGCCGCCGCGCGTCACGATAAGGGCCTGCACCCGCCGCGCCAGCTCCTCGACTCTGGCGCCGGTGCGCTCCTGCAGCAACTGCGCTTCGTAATCGTTGACCGCGACATAGGTCGCCTGGTCGATGAAGCGCAGCAGCGCCTCGCCGTCGAACATCGGCAGTCCCTGCCCCGGATCGAAGATGAACGGCACCCCGGCCTGCTCGAGCTCGCGCGCATGCTGGAGCATGCCTTCGCGCCCGTCCGGCGCCACGATGCCGAGCGCAACCGCGCCCGCATCCTGCACGCTGTTCAGATGCGAGTAATTCATCGCGCCGGGATGGAAAGCGGTGATCTGGTTGTCGTCGAGGTCGGTCGTGATGAAGGCCTGCGCGGTATAGGTCTCGTCGACCTTGCGCACATGTGCCACCGAAAGGTTCAACGCGCCCAGGCGATCGAAGTAGGGCTGCGCGTCGCTGCCCACCGTCGCCATTATGGCGGGCTCACCGCCCAGCAAGGCGAGACTGTAGGCGATGTTACCCGCGCAGCCGCCGAACTCCTTGCGCATGTCGGGAACGAGGAAGGCGACATTCAGGATGTGGATCTTCTCGGCGAGGATGTGGTTCTTGAAGCGGTCGCGAAACACCATGATGGTGTCGTAGGCCATCGAGCCGCAAATCAGGGTGCGCAGGGACGCGTCCAATCGCTCATCTCCTCCACGCGAGATCCAGCTCGCGCGCGGCTTTGACTTCGTCGAGGCGCCGCACTGGCGTGGTGTGCGGCGCGCTCTTCAAGCACTGGGGATCGGTCTCGGCTTCGTGCAGGATGTCTTGCATCGCCGCCACGAAACGATCCAGCGTCTGCATCGATTCGGTTTCGGTCGGCTCGATCAGCAGGCATTCCGGTACGAGCAAGGGGAAATAGGTGGTCGGCGCATAGAAGCCCTTGTCGAGCAGCCGCTTGGCCACATCCATGGCGCTCACGCCGGTGCGCTCCTTCAGCCGCTTGAGCGTGACGATGAACTCGTGGCTCGCGCGGCGTTGCGGATACGCCAGCTCGAAGCCCGCGTTGCGCAGCTCCGTCATGAGGTAGTTCGCGTTCAAGGTGGCGAAATCTGCCACCCGGCGCGCGCCCTCGCTGCCGAGCATGCGCGCATAGACATACGCTCGCAACAGCACGCCCGCTTGCCCCATGTGCGCGGATAGCGGCCCGATCGAGCGCGGGCAATCGTCTGCGCCGAGCAGCCGATACGCCTCGCCCGCACGCCCCACTGTGGGCAGCGGGAGAAAGGACACGAGATGCTCGGCCGCTGCCACCGGCCCGGCGCCGGGGCCACCGCCGCCGTGCGGGGTGGAAAAGGTCTTGTGCAAGTTCAAGTGCAGGACGTCGAACCCCATGTCGCCGGGGCGAATCCGGCCGAGTATCGCGTTGAGATTGGCGCCGTCGTAGTAGAGCAGACCGCCGGCCGCGTGCACGATGCGCTCGATCTCCTCGATCCCGCGCTCGAATACGCCCAGGGTCGAGGGATTGGTGAGCATGAGGCCGGCGGTGTGCGGCCCCACCGCCTGGGCCAGCGCGCCGATATCGACGTCACCGTCGGGCCCCGTGCGAATTTCGCGCACCGTGTAGCCGCACATCGTGGCCGTCGCCGGGTTGGTGCCGTGCGCCGCATCGGGCACCAGGATCTCGCGCCGCGCAGCATCGCCGCGGGCGTCGTGATATGCGCGGATCATGGCTACGCCGGCGAGCTCGCCCTGCGCACCAGCCATCGGCGCGAGGCTGACGCCGGCCATGCCGGTGATCGCGGCGAGCATCTCCTGCAGCTCGTACATGCAGGCGAGAAACCCCTGCCCCGTCTCGTCCAGGGCTTGCGGATGCAAGGCGAGAAAGGGTTCCAACAGCGCCGCCGCGTTGCACGCCCGCGGGTTGTACTTCATCGTGCACGAGCCGAGCGGGTAGAACTGGGTGTCGATGGCGTAATTGCGCTGCGACAGGCGGGTGTAATGCCGCACCACGTCGAGCTCGGAGACTTGCGGCAGGTCGGGCGGCTCGGAGCGCAGATGCTCCGGCGGGATGCTGCTCGCGCTAGCGCCCGCATCCGGAAGTTGGGCGGCGGCGGCGCGACCCGGCTGGGACAGTTCGAAGATGAGCAAGGCGAATTCGGGCGAGCGCGCGCACGCGCTTGCCGCCATGTGATGTCGTTACTTCAGCGCAGCAAGCGCCGCCTCGTAGTTCGGTTCCTGTCCGATCTCGGGGACCAGCTCCGAGTACAACACCTTGTCGTTCGCATCCAGCACCACTACGGCGCGCGCGGTGACGCCCTTGAGCGCGCCGTCCTGGATGTCGACGCCGTACTTCTGGTGGAAATCGCGCCCGCGCAGCGTCGAGAGCGTGACCACGTTGCTAAGCCCCTCGGCGCCGCAGAAGCGTTTCTGCGCGAACGGCAGATCGGCCGAAACGATGAGCACGACGGTATCGGCTAGCGCCGCGGCGCGTTCGTTGAACTGGCGCGTCGACTTCTGGCACACCGGCGTGTCCAGGCTCGGCACGATGGAGATCACCTTCTTCTTGCCGGCGAAGTCCTTCAGGCTCACGTCTTTCATGTCGTTGCCCGTCAGGCTGAAGTCCGGCGCTGCCTGGCCTTTGCCGGGAAACGACCCGCCGACGGTGATGGGGTTGCCGCGTAGCGTAACCGATGCCATGTCAGACTCCTTCGCTGGTTGTCGGGGTCTTGTCGCCTGACGCGAACGCGCGTCGAAGCGCGACCGCATCTCGGTGCCGTGGTCAGTGCGCGATGGTGCGCTCAGCCGCGGCCGAAGTACGACCTTCGCCCATGATCCGCAGGACCTGGCCCGCGAGCTCGAGCAGGTCGCATTCGTTCTTGGTTTCGGTGACGCAAACGAGCAACCCTGTCGCGAGCTCGGGATAATGACGCTTCAAGCCGAGGCCGCCGAGTATGCCCTGCGCTCGAAGCGCCCGCAACAGGTCCTCGACCGGGGCCGCGCAGTCGAGCACGGCTTCGTGGAACACGGGGCCCGAAAACCTGCGCTTCACGCCCGGCACCGCGCTCAGGTTCCCGAGCAGATGCATGAGGCCCGCATGGCATTCGGCCGCGGTCCGCCGCAGACCCTCGGCCCCGAGCAATGCCATGTGGATGGTCGAGGCGGTCACCATGAGCCCCTGGTTGGTGCAGATGTTCGAGGTCGCCTTCGAGCGGCGGATGTGCTGCTCGCGCGCCTGCAAAGTGAGCGTGAAGCCGGGCTTGCCATCGAGGTCCACGGTACGGCCCACGACCCGCCCCGGCATCTGCCGCACGAGATCCTTGCGGCATGCCATGAAACCGTAATACGGTCCGCCGGCGCTGAGCGGGATGCCCAGGGGCTGGCCGTCGCCGACCGCGATGTCGGCCCCATTCGCGCCCCACTTCCCGGGCGGCTTGAGCAGCGCGATCGCCAATGGATTCACCAGCGCGAGCGCGAGCGCGCCGTGCGCGTGCGCCCAATCGGTGAGCCTATCGACGGGCTCGAGCACGCCGAAGAAATTGGGCTGCGGCACGACCAGCGCCGCTATGTCATCGTTCTCCAGTCGATCGAGCGAGGCCGTATCGACGTGCCCGCGCTCGGGATCGTAGGCCACGTCGATCAACTCGATGCCCTGATTGCGCACGATGGTGCGCACCGTGCGTCGATACGCCGGATGCACGCTTGCCGGCATGAGCACGCGGCGCGAGGACTTGTGCGCCCGCACGGCCATCAGCACGGCTTCGGCCAAGGCCGATGCACCGTCATAAAGGCTCGCGTTGGTCACATCGAGCGCGGTGAGCGCGGTCATCATCGACTGGTATTCGTACAGCACCTGCAACGTGCCCTGGCTCGCTTCTGCCTGGTAGGGCGTGTACGAGGAATAGAACTCCCCGCGGGTGGCGATCTGCCAGACGGCGGCGGGAATGTGATGCTCGTAGGCGCCCGCGCCAATGAAGTTGCGGTAGGGCTCGCACGCCCCGGCGCGCGAGCGCATGAGCCGCATGATGTCGGCCTCCGGCATGCCGGGAGGAAGGCCGCCGTGGTCGCCAGCGCGCAGTCGCTGCGGCACTTCGGAGAACAGCGCATCGATCGAGTCGACGCCGATCGAAGCGAGCATCGCGCGGATGTCGGCTTCGGTGTGAGGAATGAACGGCATGAAGACGTCCGAGAACGCAGTTGGGACTGGCGCGATTGCCGGCCCGCCGCGGCGAGCTTGTCGCCGGCCGGCGCATCCGGCAGTCGCGCGAGATCCGATACACCGGCCCGTGCCGGCGATAGCTCAATCGCAACGCCGAGTGTAAAGGGAATCGGAGCCGCGGGCCAAGACGCGGCTTCGAACCGGGAACGGGCGGCAAGGCCCGGCTCGAGGCAAATCGGGTCGTCAGCGACAGAGGCGGCGAGACCTGGTGGCCACGCTTGAACCGCAGCAGGCCAAGTCTGTAAACTAAGTCGATTGAACCAAGTTCAAGGGCATCCCTTCCGTGAAGACCGTCAATATTCACGAAGCCAAGACCCACCTCTCGCGTCTGGTCGAACGTGCTGCGGAAGGTGAAGGATTCATTATCGCCAAGGCGGGCCGCCCGCTGGTCAAAGTGGTTCCACTCGCTGCCGGCGAGGTCGCGGGGAGCAGGCGGCTCGGCTTCCTGAAGGGCAAGATCACCGTCCCGGATGATTTCGACCGGATGGGCGCACGCCGCATCGAGCGCCTGTTCCGTTCCGGCAAGTGAATGCTACTGCTCGACACGCATCTGCTCTTGTGGGCGGCCGGGGTTCCAGAGCGGCTACCCGCCGCGGCGCGGCGGCTACTTGAGGACCCCGATCAGACGCTTGCATTCAGTGCCGCCAGCTTGTGGGAGATCGTCATCAAGCGCAGCCTGAAAGAGCGTAGCCTGCAGGTCGATCCGCGGGCGCTTCGTCGCGGCCTTCTCGACGGCGGCTACCGGGAGATCCCAATTCTTTCGGAACACGCGCTCGCAGTCGAACGCCTGCCGCTGCTACACAAGGATCCCTTCGATCGCTTGCTGATCGCGCAGGCCGAGGTCGAAGGAGCCACGCTGCTCACGTCCGATAAGCAGGTCGCGCAGTATCCGGGAGCGATACGCAAGGTGTAGGCGCGCGCGGGAGCGCCTGGGTGGACTTCTTCGTCGGTCCGGGATGTGCGTAGGCGCCGGCGCGTCGCAATGTTAGGTGTGCAGGCGCACCTGGTGAGCCAACCACCCCCGCATACTAGGTCGCCTCACTGGCGCGCGGAGACTTGGTCGGTCGCTCGCGCGTTGCGAGCGCCGTTGCGGTGCAAAGCCTGTGATCGCCCGATCGCGTGGCCGGACGCTCGACGAAGCAGGATGCATCCGGCCATATCGGCGCGGTCCAGCCGCAGGAGCCAGCGGACGAAGGCCGCTGGTGACTGTCGGTTGCAACCGCTGGTTAGCCGACGATTTTGTCATACTCAGCGTGCGTTCCAATCCAGAACCAAAGCGCGCCGTCAGGAACTTCGACAGCCAGCGCCCGGTAGTACAGCCCTACGCGAGCAGACCAGAAACGGCCTACTTTCTTGAACTGAATTGATGGGTGCCGAGAGTCAGCCTTCAGCAGGGCAAAACACCTATCAGCGAGTGCTTGAATATCTGGCGACAGCGCACGGTAGGCAGACCAAAAGGCCGGAGAAGCGTAGTGGTTCAAAGTTTCGTCGATCGACCGGCCGCATGAGCCTGGAGTGCCCCATTTGCGAGGGCATCGAGCTTGCCAGAACGGGCATCGGATACAAGCTGCCGATCCCACAGCTCGGCATCAAACTCGGCAAACCACCGCCGAAACTCGGCCAGTTCGTCGACAGAGAGCTGTTGGATCTGTCTTTCGATGTTCTCGACGTTACCCATGCTCGACTCCATAGATCACTGTCGGAGTATACGCGGACCTGTCATCGGCGGCTAACGCATGCTATGGTCACCCATATGAAGACGACCATAGAGATTACCGACGCACTCCTGATCGAAGCCAAGCGGCTCGCCGCTCGCTCGCAAGGCGACGGCGCGCCACCGAGCGCAATCTCCGTGAGGCCTCCCGCGAGGAGCCCGTTGCGCCATTCGGCAATCGGCAAATCCATCCGGTAGCGTCCGCGCACCTGCAGCAGGCCGATCTCCCAGAAGGAAATGGCCGACACGGCGATGCCCTCACTGGCCCAAGCCCGGTCAATCATCGCACGTGCCTTGTGGCCGAGCTTCCTCTCGTCGTGATCGGCCCACGCCAGCACGTGGGTATCGAGCACGATCACCCGAGCGCTGCCTTCCGACCCTGGTCCAAAGTCCGCGGAGCGGCAATCCGTTCGTGGCTCGCGCTGAGCTCGCGCCCGCTGTTGATCTGGCCGCATGGCGCGACCCCGCGAACAATGTCATAGTGCCAGCATGAGAACGCAACTCCGGTTTCTGCTGCCGGGGCTACTGATCCTCGTTGCTGGCGGCTTCGGCGCATGGTGGTACTTGCAGCGCCCTGCCGCGGACGCTTCGATCACGCTCTACGGCAACATCGAATTTCGCCAGGCCTCGATCCCGTTCAATGGCAACGACCGGATCGCCGAGGTGCTGGTCGAAGAAGGCGCAGTGGTGAAGCACGGGCAGCTTCTGGCTCGACTCGACACCGGCCGCCTTCTCCCGCAATTGGCCCAGGCCAAAGCGGCCGCGGAAGCCCAGAAGGCGGTCGTCGATCGCTTGCGCAACGGCACCCGCAAGGAGGAAATCGCGCAGGCGCGCGCCACGCTCGATTCCGCTCGTGCCGAAGCGCTCAATGCGACGGTCCAGTTCGAGCGCCGCAAAGCGCTGGGAGACGCCAAGGCGGTGAGTCAGCAGGAGGTCGATCAGGCCAGGGCCGCCGCCGAAATGGCCGCCGCCAAGGTGGATGTCGCGCAAAACGCGCTCAAGCTCGCCCTCATCGGTCCCCGCGTGGAGGACATCGCCCAGGCCCAGGCGCAACTCCAAAGCTACGAAGCACAGCTCGAGCTGCTGCGCCGGCAAGTGGCAGATGCCGAGTTGCGTGCTCCCTTCGATGCGCTGGTCCAGTCCCGGTTGATGGAACCGGGCGAGATGGCCGCACCGAACAAGCCGGTCTTCTCGCTTGCCACGACCGGTACGAAATGGGTTCGCGCCTACGTCGCGGAGACGAATCTCGGACACGTCCGCAACGGTTCGCGAGCGCAGGTCCGCGTCGACAGCATGCCGGAGCGTGCTTTGGATGGATGGGTCGGATTTATTTCGTCGGTAGCCGAGTTCACGCCGAAGACGGTGCAGACCGAGGAGTTGCGAACGAACCTGGTCTACGAGGTCCGGGTATTTGTCCAGGACGCCGACAACGTCTTGCGCCTGGGGATGCCGGCGAGCGTGAAGATCCTCCCGGACAAAGAAGGGGTCGCCGGCGTGCAGGCCAAGTGATGCGCTTCCCGACCGCGGCGGCGCCGGTCGAGATCCGGCGCGTTCACAAGACCTTTCGCCGTCCTTCCGGTGAGACCGTAAAGGCCCTCGCGGAGATCTCCTTCGAAGCACAGCGCCATGAGCTGACTGCGCTGGTCGGACCCGATGGCGGCGGCAAGACTACGTTGTTGCGGATGATCGCCGGCCTGGTTGCGCCCGATGCCGGCGCGGTGAGCGTCCTGGGAATCGATGCGTGCGCCGACCCTCAATCGGTCCAGGAGCGCATCGGCTACATGCCGCAGCGCTTCGGCCTGTACGAAGACCTAACGGTTCAAGAGAATCTCGACTTGTACGCGGATCTGCACGGCGTCGGCCGGCAGGCCCGCACCGACATCTACCCGCGCCTGCTGCGAATGACCGCGCTCGGTCCGTTCACCCGCCGGCTCGCCGGTGCGCTCTCGGGAGGCATGAAGCAGAAGCTCGGGCTCGCCTGCACCTTGGTCCGCGCGCCCGAGCTGCTGTTGCTCGACGAACCCACGGTCGGTGTCGATCCGCTCTCGCGCAAGGAGCTATGGGAAATCGTCCGCAGCCTCGTTCGTGAATCTGCACTGACGGTCATCGTCAGCACTTCGTACCTCGACGAGGCCGAGTTTTGCGACCACACCGTGGCGCTGCACCTGGGCGAAGTGCTCGCGCAGGGAGCGCCGCAGGAGATTGCGGCTCGCGCAAGCGGGCGCGTCTTCATGGCGAGCGCGACCGACGGCACCCCGGCGCGGTCCCTGCAAGCGCGTCTTTTCAGGCATCCACAGGTCGTCGATGCGCTTCCCGAAGCGGGCCGGGTGCGGATCGTGACCCGGGATGCCGCACCGCCAAGCGATGACGCAGATGGGTTCAGCGCGACCTTCGAGTCAACCGCAGCGCGTTTCGAGGATGGATTCATGCTGCTCTTTCGCGCGCGCGCCGGCGAGGTCCGATCGACGGCGATCCGGCTCGAGCGCGCTCTCGCCGGCGAAGCAGGCGAGGTGGCGGTCGAGGTGAGGGAGCTGTTGCGCACCTTCGGCGACTTCGTGGCCGTCGATCGCGTGTCCTTCGAGGTCAGGCGCGGAGAGATCTACGGTCTGCTGGGGCCCAACGGGGCCGGCAAGAGCACGACCTTCCGCATGCTATGCGGCTTGATTCCCGCGAGCGGCGGGCAACTGCGCGTGGCCGGTGCGGACTTGAGACGAGCGCGGGCCGAGGCGCGCGCCAAGCTCGGTTACGTAGCACAGAAGTTCTCCCTCTACGGTGATTTGTCGGTCGACGAGAACCTGGATTTTTTTGCCAGCGCCTACGGTCTGCGCGGGGAGAAGAAGCGCAGTCGCATCGGCTGGGCGAAAGCGCAGTTCGACCTCGCCGCGATGGCGAGCTTGCCCAGCGCCCAATTGCCCGGCGGCTACAAGCAGCGCCTGGCGATGGCTGCCGCCCTGCTGCACGAGCCCGAGATTCTCTTCCTCGACGAAGCCACCAGCGGCGCGGATCCGCTGGCGCGGCGCGAGTTCTGGAGCCGTATCGGCGCACTCTCGCAACAGGGCGTCACCGTCATCGTGACGACGCACTTCATGGAGGAAGCGGAGTACTGCGACCGGATACTCATCATGGACGCCGGACGCGCGCTGGCCGAGGGTGCTCCGCAAGCGATCCGGGCCAGGGCGCCGCGGCGCGAGGGCCGCGAGCCGACGATGGAGGACGCCTTCATCGCCGTCGTCGAAGCGTCCCGCGGCCGGGCGCAGGAAGCGGTTCAATGAGCCGTGGCGCGATCAGCGCGCGCGCACCGAGCTTGCGGCGCGTCGTTGCCCTGACCCGCAAGGAGACCTGGCAAATCCTGCGTGACCCCAGCGCGATCGCCGTCGGCGTGATCCTGCCCCTGCTGATGCTCATTCTGTTCGGCTATGGCCTGTCGTTCGATATCCAGCGTCTGCCCGTAGCGCTCGTCGTCGAGCACTCTTCTGCGGAGACGAGCGGCGCCGTATCGGCACTGAGGCTTTCGCGTTATTTCACCGTCCATCCGGCGAGCACCATGGCCGAGGCCGAGCGCCTGATGGCGAGGCACCAGGTCAGCGCCATCCTGCGTTTTCCGCCGAGCTTCGCGCGCGATGTCGCCCGCGGCGACGCGACACTGCTGGTCGCGGTGAATGCGACCGACGCCAATAGCGCCCGGATCGCCTCGGCATACGTCAAGGGCGCCATCAACACCTGGCAGGACCGGGAGGCGAAGGACGCCCGATCCGCACCCGAGATGCCGAACATCGCGGTCGAGAATCGCACCTGGTTCAACGACGCGAACCAGAGTCAATGGTTTCTCGTGCCCGGGGTCATCGTGCTCGTGATGACCTTGATCGGCGCCTTGCTCACTTCCCTGGTCATCGCCCGCGAATGGGAGCGCGGCACATTTGAGGCCCTGTTCGCAACCCCCGTGCGATCCGGCGAAATCCTCTTGAGCAAGATCCTTCCGTATTTCGTCATGGGCATGCTCGGATTGGCGCTGTCGGTGATCGGCAGCCGGGCGCTGTTCGGCGTGCCGCTGCGCGGTTCGCTGTGGTTGCTGGTCGCGGTGTCATCGCTCTACCTGCTGGTCGCCCTCGGCATCGGCCTGGTCATTTCCTCGCTGACCAGGAGCCAGTTCCTCGCCAACCAGATCACCTTCGTGGTGACGTTCCTGCCGGCGACCCTGCTTTCCGGCTTCATCTTCGACATCCGCAGCATGCCGATCGGCGCGCAAGCAGTCACCCTCGTCTTTCCCGCCCGCTACTTCGTCAGCGCCCTGCAGACGCTGTTTCTCGCCGGCGACGTCTGGGTGGTGGTCCTGCGCGATGCGGCGGTCCTGGCCGTCATGGCGGCGATCCTGATGGGGATTGCCGTGAAGTCGACCCGCAAGCGCATCGGCTGAGGCCGCCATGCGAGGCTCCGCTCATCGCGTCCTTGCTCTCGTGCGCAAGGAGCTGCTGGCGATCCTGAAGGACACCAGGAGCCGCATCACGGTGTTCGTGACGCCGATCCTGCAGTGCCTCATCTTCGGTTATGCCGCCAGTTACGACCTCGACCGCGTGCCCTATGTCCTGCTGGATCTCGACCATAGCGGGGCATCGCGGGCGCTGGTTGCCGCCATCGACAGCACCGGCACGTTCGAGCGGGTCGCGACGTTGCGCAACGCCTCCGAAATCGCTGCGCCCATCGGCGAGAAGCGCGCGGCGCTCGCGCTCGTCATCGAGCGGGATTTCGAACGCGAGCTGACGGCGGCCAGGACGGCGAAGCTGCAGGTCATCGCCGACGGCCGCAACACCAATACGGCCGGAACCGCACAAGGCTACATCGGCGAGATCGCCGCCGATTTCGTCCGCAAGTGGCGCAGCGAGAACGCTCACGCCGCGCCGCCCGGCGTGCGGGTGATCACCCGGGCGTGGTACAACCCCAACCTCGAAACCCGCTGGAACATGATTCCGTCGCTGATCGGCACGATCACGATGATGATGACCATGCTGCTGACCGCGATGTCGGTGGCGCGCGAACGCGAAGCCGGGACCTTCGAGCAGTTGCTGGTGACGCCCTACCGCCCCTACGAAATCATGGTCGGCAAGGCGTTGCCGTCGATGCTGGTCGGGCTCGCCCAGGCCACGTCGATCCTGTTGGTCGCCCAGCTCTGGTTCCGAATTCCTTTTGCCGGCTCATACTTCATGCTCTATCTGGGCCTGATCGAATTCCTGGCCGCCTCCGTCGGCATCGGTCTATTCATTTCCTCCATCTCGAAAAACATGCAGCAAGCCATGATCGGCTCGGTCATCGTCTTGATGCCGTTCATGCTGATGTCGGGACTGACGACGCCGATCATGACTATGCCGGAGGGCTTGCAGCACCTGACGCTGCTCAACCCGCTGCGCTACGCCATCAGCATGACCCGCCAGATCTACCTCGAAGGCGCGGGCCTGGGCCAGCTGCTCCCCGAGATGCTGGGGCTGCTCGTCATCGCGGCGATCACGCTGCCGATCGCCGCGTGGATGTTCCGCCATCGGCTGGTCTGATCGGCGATGATGGCGGCGAATCGAGCTATCGCGTGTCGGCCGCCGCCAGCTTGTCGTAGGCCGGCGCATCCAGCAGTCGTGCGAGCTCCGCCGGATCGGACGGTTTGAGCTTGAACAGCCAGGCCGAATACGCGTCTTCGTTGATGCTCTGCGGCGCGGTGTCGAGCTCGCCGTTGGCCGCGACCACCTCGCCGGAGAGCGGCGCGTAGAGATCGGCCGCGGCCTTCACCGATTCGATCACCCCGCACTCCTCGCCCTGCGCGAGCGTGCGGCCCAGGTCCGGATTCTGCACGAAGACGATATCGCCGAGCTGCTCCTGGGCATGGAAGGTGATGCCTATGGTGGCTATGCCGTCCGGCTCGATTCGGACCCACTCGTGGCTCGCGCTGTACTTCAAGTCCGCGGGTGTGCTCATGTCGTCTCCGGAGTCAAGGATAGAAAAGGAACAGGCGGTAGCCGGCGGGGCGCAGATCGCCGGTGTCGAGCTCGATGCGCACGTCGATCGTGCCCAGGGCGTCCATGCCGCGGCGCGCATCCTCGGCATGCGGCAGGTAATCGCTCGGCAGGAATATCCGCCGCGCTATCGCCTGGTCCTGGGCATTGGTCAAGGTGAGCTCCAGCGCGGGATGGGCGACGCTCGACGAGCCGCGATTGCGCAGCACAGCCGTCAGCACGATGACGTTGGGGCGGGCGGGATCGGCCTGAAGGTCGGATGCGTCGAGCGCGAGCTGCTCGCTGCGCTTGGGCAGGGCAATCGTGCAGCCGGCGAACGCGCATAGTCGTTCCAACGCGGGACGGACCCCCGGCAGCGCTGCGGCCAGCGGATCGCGCAGCACATAAGCGACCTGAACGGCCAGCGCAAGCGCCAGCAGCGCCGCCGCGATCGGCCACCCGGCGCGGTTACGCGCGCCCCGCGCCGCCGGCGGGGCGACCCGGCCGGCATACGGCGGCTGGCCCGCGGCCATGCCCATGTGCGCGCCGATGTCGAGCGACCCTTGGGCTGAGGACACGGGCGCGGTCGCGGGCGTACGCTCGTCCGGCGCAGGTTCGAGCGCAGGCTCGTCGGGCAGCGTGGCCAGGCTCTTGAAAGCGTCGAACACGCCCCGGCATCGGCCGCAGCGCACTCGGCCGTTGCGCTGTTTCAACTGCTCCTGGCTGACCCGAAACGTGGTCGTGCACGCAGGACAACTGGTCACCATGCTCATGGCTATCCGACTTCGCGGCGACCCACGAGCAGCGCCCAGCCGTCCTCGAGCTGCGGCGGTGCCATTTCGTACCAGGCGGCATAGACGGCGGCCACCGACTCGGCTTGTTCCGACAGAATGCCCGCGAGCACGATCTGGCCGCCGAGCAGCGTTCTCGCCGCCAGCAGCGGCGCGAGCGCGATCAACGGATTGGCGAGGATATTGGCGAGGACCACGTGATAGCCCGCGCCGGGCTCGTCGGCGGGCGGGTGAAACGTTGCGGCCACCCGATTCTGCATCGCATTGTCGCGAGCGGCAAGCAACGCTTGCGGGTCGATATCCACGCCGCAGGCGTGCGCCGCACCCAGGCGCAAGGCGGCGATCGCGAGGATGCCCGAGCCGCAGCCGTAATCGAGCACGCGCTCGCCGCCGCGGATGTGCTCGGCGAGCCATTGCAGGCACAGGCGCGTAGACGCATGACTGCCGGTGCCGAACGCGGCGCCGGGATCGAGGCGCAGGTTGATCGCCTCGGGATCGGGTGGCTGCTCCCAAGTGGGCACGATCCACAGGCGCGGCGTGATCCGGATCGGCTTGAACTGCGCGCGCGTGAGCCGCACCCAATCGTGTGCCGCCACGGACGCGATCTCGACGTCGCGCGGCGGCGCCAACCCGACCGCGGCGCATGCACCCGCGAGCAGCGCGCGCGGGTCGATCTCTTCGGCGAGCAACGCGCTCAGGCGACAGCGCGGCCAGCGCAGCGCGCTCGCACCGGGCTCATCGAACCAGGCGACTTCGTCGGGGCTGCCTGCATCGGCATCGGCGACTTCGACCGAAAGCGCCCCGGCGGCGATGAGCGCATCGGCGAGCGCATCGGCCGAGCCCCCCGCGACGACGAAGCTCATCTGCTGAACGCTCATTCGAATCCTCGGACTTGGGCAATGCCGAAAAGGCGCCGAGTCACGCCTCGCGAACCTGCTTGGACAGCTTGTCTTCGAGGTAGTGGATATCGGTGCCGCCCGTTCGAAAGGCGGCATCGCGCATCAGCTCATGGTGCAGCAACAGGTTGGTCTTGATGCCTTCGATCACGGTCTCCGATAGCGCGACTTGCATGCGCGCGATGGCCTGGTCGCGGCTGTCGCCGTAGACGATGATCTTGCCGATAAGCGAGTCGTAATTGGGCGGAATGAGATAGTTGACATAGGCGTGCGAATCGACCCGCACCCCCGGGCCGCCCGGCATGTGGAACGTGGTGATGCGCCCCGGGCTCGGCGTGAAACGAAACGGATCCTCGGCATTGATGCGGCACTCGATCGCGTGGCCGCGCACTTCGATGTCGCGCTGCTTGAGCGCCAGCCGCTCGCCGGCCGCGATCCGCAATTGCATCTGCACGATGTCCAGGCCGGTCACCATCTCGGTCACCGGGTGCTCGACCTGGATGCGGGTATTCATCTCGATGAAATAGAACTCGCCGTCCTCGTACAGGAATTCGAACGTGCCCGCGCCTTCGTAGCCGATCTTGCGGCAGGCTTCGGCACAGCGCTCGGCCACGCGCGTACGCGCGCGCGCATTGAGCCCGGGCGCGGGTGCTTCTTCGATGATCTTCTGGTGGCGGCGCTGCATCGAGCAATCGCGATCGCCCAGCCATAGAGCGTTGCGATGCTTGTCCGCCACCACCTGGATCTCGACGTGGCGCGGATGCTCGAAGAAACGTTCCAGGTAGATGGTCGGATTGCCGAACGCGGCCAGAGCCTCGGTGCGCGTGGTCGAGACCGCGTTCGACAGCGCGGCTTCCGTGTGCACGACGCGCATGCCGCGCCCGCCCCCACCCCCGGCGGCCTTGACGATCACGGGATAGCCGATGCCGCGCGCGATCTTGAGCACCTCGTCGTGCGCATCGGGCAGCGGCGCATCGTAGCCGGGGACCGTGGGTACGCCCGCCTTCTTCATGGCGTTCTTGGCGCTCACCTTGTCGCCCATCAGGCGTATGGTCTCGGCGCGCGGCCCGATGAAGACGAAGCCGCTCTTTTCCACGCGCTCGGCGAAATCGGCGTTCTCGGCGAGAAACCCGTAGCCGGGATGGATCGCCTCGGCATCGGTCACCTCGGCCGCGCTGATGATGGCCGGCACGTTGAGATAGCTCTGGGCCGAGGGCGCGGGGCCGATGCACACCGACTCGTCCGCGAGCTTCACGTACTTAGCTTCGCGATCGACCTCGGAATGCACCGCCACGGTCTTGATGCCCAGCTCGCGGCAGGCGCGTTGAATCCGCAGGGCGATTTCGCCGCGGTTGGCGATCAATACTTTTTCGAACATACCGGTCGTGTGGGGTGAGGCAGCCGAGCGCGCGAGGCGCCGTTCAGCCGATGACGAACAGCGGCTGACCGTACTCGACCGGCTGCGCGTTCTCGACCAGGACGGCCTTGATCGTTCCGGCGTGGTCGGCTTCGATCTCGTTCAAGAGCTTCATCGCCTCGATGATGCAGAGGATGTCGCCGGCGGCGACCTGCTGGCCGACCTCGACGTAGGGCTTGGCGCCCGGCGCCGAGGCCCGATAGAAGGTCCCGACCATGGGCGCTTTCATCACGTGCCCAGCGGGCAGGTCGACCGCCGTATCCCCGGCTTGCAGCACGGCTGCCGCAGCGGCAGGCACTGCCACCGGCGCCTGGACGGGCGCCTGCGGGGCAGCCGCGGCGGCGAGCCCCGGACGCATGGCGCTACCGCGGCTGATCCGCACCTTCTCTTCCCCCTCGGTGATCTCGAGCTCGGCGATCCCGGACTGCTCGACCAGATCGATCAGCTTCTTCAGCTTGCGCAGATCCATCGAATCCCCCTGATTCGTTGCGTCGATCGGCCGCGCCGGAAGGTGGCGCTATCCTCGCCGCGCCAAGGCGAATTCGAGCGCTGCCTCGTAGCCGTACGCACCCAGCCCGCTGATGACACCGACGGCCAGATCGGAGAAATAGGAGCGATGCCGGAATCGCTCGCGGGCGAAGACGTTGGAGAGATGGACTTCGACAAACGGTATCGCGACCGCGGCCAGCGCGTCGCGCAATGCGACACTGGTGTGCGTGAAGGCCGCGGGGTTGATGATGATGAAATCGATCGCCTCCGCGGCCGCGGCGTGGACGCGCTCGATCAACGCCGCCTCCGCATTGCTCTGGAATGCCGTCAACTGGACCCCGCGCTCGGCCGCCAGCGCCGTCAGCCCGGCGTCGATCTCGGCCAGTGTCGTGGTGCCGTAATGCCCGGGTTCACGGCTCCCCAGCAAATTGAGGTTGGGACCATGCAGAACCAGCACGTGCCGCGCTCGTTTGGCGACGGTCTTGACGGCGCGAAGCTGCCCGGGGCTCTTGGCCATCGCGCGAGTTTGCAGCAGAAGGCGACAACATGTCCAGTTTTTGCGACAGATTGCGTCCTACGCTGCCCGTCTTGGCGAGTGGCCGCACCTGCCGCCGTTCAACCCTGACGATCCGGCGCGCGGACTCGACTAGCCGGGAGACAGCAGGCCTTGCAGCAGGTGCTCCAGCTTCTTCTCGTCCACCGCCCCCAGCTCGACTCTGACGGTACGCCCCTGCTGATCGATGATCACCGTAAAAGGCAGCCCCCCCAGCCGATTGCCCGCCTCGCGCGACAGCGTGAGCCCTTCCTTGTCCGCCATCAGGATCGGGTAGTTGACGCCCAATTGGGCGACGAACGTGGCAACGCGCGCCTTGTCGTCGATGGCGAGACCGATGAACTGCAAGCCCTTGTCGGCGTACTGCTGCTGCAGGCGGATGAAGGCGGGCATTTCCTTCAGACACGGGGGGCACCAGGTCGCCCAGAAATTCACCACCAGGACTTTCCCGCGCCACTGGGCTAGCGCTTGCGGTTCGCCGCGCAAGTCCTCCAATCGCGCGGCGAGCAGGACCCGGGCCGGGTCCTGCGCCGGTTCCTCGGTCAGCCAGACATGGGCGAAATACCCTCCCCCGAGTGCAACCAGCGCCACAAAGAGGAATAGCAGGAATCGGCGCCTAGCCGCCATCGCGACACGCCCGCGGAAAAGCGGCGAGCTTAACCGATCGCGCCGATGAACGGTGAGAGAAGCCAACCCAGGGCGTGGTCCCGGGTCGCGGAGAAGCGCTCCGCGGGCTCGAAGCCGATGACCCGCGGAGCGGGAAGCTGGGCTAGCGCAGGGCCTGGTCCAGGGTGGCGGCGAAGCGCTCGGCAGGCTTGAAGCCGATGACCCGCAGCGGCTTCAGCTCGCGGCCGTCGCGATCGAAGAAGATGATGCCCGGCGGACCGAACAGGGAGAACTGCTTCAGCAGCGCCTTGTCGGCTCCGCTGTTAGCGGTTACATCGGCTTTGAGCAGCACGAACTCTCGCATGCGCCGTTTGACCGCTTCGTCGCTGAAAGTGAAGCGCTCCATTTCCTTGCAGGCGACGCACCAGTCGGCATAGAAATCCAGCATGACCGGCTGACCGCGGGCCGCGGCGAGTTTCGCATCCAGCGCCACCGTGTCGGCGACGCGCTCGAAGCTTACCGGTGGCGAGGCCGTTGCAGCGGATGTCCCCGCCGAGGCGGCGGCCCGCAGGCCCGCCAGGGGTTGCAGAATATCGCGCCCGCCCGCCAGCGCGCCGAGCACCAGGGCCGCGCCCGCGAGCAGCGCGATGACGCCGATGCCCTTCCACAGCTTGCGGAACCCGCTCGCGTTGGCGGGCAGGGGATCGATCGCGTGCAGGTAGATCGAGCTCGTCATGAGCAGCGCACCCCAAGCGAGCATCTGCACCACCGTCGGGAGCACGGGCGACACGACCCAGATCGCCACCCCGAGCAGCACGACGCCGAAGAAATTCTTGACCGACTCCATCCACGGGCCCGCCTTGGGCATGAGCGAGCCGGCGGACACGCCCACACCGACCAGCGGTACCCCCATGCCGAGCGCCATGGCAAACAGCGCCGTGCCGCCGAGCGCGACCTCGCCGCGTTCGGCGATGAACAGCAGCGCCCCCGCGAGCGGCGGGGCGATGCACGGCCCGATGATCAGCGCCGACAATACCCCCATTACGAATACGCCCAAGGCCTGCCCGCCGCGAAGATGATTGCTGCGTTCGGCGAGCCAGCTTTGCACCCCGCTCGGCAGTTGCAGCTCGTAGAGCCCGAACATTGAGCACGCGAGCAGCACGAACAGCACGGCGAAGCTGCCGAGCAGCCACGGGCTTTGCAGCGCCGCGGCCAGCATCGAGCCCGACACCCCGGCCGCCACGCCCGCGGCCGCATAAGTGATCGCCATGCCCAGGACGTAAGTGAGCGATAACAAAAACGCGCGGCCGCGGGTGCTCACCTCGCGCCCGCCCACCACGATGCCCGACAGGATCGGGATCATGGGCAGCATGCAGGGCGTGAACGCGAGCGCGATGCCGAAACCGAAAAAGCTCAGCACGACCAGCCAGAAGCTGCCGCTGGCGAGCAGCGCGACGATCGCCGACTCTTCGGAGCCTGCTGCCGCCGAATCCGGCAACCCGGCCGCGGTGACGAACGCCGTACCGGGCGCATCGGCCGTGGCACGCGGGGAGGCGGCTGCGCCGGTGCTCATCGCGGCAAGTCGCAGCTCGGCGAACTGCTCCTGCGGCGGGTAGCAAACACCGAGGTCGGCGCAGCCTTGGGAGGTGGCTTTGAGCTTCAGCACCGCGGGCACGGCGCCGCTCGGCGCGATCGGGATCTTGATCTCCACGCGATCGCGATAGGTCTCGACTCGGCCGAAAATCGGATCGTCCTTGAGCTTGCCCGGCGGCATCTGCGCCTGGCCGAGCGCCACCGGCGGCGCCTCGAACTGGAACTTGTCGCGGTACATGTAGTAACCGCGCTCGATGTCGTAGCGCACGAGCAGCGTCTGGGAATCGAGCAGGCGGGCGCTCAACTTGAACGCTTGCTCCGGCGGCAAGGGCTCCTCGGCCTGGGCGCAGCCGAGCCCGAGAATTGCAACCAAGACCAGAATCCAGCGCATCGACACGATCGGGCTCACGCTTGCGGCCGCGTTTGTTCCGCGACCCATGCGAGATATTCGCCCAGCCCGGTGTCCAAAGGGACCGCGACCAACTCGGGAAGTTCGTACGGATGCAGCTCCCGGATTGTGCGCTCGAGCTGGGGATAGGCCGCGCGCGTGGTCTTGATCAGTACCGGCACCTCGGCCGCGGTTTCGACCTCGCCTTTCCAGCGATAGACCGACGTGCACTGCGCCAGCACGTTGACGCATGCCGCTACGCGCCGCGCCACCAGCTTATCGGCCAGGTCGAGCGCGCGGTCGCGGTCGGGCAGGTTGGTGAAGACCAGCAGGACGTCCATCGGCATGGTAGAGGCAAGGCGCGAAGCGAAAGCGAGCTCGGTATCGCGAAGGCGACCAGTCGCGTGTGCTACACACACGTGACTTCGCGTCGAGCTCCCGTCCGATCGCGAAAGGCGATCAACCCCATATGCTACACTGCTCGCGCCGCGTGCGGACGCGTTGCCGGCCGCGCACGCGTGCCCTGCCTTCGGTCGCCTGTCTCAGGATGTCATTCACCGTCACCATACGCCCGAGCGGCCATCGCTACACGATGGACGCGGACGACACCGTGCTCACCGCGGCGTTGCGCGAAGGCTTCAACCTCGCCTACGGCTGTCGCAACGGGGCCTGCGGCTCGTGCAAGGGGCGCCTGCTCTCGGGCAGGATCGATTATGGCCATTACCAGTCGAGCGCCCTGAGCGAGGCCGAGCGGGCCGGCGGACTGGCGCTGTTCTGCTGTGCGCGCCCGCTGGAGGATATCGAAATCGAGTGCCGCGAGGTCGGCGCGGCCAAGGACATCCAGATCCGCAAGATGCCGGCTCGGGTGCAGAAGATGGTGCGCGCCGCTTCGGACGTGATGATCGTCTGGTTGCGCCTGCCCCAGAACGAGCGGCTGCAATACCTCGCCGGCCAGTATCTCGATATCCTGCTCAAGGACGGCCGCCGGCGCAGCTTCTCCATGGCCAATCCGCCGCACGCCGACGAGCTGCTCGAGCTGCACATCCGCGACTATGGCGGGGTGTTCTCCAAGCACGTGTTCGAGCAGATGAAGGAACGCGACATCCTGCGCTTCGAGGGACCCTACGGCAATTTCTTCCTGCGCGAGGAGAGCGACAAGCCGATCGTGCTGCTCGCCAGCGGCACGGGGTTCGCGCCGATCAAGGCCATGATCGAGCACGCGCTGCATATCGGTTTGAAGCGCCCGCTGGCGCTTTACTGGGGCGGGCGCCGGCGCGCCGATCTGTACCTGCACGACTTGGCGCAACGCTGGGCGGGCGAACAGCCCGGACTGACTTATGTGCCGGTGCTGTCGGAAGCGAGCCCGGACGACGCGTGGAGCGCTCGCACGGGGCTGGTGCATCGAGCGCTCATGGCGGATCACGCGGACCTCTCGGGCTATCAGGTCTATGCCTGCGGCAATCCCCTGATGGTCGATGCCGCGCGCACGGATTTCACGGCCCAGCGCGGGCTGCCGGCCGGCGAATTCTTCGCCGACGCCTTCACCCCTGCGATGGCTGCGCAAGCAACGGGTGCCGCGGCTCGCTGAGCGCGCGCAGGCTCGAAGCGCTACGGCCGAGCTCCCGCTCGGCCGCTTCCAGGGCGCGCCGCTCGTAGCGCCGAGCTTCCTCTGTCTCGCCCATCGCATCGAGCAGGCGCGCCGCCGCGATCAACGCCTCGAAGCTCTCCTCGACGGACAAGCTCGCTTCGATGTAACTGCGTGCCTTGCCCCACAGCCGTTGCCGCGCGCACAGCGTGGCCAGCGCGAGCAGCAAGTCGGCGTCGGCAGGATGCGCACGCAGCCAGCCTTCCGCGCGTTCGATCTGGCGCAGCACATCGCCTTCGGCGCATTGCGCATAGAGTGCGACCAGCTCGCCGTCCCATTCGCGTTCCAAGCTCGCTTCGATGGTCTGCTGCGCCTCGACGCATTGGCCATTGCGCAGGAAAGCGCGCGCCGCCTCGGCGGCGATCTTCGCGTCCTGGCGCTCGCGCGCACCGAGCCGCTGCCAGCAGCTTCGCAACTCGCCCAGGTCGCGGCCTTTGCGCGCCAGGCTTTCGCCGATCGCGTAACGGCGCAGCTCGGCGAGCTGGATGTCGTCCAGCGCCTGGAGGCGCTCGAGCTGTGCCAGCAACTCGAGGTAACGATCCCAGTTGCGGGCGAGCTGCACCGCTCTGAGCTCGAGTCGAAGCGCGGCAGTGTGCTTGCGCGGCAGCCGCTCAAGGGCCGCCAGGGCTTCCTGATGCTGGCGCGCTTGCAGCAACAGCTCGGCCTGTGTGACGAGCCGCATCGTCTGGTCGCCTTCGCTGTAATAGCCCGAGCGCGCGAGATAGCGGTCGCGCCGCTCGTAAGCGCGCAGCTCGTGCGCGGCGCGCGCGGCCAGCACAGCGCTGATCCCGCTGTATTGCCGCAGCTCGATCGACTCGGCGGCCGCCTTTTCGGCCTGTGCGAAGCGGCCCTCGAGGAAGGCCTGCAACGCGGCGAGCAGGCTGCGCTGCGCGCGCGCGAGCCGCCGCTCGTCGCGGAAGCGTCGTACCTGGTCCGGCAGGCGCAGGGTGTGCACCACGACGCGAGCGAACGCATAGGCCGCGACGAATCCAGCGAGCAGCAAGGCGAGCAGCAAGTTGAGCGACAGCTCCACCCGGTACGGATGCACGACCAGCAGCACGTAGCCCGGGTTGTAGCGCGCGCCAAGGGTCAGCGCCACGGCCAGCGCGGCGAGCAGAATGACCCAGAGCAGGCCGCGCATCGCTACTGCCCCGACACCAGGACTGGCCGCCGCATCGTCACGCCCCGTACCCGCAGCGCAGAACGGCAAGCGCGTCGAGGCGCGCGTTCATCGCTGGCTCTTTTCGCGCGTGAGCTTGTAGTCGCGCACGGCGCTGAGGCTCGCATTGATATCCGGCAGGGCGATCGCGACGTCGGTTTCGGCGAGCTGGCGCAGCATCGCCAGGGCCGCGGCGAGATTGGGGTCGCGCGTATCGTAGAAGCGCTCCAGCCACTGCCGCGCCGCCTGTAGATCGGAGCGGTAGCTCTTGGCATCGCGTTGCAGCAGCGCGATGCGCGCCGACAGCAGCCGCAGCTTGAGATTCTCGCGCAGGAAGAAGGCCTGGCCAGGATCGACCAGCGGCACCTCCGCCTGGTCCAGCGTCTGGATACGCACCAGGCTGCGCAGGTCCTGCCAGATCTCGCGCGCGAGCCGCGCCACGATATTGCCGGCATCCTCGGCGCTCGCCGGCGCGGCGGACTGCGGCGGCGGGCGCTGCTGCATCGCCAGCGGCAGGACCTCGACCGCCTCCATGAGGTTGTCGATCTTCAGCGCGACGCCGGCCACGTCGACGAAGGGCGATACCCGCAGCCGCTCGATATCGCGCTCGATCACCTTGCGCAGCGGCGCGAGCTGCGGCCGGTCGATGCGTTGCAGTCGAATGTCGGCATTCTGCAGCGCCAGGATCGCGGCCTTGACGTTGCCCGCCAGTTGCAACTGCTGCGCGGCGATGGTGAGGGTTTGCTCGATTTCCGCGAGCGCCCATTCGTCGCTATTGCGCGAGAGCTGCTGGTAGAGCGCTTCGAGCGCGACCTGCTGGTTCTGCGATTCGGCGAGCCCGCCTTCCAGCGTCTCGACCTTGGCTTCCAGCTCCCGCACGAGCTTGCTTGCATCCTGCGCCGTGCCGAGCGCCTCCTTGTTACGCGCCTCGCCCTCGGCCAGACGGCGCGCGAGCTCGTCCTTCAACGCCGCCGCCTGCACGCGCGTGTCGTACCACTGCCAGCCGACGATAGCGAGCGCGGCCAGGGCGAACGCAAGCAGCCATCCGAGCGCCACGCCGCGGCTCCCCCCCGGCGCACCCGCCGGCGCCGCAGCGGCTGGCGGGGCGAGCGCCGTTTCGGTCGCGACGCCGGGCGATGCAGGGGTTTCGCTCATGCACCTATTCTACGGGCTGGCGGCAAAATAACTCGCGATCGCGGCCACCATCGCTTCGTCGCCGGGCGCCGTGACCAGGACGTCGGCGATGCCGAGCGCGCGGGCCGCTTGCGCGATGCGCTCGTGCGGTACGAACAGCGGCGTCTTGCGCAGCCAATGGCGTCCGAGCGTCCCCACCATGTCGACCAGGTTCGCCAGCGCTTCGCGGCTCGTCACCGTGACCGCATGGACCTCGCCCCGGCCCCACGCGCGCAGCAGCATCTGCGCATCTCCGCTCGGGCGTTTGCGGCGATAACACTCCGCGTACTCGACCGTGGCGCCGCGCTGTGCCAAGGTCTCCCCGAGCAGCTCGCGTCCGCCCGCACCGCGGAAGATGACCACCGAGCGCGCGTGCATATCGGCGAAGCGCGGCAGCGCGAGCAAGGCTTCGCTGTCTGCGCCCGTTGCCGGCGCCACCACGTCTTCGACCCCCAGGCGGTGCAGTTCGCGCGCCGTGCCCTTGCCGATGGCCGCGATCTCGAGCCGCGCGGGCAAGCTGCGGCGGGCGCCGATCGATTGCATGCCGCGGCTCGCCGCCGTCGGGCTGATGAAGATCGCGACGTCGAAACTGTCGAGCCGGTCGATCGCGGTGCGCAAGGCGCGCGAGTCGAGCGGATCGTCGATCTCCAGGGTCGGGAAGAGGATCGGGCGCGCGGCCGCGGCCTTGAGCAGCGCGCTCAAGCGCCCGGCCTGCTCCCGCGGCCGGGTGACGACGACCCCGCGCCCCGCTAACGGCGGCGCCGAGGGCGCCTCGGTCGGCGAATCGACCACGTCAGCGCGTGTTGCCGAGGGCACGCAGAATCGCGTCGGCGCCGCCTGCGCGCAAAGCCGCCGCGACCTCCATACCGAGCGCCTCGGGGTCGTGCTTGGGGCCGCTTGCCTCGGCGCGCAGCAGCCGGCGCCCGTCGGGCGTGGCGACGAACGCCCGCAGGCGCAGCCGCTCGCCCGCGCACTCGCCGTAAGCGCCCAGCGGCACTTGGCAACTGCCGCCGAGCAAGCGCGATAGCGTGCGCTCGGCTTGCACCGCGCGCGCCGTATCCTCGTCGCCGAGCGGCGCCAAGACCGCGGCGAGATCGGTGCGCCGGCTCAGGCACTCGATCCCGAGCGCCCCCTGGCCCGGCGCGGGCAGACTCTCCTCGGGACTGAGCACGGCGCTGATGCGCGCGCCCAAGCCCAGGCGTTTCAGTCCCGCGGCAGCGAGGATGATGGCATCGAAGCCGCCCTCGTCGAGCTTGAGCAAGCGCGTCTGCACGTTGCCGCGCAGGGGCTGCACCCCGAGCGCGGGGAAACGGGCGCGCAATTGCGCCTCGCGCCGCAGACTGGAAGTCCCGATCCGAGCGCCGGCGGGCAACTCGTCGAGACTGCGATACGCATTCGAAACGAATGCATCGCGCGGATCCTCGCGGGCACTGATCGCCGCCATGCTGAATCCGTCGGGCAATACCATGGGCACGTCTTTCATCGAGTGCACCGCGATATGCGCCTCGCCGGCTTCCAGCGCGTTCTCGAGCTCCTTGACGAACAGGCCCTTGCCGCCGATCTTCGCGAGCGAGCGATCGAGGATCCGATCGCCGCGGGTGCTCATGCTGGCGATGCTCACCGCGCAGCCGGGGTAGAGCGCTTGCAGCCGGTCGCGGACGTGCTCGGCTTGCCACAGCGCGAGCGCACTGGCGCGCGAGGCAATCACGATGCGATCGGGAACGTCTAGTGCCATGGGCTGCGGCCTTCGAGGCCAGCGCGGACGCCGGCCTGGCCTGACGGGGAAGGGACGGTACGCATGCGGTTCGAGCGCGCCGCGGCCGAGGACTCGGAAACGGATCCGCCGGCCGACGCTGCCGATTCTAGCATGCGGCTTTCGCGCCGGCCGAGCGCGGACGGCGCGCGTTTGCTTGGCGTCAACCGCGCAATTCGCGCACGACGTGGTGTTGGCGCCGCGATACGGCGAGCCTATCGTCGATGCCCTTGAGCATGACGACCCAGTGCCCTTCGGCTTCGTCCTGCACCCGCGCGAAGCCGCGAATGGCGGCACGGGCAACCAGACAGTTGCGGTGGATGCGCACGAAGCGCTCGGCGAATTCCTGTTCCAGCTTGGTGAGCGATTCTTCGAGCACGAATTCGCGTTCGACTGTCCGGGCCGTGACGTATTTCAGCTCGGCCTTGAGATAGAGAATATCCGCGACCGGTATCAGATGGATGCGCCCGCGCTCCTGTGCGCACAGCGTGACGCGCGCTTGCGTCTGCATGCTGCGCAGGTCGTCGTCCTCGAGCGGCGCGGCCGCGCGCGCGCGATTCAGCGCCTCCTCCAAGCGCGCCGCGCGGATGGGCTTGAGCAGGTAGTCCACGGCATGCACCTCGAACGCCTTGATCGCGTAGGCGTCATAGGCCGTGGTGAACACGATCACCGGCGGCCGGGGGAGCTTTTGCAGGTGCCGCGCGACCTCGATGCCGTCGATCTCGGGCATGCGCACATCGAGCAGCACCACGTCCGGAGCGTGGGCCGCGGCGATGACCAGCGCCTCGCGGCCATGCGCCGCTTCGCCGATCAGCACCAAGCCCACGCGCTCGCCGATATCGGCCAGCAGCTCGCGCAGCCGGCGCAGCGCCGGCAGCTCGTCGTCGACGATCAGGATGCGCAGCGGCGCACGGATCGCGTTCATGCGCCCGCGCTCCGATACGGCATGATGATGTGCACCTGGTAGGCGTTGTTGTCGACCGAGGTCTTGAGACTCGCCTCTGCGTCGAAATGCAACTGCAGGCGCTCGCGGATATTGTTGAGCGCCATCTTGTTGCCGGAATGATGCGCGCCTTCCATCTTGTAGGGGTTGCGCAGCACGGCGTGGACTTGCTGGCCCTTGCGATAGATGTTGATGCTCACGACACCGGCCTCGGAGCGCGGCTCGATGCCGTGGTAGACCGCGTTCTCCAGCAGCGGCTGCAACACCAGCGGCGGCACCAGGGCGTCCGAGGGCATCTTGTCGACGTACCACTCGACCTTGAGCCGTTCGCCGAGGCGCAACTGTTCAAGGCTCAGGTATTCCCGGCACAGGTCGACCTCGCGGCCGAGCGGCGATAACTCGCGGTTGTCCGCCATCAGCACGCGGAACAGGTCCGCCATGTCTTCGAGCGCGGCCTCGGCGCGTTTCGGCTCGGAGCGCACCAGCGAGAGCACGGCGTTGATGCTATTGAACAGGAAATGCGGCCGAATGCGCGCCTGCAGCGCCTGCAGCCTCGCTTCGGTGAGCGCGGGCGATAGCGCACGGCCGCGCAAGTCGAAGTAGGCTGCGAGCAGCGCGACGATGATCGCAGTGAACAGCCAGTAGCGCTCGATTTCGCCGCTCGCGGCGCCGGAGAGCCTGCGCTCGAGCTCGTAGGCCGCGCTCGCGAGGCCCAGGCATACGGCGAGCACGACGGCGACGCCGGCATAGTAGGGCAGGCGACGCAGCCAACGCGCCAGCGCCGCAAGCACGCATAGATCGAGCAGCAGCGGCAGCAATGCCATGCCGGCGATGGCGGTCGATTCCTGCACGAACTGGGTCAAGCTGCGGCTGCGCGCCAACGCGACCACCAAGCCGAACAAGGACGCGCCGATCAAGACCCGTGCGAGCACCCCCAGGTTGGCCATGTCCGGCAACCGGTCCGTCCCGGCGTTTTGTCTTATACTCGCCATGAACCGGCCGTAGGCCGGCGCGCACGCGCATTGCGCGCGACGCGCCGCGATGTGCGACGAATCGGCCCCACCCTTCTCCCCTCGATGCGCGAGCCGTCGGACGCCCGGTGTCGGAGATGCCGCAAGGGTTGCACATGGCCCCGTCTTTGACAAGGCAGGAACACCGGTAACGGGCCATGCCCAGCGACAACAAGAAGAGCCGATCCGGCAAGCGCTGGTCGGGGCGCTTCAGCGAGCCGGTCGCCGAGCAGGTGCAGCGCTACACCGCCTCGGTCGGGTTCGATCAGCGCTTGGCGGACGTGGACATCATGGGCTCGCTTGCGCACGCGCGCATGCTGCGCGCGCAAGGCATCATCGGCCGCGACGATCTTGCGGCCATCGAGCGGGGGATGGAGCGCATCCGCGCGGACATCGCCGCCGAGCGCTTCGAATGGTCGCTCGAGCACGAGGACGTGCACTTCAATATCGAGCGGCGGCTCACCGAGCTGGTCGGCGAAGCGGGCAAACGCCTGCATACCGCGCGCTCGCGCAATGACCAGGTCGCCACCGACGTTCGGCTGTATGTGCGCGCCGCGATCGACGAGCTGCGCGAGTTGCTGCGCAAGCTGCGCGCCGCGCTGCTCGATCTCGCGCAGGCGCACGCGGCTACGGTGATGCCCGGTTTCACCCACTTGCAGGTGGCGCAGCCCGTGACCTTCGGCCATCACTTGCTCGCTTATTTCGAGATGTTGAGCCGCGACGCCGAGCGCCTGCGCGATTGCCGCGCACGCGTGAATCGGCTGCCGCTCGGGGCCGCGGCCCTGGCTGGGACGAGCTTTCCGATCGACCGGGACCGGGTCGCGCACGAGCTGGGCTTCGAGGCGCTGTGCGAGAACTCGCTCGATGCGGTGTCCGATCGCGATTTCGCGATCGAGCTCTGCGCGTGCGCGGCGCTCGTCATGATGCACCTGTCGCGCTTGGCCGAGGAGCTCGTGTTGTGGATGAGCCCGCGCTACGGCTTCATCGACCTGCCCGATCGCTTCTGCACCGGGTCGTCCATCATGCCGCAGAAGAAGAATCCCGACGTGCCCGAGCTGGCGCGCGGCAAGACCGGGCGGGTCTACGGCGACCTGATGGCCTTGCTCACGCTCATGAAGGGCCAGCCGCTCGCCTACAACAAGGACAACCAGGAGGACAAGGAGCCGCTGTTCGACAGCATCGACACCGTGCGCGACACGCTCGCGATCTTCGCCGAGATGCTGCCCGGCATCGAAGTGCACGCCGAGGCGATGCAGCAGGCGGCCCAGCAAGGCTATGCCACGGCCACCGACCTCGCCGATTACCTGGTGCGCAAAGGGCTCGCATTCCGCGATGCGCACGAGGCGGTGGGCCAGGCGGTACGTTACGCGGCCGAGAAGGGCTGCGATCTCGCCGCCCTCAGCCTCGAGGAGCTGCGCCGCTTTTGCCCCTTGATCGGACCCGACGCGGCTGCCGTGCTGACGCTGTCGGGCTCGCTCGCGGCACGCAGCCACCCGGGCGGCACCGCGCCCCGGCAAGTGCGTAGCGCCATTGCACGGGCGCGCCGGCGCCTCGCCGCCGAGGAAAGACGCAATCGCGCGCAGCCTCGCGCCGCCAAGCGGCTATAGCTGCGCTGGCGCCTTGGCAGGCGCCGGCGCGATCACTCCGCAGGCGGAGGCAACCGCGGAAAAGACGCTCAGGCGTCCTTGCCGCTTTGCTTACTGCGGCGCTCTGCACGCCAGATCGCCACGCCGATCCAAACGCAGACACCCACGAACAGGACCAGGAACACCCCGACCCACACCACGTTCACGGTGGGCTCCGGCGCCAGGGCGCCGCCCTCTTCCATCGCTGCGCCGGCGAGCGGGGCGAAAAGGGTCAGGACAAGCGACAAGAATCGAATGCAGACGGATTTCATGCGGTCTCCCCAAGCGGATTGCACGCTTCGTGCACCGTGCCTTCTCGCAGGATCGAGCCATCACTCGCAGCGCATGAAGCGATCACGCTATGTTCGTTGCACCGACTTACGGCACCCTTACGGGGCGGCGAGCTCGGCTGCGCCCGGCCTGACCGGGATCAAATTATGGTCCGTACAAGACCGCATCATGGACTCCAATCCCCGAGCGATCGCATTCCAGGCCGTGCCCGCGGTGACGATCGCGCGGCTGCCATGCCGGCGTCGTCGGGTAGCAGGACGCGCACCGATCGCGGCTGCCGATGCGAATGGTCCGGGCAAGTGGCCGAGCGTGCTTCCTCGCGCCATTGTTGGCGCCCGCTTCGATACCGGCGCAGGCACGCGAGCACGCCGTCCTGCCGGTTGTGGCGCTCGGCCGCGCGGCGCTACCATCGCCGCCTTGCTCGCATTCGCACCGCCATGGACATCCTGACACACGCCGCGCTCGGCGCGGCGGCCGCGGCCTCGATCGCGCCCTCGCGGCACATGCGCCACGCGGCGCTGATGGGCGCGCTCGCAGGCGTGCTTCCCGACGCCGACATCCTCATCGAGAGCAGCTCGGACCCCCTGGTCAATCTGGAATTCCACCGCCACTTCACGCACGCGCTCGCGTTCGTCCCGGTCGGGGCCGCGCTGGCCGCCGGATTGGTCTGGCTCGCGCTGCGGCGGCGTCTTCCCTACGGCCGGCTCTACGTCTATGCGCTGGTCGGTTATTTCCTCGCGCCCATGCTCGATGCCTGCACCAGCTACGGCACCCACCTGTTATGGCCTTTCAGCGAACGCACGCTCGCATGGAACATCATCTCGGTATTCGATCCGCTGCTTTCCTTGCTGGTATTGGTGCCGCTCGCTATCGCGGTCGCGAAAACCCGGCCGGCTTTCGCTCGTATCTCGCTGCTGCTCGCTGCCGCGGTATTGAGCCTCGGCTGGGTGCAACACGAACGCGCCGAGCGGATCGCGCATGAGCTCGCGGCAGCACGCGGCGACCAGGCGCAACGGCTCCTGGTCAAGCCGACGCTCGGCAACCTGGTCTTGTGGCGCTCGCTCTACCTCGATCGCGGCGAGATCCAGGCCGATGCGGTGCGCGTCGGTCTGTTCGGCGGCGAGCGCATCTACGCCGGGGAACGCGCCCGCCGGCTCGATCCGGCGCGCGATCTCGGCTTGCCGCCGGGCTCGCGCACGTTGCAAGACATCGAGCGCTTCACGGTATTCGCCGATGCCCTCGTGGTACGCCATCCGCGGCGGCCGAATTTCATCGGCGATGCGCGTTACGCGATGCTGCCGACCAGCATCGAGCCGCTGTGGGGCATCGTGATCGATCCGGCCGCGCCGGGTGCCGCCGTGCAGTTCGAAACCGGCCGCCGGCTGACCCCCGAGGTGCGCGAGCGCTTCGTCGCCATGCTGCTCGGGCGTTGACCGAGCGCGGCTTTGCCCGCGCCGGCGCAAGGTTGTACGATTCGGCGCCCGGCCGCGTTTGCCGCAGCTTGCCCTCGTCTTTGTCTAGCGTGAACCCGGACGCAACCACCGTCGAATGGCTGCCGTTGCTGATCGTAGCACTCAGCGCGGCCGTCATGCTCCTGCTTGCGCGCCGCCTGATGCGCGGAATGAATCAGCAGGACTGGATTCTCCTGCGCCAGGCGCGTGCGCGCGGGATCGATGTGTCGCGACCGCAAGCCGTAGACTTCGTGGTTTTCGCCGCGACCGAAGAGACCGCCGCCGAGCTGGCCGAGCTCATGCGCAATGAGGGCTTCGAGACCAGCATCACGGTGGCTCAGATCCAGTACGCCCGCAATCGGAAAAAGCCGGGGGAAGCGCAGGAGGGCTGGCTGATCAAGGGCACGCGGCTGATTGCGCTCACGCCGCAGGAGCTCACGCGCCAGAGGCAGTTTCTGAACGAGATCGCGCTGGCGCGCAAGGCAGCGTACTTCGGCTGGCAGATCGGCTTCGCCGCCGGCTCGTCCTGAAGACGGCCAGCGAGATGGCCTGAGCTGCATCGCCGGCCGCGTGCGCGCGAATCCTCCACCTGTCGAGCCTTCCCGAGCCCTACCGACCTGAGTTCCGCTTGCAAGCAAGGGCCGGGCACGGTGCCATGCCCCTCGCTCAAAAAATCACTGTTTGGCGCTGTACTTCTTGTACTTGGCCAGCATGCGCAGCGGCTGCTTGAAGGCATCGCGGCGGAACGGATCGCCCAGCTCGCGCGTGAGCATGAGGTTGATGACCGTGGCCCGGTGGGATTTCACCGCCCCGCGCAGCGCATCGCCCACCTCGTCGACGTGCTCGACGGTAATGCCGTTGGCGCCCATCGCCTCGGCCACGTCGGCGAAATTGGGATTCTTCAGATTGGTGCCGAGGAAGCGGTTGCTGAAGTAGTCGATCTGGTTCTTCTTCTCCGCGCCCCACTGGCCGTTGTTGAACACCACCGCGACGACGGGGATGTTCTCGCGCACGCACGTCAGCACCTCGGCGAGGCTCATCCCCCACGCGCCGTCGCCGACATAGGCAATGGCCGGACGATCGGGACAGCCGACTTTCGCGCCGATCATCGCCGGATAGGAATAGCCGCAGTTGCCGAAGCTCATCGCCGCCAGGAACGAGGGCGCCGTATCGAAGTGCAGGTAGGAATTCGATACCGAGCAGACGTTGCCGATGTCGGTCGACACCATGGCGTTGCGCGGCATCGCCTTGGCCAGGGCCGCGAGCGCCTGGCGCGGGCCGATGCGGCCCTTTTCGTTCGGGCTCGGCCAGTTGGCCAACTCCTCCGTCCACGCGTCTTTTTCGTTCCTCACTTCGGCCACGCGCGCCTTGTTCGGCGTGAGCTTGGTGCGCGCCTTCAAGCGCGCGAGCAGCTCCACCGCGGCGGCCTTCGCATCGCCACAGATGCCGAGCGAGATCTTCTTGACCAGTCCCAGCATGCGCGGATTGGCATCGACCTGGATGATCTTGGCGTCCTTCGGCCAGTAATCGAAACCGTACTGCGGCAAAGTGCCGAAGGGCCCCAGGCGGCTGCCCAGGGCGAGCACCACGTCGGCCCGGTTGATGATGCGCATGGCGGCCTTCGATCCCATGTAGCCGAGCGGTCCGCACGCCAGCGGATGGCTCACGGGGAACGAATCGTTGTGCAGGTAGCTGTTCACCACCGGGGCGCTCAGGTAGTCGGCCAAGGCCACGCACTCCTTGATGCCGCCGGCCATGATGACGCCGCCCCCGGACAGGATCACCGGAAACTTGGCCTTCGCCAGCATGTCGGCCGCCGCATCGAGCGACTCGGGGCCGCCGGCGCCGCGCTCGAGCCGGATCGGCCGCGGAATTTCGACCTCGATATCGCCGTAGAAATAGTCGCGCGGGATGTTGATCTGTACCGGCCCCCGCTCCTCCAGCGCGATATCGAAGGCACGCGAGGTGAGCTCGGCGATGCGCTGGGGCGAATTCACGTGCACTTGCCACTTGGTGATCTTGGAGAAGATCGGCATCTGCTCGGTTTCCTGGAAGCCGCCGAGCCCCATCGTGAGACTGCCCGACTCCGGCGTGATCGCCACCACGGGCGAATGCGCCCAGTACGCCGCCGCGATCGCGGTGACGAAATTGGTGATGCCGGGGCCGTTCTGGCCGATGCACAGGCCGTGCTTACCAGTCACCCGGGCGTAGCCGTCGGCCATGTGGGCCGCATTCTGCTCGTGAGCGACCGAGATGAAACGGATGCCCGCGAGCGGGAACAGATCGTGAGCGTCCATATACGCCGAGCCCACGATACCGAAGCTGTCCTTGACGCCCTGCGCGACCAGCGTTTCGACGAACGCTTCGGACGGGGTCATGCGGATCTTGCCGGTGGCCGCAGCCGCTTTGGCGACGGCCTTCGATTCGACAGCGGTGCTCTTCATGGACCAATCCCCTTACGTGAGCGAAACAGACCGGTCTCCACCCGTAATCGGCTGGGCAGCCGGGAGAAAAAGTCGACCCGCATCAGTGTAATGCCGCGGCCGCACAGGCGCAACGCGCGCACCGCCGCGCGCGGCTGCCGACATGCGAACGTACTAAGCGTAACCCGGGCTGATGCTTCAGCCCACCGCCCCTACGTACGCATCGCCGAAGCCGCTGGCCTGGTCCGCGTGGAGGGCCCACTGTTCGCCGTCGTCCGCGGCGGGCGAGTGCAGCACCTCGGCGAGCTCGGCGGCGGTAATCGCCGCCGCAATGATCGTGTGGGTCGAAAACGAAGGATCGTCATCGCGGAAGTAGTCCATCATGGTCTCCTCGGTCGGTTGGGCAACGCGCGCGGCTTGTCGAGAGCCGCGGACCCAGCCTAAGCGGCGCCGGTATTGCGCCGATGTCGATCGCGTTTCGGTTTGTAATCCGCGTGTACGGCGCACTGGCGCTGCGGGCTGCATCGCTATAATTTGTGCCCGCCCGTCGCCGGGCCGAGCTCGGGTTGCTCGTTTGGCGCGCGCATTGCCCATGCCGCCGTATGCCCTGCGCGCGCAAGGCACCGTCGACCGAAGGCTACGGCGGGCGTCGGACCCCGATCCGCGGAGGACAGCGATGTCGAGCAGCGGCTGCGTGTTGATCGTCGACGACGACTCGAGCGTGCGCGCGGTGATCGCCGAGTACCTGGGCGAAAACGGCTACGAAACCATGCAGGCGGACAGCGGCGAGGCGATGCGCGAGGCATTGGGCACGCGGGTGCCGGATGTGGTGCTGCTCGATGTGCGCCTGGGACGCGAGGATGGCCTGAGCCTCGCCCGCTATCTGCGCGAGCATTTCGACCTTGGCATCATCATGGTGACCGCCGCCGGCGATATCGTCGATCGCGTGGTCGGACTCGAAGTGGGTGCGGACGACTACATCGCGAAGCCGTTCGACCCGCGGGAGCTGCGCGCGCGTTTACGCAGCGTCATGCGCCGGCTGCACAAGAGCCCGGTCGCGGACCCCGTCACCCCCGCCGCGCGCGGCAGCGCCTACGTGGCGGTGGGAAGCTGCAAGCTCGATCTGTCGGCGCACCGGCTGTTCGACGCTGCCAACGAGGAAATCGCGCTCACCAGCATGGAATTCGATCTGCTCAAGGTCTTCACCGAGCATCCCAACCAGGTGCTGAGCCGCGACCAGCTGCTCAATTTCACCCGCAATCGCGACTGGCAGCCGTTCGATCGCAGCATCGACATCCGCATCGCGCGCTTGCGGCGCAAGATCGAGCCCGATCCCGACCATCCGCAGCTCATCAAGACGATACGCAACGCCGGCTACATGTACACTCCGCGCCCCCGGTAGCCGGGGACGCCGCGGGCTTTGGGTCCGCTCTCTCGGAGGGAACGCATCGGTCGGCATCTACATCGCCATCCCAACGCGCGATCGGTGAAGACTCCCGGACGTGACTGCGATCCCTTGTGCCATAAGCGGAAACGAATCGTCTCCGAATCAGGCCGGGGTCAGACGGTCGGAATGCGTTTGATCGCCTCGGTGGGCGCGACGATGGGGATGCGCTGATAGTGCTTGAGGTTGAGCAAGCGGGTGTCGCCGGAGACGACGAGATCGACCTGGGCGGCGAGCGCGCAGGCGAGCACGGCATCATCATCGGGATCGGCGGTGACGGCCGGCGCGATCTCGGCGGGCACGACGCGTAGCGCAAGTAGCGCATAGCGTTGCATCAGGAATTCCGGACTCGCGCCGCTGGCGGTGATGGCGGCGGCAAAATGCGCTCGGTCGAGGACTTCGGCGAGCTCCGCGAGCAGCACGCTGCTGGTGTACAAAGTGATGCGCCGCTCGCGGGCGGCATCGAGGATCTGGCGAGGCGCATGGCGCCAGATCAGTCCCGAGACCACAACGTTGGTGTCAAGGACGACGCGCACGCTCGCGCCTGGCTTGGCGTACGGCGTCGACCTCGGTCTGTATCTCCTCCATGGTCATCGGCGCCAGATTGGCATCGGCCATGCGGTCCATGGCATCGAAGAGCTCATCGACGGCCTTACGCCGAACCGCCTCGCGCAAGAGCTTCTCGATCGCCTCGGCGGTGAGCAGGCCCGCGGCCTTGGCCTCCTTGGCGAGGCTGTCGGGAAGGTTCACGGTAAGTTCCATGGGATTTCTTCCTTAGCCGCTAGCCGGCGATCTTCGGCAGCAGGTTGGCTGGCGGGTTCGCATTCGGACTCTCGTAGTAGGCGACCATGCGCTGCGAAATACCGAGCTCCTGCGCGAGCTCGACCTGGGTGTAGCCGGCGGCTTTGCGCAGTTGCGCGAGGCGCTCGCCGAAGTGCGCGATGTCTTCGATCTGTATGCGTTTGCCCATCTGTGGTGACTCCGATTGACGAGCGCATTGTGGAAAGGCGGTCGAGGGCATGCAAGGCATGGAGTTGATGGATGTACACCATGCGTACAGTCTGCCGTCCATGGGATTGTTTAGCAAGCCGGTGTATCGAGCGGCCTGACAAACGAAGCGGCATGGCGAGGATTCCCGAGGCGGAAATCGAGCGCATCAAGCGCGAGGTGTCGGTCGAGCGCCTGGTGGAGGCTTCGTGGGTCGTCTTGAAGCGCACGGGCAAGGACTTGTTCGGGCGCTGCCCCTTCCATGCCGATGAGACGGCAAGCCTTGCGGTCACACCTTTGAAGAACCTGTAGCACTGCCTGGGCGCCTGTCAGGCCGGGGCTGATGTGTTCGCCTGGGTGATGCGGGTGAAGGGCGTGTCAGCCCGGCAGAGCATTACGCCCCCCTTGGCAGAGCCAACAGAAAATAGCGGTCTAGGAACTGCCAATTGGTATCCGAAGGACACGGGCAACCTCATTTGACACCCGAGGCGCATAACCTGTAATCAACGCCTCAGGTCCACTCCACTCGCGTTTTTCGGCAAAGCCGCCGCCCAGGGTGTTCAGAGAGTCTTCCATCGCGCCCGCCGCATGCACTTCTGCTATCCTGCGCTGCTACCATGTCCGCCTCGCGCGCGAGGCGAGATTCCCGCGCGATACCCGCGACATCGCTGGCGCGACGCCGGATCAGCGTACACGAGGAGCCCCATGCGACCCTTCGAAGGCATCAAGATTCTCGATTGCACCCACGTTCTGGCCGGACCGTTCGCCGCCTATCAGCTCGCCGTGCTGGGGGCCGACGTCATCAAGGTCGACGATCCGAATGCGCCGGACCAGAGCCGCGAATCGGGCGCGGACATGGCGCTCAACAAGCAGGGCATGGGGACGGGCTTCATCACCCAGGGCTCGAACAAGCGCTGTATCGCGCTCGATTTGAAGACCGAGGGCGGGCGGGCGGCGTTGCGAAAGCTCGCGGCCGAATGGGCCGACATCTTGGTCGAGAATTACCGCCCCGGCGCGTTCAAGGCGCTCGGGCTCGGTTACGAGGATCTCGCCAAGCTCAACCCGATGTTGATCTACGCCTCGATGACCGCGTTCGGCCAGGACGGACCGCGCGGCTTCATGACGGCCTACGACATGGCGATCCAGGCCACCGCGGGCATCACGGCCGGCACCGGCACGCCGACCTCCGGCCCCATCAAGGTCGGCGCGCCGGTCATCGATTATGCGACCGGGACCACGGGTGCGTTCGCCCTCGCCACGGCATTGTTCCAACGCACGCGCACGCACAAGGGCCAGTACATCGACATGTCGATGATGGACGTGGCACTGGTGCTGCAAGCATCCCACATCACCGACTATCGCCACAGCGGCCATCACCCCAAGCGCAACGGCAACGTCATGCGCTTTGCGTCGCAATGCGCCTTCGAGACCAAGGATGGCAGCCTGCTCCAACTCGCCGCGAGCAACGAGCGCCAGCACCGCCGCTTCTACGAGGCGCTCGACAATCCCGAGGAAGCCAAGCGCTCGAGCTTGGAAGAGCGCAACGCGCGCTTCGAGGAGAAATACCGCTTCGTCGCCGCCAAGCTGAAGGAAAGGACCGCCGCCGAGTGGGAGGACTACTTCCAATCGAAACACGTGCCGGCCTGCCGCGTGCGCGAGATGCGCGAGACGGTCGAAGATCCCCAGCTCAAGCACCGCTGCGTGCTCGGTAGCGTCGACAACGTTGCCGGGACCGGCAAGTCGATGACCGTGCCCCTCACCGCGTTCAAGCTCGCGCACGGCGGTCCCTCGATCGAGCGCGCACCCGGGCGCATCGGCCAGCACACCGATGAAGTGCTGAAGTCGGTGGGCTACAGCGACGCCGACATCGCGGCGCTGCGCGAGGCGAAGGCGATCGTCTAGACGCGACCCACGGTGCGGACAACCATCGGTCGCCCGCCCTGAGCCCGGCCGCCGCGACATCGGCGCTGGCGCGCAAGCGCGTGGTCATCGTGATCATGGCCGTCACGGTGGCCATGACGGCGCAATTCTTTCGCAACGCGCACGTCGTCATCGCGCCGGACCTCATGCGCGAGCTGGGCGCCTCGGCCGGCTCGCTCGCTGCGCTGACGAGCGCCATGTTCCTCGCCTCCGCCATCACCCAGATCCCCGGCGGCATCCTGCTCGATCGCTTCGGCACGCGTCTGATGATGCCGATCATGCTGGCGCTGACCGGAATCGGCGCCGGCCTGTTCGCGGCCGCGCACAGCGTGGGCGAGCTCGTGTTCGCACGCGCCTTCATGGGCGTGGGCGGCGCGGTGCTCATCATGGCGGGCATCGTCGCCTGCGCGCGTTGGTTCGACGCGCGCCAGTTCTCGACGCTGGCCGGCAGCATCATGGCGACAAGCCAGCTCGGCAACCTCGCTGCCACCGTGCCGATGGCCGTAATCGCCTCGTGGTTCGGCTGGCGCGGTGCCTACGCGGCGCTGGTCGCCTGCACCTTCCTGCTCGCCGCGGCGGTGTACGTGTTGGTCCGCGACGCGCCGCCGGGGCACGATTATCACGCCCGCCCGCGCGAGACCCTGGCGCAATGCGCAGCCGGGGTCATCGACGTATTGCGCATACCGGGCATCTGGCGCCTGCTGGTGATGGCATGGTTCGCCTGGGGGACGCTGAGCTGCATCATCGGCCTATGGGCCGGGCCGTACCTGAGCGACGTGCACGGCCTCGACACCCTCGGGCGCGGCAAGACGCTCTTCTGGATGGCGAGCGGGGTGGCGGTCGGCGGCCTCGGCTTCACGCTGCTCGACCGCTGGAGCGGGCGCACCAAGCGCGTCATCCAGTACGGTGCGCTCGCCAACGCCATCGTGTTTGCCGTGCTCGCCCTGCTGCCCGCACCGAGCCTGCTGCTCGTTACGGTCCTGCTGTCGCTGGCGAGTCTGGTCGGCGGCTACAGCCTGTTGATCCCCACCCACGGGCGCCATTTCTATCCCGATCGGCTGATCGGCCGCGGCATCAGCAGCGTGAACTGCGCGGTGCTCTTCGGCGCCGCGTCGTTGCAGGCGCTGACCGGGATGGTGGTCAGCGCCTTGGCGCCTGCCGGTGGGCCGATCGGCGCCGGCGCCTACCGCGCCGTGTTCGCCACCTTGGCCGGCGCGCTCGTCATCGCGCTGCTCTGCTATTGGCGCTGCCCGCAGGGGCGCATCAGCGAAGCCGGCAGGCGTTAGCGCTGGTCGTGGCGTGTGTTTCGAGCGAATGTGCCGTGATCGCCGGCACCCTGGGCCAGCGCGAAAATCGCCTCCGTCGCACACGTGAAATCAAGTCCGACAGGCTACTAGGCCAGCAAGTCACGCCCCCGCGCCGATGCCGGCTTCCTTGATCACCTTGGTCCAGCGCGCGAGCTCGCCGCGAATACGCTCGCGCAGCTCCTCCGGGGTGCTGTACACCGGATCGAGGCCGAGCGCTTCCAACTGCTTGCGAAATTCGGCGTTCGCCAAGGCCACTTTCATTTCGGCGTTGATCTTGGCGACGATGGGCTTCGGTACGCCGACCGGACCGAGCAAGCCATACCAGGTCGTGTTGGTGAAACCCGGCAGCAGCTCCGCGACCGAAGGCGTATCGGGATAGAACTTGGTGCGTTCCGGGTGACCGACGGCGAGCAGTTTCGCCTTGCCGCTTTTCAACGCTGGCGCGGCGTACGGAATGCCGCCGAACAAGGCGTGGATGCGCCCCGCCATGAGATCGACCAGTGCCGGTCCGCCACCCTTGTACGGAACATGCACGAACTCGGCCTTGCCCATGCTCTTCAGCAGCTCCATGCCGAGATGGTTGGGCGTGCCCATGCCGGGCGAGCCGAAGGTGATCTTGCCGGGCTGCGCCTTGGACAGGTCGATCAGCTCCTTGACCGTGGTGGCGGCGATCGACGGATGCACGATCAGCAGGAACGGCACGTCGACCGCGAGTCCGATCGGGGTGTAATCCTTCACCGGGTCGTACGGCACCTTGGTGCCGAAAGCGGGGCCGGTCACCAGGCCGCCCGAGGTGCCGAGCAGCAGGTTGTAGCCGTCGGGCGTCGCTTGCGCGCCGAGCGCATGACCGAGCGTCGCACCGGCGCCGGGCCGATTGTCGATCACCACCGACTGGCCGAACTTCTCGCTCAGCCATTGGCCGAGGTTGCGCGCGGTCGGGTCGGTCGATCCGCCCGGCGGATACGGCACGATGATACGGATCGGCCTGGTCGGATAGCTCGTTTCGGCCGCGTGTGCCGCGGCGCTCGCCACGGTCAGGATGCCGCACACCACGGCAATCGTGGTACCCCATCGCATGATTTCGCTCTCCGTTACTGTGTTCACCGTTGCTTGCGCCCGGCCCTCGCGACCGCAACGGTCGAGATCGAGCGCGCCGCATCGACCGATCGGCGTACCTTCGCCGCACGGCATCGTCGCTGTCGCACTGCTATGGCGTCCAGGTCTGCACCCGCGCTCGCCGCGTAGCGCGCAACGCGGCGAGATCCTCGGGGGTATCGAGATCGAGTGTCAACTCGGGACGCGCGCATACGGTCATCACCCAGCCGCGCGCGCGTGCGGCGGCGGCGTGGCGCACCCAGCTTGCGGGGCCGAAACTGAATTCGAATCGCGGTTGCGGCGGGAGCAACAGTGCATTGGTCCCGGTCCCCGCGGCGTCGGGAGCGATCGCGGCCCGCGCTTGCCCTGCCGCCGCCATGACGAGCGCGTCGAGCGCGCCGGCGCCAAGCCGCGGCAAGTCGCTCGGCAGCACGAGTAGGCGCCGGGCGCCGCGGCCGACCGCCAGCCGCGCGCCGCGCGCCACCGCGGCGTTGAGCCCGCGCGCCGGCCGCGGCTCGGCGAGCGCGATCGCCCCCTGCGCGGCCGCGAGGGCGAGCGTCCGAGCGCACGGGCTCACCACGATGCAACACCGCAGGCTCCTTTGCCAGCGCGCGATCACTTGCAAGGTGCGCAGCAGCAGGCGGCGATTGAGCCGCATGCGCTCGATGGGATCGAGCACGCCGCCCAGGCGCGACTTGCCGCGGCTCAGTCCGCGCACCGGCACGATGACCCACAGCCCGCACCGGCGGCACAAGGCTTCAGCGCGCACCGCGGCGTGCCAGGGCGTAGACGAACCGCACTACCTCGCGCGCGAGGCGCTCGCTCGCGCAGCGATCCGGCATCAGCGTATCGGTCACCACCACGTCATGGCCGAGCGCCTCGATGCGTCCTCGGAGCGGCGCATCAACGGTATCGATGACCCAGCCGTCGACCAGCGGGCCGTAGTGACGCGCGATGCCGGCCGCGCTCCGTTCGGCGCCCAGCTCGCGCATGATTTTCGCGGCCGGACCTTTGATCGCCGCGCCGCCGACGATGGGCGACACCGCGACCACGGGAATGCGCCGCGCGCGCAGCCAGCCCCTGAGCGCAGGAACGTGCAACATCGGTGCAACGCTGACATACGGATTCGATGGGCACACGACGATCGCCTTGACCGCATCCCCGGTGATGAGCCGGTACAGCGGTGGCGGCACACGTGCCCGCGCCGCCCCGGCGAAGCGAAAACCGCGCACGCGCGGCCGGCAGCGCAAACGCACGAAATAATCCTGGAAGGCAAGCTCACCGCCGGCGGTCTTCACGCGCGTGCGCACCGGCGTGTCGCTCATCGGAATGACGGCGTGACGCACGCCGAGCCGGCGCGAGAGCGCGCGCGTCAGCTCCGACAGCGGCACGCCCCGGCGCAGCGCGGCGGTGCGCAAGACGTGCATGGCCAGGTCCCGATCGCCAAGCTGAAACCATGCTTCTCCACCGAGGCCGCGCAGCGCGTGCATGAAGCTCCAGGTCTCTTCGCCGCGCCCCCAGCCGCTCGCCGGGTTGTGCACGCCGGCGAGGGTATAGACGACGGTATCGATATCGGGACAGATGGTGAGTCCGAGATGCTCGAAATCGTCGCCCGTATTGACCACGATCGCGAGCGCCTTCGGTGCGAGCACCTGCGCGAGACCGACCGCGAGCCGGGCACCGCCCACGCCGCCCGCCAGTGCAACGATCATCGAAACAAGTCCTGCGCGCGGTCCCGGATCAGCTCCGCGACCGAGCTTTCGCGCAGCCGATACGGGAAGCCGCGCGCCAGCACGACCGGCACGCTTTCGCCGGCCTGCCCCATGACGAGGGAGGCGGCGGCCGCGAGCTCGTCGGCGGCGGCGATCTGCGTCACCTTGAGCTCGCGCCCGCCACGATCGCGCGCGCCGCGCATGTCGATGAGCGCCGGCACGCCGGCCACCCCGATCGCCACGCCGGTCACGCCGTTACGCCAGGCGCGGCCGAAACTGTCGATGATGATGACGCCCAAGGCGATGCCGCACGCGGCCTCGAGCGCCGTGCGCAGCGCTTGCGCCGAAGCGTCCGGGTCGAACGGCAGCAACAGCGCCGCTTCGGCGCCATCGAGCGGATCGACATTGGACTGATCCACGCCGGCGTTCGCCATCACGAATCCGAGCCGGTGCTCGACGACGACCACGCCGGGTTTGACGCGCAGGACCTCGCGCGATTCGCTCAGCACCAGCTCCATCAAGCGCGCATCCTTTTGCGCGATCCGCGCCAAATCGCGCGCGCGCTCCGAAGGCTGTACGCTGTCGAGGCGTACGCTGCGGCCTTCAGCCTTGGACACGATCTTCTGCGCCACGACGACGATATCGCCGGGCGCCGGCTGGACGCCGCTACGCTCGAGCGCGGCGCCGATCAAGGGCGCGAGCGAGGCGCCGGGACGCACTTCGGGAATGCCCGGCAGGCCGACCAGACTGAGCGTGCCCATGTCCGTTCTCAAGCCGATTCACGGCGCGCATCGTGGTCACAACCGAGCTCGGCGATCGGCAGCACGACATGCGAAGCGCGCGCGCGATCGACGTACACGCTGTTGCGCGCGATCTGCTTGCGCCGGGCGAGCCCCTCGGGCTCGCCGGTGTTGGTGTTCAAGTCGTAGCGCGGGAAGTTGCTCGACGAGATATCGAGCCGGATGCGATGTCCGGCCTTGAACAGGTTGCAGGTGGCGTAGGGCTCGATCGTGATCCGGTAGATCTCGCCCGGCGTCATCAATGCCGGCTGCTCCCACGAATCACGATAGCGAAGCCGCAGGATGCCGTCGGCCAGGTTCATCGCATAGCCGCGCGGGTAGTCCGGATTGGCGGGATGGACGTCGACCAGCTTGGCGGTGAAGTCGGTATCGACGCAGCTCGAGCTGACGAAGAGCACGACTTCGAGCGGACCGATGAGCGCCACATCGCGCCCGAGCGGCGGGGTTTCGAACACCAGCACATCGGGCCGCGCCGAAAGCGGCAATCCCGGCCGAGCACAGCCGAAGAAGCGTGCGTCTTCGCGCTGGTCGAAGGCGCCGCCTTCGAACACGGGCTGGCCCGAGGTGAGCGGCCCGCCAATGGTCGGCACCGGCCGATCCGGGTCGTAGTCGTAGGCCAAGGGCGCCGCATCCGCGGCCGGCGGCTCGGGCGACAAGCGACCCTCGCCGTGCAGGTAGAACGGCGTAAATCGGGTTTGCGGCAGCGGCCAATCCTCGGCCGCGATCCAGCGCCCGCCATGGTCCATGCGCCCCTCGGGATTGCGCCGCCCGCTGCCCCCGCCCATCAGGAACAGCCGCACCGCCGGCTCGCGCTCCACGCCGTTTCGCTTGCCTTTGAGCCAGTGGTCGAACCAGCGCAAGCGCAGCTCGCGCCAATGCGTGGCGAGGTTGTCATCGACCGTCGCTGCCGGGCCGAAATCGACGTCTCCCGCCCAGGACTTGCTGCGATCGCCGTGGGTCCACGGCCCCATGATCAAGCGGATCGGACCGCGCTTGCGCGCCTTGAGCCCGAGGTAATTGTCGAGCGCCGTGGGCACGTAGGCGTCGTACCAGCTCGACATATGGATCTGCGGCACGTCGGCGAAGCCCTCGTGCCAGCCTTGCGCGTAAATACCGAGCTGGCGCCAATAGCCGTCGAACGCCCCGCGGGTCCATTGCTCGAACAGGAAGCGCTCGTACTCGGGCACCGGGCGCAGCGGCGTGTGCCCCGGCTTCCAGGGCATGGCCTTGAACCAGTCGCGCAGGTTCTCCTGCGCCAGCGCGGCGCGCACCACCGCATCGGCTTGCGCGAGCGGGCTCTCGCGGGCCTGGTTGAACGCCCAGGTCACCTGCTTCATTTCGAACGCGCCGCCGTTGCGGATGCCCGAGCGGTAGGCATTGGAAAACCCGCCGCAATCCACCACCATGGCGGCGAGTGCCGCGGGCGCGAGACACGCGGCGGAGACCTGCGTATGGGCCGCGTACGACAGCCCCATGGTCGCCACGCGGCCGTCGCACCACGGCTGGCGCGCGATCCAGGCGATGGTATCGTAGCCGTCTTCGCCGTCGGAGAGGTACTTGACGAAGTGGCCCTCGGAATCGTAGCGGCCGCGGCAGTCCTGGTAGACCACGACGTAGCCGCGCTGCACGAACCATCGCGCCACCTCGGGACGCGCGCGCGGCTCGGTCTCGCCGCGATCGACCTCGGAGCGCGAGGCCTTGCCCTTGCCGTAGGGCGTACGCTCCAGGATCACCGGCAGCGGCTCGGTCAGTGCCCGCGCGCCGCTCGCCGGACGATAGATGTCCGTGGCGAGCTTCACGCCGTCGCGCATCGGAACCATCACGTTGCGCTGCGTCACGACGTCGGGGTAGGTCGCGCCGCCGGCGCTGATCGACGCGGATGCTTTCTCGGACACGCGGGCATTCCTCTATGGATCACGAGCGACGAAAGCCCGATCGCGTGCAGGCAGCCGGCTCGAAAGGCCGACCGTAACACGGGCTGCACCCCCGCTCAACGGCACGCATCGAATCCGGCGGCAAGCGTCACCACGGCCGGCGTCCGCGTCCGCCGAGCTGAGGCGGGGACGCATTCCTGCTGCGCTACCACGCGCCCTGCGCACTGGCGCGGGCGTACGACGGCCGCCGGCGCGGCTTGCCAAGCAGCGCGCCGAAAGTTAGCTTCAGCGGCGCTGTCCCCCAAACGGGGCTTCGTGGTCCCGGACAGGGGGGACGTGACCGCCGGAAAACCGCGCCGGCGACTGCTAAGGAGCCCGCGATGCTCGGCTTGATGCAAGACTGGCCGCTGCTCATCTCCAAGATCATCGACTATGGCGCCTGCCAACACGGCAGCCGCGAAGTCGTGACCCGTTCGCTGGAAGGGCCCGTGCACCGCACCGACTACGCGGCCATCCGCGCGCGCGCCTTGCGCGTGGCACAGCGGCTTCAGCGCGACGGCATCGCGCCGGGCGATCGCGTGGCCACGCTCGCCTGGAACACTTGGCGCCATCTCGAAGCCTGGTATGGCATCACCGGCGCGGGCGCCATCTATCACACGGTCAATCCGCGCCTGTTTCCCGAGCAGATCGCGTGGATCATCAATCATGCGCAAGACCGCATGGTGCTCGCCGATGCGAGCTTCGTCGCGCTGCTCGAAGCGCTCGCGGACAAGCTCGGCTGCGTCGAGCGCTACGTCGTGCTCACCGACGGCGCGCACATGCCGGCCACGCGGCTGCGCAACGCGGTGTCCTTCGAAGACTGGATCGGCGAGGTCGATGGCGATTTCCGCTGGCTCGACCTCGACGAGCGCAGCGCAGCGGGCCTGTGTTACACCTCGGGCACGACCGGGCACCCGAAGGGGGTGCTGTATTCGCATCGTTCCAACGTTTTGCATTCGATGGCGATGGCCGCACCGGATGCGCTGGGGCTCGCCTCGCGCTCGGCGATTCTGCCGGTGGTGCCGATGTTCCATGCCAACTCCTGGTCGATCGCGTTCTCCGCGCCCATGACGGGCGCGAAACTGGTGCTGCCGGGGGCACGACTCGACGGCGCGGCGATCTTCGAGCTGATCGAGACCGAAGGGGTGACCTGCGCCGCCGGGGTGCCCACGGTCTGGGCCATGCTGCTGCGCTACCTGGACGAGGCGCGGGCGCGTCCGAGCAGCCTGCAGCGGCTGATCGTCGGCGGCGCGGCCGCGCCGCGCTCGATGATCGAGCAATTCGAACGCCTCGGCATCGAGGTGTTCCATGCTTGGGGCATGACCGAGATGAGCCCGGTCGGCAGCATCGGCTCGCTCAAGCCCGCCCTCGGCGCGCTCGAGGGCGACGCGCGCATCGACGTGAAGTGCAAGCAGGGCTTCGCGCCGTTCAGCGTGGAGATGAAGATCACCGGCGAGCAGGGCGAGCGGCTGCCATGGGACGGCAAGAGCTACGGCCGGCTCAAGGTCGCCGGCGCGGCGGTCGCCCGCGCCTATTTCCGCGACGCGACCCCCATCCTCGACGACGAGGGCTATTTCGATACCGGCGACGTCGCCACGATCGACGCCAACGGCTACGTGCAGATCACCGACCGGTCGAAGGACATGATCAAGTCCGGCGGCGAATGGATCTCGTCGATCGAGCTTGAGAACCTCGCGGTCGGTCATCCCGATGTGGCCGAGGCCGCAGTGATCGGCATCGCGCATCCCAAGTGGGGCGAGCGTCCGCTGCTCGTCGTCGTGCCCAAGCCGGATTGCCGGCCGCGGCCCGAGGCGATCCTCGCCTTCATGTCGGGTAAGATCGCCCACTGGTGGCTGCCCGACGCTGTCAGCATCGTGAGCGAGCTGCCGCACACCGCGACCGGAAAGCTGAACAAGGTGAAGCTGCGCGAGCTGTTCCGCGAGCAACGCTTGCCCGCGGCCTGAGCGTGGAGCACGATCCGAGACGAGCTACAGGAGTTTGCATCGCCATGATTCCGCCACGAGCGCGCACCGGCACGGCGCTGCGCTTATTCGCGCAACTCGCCGCGGCGAGCGCGCTCGCGAGCGCGAGCGGCTTCGCCACGGCGCAGATCTTTCCCGAGCGCCCGGTTCGCCTGGTGCTCTCGTTCGGCGCGCCGGGCGGGATGCCGGACACCGTCGGGCGACTGATCGCGCCGAAGCTGAGCGAGACCTGGGGCAAGCAGATGGTGGTCGATCCGCGCGCCGGCGCCGGCGGCGTGGTCGGCACCGAGATCGCGGCCAAGGCCGCCCCCGATGGCCACACGCTGGTCATCGTCAGCCCGGCGCACGCCATCAATCCGAGCTTGCGGCGCAAGCTACCCTACGACTCGGTCAAGGACTTCACGCCCATCACGCAACTGGTCGAGAACCCCAATATCCTGACCATCACCCCCAAGGTCAGTGCGCGCTCGGTGAAGGAGCTGATCGCGCTGGCAAAGGCGAAACCCGGCGCGCTCGCCTACGGCTCGGCGGGCGTGGGCTCCTCGCAGCATCTGTCGGGCGAGCTGTTCAAGTCGATGACGGGCGTGGACATGGTGCATATCCCGTTCAAGGGCGGGGCCGCGGTGGTGATCGATCTGCTGGCCGCGCGTGTCCAGCTCACTTTCGGTGCGACCACCTCGCTGCCGCACATCCGCGCCGGGCGCCTGATCGCGCTCGCGGTCACCACGGCGAAGCGCAGTCCGCAAATGCCCGATGTACCGACCATCGCTGAAGCCGGCGTGCCCAACTACGAAGCGGCCGTGTGGTACGGGCTGCTGGCGCCCGCCCATGTGCCGGCGTCCATCGCCGGCAAGCTGCATCGCGATATCACGACGGTGTTGAACCTGCCCGATGTGCGCGAGGTCCTCGCCAACGTCATGGCCGACGTGCGCCCTTCGGCCTCGCCTGGGGCATTCGCCGAGTTCCTGGCGACGGAGACGACCAAGTGGACGGCCGTCGTCAAGGCCTCCGGAGCGAGAGAAGACTAGCGCCAACCCGGTCGCGGCGAGGGGAGCGCTCACGCGCGGTTTCACGCGCGACGCCGAGATCGAAGCGCGCCGAGGCAGGATGATCGCTTTCGGCGCCGGCGTCATCGCGACGCGCGCACAGCCGCGGAATCACACCGGCTCGACGGCCACGGTCACGGCGCGCGAGTTGCCGAAGCACGGCACGTAGACCGAGTGCGTGCCCGCTGCGCCGGCGACGACGATGCCGATGTCCTCGGCGCGGCGCGCGATCGGCAGCAAGGTGTCGGGACCGATCGGTCCAAGCTCGTCGCGGCGCGAGTCCTCGACCCGGATCAGGTCCTTGTCGGTCATGCGCTGGGCCGGCAGGCGCGATCGCAGCCACAGCTCGCGCTTCACGTCGGCTTTGCTCAAGCCGGCCCGTTGCAGAATCTCGGCATGCTCGGGACCGATGATGAGCCAGGGCTCGCCGCCATGGGTGTACTCGTTGCTCGGCGGGTGCATCATGGTTTCGGCGAACGCGCGCAAGAGCTGGTCCGCGTCCTTGCAATGCGAATTCATGTTCATCGTGCCTTCGGCGCCGATCACCGTCACCGTGCTCACAGCGGGGCCAAAGCCGCGCTCGATGCGCAACGCATCCCAAGGGCTTTGCGCCTCGTTCTCCGCGCAACAGAAGGTGAATTTTCCCGGCTGGCCGTGGGTCGCGCGGTCCATCTCGCCGGGCCTCGCACCGCCCACGTTCTGCAATAGCAGGTGCACGGCACGCCCCAGGGTCGCGTTGGCCCAGTGTCCTTGGCCGAGGCAGTTGATCCCGGCGTTGATCGCGAGCGCGGCCGCGGCCGGGCCGTTGACGAGCACCCACACGGCGACCGGGTTGGTCGTCGCCTGGATCGCTTGCAAGTTGAACCGCGGGTCGGCCGCCCCTTTGACCGCGGCGACGACCAGCGGCAGCAGCTCGGGATCGCAACCGGCCGCCACCGCGTTGATCGCGATCGCCTCGAGCGTCGCGGCGCCGAATCCCGGCGCGAGCGTGGCGACCACGCTCTGCGCCGATGCGGCGCAGAGCGCGAGCATGCGTTCGACGCGCTCGGGCGTCGGCGCGATCACGGGCAGCCCGTCGCCCCAGCGGCGCTCGCGAAACAGGCGCTGCACCGCCTCGTGCTCATCGGCCACGCGAATCCGGGCGGCTCGGCCGGGGCTCGAAACGCTGCCTCGCTGCGCGCTCTCGACGCCGGTGGCTTGGGCACGCGGGGTGCATAACGCCGCGATGTCCTCGACCAGCGTCGCGGCCATGGCGCGCACTTCAGCGCGCGTGCGTATGCCAAAGGGATGGGGCACGAGCAGGATCGGCAGCTCGCTGAAACCGAGCGCGCGTGCCTGCGCACGCCCCAGGGACTCGAACGCGGTCGAGCAGATCGTAAGCGCGGCGCGCCCGCGCTGCGCGGCTTGCACGCTGTCGTGGATACTCCACGACGTGCACGAGCCTCAATCGCCCGATCCGCTGATCACCAGGTCGCACTCGCGGGCGAGCTGGTCGAGGGCGTCGCGGTCGGCCGCGACGGACGCAGCGCGCTTGCGCGTCGTTACGACCCGCGCCACGCCGTGCCGGGACACGAGCACCGCGGCCAGTGCGGCGGCAAGATGGTCGAAGTTCGGTTTCGCGTTGTCGATGAAACCCACGACCTTGCCTTGCAGGGCGTCCAAGCGCCAGGGCGTGCCCTTCGCTTCGGGCACGCTCGGGGCGGTGGGATCCAGTACGAAGGTGTCGCTTGTCATGGTCTACTCCTGGCAGCGGGCCGGCGCGAACGACATCACGCCTCGATCGGAGCGCGCGGGTCGGGTGATGAAGAACTCAGCGCGCGCAGGGGTAAGTCTCGGCGCCGTAGAACGCGCGCACCCGCCCGAGCAAATCGCCGCTCGGCGCGGCGTAGGCGCCGCGCTTGCTGATGAAGCGGCCGGTCAGGGCTTTGAGCCGGACCGCGGTTTCGCCCATCTTCACCAGCTCGACGATGCCGTTCACGATCGGTGCGCCGTCGATTTCATACATGCGCTCATCGATGGTGAACACCACGACTTCGCCGCCGGCCGGAATGACGACTTCGGCGCCCCGCGCCAGCAGGCGCGATGCCGCGGCGGTGAACTGCGCGAGCAATTCGCGCCGATGGTCCGGGTCGACGAGTCCCTTCTTCAAGTCGACCGGGGAAGTACGCATCGACTCGATGCCGGCGAGTTGGCGTTCCAGGCCATAGCGCGCCGCGTTTTCCATGAGGCGTGGAATCCAGCGCTCGCTGATCGCCACCAGGCCAAAGCGGGCGCCCATCATGCAAGCGAGGTGCATGCAAGTCTCGCCGAGCCCGAGCACCGGGATGTCGACCTGCTCGCGCGCCTCACGCATGCCGGCATCGCTGACGTTGCCGATCAGGAACGCGTCGTAGCCTTCGCGCTGAGCGCGGATCGCGTTGCCGATCACTTCCTCGGTGTCGTGATGCTCGAGCAACCGATAGTGCTGCCCGATGCCGGCCGATCGGGCCACGCCTTGCAGGTGCAACCGCGTCCCGCGATCGGCCACCGAGGCAATGATCTTCTCCAGCACCATGCCGTACGGATTGGCAGGAGCGTTATGCGACAGGCTTTGATACCAGAGCTTCACGTGACGGGCCCACAGAATGGCGCGAAACCTATTATCCGCCAGGCGATGTCGCTTGCCGTGAGCGCCCGCGCACGGCTGGCCGAGGGCGGCCGCCGGGGAGGCGCGCCTCGACCCGCTGCCACGCGCCGCACGGGAGTCGAGGACGCCATCCTCGGCCATATGTAGCGGACATGGCGCAGGCGCACGCAGTGCTCGGCCAGCGCAGCCGCGATGAATTCGAGCCGGATGCGAGGCGCAATCGTGGCGCAATCGTTGACAGCGCTTGCGCGCAGTCACACAATCATTGCCACTTGGGGGAGGAGCAACCCGCCTTCCAGCCGCACGATAGGCCGCCTGCGCTGGAATCGCCACGCAGTCATGCCGATCGCGCCGCATGTTGTCCACATCATGGATAAAGCCATCCGGCGAGAGCTCCGTTTGATTTAGACTCGGATGGTCGCAAGCCGCCTCGGCATGATGCCTGGGTTGAGCAGGCATGACGACACGACCGTGGCTAGTTGCAGAGGAGATGGAATGGGGAGTTGGTGGCAAGTTCCTAAACACAGCGCAAGACGAATAACCGGAGGAAACAACCATGCGTAAGATGCTGATCGCCGGCGCCGTTGCGACGGCGTTCGTAAGTGGCTGCGCGACCACGCCCTCGCCCGAGCTGAGCGAGTGTCTGCAGCCCAACCGTCGGGTCGTGGTCGAGGTGGGCGGGACGGTGGTGAAGCCCGCGCCCAAGCCCAAGCCGGAAGCGAAGCCCGAGGCGGCACCCGAGGCCAAGCCGGAAGCGAAGCCGGAAGCCAAGCCGAAGAAGCCCGAAATGGCGCCCATCCAGTTGAACGCGCTGGCGCAAGGCAACAGTGCCTTCGACGTCGGCAGCGCGGTGCTCAAGGATGGCGGCAAGCAGGAGCTGGACGCGCTGGCCGCGAATCTTTCCAAGCGCAAGGTGAATATCGGCTCGATCATCATCGCCGGTCACACCGACCGGTTCGAAGCCACGGGCGCGAACCCGAACCTCGGTGAGGAGCGCGCCAAGTCGGTCGCCAACTACCTCGCGTCCAAGGGTCTCGATCAGAAGCTCATGTTCTGGGAAGGCAAAGGCGCAAAGGAGCCGGTGCCGGTCACCAAGTTCTGCGAAGGCTCGTCGTAGCGCGGGCTGCCGATCAGGCAGCCACGCTCAGCCTCGTCGACGGCGCTTGCGCACCCGCTTGGGTCGCGGCGCCGCCGAGCACATCGGTCAGCAAGTCCATACCGCCCCGCGCTTGCGGCGGGGGCGGTATGGATGCAATCACCTCTGCGGCGAAGGCGACCTTGACCGACCAGGCCAGCTTGTAGCCCTGCACACCGAGCGGCTGATCGGCGGCGGCGAACAGCCGCTGCACGAAGGCACCGATCGTCGCCAGCGGATTCGCGCTTGCGGGTGCGGCTGTCGGCTCGCTTCCCGGTGGTGGCGCGGCGGACGCCTCGGCCCCGGCAGGCATCGGCTGCGCGTCCGACCCGGTGGTCGCGGCCGGCTGGTCCGCACGAGCGCTCATCGCGGGCGCGCTTGCCGCGCTGGTCCGGGAGCTCGTCCCGCCGCCGCTTTCCGCACTCGTCGTCCCCGCTCCGCTGCTTGCCGCGCTCGCCGCCACGCCGGCAGTTGCCACATTCGCCGCTGCGCCGCTTGCGACACCAGCGGGCGCGGCCGCCCCGGCGATGTCGCCCGCAGGCGCGGCGAGGCACTCCATGCCCACCGCGCGCACGCGCTCGCTCAGCGAGAGCTTGAGAGAATAGCGCGCGATCTCTGCGGCGTCGTAGTGCAGCGCGCTGCCTGCGGCGAATGCCGCTTCGATATCTCCGGCGAAGAACTCCGCGGCCAACGCATCCACCTGGCCGACGAAATCCTGAATCGCCTTGAGCTCGTCGGCGTCGAGATCGCCTTGGACCTCGAGCCGTGTGCGGCTGCGCTGCGAATAGTCGACCTGGGCAACGTTGCCCTGCGCGCCGCTCGCGGCAGTGGCGCTCGCTACGCTCACCTGCTGCGACTCGCGCGCGCGAAAGCGGATTCGCACCACGTCCCCGTCTTGAGTCACGAGATCGAGTGCGCCGCGCTCCTTGCGCGTGATGCGCGCGCTCGCTGCGGCCTCCGCGGCCGGCTCGGGCGCCGCGGCCGATCCGCGCTCCCGCTCGGCGCGAGCGGCGCCGGCCGGCGCATGTTCGCGTGCATGCTGTGCGCGTACCGAAGCCATCGGGCTCCCCGCCCAGGCAGCGGGCAGCGCGGTCGTGTTGCCGATCTGCATGCCTATCCCTCGCTCCGAACTGTGGTGGATTCGGTATCGGACGCACCGGGGAGATCTTGAGAAATTGCGAGTCAACTGGCATGCATCCTGCTCGGGACGGTATGATGCCCGTAGCGTGGCAGCATTGCGCCGAGCGAATGGGCAGGACCGGCCTTGGCGATTCGACGCGGGTGTTGAACTAACTCGCGCGCCGGACGTTATGTAGTGCTTCATAAGCCGCCGTCCGGGTCCTGCCTCCGAGCGAAGCATCCTACTCAGGCCTTGCGTCCCATGAAGCGATTCGACTTGACCACCCGATCCGAATCGGTATCGGTAGCGCTCGGGCATCAGCGTAGCGCGACCCTGCCACCGGGCGCGGTACTGAAGGCGCTCGCCAGCGCGACCGCCGCGGCCCTGCTGCTGTTGCCGCAAGCGCACATCGCCCAGGCGCAGACCATCGGCGACCTCGACGTACGTTCCCGGCTCGGCGAGCGCTTCTTCGGCGCCATCCCGGTACGCACGGAAAACGGCATCCTGGATCCGCGCTGCATTCGCGTCGTCGCCAATCCGAACGCGCCGGCGGGGGCAGAGCCGCTGCAGGGCGCCCGCGTGCGGATCGGCTCCGCCGACAGCGTGATCATCGAGACCATCGGCACGGTCATGAGCCCGGTGGTAGGCTTGCGTCTCGAGGTCGGCTGCGAGCAGCCGGTGACGCGCGATTTCCTCGTGCTCAAGGAAGGCGAGTCGGTGCCCGGCGTCGCGCAGACGGCGCCCGCGGCTCCCGTCCCCTCGGAGGCGACGGCCGCCGCGCCCGCCGGCGTCGAGCCAGCGATGAGCACGCGCAGCGCGGCCGCGGTAGCGCCGCGCGCGCCGGCACAACGAACCACGCCGCGCCGAGCACCAACCCGGGCAGCGCAGAGCCTAGCGGGCGCCGCGCCTATTGCCGCGCCGCCCGCGCCGCGTGCAGCAGCGCCGGCACCGTCGCCAGCGCAGGCGCGCCCGGCCCTCGCCGAGGCTGCCGCCGCAAGCGCCACTGACCAGGATGCAGCCCGGCGGGTCGCCGATCTGCGCGCGCGCAGCGACGATCATGCCGCCGCCATGTTGGCGCTCGACGACCGCCTGGCGCTGTTGCAGAAGCAGGCCGACGTGCTGAAAGCGCAGCTCGAGCAGATGCTTGTCCAAGCACCCGCGGCACACGCCCCGGCAGGCGCGAGCACGACGGGCGCGCAAGCCAATGCGGTCGGCGTCGCGCCGGGCGCATCGGCGCCGACATCCGTAGCCGCACCCGCCTCCTCGTCGCCGGCCGCGGTCGCCGCGGCGTCCGGCTCGGCGCCGGTTGCCAATGCCGGCGCCGCCCGGCAGGGCTCGTCCGGGGTGCTCGACGTGCTGACCGACTGGCGCGTCGCCGCGGGTATCTCGGCGCTGCTGCTGGCGGCATTGGGCTTGAAGCTGCGCCGCCGGCCGCTGTTCCAGGCGCCGCAAAGGCAGCCGAGCGTCAGCCCAGCGAGGGCCACGCCGTGGGCAAGAGCAACGAGCGAGCCGCCCGAAGGCGCCGTCACGGCGACTGCGAGCAGTCTTGCGTACGACAAGACGCAGCAGATGCCCTCGGTTGCGCAGCCCTACGGCGCCGATCGGACCACCGAGCTGCACGCCGCGGCGCCGATCAAGGTCGATCAGACGGCCGAGTGGGTGCCCCCGCCCACCACGGATACGCTACCGTTGCCGGAAGCCGCGGGCAGCCTCTCGCCCGCGGGGCGCGCCTTGCCCGGCGCGGGCATCAGCCGCGAATTCCACATCACCCAGCAGTTCCAGCCCGCGGCCGAGCGGGTCGTCGCCTTGTCCTCGCCCGAAGAAATCGTCCAGCAAGCGCGCACGCACTACATGGACGACGGCGATGTCTTCCGCGCCATCGACCTGCTCGAAATGGCGGTGGCGGCGCGCAAAGACAGCCCGCGCCCGTTCCAGGCGCTGTTCGCCATCTATCGGCGAGAGACCATGCCGGAGCGCTTCCAGCGCCTGGCGCTCGCCTATCGCGGCAGCTTCGGTCAGGACGAGCATTGGCCGGTGATCCGTGCGCTCGGCCAGGACATCGATCCGGCCAACCCGCTGTACGCGGGCGAAGATGCGCCGGCGAAGGTTCCGGAGGACCTGATCGAACGCTGGCTCGGCGTGCCGCTGGACTTCACCGCGCACCTGCTCGCCAATGAAATGCACGATCAGCTCATGAGCACGCATCCGGGTCTCAAGCGCCGCAAGCGCCTGGCACGCGAATGACAGGCGTAGCCCCGTACCCGGAGCCGGCCGTGGAGGAAACCTCGACCCCGACTTTCGAGCGGGTGCTGTGCGTATTCGAAAGCGCGCCGGCGGGCACGCCGTTCGACCCCGCGCACGTCCTGGTGCTGAGGCGGCTGCAACGCGCCGCGCGCGATCATTACGCGCGTCACCTCGATGCGATGCTCGAAGCCGCGGATGTCGCCCAGGCCCTGCCGCTCGCGCTGGTTCGCGGCGCACAGATGCTCAACCGGCGCATGGGCAATGCCTTGACCGAGGCGGTGCTGCGCCAGCTCTTGCGCCCGCGGCGGCTGGAAGAACAGATCGAGGTCGCGGAGCTCGCATTGTGTGCGCTGCGCGCGCGCGCCGAAGAAATCAAGTGGCACGGCTTCGAGCGCACGACCATGCAGCGCACGAGCTGGCGCCAGGCCAATGCGCTCATGCTCGCCATCGAGGCGGCCGGGCTCGAGCGCCGGCCCTTGACCAACGACGCGACCTGCACCGATGCGTTCGCGCAATGCCTGTTGCTGGCAAGCTTGAACGTCGGCATCTTGAGCGCGCCGCAGCTCGAGCTCGCCCACCGCTGGCTGGCGACTTCGGCCCATGACATGCGCGTCGAGCCCTTCTTCGATCCCGAGGCGCACTGGTACCAGGTCGATCTCGCGCGCGCCGCCGGTCCCGAGCGCATTTCGGCGACGAGCGCGGTTGCGGACACCACCCGCTTCGTCGCCGTGGCCCCGCTCGGCGACAAGCTCGCGCAAGCACGCGTCAAGCTGTATGCGGGTGAATTGTCGGTGGGCGCGACCCCGAGTCGGTTGGTGGCGCTGCATTTCGGCGCCTTTCTCGATCTCGCCGAGCGGCTGTGGTCGCCCGATTGGCGCCGTGCGAGCTGGCGTGCCGAGCGCGAAAAAGCCGACGGCGAGAGCATCGAGGTCGTGTTGGGCTTCGACAATGTGCTCGCGGCGCTCGAAGCCGAGGACACGGGCGCGCCGGCCGCGGCTGCCTCGAGCTGGGCGCTGCGCGATCGCAGCAGCACCGGCCTCGGCGCCCTGCTGCCGAAAGACGCGGGCGTGCAAGTGCCCCTCGGTGCCTTGATCGCGTTTCGCGCTGCGCCCGGCGAGCCCTGGGAGCTCGGCTGCGTCGTGCGGCGCATCCGCGGCTCGGAGGATGCGCTGTGGATGGTCGGCATCCGGCGCCTGAGCAGCGATCCTCTGGTCATCGATCTGGAGCCCTATGCGGAAGGCTTGCGGCTCGAAGGCGAGGCCGCGCCGACGGCTGCGGCGATCTACGCGCCGATCAACGCCGACAGCGGGCGGGTCGACGGCCTGGTGATCGCGGCGCGCGAGGCCGGCAAGGCGACCGACTACCTGCTGACGACGGCCAACGGGGCATTTCGGATTCGCGCCAACCGCGTGATCGATCGCGCCGAGCACTGGGTCCGGGTCGGATTCGAAGTGCTCGGCAAGAAGTGAGCTTCGGGGCGCGCCTTTCGCCCCCATCCTCGCTCAGGATTTCCCGAAGGCACCCGCCGCGCGCAGCTCGCCGAGCTGCGCCGCATCGAGCCCGAGCACCTGCTGCATCACCTCGTCCGTGTGCTGCCCCATGAGGGGAGAGGCCGAGCGCACCGAGGCTGGTGTCGCGGACAGCCGTGCGGCCGGACCGACGATGCGGACCTTGCCGGCGCGCGCATGCTGCACTTCGACCAGCGACCCGCGCGCCTTCACTTGCGGGTGCTCGACCACCTGGCCGATGTCGTTGATGGCCCCGACGGGGATGCCGCTGGCGAGCAGGATCGCTTCCCATGCCTCGTACGACCGGGTCAGGAATACTTCCTGGAGCCGTTGCAGCAGGCTCGCCCGATTGGCCCGCCGATCCTGGTTGGTGCGATAGCGCGGGTCCTCGGCAAGCTCCGGGCAGCCGATCGCTGGACAGAAATCCTTCCATAGCTTCTCGCTGCCCACGGCGAGCGCGAGGTCGCGCGTTTGGGTATGAAAGGTCTGGTAAGGCAGCAAGGAGCGGTAGGCCGTGCCCATGGGCCGCGGTACCTGGCCGTCCATGAAGTAATCGCCGATCATCGTTCCCAGCAGCGCGAGCTGCCCCTCCAGCATCGAGATGTCGATGTGCTGGCCGCGCCCGGTCTTCTCCTGGACGCGCAGGGCCGCCATGATCGCGAAGGCGGCGTTGAGCCCCGCGGTCATGTCGGCGATCGACACCCCGGCGCGGGCCGTCGCGCCCTCGGCCGAGCCGGTCACGCTGATCATGCCGCTCTCGGCCTGGAGGATGAGATCGAGCGCGGCGCGATCGCGATAGGGTCCGTCCTGGCCGAAGCCCGAAATCGAGCAGTAGATGATGCCCGGATTGACCTCGCATGCCGCCTCGTAGCCCAGGCCGAGCTTGCTCAGCGCGCCGACCCGGTAGTTCTCCAGCACCACGTCGGCGCGCTCGAGCAGGCGCCGAAAGAGCTCCTTGCCGCGCGGGTTTTTCAGATCCAGCACGATGCCGCGCTTGTTCCGGTGCAGGCTGATGAAGTAACCGGCGTCCCCGCTCGTGCCGCGCGAGCCCCACGCCCGCGAAATGTCGCCGCCGCCGGGGGGTTCGATCTTGATGACATCGGCGCCGTGATCGCCCAGCATCATCGAGCAGAAAGGCCCCGCCAGGGCGTGGCTCAAGTCCAAAACCGTGATGCCTTCCAGGGCCTGACGCATCGCTCGCTCCGCTTCGCCGGTCGATCGCGCGATTTTCGCCGAAGCGAAGGCCGCTGGACAGCGGCGGGCGCGAACCATGCGGAAACGGCACCCGAGCGCCGTAAATCGGTAGCTACCAAGCGGCAGCGGGGAGCGACGCCACGCGTCCGATCGCGCCGGCGGCGATGCTTCGATTCGCCGCGCGGATCCGGCCAGCGGCGCTACCTCGATACAATGTGCTGAATCGCATCACCGGCCATGAATTGGAATCTTGCCCAGGCGGTATTCGAGCAGAGCGCGCGCACGCCCGATCGACTCGCGCTCTACGCCGATGGGATCGAGCTGAGCTATGGCGAGCTGAGCGTGCGAGCCGCACGGCTCGCCGGCGCTCTGCGCGCGCGCGGCACCGGCCGCGGCAGCCGAGTCGGGATTCTCGGCTCGCGCAGTCTCATCGCCGTCGAGGCAGTCCTGGCGGTGACCTGGGCGGGCGCCGCGTTCGTGCCGCTCGGGGTGCGCTGGCCGCAGGCGCGGCTGCGCAGCGTGCTGGCGTTGGCTCGGCTCGATGCGCTCATCGTCGATGACGCCGGGCTCGCCTGCCTGACCGCGCCGGTAGCGGCCGAAGCCGGCGCTCTGGTCGTCCCGAGCAGCGAGGCTGCACGAGCGCTGGCACCGGCTGCCGCACCATGGGTGCTCAGCCTCGACGCACTGGATGCGGGCGCGATGGCCCAGCCCGCCACGCTCGCCGCGGACGACCTTGCCTACCTCGTCTTCACCTCGGGAACCACCGGCGTACCGAAGGGCGTGCTGGTCGCCACCGCCTCGGTGAACGCCTATCTCGACGCCCTGGCGCCGCGTAAGGCAATGGCGCCGCACGACCGCGCCTCGCAGTTCACCGAGCTGACCTTCGATCCTTCGGTCGGCGAGATCTTCCTGCCGTGGCGCGCGGGCGCATCGCTGCATGTCGTGCCGGCGTTGAGCCACGTCTCTCCCGCCAGGTTCATTCGCGAGCGCAAGCTCACCGTCTGGGGCTCGGCGCCGGCGGCGATCGCATGGATGCGTGCGACCCGCTCGCTGCAGCCGCAATCGCTGCCGGGGCTGCGCTACAGCTCCTTCGGTGGCGAGCCGCTGCCGCTTGCTTCGGTGCGCGCCTGGCAAGCGGCGGCGCCCAACTCCGTGGTCGACAATCTCTACGGTCCCACCGAAGCGACGGTCGACTGCGCCGGCCAGCGGGTCGAACCCGGCGCGACCCCGTCGGTCACGCCCGGCCGCGGCGTGCTGGCGATCGGCGTCGCGCATCCCGGCACCCGGCTGCGCGTGCTCGGCCCGGACCTGCGACCCGTGGCCGTGGGTGAAAAGGGCGAGCTCGCGATCGCGGGCAAGCAGTTGACCCTGGGCTATCTCGACGCGCCCCGGCTCACGGCCGAACGCTTTCCTCTGATCGATGGCGAGCGCTGGTATCTCACCGGTGACATCGCCATGCAGGACGCACGCGGTGATTTCCATCATCTCGGCCGCATCGACAACCAGGTCAAGATCCACGGCCATCGGGTCGAGCTGGAGGACATCGAAGCGCACGTGCGCGCGCTCGCGGGCGCGGAGCAAGTGGCCGCCGTGGCATGGCCGGTGGAAGACGGCGTGGCGCGCTCGATCGTGTGCTTCGTCGCCAACGCCGCGGTCGCGCCCGAGCGCATCCGCGAGCTGTTGCGCCAGGAGCTCCCGCCGCACATGGTGCCGAGCGCGATTTACGCGCTGGAGGCGCTGCCGCGCAACGCCAACGGCAAGCTCAACCGCCAGGCATTGATCGAACGAATGGGGACGCACACAATGGCGCCGAGGATCGATTCATGAATAGCAGCGATCTCGTCCGGATAAGGACTTTCTTGACCGGCGTGTTGGCCGAGCACGACGACCACGCCGGCTTCGACGACGCCGAGTCGCTGGTTCAGTCGGGGCGGCTGGATTCGCTCGCGGTGGTGAAGCTGGTGAGCTTTCTCGAAGCCGATTTCGGGGTCGACTTCACCCGCATCGAATTCGACCCGCAGCGCTTCGACTCCATGCGCGAGATCGCCGCGCTGATCGAAGATGCGCGCGCATGACGCTAGGAGCCGGTCCGGGCGCGCCTCGAGCCCGGATCCGCTGGACGCCGGCGCGCACGCGAAATGCTTTGACGCGCGCGTGTTTGCAGCGTATAAGGGCCGCGGGATCCTTCAGGCGTCGATTTCTGGTCCGCTGTAACGCCGCTGGCAGTACTCCGCTCTCTCTAATCCTCCCTCGACGGTCCTCATCCGGCGCGAGCGCGCCAAACGATCTTTACAGGAAATTCGCATGAGCACAGGTACCGTGAAATGGTTCAACGAGGCGAAGGGTTACGGCTTCATCACGCCCGACGACGGCGGCAAGGATTTGTTCGCCCACTTTTCCGCCATCCAGCAGCAAGGCTTCAAGACGCTGCAGGAAGGCCAGAAAGTGAGCTACGACAAGACCGCCGGCCCCAAGGGTGACCAGGCGTCGAACATCAGGCCCGCTTGAAGCGGCGCGTTACGTCGCGAGCGGTCGTGACGTAACCGTCGCTCGATTGGAGAAAGGCCCGGTGTAGTGGGCCTTTTTCTTTGTGCTCAGCGCAGAATAGCTGGCGGGTGTTCGCTCGCGGGGACGATGAGCGGCATTCGTGAAAGGCTCCGCGCCTCGTCCCAAGGAAGGAGTTGAATTGGCAAAACCCAACTACGGATTCGAGAAGCGCCAGCGCGAGCTCGCGAAGAAACGCAAACAGGAAGCCAAGCGGCTGAAGAAGACCGGGGCGGGATCGGCAGCGCCGGCCGCGCCCGGCTCGCCCGGCGGCGAAGCTACAGTGTCCTCGCCGGCGGACAACACGGGTGCCGCGAGCCCGCCAGCGGACGCTCCGTTCGATCGCCGGTAAGGCTTTGCACCTTCGCTGGTCGAACTGCCGAGTTAGCCGCGGCGCCAGCGCCGCACCCAGGACTCCACCGCGCTCGCCCGACCCGCGAAATAGGCCTCGCATTGCTCCGCGCCGGCGTAACGCGGCCAGCGCATGAGCAGTGCATGGGCGCGCGGGAAGGCATGAAACGGCATGCCGGGCAGCAGGTGGTGCAGCAGGTGATAACCGTTGTGATGCGGATGAAAGAGGTGCGCGAGCGCGCCGCCGAACGGGTGGTTGCGGCTGAAGCCGATGAGCGTTCCGGGCAGCAGGCCGACATGGTCCGAAATCTCGCGAAACGAGGTGATCGGATGAAACACGAGCGCGCGCGCGCCTACCCAGAGGGCGAGAAAACCTAGCGCCTGCAAGGCACCGAACGCGGCCGCGATCGTTGCGAGCACGATCGCCCACCAGCAGGCGACGGCGCCGAGCGATGCCGCGCTCATGCGCCCGAGGTGGGCAAAGACCGCGAGCCGCAGCATCCGCGGCGCGACGACCTGGTCTCGCCACACCCGCAACCAGCCGCCCGGCAAGCGCGCGGGGTCGTGGATGAAGTCGGGATCGCGCGCCGGATCGCCGAGGAAGCGATGGTGCCGATTGTGCTCGCTGCGGTAGACGGCCATCGACACCCACAACGGCCAGCAGAACAAGATGTTCGCCAGCGGGCCGGCACGGCCGCGAGCCCGATCGAAGCTGCGGTGCGACGCGTCGTGCAACAAGTTGCCCAGCGCGCGCTGGCGGTTGCCGATGACCAGCAGCGCGAGCGGTACGGCCACGATCCCGAGCATGAGCACCGCTGCGCTCGCGAGGGCGATCCAGGCCCAGTCGAGGAGCGCCGCGGCGAGCGAACGCCCGAGCCGCGGTCGCTGCAGCAATCGCAGCTCGCGCTCGAAGCCCGCGCCGCGGGCAAAGCGCCACATCTCGGCGATCTCGTGGGCGGCTGCCACGCCAGATGCCCCCTCGCTCGCGTGCGTCGGCCTGCGCGCGGTGGTGCCGGGCTTAGCCGCGCTGTCTACGCTACCTGAAGCGAGCGTCGAGGTCGGGTCGAGAAGCATACCGATGAGCAGACGAAGAGGGCTCAAACGCGCTATTACGGCACGACGCGGTCTCGCCTAGACCCCGCCGGGGCCGCGCCCGGGGGCTCGGTCAGGGCGCGCCTCGTCGAGCGCGCATGGCTCGGCATCTTGACTCGCGCGACGCGGATTGCGCCCCGGCGCTCGGCCGCGCACCCGATGGCCCGCCGCTTCGAGCGCATCCACAGCCGCCTCGATCCCGGCCGTTCGAACGAAGACATGGTCGGTATCGTAGGTCGAAACGGTGAGTATGCTGATGCCGCGCTCGGCGAGAATCCGAGCCACGCCGGCGAGCACACCCACCAGCGCGAAATCGAGCTTGCCTTCGATTTGCAGGCACGACCAACCGGGTTGCCGCTCGCTCGGACCGAGGTCGATGTCCTCGGGCGCGATGATCGATACTTCGTCCTCGCTGCGCGTGATCGAAACCCAGGCAGCCGGTGCAAAGCGAGCGACATCCAGTGCCGCTGCCGGGTCCAGCCGATGGATGCAAAACGTCTCCGGCCGGAGCCGGAAGGTGAGCGCGGACATCGCCAATCCCTCGTCGACCGTACGCCTGGCACAGTCAGCCGCGCACCGGCTCGCCTGCGGGTAGGCATTCGAAAGACCGGGGCGGGTCTAGAATACACGTTCTCGCGCATCCGAAAGGGAGGCAGCCATGCGCGCATCACAGGCCGCGCCGCGAAGCGAGGAGCCGATCCGCACCGGGCTCGGCGTGGAGGCGATCAAGCAGGACTTCCTGGACAACCTGCGCTACATCCAAGGCCGCTTTCGCGAAGTCGCCAACCTCAACGACTACTACCAGGCGCTCAGCTTCACGGTGCGCGACCGGCTGCTGGAGCGCTGGGTGCGCGCGGCGGAAGCCTACCGGCGCACGGCCGCCCGCACGGTGTGCTACCTGTCGGCGGAGTTTCTCCTCGGCCCGCATCTCGGCGCCAACATCCTGAGCCTCGGCATCACCGCCGCCGTGCGCCAAGCGATGAGCGAGCTGGGCATCGAGCTCGATACGCTGCTCGCGCAGGAGGAAGAACCGGGGCTGGGCAACGGCGGTCTAGGCAGGCTCGCCGCCTGCTACATGGAGTCGATGGCGACCCTATGCGTTCCGGCCATCGGCTACGGCATCCGTTACGAGTTCGGCATCTTCGACCAGGAGATCCGCGACGGCTGGCAAGTCGAGCGCACCGACAAGTGGCTGCGCTTCGGCAACCCGTGGGAGATCCCACGCCCGACCATCACGTTTGACGTGAAGCTCGGCGGACACACCGACGCCTACAGCGACGATCATGGCCGCTACCGGGTGCGCTGGTCGCCCGAACGCGAGGTGCGCGGCGTCGCCTACGATACGCCGATCCACGGCTATCACACCGATAGCGCGAACCTGCTGCGGCTGTGGACCGCGCAGGCGGTCGAGTCGTTCGATTTCGACGCCTTCAACGTCGGCGACTACTACGGCGCCGTAGACGAGAAGGTGCGCTCGGAGACGATCTCCAAGGTCTTGTATCCCAACGACCAGCAAGCGGCCGGCAAGGCGTTGCGGCTCGCCCAGCAGTATTTCTTCGTCTCCTGCTCCTTGCAGGACATGATCCGCATCCACCGCCAGGTTCCGGGCAAGACGGTCGAAAGCCTGCCCGAGAAGTACGTCGCGCAGCTCAACGATACCCACCCCGCCCTCGCCATCCCCGAGCTGATGCGCCTGCTGGTCGACGAGCACCTGCTCGCCTGGGATCACGCCTGGGAGATCACCCGCGGCATCTTCGCCTACACCAATCATACGCTGCTGCCCGAAGCGCTCGAGACCTGGTCGCTGCCGCTGTTCCGGCGCATGCTGCCGCGCCACCTGGAGATCATCTACGAGATCAACCATCGCTTTCTCAACGAGGTGCGCATGCGCTACCCGGGCGACGATGCGCGCATCGCCCGCATGTCGCTGATCGACGAAACCGCGGACAAGAGCGTGCGCATGGCCAATCTCGCTTGCGTCGGCGCCCAGGCGATCAACGGCGTCGCCGCCCTGCACACCCGGCTGCTGGAGACCAGCGTGCTGCGCGATTTCCATGAGCTGTGGCCGCAGCGCTTCAGCAACAAGACCAACGGCGTCACCCCGCGGCGTTTCCTCCAGCTCGCCAATCCGGGGCTGAGCGCGCTCATCACCGAGGCGATCGGCGAGCGCTGGAGCACGCGCCTGGAGCGCTTGCGCGAGCTGGAGCCGCACGCCGCCGATGCGGCGTTTCAGCAACGCTGGCAAGCGGTGAAGCGCGCCAACAAGGCGCGGCTCGCGCAATACGTGCGCGAGCATACCGGCGTCGCGCTCGATCCGGACTGGGTGTTCGACATCCACGTCAAGCGTATTCACGAATACAAGCGCCAGCACCTGAACGCGCTCAACATAGTCACGCTGTACCAGCGCCTGAAGGCCGATCCGCGCCTGGACATACGCCCGCACGCGTTCGTCTTCGGCGGCAAGGCGGCGCCGGGCTATTTCATGGCCAAGTCCATCATCAGGCTCATCAATGCGATCGGCGAGGTGGTCAACGCCGATCCCGATGTCAACCAGCGCATGCGCGTCGCCTATGTGCCGAACTTCTGCGTGAAGGTGGCCGAGCTGGTCTATCCCGCCGCGGACGTCTCGGAGCAGATTTCGACGGCCGGCAAGGAAGCATCCGGCACCGGCAACATGAAGTTCGCGCTCAACGGCGCGGTGACCATCGGCACCCTCGACGGAGCGAACGTCGAGATCCGCGAAGAAGTCGGCGCCGATAATTTCTTCTTGTTCGGGCTCACGGTCGAGGAGATCGACCAGGTCCGCGCGGCGGGCTACCAACCGCGCGCGCTATACGAATCCGATGCGCAGCTCAAGGCCGCCATCGACTTGATCGCCTGCGGTCATTTCAGCGGCGGCGATCGCGCCTTGTTCCGGCCGCTGATCGATGCCCTGCTCTACCACGACGACTTCATGCTGCTCGCGGACTACCACTCGTACGTCGACTGCCATGCCGAGGTCGGGAGCACTTGCCGGGATGCGCGCGGCTGGACACGGATGTCGATCCTGAACACCGCGCGCACCGGCAAGTTCTCCTCCGATCGCGCGATCCGCGAGTATTGCGCCGACATCTGGCACGTCGCCCCGGTCGGGGTTTCGGCGGCTTGAGCAAACCGGGTGCGCGCGCTCAGGCCTCCGCGCCGTTGCCGCAGGCCCCGCGACGACGGGAGTGCTCACCTCAGCGGCGGCGCCGCCGCGCGAGCAGCGGGTCGGCAAGACCCGCCTCGGCGAAGCCCTTGGCACGCAGCAGGCAGGAATCGCAGGCGCGGCACGGCTCGCCGCGCGCACCGGGGTCGTAACAACTGGTCGTGAGCGCGTAATCGACGCCAAGGTCGCGGCCGGCGCGGATGATCTCGCCCTTGCGCATCGCGATCAGGGGCGTATGGATACGCAGCCGTTTGCCGCCTTCCACGCCGGCCTTGGTCGCGAGGTTCGCCATGGCTTCGAAGGCGGCGATGAATTCGGGCCGGCAGTCGGGATAGCCGGAGTAGTCGAGCGCATTGACGCCGATGAAGATGTCGGCCGCCGCGAGCGTCTCGGCGCAGGCCAACGCGAGCGCCAGAAAGACAGTGTTGCGCGCCGGCACATAGGTCGGTGGAATACCGTGGCCGATCGCCTTCAGCGAGCGCCGTTTCGGCACGGCGATATCGGCGGTCAGCGCGGAGCCGCCGAAACGGCGCAAGTCGATATCGATCACGACATGGCGCACGGCACCGAGCCGGCGGGCGATCACGGCCGCGCGCTCGAGCTCGATCGCGTGCCGCTGGCCGTAGCGGAAGCTCAACGCGTGGCATGCGTAGCCGTGCGCGCGAGCCATCGCCAGCACCGTGGCGGAATCGAGACCGCCGCTCAGCAGGATCACCGCCGGAACCGCCCGTGCCATCGGCATCGACTCGCCCTTCGAGTCAGGGTTGCGATGCCCTATGGTATGCTCGATTCGCTGTCGAAGGCGCAGGTCGCGGCGAAGGCTTCCCGCCGCGGCGCATGCGCAGGCTGCCATTGCGGAGGAGAGCAATGCCCGTCGTATCGATGCAGGTCAACGGACAGACCGTTCGCGCAGCGGTGGAAGGCCGCACCCTGCTGGTACAGTTCCTGCGCGAGACGCTCTCGCTCACCGGAACGCACGTCGGCTGCGATACCACCCAGTGCGGCTGCTGCACGGTCCACCTCGATGGTGCCGCTGTCAAGTCGTGTACCGTGCTGGCGCTCTCGTGCGAGGGTGCCGCGGTGACGACCATCGAGGGCCTCGCGTCCGAGCGCGGGCTCCATCCCATGCAAGCGGCATTTCGCGAGCACCACGCGCTGCAATGCGGGTTCTGCACCCCCGGCATGGTCATGTCGGCGCTCGCCATCGTGTCGCGCTGCGGCCCCGACCTCGATCAAGCCACCATCCGGCGCGAGCTCGAAGGCAACCTGTGCCGCTGCACGGGCTACCACAACATCGTCAAGGCAGTGCAGGCCGGCGCGGCGGCGATGAAGGAGGCGGATCGGCCCTAGTGCTGCGACCCGCGGCGGCGGGCTCCGCGCAGATGCAAAGACACGGCAGGAAGGATCCCAGCGATGTACGATTTCGAATACCGCCGCGTCGGCTCGATCGCTGAGGCGCAGGCGGCGCTCGCCGGGGGATCGAGCTCGAAGCTCCTGGCGGGCGGCATGAGCCTGCTGCCGGTGCTCAAACAGCGCCTCGCCCGCTACGATGGCATCGTCGACCTGGGCGGCATCGCGACGCTGCGCGGCATTCACCGCGACAACGCGGATCTCGTCATCGGCGCGATGACCACCCACGCCACGGTGGCCGCATCCGCGCTGGTCGCCCAGTCGATTCCGGCGCTGGCCGCGCTTGCCGCCGGCATCGGCGATCCGCAGGTACGCAATCGCGGCACGCTCGGGGGTTCGGTCGCGAACGCCGATCCGGCAGCCGACTATCCGGCCGCGCTGCTCGCGCTCGATGCACGCATCGTGACGCAGCGCCGCGTCATCGCGGCGGAGGTTTTCTTTCGCGGACTCTTTGAAACCGCGCTCGAGCCCGGCGAGATCATTCAAGCCGTGCATTTCACGCTGCCGCAGCGCGCCGGTTACGCGAAGCTGCGCCAAAGCGCATCGCGCTTCGCGCTCGTGGGCGTGTTTGTCACCAGGACGCACGCCGGCGTGCGCGTCGCCGTCACCGGAGCGCGCGATTCGGTGTTTCGTTGGCGCGAGGCCGAAGCGGCGCTCGCCGCCGATTTCCGGCCCGCAGCGCTCGCGCGCCTGGCGTTGCCGAGCAGCGGGCTCAACGCCGACATTCACGCCAGCGCCGAATACCGCGCCCACTGCGTGCAGATCATGGCGCAGCGCGCGCTGGCGGCCGCCCTGGAACCGCCGAGCTGAGATTCGTCATGGATGAGATCGCGACCGATAGCCGCATCGGCCAACCGGTACGCCGCAAGGAGGACGAGCGGCTGCTGACCGGCAAGGGCTGCTTCAGCGACGACGTCAACCTGCCGGAGCAGGCCTACGCGGTATTCGTGCGCTCGCCGCATGCGCATGCCCGCATTCGATCCATCGATGCGCGGGCAGCGCGCGCGATCGCGGGCGTGCTGGCCGTGCTCACGGGCGAGGAGCTGCTTGCCGACGGCCTCAAGCCGCTGCCGCATGTGCCCTTCTCGATGCACCCGGCGGAGATCCGGCTCGCCAACCGCGACGGCACGCCGCTATTCTCCGCGCCGCACTATCCGCTCGCCTGCGACAAGGTGCGATTCGTCGGCGAGGCGCTTGCGGTCGTCGTCGCCGCCAGCGTCGCCATCGCCAAGGATGGCGCCGAGCAGGTCGCGGTCGACTACGAGGTCCTGCCCGCGGTGGTCGATACGCTCGCCGCTGCCGAACCCGATGCGCCGCGGATCTGGGAGCACGCGACATCCAACGTCTGTCTGGATGCCGACGCGGGCGACCGCGCGGCCACCGAGGCGGCGTTCGCACGCGCCGTGCACGTGGTTCGATTCTCGACCCAGGTGAACCGCGTCACCGGCGTCACCATGGAGCCGCGCGCCGCCGTGGCGCAGTACGACGCGGCGCGCCAGCGCTATACCCTGTACGCCGGCAGCGGCGGCGCGGTGCGTCTGAAGGACGATCTCGCCACGGTGCTCGATATACCGGCGGCGCAAGTACGCGCGGTGATGCGCGACATCGGCGGCAACTTCGGCACGCGCGGCATGATCTATCCCGAGTTCTGCGTGGTGGCATGGGCCGCGCGGCGCGTCGGCCGCCCGGTCAAGTGGACCTGCGAGCGCCAGGAAGCCTTCCTCGCCGATTACCAGGCGCGCGACCTCGCGGTGCAGGCCGAGCTCGCGCTCGATGCGCAGGGCAACTTCCTCGCCCTGCGCAGCTCGAACGTCGGCAACGCCGGCGCTCACCCGACCAACTTCTCGCCCCTGCAAAAGGGCGTGGAGATCATGTCGAGCATCTACCGCATGCCGTGCGCATTCGTGCGCGCCCGCGCCGTGCTCAGCAATACCTCACCCACGCGCCCCTACCGCAGTGCCGGCCGCCCGGAGGTCATGTACGTGTTGGAGCGCCTCATCGACCTGGCCGCGCGCGAGTGCGACTTCGACCGGATCGCGCTGCGCGAGCGCAATCTATTGCGCCAAGCCGAGCTGCCCTACACCAATCCTTTTGGCATGGTGTACGACAGCGGCGACTATCACGGCGCGATGGCCAAGGCGCTGGAGCTGGGGGATTGGGCGGGCTTCCCGGCGCGGCGCGAGCAAGCGCGCCGGCGCGGCAAGTACCGGGGCATCGGCGTCGCCAACTATGTCGACACCGCGAGCGGCGTGCCGCGCGAGCGGGCAGAGATCAGCGTGCATCCGCAGGGACGCGTGTCGGTGGTGGTCGGCACCGTATCCAATGGCCAGGGCCACGAGACGAGCTTCGCCCAACTCGTGAACGAGTGGCTCGGCGTTGCGCTGGAGCGCGTCGACATCATCGCCGGCGATACCGATATCGTGAAGGTGGGTGGCGGCACCCACTCGGGCCGCGGCATGCGCCTGATCAGCATCGTCGTGCTCAATGCCTCGCGCCAGATCATCGACAAGGGCAAGCGCATCGCCGCGCGCCTGCTCGAAAGCGATCCCAGCCGCGTGCGCTTCGACGCGGGCCGCTTCGAAGTCGCGGAGGGGGGCCGTGCAGTGACGCTGTTCGAGGTGGCCGCGGCGGCCGAGCGGCTCGGCGACCTGCCCGAGGACTTGCGCGGGCCACTCACGGCGTTCTCCGACGAAACGGTGAAGGAGGCGAGCTTCCCCTACGGCGCGCACGTGTGCGAAGTCGAGATCGACCCCGAGCTGGGCGCGGTCGAAATCGTGCGCTATGCGGCGGTCGACGACGCCGGGCGCGCCGTCAATCCCATGATCATCCACGGCCAGACCCACGGCGGCATCGTGCAGGGCGTCGGCCAGGCGCTGTACGAGAACTGCTACTACGATCCGCGCAGCGGCCAGTTGCTCGCCGGCTCGTTCATGGACTACACCATGCCGCGCGCCGACCACTTCCCGCCCTTCGACACCCATATCAGCGAGGTGCCCTCGACCACGCACCCGCTCGGCATGCGACCGGCCGGCGAGGGCGGCACTACGCCAGCGCTCGCCGTGGTGATCAATGCCATCGTCGATGCCCTGGCCGAGCTCGGCGTGCGCCACGTGGAAATGCCGGCGACGCCCGAGCGCATCTGGCGGGCGATGCGAGCAGCCGCCGGCACGGCATCCGGCAATTCATCCACTCCGATGCCGCAAGCGCAATGAGCGATCGCCGCGCAGCAGTCGAGATGACGCAACGAATCGGCGTTCACTCAGATCTTTACGCGAGGCTCCCCATCGAATCCACGCGCTCGACGCCGCTCGCCCGCGGCCCCGAGCGTTTCACCGAGGAGAAGCAAGCATGATCGCCAGGTATGTGTGGAGCGTGTTCGCCGTGCTCGCCGCCCTGCTCCCCGCGAGCAGCGCGCACGCGCAGGCGAGTCCCGCCAAGATCACCATCGTCATCTTCGGGCCGCCCTCGCTCGGCTCGTTCCTGCCGCCGATCATCAAGGCGAACAAGCTCGACGCGGCCCACGGGCTCGACATCGCGTTCGTCGAGCGCCCGCCCGATGCCTACGTTACCCAGTTCAATTCCGGCGAGTTCCAGGTCGGCGGCAGCGCGGCCACGCTCACCATCGCGGTGGCCCGCAACCGCGGCGTGCCGGTGACCTATCTGTTCAACCTGTTCGATTTCTGGGGTGCGCTGGTCACCTCGAACGATGCGGTCAAGAGCGTCAAGGATCTTGCCGGCAAGCAGATCGCCGCGGCCCGCGTCACCACCAATTTCGCCATGATCGATTGGTTCGCGCGCCGCCAGGGCCTCGACCTGAGCAAGGCGAACGTCGTCAATACCGCACCGCCCGGGCTGATGAGCTATGCCATGGCGGAGCGGGCCGATGCGATCCATATGTGGGAGCCCGGTTATACCCAACTGCTGGCGAAGAAGCCGGGCGTGCGCACGCTCGATCTCGACATTCGCAAGCAATGGCGCGCGTTCGCGGGCGGCGATTCCATTCCTACCTTGGGTGTGGCCGCGCAGGAGGCGTGGATCAAGCAGAATCCGAACCTGGTACAGCCGCTCTATGCCGCGTACAAGGCCGCCGCCGAATGGGCCCGCAAGAATCCGGCGAAGGCGGCGGCGCTGATCCTGCCCAAAGGCAACGCCGCGGACCAGGCCGCGATCAAGGAGCTGATCGAGAGCAACGATCGGCTCGCGATGAACGTCGCCGGCGCGGCCGAGATCCGCAAGGAGATCGAAGCGGTGTTCCGGGCCGGGGTGACGACCAAGTACCTCGAAAAGCAACCCGAAGGCGGCGCGATCTACCCTTCGCCGCTCAATTAGCGCCTGCGATTTGCAATCGCGCGCAAGCGCAAACAGCGCGCGATGCGGCGCGGTTGCTGGCTGCGGCGCCAGGGACGAGAACGCCGACAACAGGGAGTCGAAGACGACGATGCTGCGGCACTTCACCGTGCGCCGCGAGGCGCTGCTCGCGATGCTGGGTCTTGCCGTCGCCTGGCAGGTCGCATCGCTGTTCTTTCCCGCCTACTTGTTCCCGCCGCTGCAGGCGATCGCCGCCGCGCTGGTGAAGATCTTCACGTCGTGGCACCTGGTCGGCGAAGCGGCGGCAACGGCGCTGCGCATTCTCGCCGGCCTGGCCGGCGCCTTCGCGCTGGGCGTCGCCTTTGCCGTCGCGATGGCGAAATCGCCGAAGGTGCATGATTACCTGTTTCCGATTCTGCATTTCAACCAGGGCATCCCGGCGCTGTCGTGGGTGGTGATTTCGATCATCTGGTTCAAGACGACCGAGTTTCGCATCTGGTTCATCATGGTGGTCACCACGCTGCCGGCGTTTGCCTTCCAGGTGCTGGATGCCTATCGTTCGATCTCGAAGGACATCCACGAGATGGCGCTTTCGTTCCGTCCCAGCCGCTACGACATGTTCCGCACGGTCGTGCTGCCGACGGTCGTGCCCGGTATCCTGACGGCCTGGAAGGTGAACCTCGGCAACGCCTCGCGCGTAGTGGTAGTGGCCGAGTTGGTGGGCGCGACCGCGGGCGTGGGCTACCAGCTCCTGCAAATGCAGCAATTGTTCGATCTCGCCGGCGCGCTCGCCTGGACGCTGGTGCTGGTGCTGTTCGTGCTCGCCACGCAGCAGGTCCTCAGCGCGATCGAGACCCACGTGCTGCGCTACCGGGCGCAATCCGAGCGCGGGCTGTAGGCGATGCCCGAGCCAATCATCCGCTTCGAGGACGTGAGCAAGCGTTTTGCCGACAAGGACGGACGCGAGCTGCCGGGCTACGCGGTGCAAGGCCTTTCGTTCGAGATCGCGGCCGGGGAGCTGATCGCCGTGGTCGGAAGAACCGGCTGCGGCAAGTCGACGATGTTCAACCTGCTCACCGGGCTGCTCGAGCCCACTGCCGGCGCGGTGCGCGTGTACGGACGCGATCCGTTCCGTGATTTCGACTGGTTCCGCGGCAAAGTCGCCGTCGTGTTTCAATCCGATCGGCTGCTGCCGTGGCGAAGCGCCGTGCACAACGTCGCTTACGGCCTCGAGCTGAACAAGGTGGGTGAGCACGAACGGCTGCGGATCGCATGTGAGTGGCTGGAGCGCCTCGGCCTCAAGGGTTACGAGGACACCTACCCGCATGCGCTCTCCGGCGGGATGCGCCAGCGGGTTTCGATCGCCCGCGCCTTCGCCGTCAACGCCGAGATCCTGCTGTGCGACGAGCCCTTCTCTTCGCTCGACGAGCTGACGGGCGCGAAGCTGCGCGCGGAATTCGTGCGCCTGGTGCGCGAGAACCGCAAGACCAGCATCTTCATCACCCATTCGATCGACGAAGCGCTGGCGCTTGGCGAGCGCATCCTCGTCTTCCGGCCGCCGGCCTACATTGCGTTGCAGGTGCGCCCGAGCGAGGCGGCCACCGATGCCGAGCGTGCCGCCATGAAAGACGCTATCCTCGCCGCCATGACCGCAGGCAGCGCGGATCCGGTCGCTGCCTGAGCGGCGCGATTCATCGTCTATCCCTCGCGAGGTCCGACCCATGATCATCGATGTCCATGCCCATATCGCGCCCAGCGCGCTGCTCGATGCCGCGCGGCGCGAGGCGCGCGCGTTTCCGTCCGTGAAGGTGGAGTCGGTCCAAGGCGGGACTTGCTTCGCATTCGCCGGCGGCGAGATGACCCGCCCGGTAGCGCCGAAGCTGATCGACATGGATGCGCGCTTGCAGTGGATGCAGGCGCAAGGGATCACGCACCAGGTCGCCGGCGGATGGCTCGACATGTTCGGCTACGAGCTGCCGCCGGCCGAAGGGCTGGCGTGGAGCCGGCTGATGAACGAGCACTTGCTGGCGGCGAGCCGAGCGGCGAAGGTCGTGAGCCCGCTTGCGACCGTACCGATGCAGGACGGCGCGATGGCCGCCCAGGTCCTGGTGGAAGCGCTCGATGCGGGGTTCGCGGGCGTCATGATCGGCACCCAGCCCAAGGGGATCGGCGGCAACCTGGACGATCCCGCGCTCGATCCCTTCTGGTCGGCGGCCGCCGAGCGCCAGGCCAGCGTATACATCCACCCGATGTACGTCTGCGGCGACGACCGTCTGAAAGACTACGACCTGGTGAACGCAGTCGCTCGCGTCACCGACACCACCATCGCCGTTGCGCGACTGCTGTACTCCGGCCACCTGGTGCGCTATGCCGGCGTCAACGTGGTCCTGTCGCACGGCGGCGGCGCGCTGCCCTACATCCTCGGCCGGCTCGTTCGCACCCACCAGTTTCACCGCGAGCTGGCCGACCCGAACGCGGGCTTCGAGCACCTGTATTTCGACACGGTCATGTTCGACCCGGCCGCGCTGCGCTTTCTCGCGGATAAAGTAGGGGCGGACAAGCTCATGCTCGGATCCGACTACCCCTTCCCGATCGGCGATCTCGCGCCGCTCGGGGTCGTGCGCAGGGCCGGCTTGTCCGAGATCGACGTATCGAGCATCCTGGGTTCGAACGCGGCGCGCCTGTTCCGGCTCGAATGCGGCTGTAGCTGATGCCGCCGGGTCGCCGCCGCTTGTTTCTCGATCACCGGGTCGATCAGAGCCGCGGCACGCAGCTACCGCAGGCATTGCGTGCCGTTCATGCCAATGTAATTCTTGCCTTGCCCGCGCGCTAGGGCTTCGATAAGCTGTGCGTCGCGAACATGGCTTCCGGTCGAGGCATCGGTAGCGCCTTCGCGGCCGACGAAATCCTTGGGGGAACTCATCATGGGTCAGAACGACGCAGTCACGCCCGGTCATCTCGCCGTAACGCTGTTGGCCTGTGCTTTTCTCGCTGCCTGCCAGGGCATGCCGGCGACGCCGCAGTTGGATGCGGCCGATTCGACACCTCCCAAACGCATGGTCACGCAAGGCCCGGCCAAGACCATCGCCGAGAACCTGTACCATTGTCCGGTCAAGGTGAAGAACCATCGCGTCAGCGCCGTCGGCCAGATCACCGCGAGCGACGGCACGGTCATCACCGTGCCGGCCGTGACCGCTCTCCAGAAGGGGCTCGGACCCAAGAGCGCGGACTTGTACAACGAGTGCACGCAGGTCCTGCCGCGCAACTCGGCGGAAGTGTCGACCGCCAACGTTCCGGTCATCGAAGTCGATCCCGACGGCGAAGTGATCACGGGATTCGTGGTGGCGGACAACTATTACGAGATGTATGTCAACGGCAAGCTGGTCTCGGTCGACAATACGCCGTACACGCCGTTCAATTCGTCGATCGTGAAGTTCAAGGCGAAGCGGCCCTATACCCTCGCCTTCCTGCTGGTGGACTGGGACGACAAGCTCGGCCAGGGGATGGAGATCTTCCCCTTCGGGCCGAAAGGCGATCCGTGGTATCCGGGCGACGGCGGCTTGATCGTGAAGCTGAGCGACGGCACCGTCACCGACAGTAGCTGGAAGGCGCAATCCTTCTATATCGGACCGCTCAACACCCCGGACGAGGTGATCGAGCGCGGCCAGTTCCACGACACGACCCACCTCGGGCGCGTCCACCCGGTCGCGAAAAAACCTGGCTGCCGCGAGAAATGCTACGCCGTGCACTATCCGATTCCCGCCAACTGGCAATCGGCGCGTTTCAACGACAGCCTGTGGCCGCGCGCCTACGAGTACACCGATACCGACATCGGCGTCACCAACCTGCCCGCCTACACGCGTTACCCCGAGTTGTTCGAAGGCGCGCGCTGGATCTGGACGGTGAACCTCGTGTTCGACAACGTGGTCATCGCGCGCAAGACGGTGCGCTGACGCCCGGGCGTTGAAACAAGGAGCGCGCTCGACGCGGTAAGCGAGCGAGGTCGAGCCCATCCTCTTCCACCCGGGGGAAGGAGCAGCGCCTCGACGGCGCGAGCGTACGCTTCAGGGTACGACGCGTTCGAGCGTGGCGGCCACGCCGAGGGCCTGCGTGCAGTGCGCGCGAACGTGGGCTTCCAGCACCTCCAGGTGCCGGTCGCGCACGCCGAGCTCGCGCAGATGCGCAACCGTCTCGAACAAGTAATCGCAGCACTGGCCTAACGGCCCCGCGCCATTGGCGAGGTAGCGGGCGGTGGACGTCAGGTCGAGGTCGCCGATATAGCGCTCGTGCGAACGGTTGACCGCGAACGTGATCGCGTGCTCGATGCCGTGCGGCGTGCGCGCGGCGATCCACACCGGGCGATACGACATCGAGCCCATCTCGCGGCGCCACAAGACATCGAGCTCGCTTAGCACCAGCTCGGGGGCGATCCGATAGGCCACGCCGTGACAACTGCCGCCGGGCTCGATCCCCAGCATGAGGCCGGGGCGATCCGGGCTGCCCCGCCCGACGCGCGCCCACAGGCAGAACTGGCGGTGATAGCCATGAACGCGCGCGGTGCAGCGCTCGGCGAAATGGAACGCCGGATTCCACATGAGCGAGCCGTAGCCAAACACCCAGATGCGATCCGGGTCGGGGGCCTGGGCGAGCATGCGTTCGATCTGGCTCGATCGCTCCTCGTCGCTCATGTAGCGGGCACTGGGGCCCAGCAGCGCCAAGGACGAAGCGCGCAGCGTGCCGTCGAGTATGCTTTCGCGCGTGAGCTTGTAGCGGGACATTTGCTGCTAGGAGACGGCGCGGGGGACCGCGCCCGTCTGGTATAGGTTACGCCTCCGCCCCGACCAGGCGGCGCAGGACGTGACGCCGATTGTGCGTGTACGGCCGCACCTCGTTCGGCCAGCGTCCGGCGTCGACTGCCTTGGCCCAAGCTTCGCTGGTGAGGACATCGGGGCTTTCGATTTCATAGACCGCGCTGTGGCGCGGCTCGCCTTCGGCCGCGACCGTCTTCTTCTCGCCGCCGATGACGACCGTGAGCGGCATGCTGACGTAGCGCTTAACGGCGATGACCCCCGGGACCTTGAGCAGCATGGGTATGTGCTCGGTGTCGTACACCTCGTTGAACAGGGCTTCCTTGTCCGGATCGACATCCATCGCCGCGATGAAGACATACTTGGCTTGGGCAGGCATCGTCTGAGCTCCGAGTGCATTCACGATTCGGCGAAGCTATCATGCGCGCGCGACGGGCTCAATAACGATGCCCTGCCTCGTCAGGCACATCCGCCAACACCCGGGGAGCGGCCGGCTCGGCCAAGCTCGGATGGCTCACGACCGCGACGTCCAGAGCGACTACGACTTGCGCGCCCGATACCATGGATGCGGCTGGCCGGGGATTCTCACGCGCAGGGTATAGACCGAAGTGTGCGCACAGCAGAACAGCGTGCGCAGATCATCGCCACCGAAGGCGAAGTTCACCGCCTGCTCGGGGAAGGCGATGGTCCCGATGTGGTCGCCATGCGGCGCGACCACCCAGATGCCGCCCGGACCGGTGCAGTAGACGTTGCCCGCGCTGTCCACCTTCAGGCCGTCCGGAATCCCGGGTGCGCTGCCGGTATTCATGTCGGCGAAGATGCGCCGGCCGGTCGTGTTGCCAGCGGCATCCAGATGGATCGCATGGATGTACTTGGACGAGCGGGTGTTGGCGACGTAGAGCGTGCGTTCGTCGGGCGAAAAGGCGAGACCGTTCGGGTATTCGCACGCGGCGACCACGGCGAGATCCCCGCTTTGCGACAGGCGATAGACGCCAGCACTATCCCAGAGATTGTTGACTCCTCCGGCCGCCGGGATTTCGCGCTCGGCATAGGGGCGGCGCTTGTCGGGATCGGTGAAGTAGAGGCTGCCGTCCGAGCGGCAGACGACATCGTTGGGACGATTGAAGCGCCCGCCCTGGTAACGCTCCGCGATGGGTTGCAGCTTCCCGTCCGCACCCAGGCGCGACACTCGCCGAGCGTCGCCCTCGCACACCACGAGGCGCCCCTGCAGATCGAAGGTCGTGCCGTTGCCGCCGACCGTCTTGGTCACCAGCTCGGCCGCTTTTCCGGGCGTCAACCGGTAGAGGCTGTTGGTGCGTATGTCGACGAAATAGTAGAACCCGTCGGGATGCCACAGCGGTCCCTCGGTGAAGATGAATCCCGTCGCCAGGCGTTCGGCTTCGGTCGTCTCCAGGATATCGGGCAAATAGTTGATCGCGGGCATGGTGCGCTCCTCCGTGGGATCGAGCGGCAAGTGTAAACCGGCTCGCGGGCCGCGGGATGCGAGCGCGTCGAGGCAGGTTCGCAGGCTCGAGCGGGGGCCTCTGAAGGCGCTGCCGGTGGCTCGCCACCTCGGCGCATGTCGAGCTTCTCCGCGCCGCTTCGATTGCCGAGCCGACGCGCACATCGACGTGCGTCGAGGGTGGAGCCTTCACTCGCGCTTCTTCATCGCGTGTGCCGCCCCGGTTGGGTTCGTCGTGGTTTCGCCCTATAATCCGGCCTCCGGCGCGCCTTGCAGTCTTGGCGCGCCGTGTCGTTGCCGCGCTCGGCGTTGCGGCGGCGGTGGAGCGTGCAGCAGCAGAAACGCGTCAGGGCCAAGCAGCTCAGTTGGTAGAGCCGAGGACTGCAACAACCGGACGCAAGGATGCATTGTTGAGGCGAAGGCTAACTTGTACGACAGCCGTCGGACAAGTTAAGGGAGCGAAGCTCCCGGCCGCAGCCAAAATCCTTGTGGCGTAGCATCGCAGCGCGAAGTAGCAGTAAAGGCCAAGTAGCTCAGTTGGTAGAGCAGAGGACTGAAAATCCTTGTGTCGGTGGTTCGATTCCGCCCTTGGCCACCAAAACCTAATCCGACGACATCCAATACCGTCCAGCGAGCGCTGACTTCTCTTGATCTTCATAGGGAAGTCGAGCCACAGGTGTCCGGCCGGTTCCTTTGACATCCGGCGCGAGGTAAGGGTAACTTTGGGGGTAACTCGAAAATTCGTAAACGGATTACCCCCAAGTGCCACTCTCTGCGACTGCGATCAAGAACGCGAAGTCGACGACCAAGCCGCTAAAGCTATTTGATGGTGGCGGACTCTTCCTGCTCGTCAATCCGAATGGATCACGTTGGTGGCGATTCAAGTATCGCTTCGCCGGCAAAGAGAAGCTTCTGTCGCTTGGCACCTTCCCAGACGTCTCCCTGAAGGACGCGCGCGATCGACGCGATGCTGCACGAAAGCAAGTGGCAAGCGGAATCGACCCGAGCGAGCACCGTAAGGCGGAAAAGGCGACAGCGGTCAGTAGTGCAGCGAATAGCTTCGAAGTCATCGCCCGGGAGTGGTTCGCGAAGTACTCGCCCAACTGGGCGGCTGGACATTCGGTCAAGATCATCCGGCGACTGGAGCGCGACATCTTTTCCCTGGTTGGGTACCAGGCCCGTCGACGAGATCGCTGCGCCTGACGTTCTATCGGCGCTCCGCCGAATCGAAAGCCGCGGCGCCATCGAGACCGCGCACCGCGCGCAGCAGAACTGCAGCCAGGTCTTCCGCTATGCCGTGGCGACTGGCCGCGCGCACCGGGACCCAACGGGGGATCTTCGAGGTGCTCTGACGCCCGTGAAGGAGCGGCACCACGCCTCGATCACCGATCCCAAAAAGGTCGGCGAGCTGATGCGAGCTATCGCGGGCTACGACGGGTCGCCCATTACCAAGTGTGCGCTGCAGCTCGCGCCACTGACGTTCGTGCGACCGGGGGAGCTGCGGCGGGCCGAGTGGAAGGAGTTCGATCTCGAAAAAGCTGAGTGGCGAATTCCGGCAGCCCGCATGAAGTTTCGCGAACAACACATCGTTCCGCTTTCGAAGCAAGCGGTATCACCCCTTAAGGAGGTCCAGCCGATCACCGGGAGTAAGCAGTTTGTATTTACAGGTGCCCGAACGAATGGTCGCTCAATGAGCGAAAACACAGTCAACGCAGCACTGCGCCGCCTCGGCTACTCCCGCGACGAAATGACCGGCCATGGGTTCAAAAGCATGGCGTCCACACTGCTCAATGAGCAGGGGTGGCATCGTGACGCAATCGAGCGGCAGCTCGCACACTCCGAACGCAACGCAGTGCGCGCGGCGTACAACTACGCCGAGCACCTCCCTGAACGACGCAGAATGATGCAGGCGTGGGCCGATTACCTCGATTGCCTCAAGACGGGCGCAAAAGTCGTAAAGCTAAGTAGAGTCGCGTGGAGCGACGCCCGACGACGGGTTGAGAATGCCCAAATTGGGTAGTAATATGCCCGGAATGGGCACAAAGACGCGGAAGAAGCCTCGCGTTCGCGCTTCGAGTCTGGCCGATGCACTTTTTACGACAACTCAGCAGCGCGTACTAGGCCTAATTTTCGGCCAGCCCGATCGCAGCTTCTACGCGACCGAGCTGATTTTCCTGACCGGCAGTGGATCGGGCGCAGTACAGCGCGAGCTTGCACGGCTCGAACAGAGCGGACTGGTCACCGTACAGCGGGTCGGCACTCAGAAGCACTACCAAGCGAGCCGGACTTCCCCCCTCTTCACGGAGCTGTGTGGGATCGCGAGCAAGACCTTCGGTTTGGCGGAGCCTCTGCGAGAGGCGCTCGCACCCATCTCCGCCAGGATCACCGCGGCATTCGTTTTCGGATCCATCGCCAAGGGCGCGGACACGGCTAAGAGCGATATCGACCTGATGATTGTCAGCGACGCGCTAAGCTATGCGGACGTGTATGCGGCGCTCGAACCGGCGAGCGCCAAGCTCGGCCGCACCATCAATCCGACCGTCTACACCCGACAGCAGCTGACCCGCCGCGTTAAGCAAGGCGCTTCCTTCGCTACCCGGGTGCTCGATCAACCGAAGATATGGGTGATCGGATCGGAGGATGTCCTCGTCACTTGAGCGGCTTGCAGGGCAAGGAAAAGCGCTCACGCTCGAGGCGCCTGACCCGCGGGAGTTCGCGGGCCTGGTGCGATCAGGATTATTGCGCCTAAAGGATGCCGAGAATGCCTCGAACTCGATCGAGGGGCGGTTTGATCTCGGATACAACGCGGCTCACGCGTTTTGCCTCGCTGCCTTGCGCCATCACGGCTTCCGAGCAAACAACCGCTACGTCGTCTTCCAGGTACTACCGCATACATTGGGTTTGGGTCCGGAGGTTTGGCGTGTACTGGCGAAGTGTCACGAAATACGGAATCGCGGCGAATACGAGGGTGAGCTCGACATCGACGTTCCCTCTATTTTTCGCCTTCCGAGGCAGTGGCATCAGGCTGCGATCTTCCGCTTGTGCTTACTGGTGATCCAGTCCTGCAGGAACTGAACCGGCGAGCAGTAGCCGAGCGCGGAATGGCGGCGACTGCGGTTGTAAAACACTTCGATATAGTCGAACAGATCAGCAACGGCTTCAGCACGAGTCGCGTAACGCGTCCCGTGCACCCGTTCGTTCTTCAGGCTGTTGAAGAAGCTCTCCGTAGGCGCGTTGTCCCAGCAGTTGCCCCTGCGGCTCATCGAGCAGGCGCGCGGCGATGCGGAAATGGCGATCCAGCAGGTCAACGTGAGCAAGCCGGTTGCCGGCACCGACTACGTGGGCCATCTCCCGGGCGAGTTGCACGAATACGTCGTGTTCGCCATCGCGGTCATGACGGTCTCGAAGCAGCAAGAAGCGGCCCGGGCGTTGATCCGGTTCGTCACCTCGCCGGAGGCCGCGCCGTTGCTGCACAAGGCGATGATGAAGCCCGCGGCGGGGTGACGGCTCGTGTCGGCGGGGCAACGACGCGCCGATGAGCCTCGGACTTGCGCATACGGGATCCGGCCGCTCAGTGCCCGCCCGCGTTGGTGTCCACGTCGCACACGACGTTGAGGAGCGCCTGGCGCTTGTTCACCGTCACCGCCTTCATCGCTCGCTCCAACGCCGGCAGTAGCTGGCTCGACTCGGCGACCCGCTCGCCGTACCCGCCGGAGACCTCCACCAGTTTTTCGTAGTGCTGTTCGACGCTGAAATAGGTGAGCGGCGCGCATGGCGAGCGCTCCCGACGACATCCGACTCAAGGCGCGCGAGCAGAAGGAAGGCATCGAGGATGCGATGAAGGCGTATCTCAAGTGGGAGATCGAGCTCGCGGAGCAGATGGCGGCGGACGACGATCAGCGTTTTCGCATTCTCATGCCTTGATCGCGCGGTCGAACGTTGCAGAATCGCGGCCCGGACGGAGCGGCGATGGGGAGACGACGCGCTGGCGGCGGCCTTCAGGCGCTCGATGAGCATCGCGGACCTCGCCGGCCGTAACTCGTCGGCCGAAATTGATCTGGATCAGCATTGCACGCCGGCGACGGGCGTAGGGTTTCTAGCCTCCGCACGAAGGAGGAGGCTGCGTCGTGATCCACGTTGCATG
>JADLAC010000016.1 GCA_020848435.1 Burkholderiales bacterium | reverse complement strand
GTCGTCCCCGCTCGGGCGGCGCTTGCAGCGGGTCTCGATGATCGCGCGATTCGGGAAAAGCGCAGACCAGCTACCCCGGAGCGCAACCAATACGCCGCTCGCGGCGCGTCGTCAATCAGCCGGCGGTCCTATCCCTCGGAGCAGGATCGCCGACCGGGGTCGGACCGGGGTGGTCGCGGGCCGGGGTGGACCGGGGTCGGACCTGCGCATCGACCGCTTTGCGGCAAACTCACCGACCTGCACCCTCTGCGATACTAACGAATCGATGGCGCCCGACACGACATGCCGGCCGCAGGACGGAAGGCTCCCTCTACTGACGCAGCGGGTCTCGGCGGCCAGCGCGCCGGTGCAGCGCCGTCGCTGCGATAAGCGCTCAAGCCGATGCATACCGACACGCGGCGTGCCGCCGAGCTGATCGCCAACGCCGATGCTCTCGTCATCACGGCGGGGGCGGGCATGGGGGTCGATTCAGGGCTGCCGGATTTTCGTGGCCCGGAAGGATTCTGGCGCGCCTATCCCGAGCTGGGCCGCGCGCGGATGCGTTTCGAGGACATCGCCAGCCCGCGGGCATTCGAAGACGATCCGCGTCTTGCTTGGGGCTTCTATGGCCACCGGCTGAGCCTGTATCGGGACACGGTCCCCCACGCGGGGTTTGGCATCCTGCTCGATGTCGCCGCAAGGCTGCCGCATGGCGCCTTCGTGTACACGAGCAACGTGGACGGGCAGTTTCAGAAGGCCGGCTTCGATGCCCAGCGCATCGTCGAATGCCACGGCTCGATCCATTTTCTCCAGTGCAGCAAGGACTGCGGCGAGCCCGTCTGGCCCGGCACGGGCTTCCGGCCGCGAATCGACCAGGCGCACTGTCGCATCGTCTCTCGCCTGCCCGAGTGCCCTCGCTGCCGCGCGCTCGCGCGTCCCAATGTCTTGATGTTCGACGACTGGTGCTGGCTGTCCGATCGCACTTCGGCGCAGCAATCGCGCTTCCGGCGCTGGCGGCGCTCGGTCGAGCGCGCGGTGGTGATCGAGATCGGCGCGGGTCTTGCCATTCCGTCCGTGCGTCGTTTCGGCGAAGCGCAGGGCTGTCCGCTGATCCGGATCAATCCGATCGCCTGCCAAGTTCAGCGGCGTGACGACGTCGGCTTGGCGATGGGTGGACTTGCCGGGCTACGAGCCATCGCCGGCGTGTCGTAATGGAGCACGCTCTGCGCCGTTTCGCGCTGGGAACAAGCGCATCGGGTTGCCGAGAAGACGCTTGCTCGTGCGAACGTGTAGCGGTAGCAGTGATGGCTCTCGCGCCGACATCAGCTCGGCTGCAATCCCGCCGCCTTTACCACGCCGCCCCATTTCTTGAGCTCGGTCTTCATCAACTCGGCAAACTGCGAGGGCGTCGTTTCGCTCGGTTCCGCACCGGCGGACAGCAGTCGCTCGCGCACATCGCGATCGCGCAGGATCGCCAAGCTCTCCTTGCTCAGGCGCGCGACGATCTCGGGCGGCAGCCCTCGAGGTCCCATCAGCCCGATCCATGACACCGCCTCGAAGCCCGGCAAAGCCGCTTCCGCAACCGTCGGCATTTCGGGCGCGGCATCGGAACGCGTCGACTTCGTCACCGCGAGCCCGCGCAACTTTCCTGACTTCACGTGCGGCAGTGCCGTGATCACCGTATCGAACATCATCGGGATCTGGCCGCCGAGCAGATCGGCCATCGCCGGCGCCGAGCCTTTGTAAGGAATGTGCTCGATTTGTAACCCGGCCATGGTCTTGAACAATTCGCCGGCGAGATGCGCCATCGTGCCCGGACCGAACGAACCATAACTGAGCTTGCCCGGCTGCGCCTTGGCGAGCGCGATCAGCTCGCGGACGGTGCTCGCCTTCACCGAGGGGTGCACCACCAGCATCAGCGGCGAGTAGCTCACCAGCGTGATCGCCGTGAAGTCCCTGACGGGATCGTACGGGGAATTCACCAGCAGATGCGGCCCGATCGCTTGCGGGCCGCTCGCGCCCATCAACAGCGTATTGCCGTCGGGTTGCGCCTTCGCGACCAGCTCGGAGCCCAGCATTCCCCCGGCGCCGCCGCGATTGTCGATCACCACTTGGACGCCGAGGCGCTCCGCAAGCCTTTGCGCGACGATCCTGGCCTGGACATCGGTCGGCCCGCCGGGCGGATACGGAACGACCAGCCGGATCGGACGGGCGCGCGGGGTCTGACCCTGCGCGAGGCTTGCGTCCAGCATGGCAACGAGCCCCGCGACGGCTGCGATGGCGACGAGCAAGCGATTGCGCTGCATCTTGCCTCCTTCCCTGGTCTTTTCTTGCGAATTGCAGCCGGACGGACTCATCGCAAAACGACGAGCGCATCGGCGGCGATGACACCTTGCCCCTGCGAGCGCACGAAAATCGGGTTGATGTCGAGCTCCGCAAGCCGGTCACGCAGTACCCACGCCGCCTGCGCCACGCACACGAGCGTGCGGGCGAGGGCATCGAGGTCCGCAGGCGGGCGATTGCGGAAGCCGTACAGCAGGCGCGCGCCGCGCAGCTCGCCGATCATCTCGTGCGCGCTGCTCAGGTCGAAAGGCGCGACGCGGTAGGTCACGTCGCGCAGCGCCTCGGCCTGGATGCCGCCCAGGCCGAGCGCGACCGTCGGGCCGAACACAGGATCCTGCGTTACGCCGATCAGCATCTCGACCCCGTCGGTCACCATCTCCGACACGAGCACACCGCCGATGCGGGCGCCGGGGCAGTGTTCGCGCGCGTTGCGCAGTACCGCGCGCATCGCCTCGGCCAGCGCCTCGCCGCGTTGGATGTGGAGCCGCACCCCGCCTGCTTCGGTCTTGTGGGCGATGTCCGCGGAACAGATCTTGACGGCAACCGGAAAGGCGAGCTCGCGCGTGAGGGCATGCGCCTGCTTTTCGTCCTGCGCGAGGACGTCGCGGCTCACCGGGATGCCCCAGCTTGCAATCAGCGCTTTGCCCTCCCGCTCCGACAGCGTGCCGGCGGCGGCAGGAAGGGGGGCGAACGCCTCGATAGCGTCGGTTGGAAACAAGCTGCCCCGAGCCGACGCACGCTCGCGCGCGCCGGCAAAATCCGCGAGGGCGCGAGCGGCATTCGCGAGCCGCACCGGCGAGGTGAAGTACGGGATGCCGTGCTTTTCGGCCAGTGCGTACGCCTCTTCCGCGCGGTGGCGGCGCGCCGTCCAACCGAGCATCACCGGTTTGTCGTGCTTTGCGCTTGCTGCCACGACGGCGCGGTTGCACGCCAAAGCGATATCGCCGGACAAGCCCGCATAGAGCAACGCGAGCTGATCTACATTGGGATCGGCAAGCACGATCTCCACCGCGCGCTCGAAAGCGCTGAGGTCGTTGAAGATGTCCGCGGTCACGTCGACCGGATTGCGCGGCGAGCCGAACGGCGGCAACACCGCCGCGAGCGCCGCCTCGGTTTCCGGCGTGAGCGCGGCGAGCTCCAGTCCCAGCTCGGCACAGCGGTCAGTGAAAAGAATGCACGATCCGGCGGACGATCCGAGCGCGGCTACGCGCTTGCCGCGCGGCACGCGCCCGGCGAGAAATGCGCGCGCGCAGTCGGAGATCTCGTCGATGTCGCGCATCTCCAGCACGCCCGCCTGCCGGTAGGCCCCGCGATACACGTCGTAGCTTCCGGTCAGCGCACCGGTATGCGACAGCGATGCCTTCTTGCCGGCATCGCTGTTGCCGGTCTTCCACATGAGCACGGGCTTGCCGGCGCGCACCGCGCGCTGCGCCGCGCGCATGAGCGCGCGGCCATCGCGTACGCCTTCGATGTAGCCGACCAGGATGCGCGTGCCGGGATCGTCGGTGTAGGCTTCGAGAATCTCCGGTGTCGTGATGTCCGACTCGTTGCCCGACGAGACGATATTGCGGAAACCGACACCCGCGGCTTCGCACTGCGTAACGATGCCGAAACCGAAGCCGCCGCTTTGAGCAACGCTGGACACCACACCCTCTTTCAGCTCGGGCTCGAGCGCCAGGACGCCGAACGTCGCGAACATGCGCTGCGCGAGATTCAAGTAGCCCTGGCAGTTGGGCCCGATGATGCGGATGCCGTGTGCTCGCGCGGCGGCCAGCAATTGCGCTTCGAGCGCCGCACCCTTACTCCCCGTTTCGCGGAAGCCCGAGCTGAACACCACGGCGAAAGCAACGCCCTTGCGGCCGCAATCGTGGATCGCTTCGAGCGCCGCTCGAGCGTTCACCGCAATCAATGCCACGTCGCACGGGCCGGCGATGTCAGCCACGCTCGGATAGCAGCGCAAGCCCTGGATCTCCGCGTGATTGGGGTTCACCGGGTACACGTAACCCGGGTAGCCGAAGGTCGAGAGCAGCTTGACCGGCTGGCCGCCGATGCGACGCGGATCGCGCGAGGCACCGACGATCGCAATGCCGCGGGGATTGAACAGCCGATTCCAATCGGTGGCGGCGGCCGGGGTCTCGCGCTCGGGATCCGCGTTCATGGGCTTGCGGTCGGGCCGATCGGGTCGATCAATACGCCGGGATTGAGCAGGCCCTTGGGATCGAGCGCGCGCTTGGCAGCACCGAGCGCGCGCGCGAACAACTCCGGACGCTGGCGATCGTACCAGGGACGATGCTCGCGCCCGACGGCGTGATGGTGGGTGATAGTGCCTCCGCCGGCGATGATGGCATCGGATGCCGCCGATTTCACGGCCCAGTAGTCGTCGAGCAGGCGCGCAGCCGATCGCGACAAGCCATGGAACGTGAGATAGGGCGCGGGACCGTCGGGATAGACGTGGGTGAAGCGGCACGTCACCGAGCCTTCGCGCCCCGTCGCCTTGCGGATCGCTTCGAGCCCGGCAGCGCGGATGTCGGCATGAAAATCCTTGAATCGATCCCAGGTGATCGCGGTCTCGTAGCTGTCGCGAAAGATGTTGCGTGCGGCCATGTGCTCCTTGAAAAACGGCAGGAACATGAAGCGCTCGCGCCAGCGGCCCGCGGCCCCCGAGCGGTGCGATTCGTCCTCGGCGCTGGGGTCCTGCGGGTCATAGCTGCCGCCGTGGTCGGCGCAGATCTCCAGCGCGCGCTTCATCCACTCGCCGACGGGATGGTCGGCGGACTCGAAGCCCACCACTAGCACGCTGACCGTGCCGTCGGCGAGGCCGTTGTATTGCGCTTCCTCGGCATCGAGCAAGCGGCAATTGGTCGGGTAGAGGTTCGATTGCGTGAGCATGCGAACGGCATCGGCGCCGCGGTAGAAATCACGGAAGCGTACCGAGGCGGTCGCACGGAAGCTTGGGCGCGGCCGCACGCGCATCCACGCTTCGGTAATGATGCCCAGGATGCCCTCCGAGCCGATGAACATGCGATCGGGACTCGGGCCTGCGCCGGAACCCGGCAGGCGCCGGCTCTCGATCACGCCCGCCGGTGTGACCAGGCGCAGGTTTTCCACGAGGTCGTCGATATGGGTATAGAGCGTGGCGAAGTGACCGCCGGCGCGGGTCGCGATCCAGCCGCCGAGCGTCGAGCAGCGAAACGACTGGGGAAAATGCCGCAGCGTCAAACCGGAAGGCTTGAGCTGCGCCTCCAGCGCCGGGCCGAACGTGCCGGCCTGGATTCGCGCGCAGTGCGACACGGGATCGATCTCCAGCACCCGGTTGAAGTGGCGCATGTCGATGCTGACCGCGCCGCGGTATTCGCCGCCGGAGGGCGGAACCACGCCCCCGACCACGCTCGAACCGCCGCCGAAGGGAATCGCCGCGGCGTTCATTTCGTAGCACCAATCGAGCACGGCCGCGATCTCGTTATCGCTGCGCGGCAGCGCGACCACGTCGGCGGGCGCCGGACATTCCCGCCGGTAGACGCGAATGATGTCCGGAAAGGACTTGCTATAGGAATGCAGCACCCGCTCGTAGTGGTCGGTGGTGCAGATCTCCGTGAGCGCCGCCGGAATCGCGAGGCGCGGCGCGGGCAAGCGAATATCTTCCGCGCGCGGCGTGGGCGTCACCTCGAAGCCGGACACGCCGAAGCGTTGGCCCCAGGTCGACTCCATCCACTCGATTTCGCTTTGGGGCACCACGTCGTCCTCGAACCCCCAGCCCCAGAACTTCAATCGTTTCATGCTCCCTTTCTCCATCGTGTGTGGCACAACGCTCGGCGCGATGCCGGCCGCGGCGCCGCCGGCCGGCCCGGCGCGGGGTCAGTCCGTCACCCGTGTGCCCGTCGAAAACGCTTGCCCGGGGAAATACTTCGCCAGCCGATCGTCGGCGCTGCGCGCGTGGGCCTCCATCCCCTCGAGGCGCGAGATCCGCGCCGCCACCTGCGCGATGTGCCGGGTCGCGTCGCGCGACATGCGCTGCCACGTGAGCGTCTTCATGAACTTGTGCACCGATAGGCCGCCCGAATAACGCGCCGCGCCCTTGGTGGGAAGGATGTGGTTCGGACCGGAGGTCTTATCGCCGAAAGCGACCGTGGTTTCCTCGCCGAGGAACAGCGAGCCATAGCACGTGAGCCTGCCGAGCCACCAATCCGGATCGCGCGCATGCACTTCGAGATGCTCAGGCGCGTAGTCGTCGCTGACGCGGGCCATCTCCTCCGCGCTCGCGCATAGCACGACCTCGCCGTAGTCGCGCCAGGCGGCGGTCGCGGCCTCGCGCGCGGTGGCGGGCAGCGCGTCGATGAGTCGCGGCATGCGCGCGATCACGCGCTCGGCCAGCTCGCGTGAGGTGGTCACGAGCCAGGCGGGCGACTCGTGACCGTGCTCGGCCTGTCCGACCAGGTCCGCGGCAACGATGGCCGCATCCGCCGTATCGTCGGCGATGATCGCGATCTCGGTAGGCCCGGCGAAGACGTCGATGCCCACCTTGCCGGCCAGTATCCGCTTCGCTTCGGCGACGTACTTGTTGCCCGCGCCGACGATGATATCGGCCGGCGTCCCGGTGAACAGGCCGTAGGCGAGCGCACCGATCGCCTGCACCCCTCCCAGCGTCATGATGACATCGGCGCCGGCCCGCTTCATCGCATACAGCACATGCGGGTGAATGCCGCCTCCGCCGTGGGGCGGGGAGCAGCCGATCACGACCGGCACGCCGGCGGCTTTCGCCGTGGCGATCGCCATGTATGCCGATGCGATGTGCGCGTAACGCCCCGTGGGCACATAGCAGCCGGCCACGTTGACCGGCACCAGCCGCTGGCCCGCGATGAGCCCGGGATACACCTCGATCGAGAATTCCTCGAGCGAGGCGCGCTGTGCATCCGCGAACCGGCGCACTTGCCCTGTGGCGAACTCGATATCGCTGCGGACATGCGCTTCGATGCCGCTGATGCGCCGCTCGATGTCCGTCTCCGACATCACGATGTCGCCGCGCCACCGATCGAGCTTCGCCGCGTACTCGAGCGCGGCGGCCTCGCGCCGGCGCTCGATATCGGCGAGCATCTCGGCGGCAACCGTGCCGGCCGCGCGTGCTTCGGTTTCAGCGGTCTTCGCTGCCCGCTTCAGGTATTCGAGGGCCAAGGCGTGTCCGGGGTGAAAGCGCTTTCACAATGGTAGTTCGCGCCGTTTTTGCGTGTCAAGGTCGCCGCCTCGATCGTGGGATGCGAAATGAATAGTGTATGATGGCAGCGACCGGCCGCCATCGATCCGCGAAGTTGAAATCGCTTGCAAAATCTCGCTCGGCGCGGCTCGCCGACGTAGCGCGTGCCGCAGGCGTATCGCTTGCGACGGCGTCGCGCGCGCTCGCGGCCTCCGCGCTCGTTCATTCGGCGACCAGCACACGGGTGCAGGAGGCGGCTCGGCTGCTCGGGTACGTGCCTCACGGCGCCGCGCGAGCGCTTGCCTCGCGGCGCACCCGCACGATCGGCGCCGTAATCCCCACGCTCGACAACCCCATCTTCGCGGGCTCCATCCAGACGCTGCAAAGCAGGCTCGCGCGCGACGGATACACCTTGCTGCTGGGCAGCCACGAGTACGACTTGGCTGTCGAGATCAAGGTCGTCGCCGCGCTGATCGAGCGCGGCGTCGATGCCATGGTATTGGTCGGGCTCGATCATGATCCGCATCTGTTTGCTTTGCTCGTCAAAGCGGGCATTCCCTACGAGTTGACGTGGGCTGTCGACGCCAGCGGCTTTCATCATTGCGTGGGGTTTTCCAACCGGGAGGCGGCGATGCGCGTCGCGCAGCACCTGCTGGGGCTGGGGCACCGGCGCATCGCGATGGTGTCCGGTTACACCGCGCAGAACGACCGCGCGCGCGAACGCGTCGCGGGCGTGCGGGAAGCCATGCAAAGCCGCGGTCTGGGCATTCCCGACGACTGGGTCGTGGAATGCCCGTTTTCCATCCGCGACGCCCGCGTCGCTTTACAGCGCTTGCTCGAGACAGGCGCACGTCCCACGGCCGTGGTGTGCGGCAACGACATTCTCGCCGCCGGCGTCTTGCTCGAGGCAGCCTCATGCGAAATCGCCGTGCCGGCTGCGCTGTCGGTCACCGGGTTCGACGATATCGATCTCGCCGCGGAAATCGTTCCCGCGCTGACGACGGTGCATCTACCGGTCGTGGACATCGGCCGCCTTGCCGCCGAGCGGCTGCTCGCTCGGCTTGCCGGCAAACGCGTCGCACGCGTCGAGCGAGTTCCGGTGGAGCTGATCGCGCGCGCTTCGACAGCGCCGCCCGCGGCGGCCGCGCGACGCCAGCGGCATAACGCCAAGATCGCGCTAGGCGGTGCAATGTGATCGGGACACGGCCATTGGGCGATTGGGAGCGATTGGATGCAACTGGGAGGACCCCCCTGGGAGGCTGAGATGTGGAAGACGGCGATACCCCTCATGGCAGCGGCCATGGTTCTTGGCGACGCGGCATTCGCGCAGGAGAAGAGCGACGCGCTGGAGCGCTACCCCGCGCGGCCGATCCGGCTCATCGTGCCGTTCCCGCCCGGCGGCGGCACCGACACGCTGTCGCGCCTGGTCGGCAAGGGGCTGGGCGAGCGGCTTGGGCAGAGCATCGTCATCGACAATCGCCCCGGCGCCGGCACCACCATCGGCGCAACGCTCGCCGCGCGCAGCGAGCCCAACGGCTACACGCTGTACATGGGCACGAGCGCGCTCATGGTGGCGCCGGCGTTCTATCCCGAGTTCACGATCGATCCGGCGCGCGATTACTCGCCGATCACTTTGGTATCGACCACGCCGAGCGTACTGGCGGTGCACCCATCGGTCGCCGCCACTTCGGTGTCGCAGCTCGTGGCGCTCGCCAAGTCCCAACCGGGACGCCTGGCGTTCGCTTCGGCCGGCAACGGCACCGCCTCGCATCTCGCCGGTGCGCTCCTTCAGACCATGACCGGGGCGAAGCTGGTCCATGTGCCCTACAAGGGCAGCGGTCCGGCAGTCACCGACCTCATCGCGGGTCAAGTGCAGCTCTTCTTCGACAGCATGGTGACGCTCATGCCGCACGTTCGCGGCGGCCGCATTCGCGCCCTCGCGGTGACCAGCGCGCAACGCTCGCCGGCGGCGCCGGAACTGCCGACCGTGGCGGAGTCGGGGCTGCCCGGATTCCAGATCAGCCCATGGTCCGGATTGATGGGCCCGGCGCGCATGCCGGGCGCGCTGGTCGAGCGCCTGAATCGCGAGGTGGTGGCAATCGTTCATGGGGCGGCCTTCCGCGACACGCTCGCGCGCCAAGGCTCGATCCCGGTGGGCAATTCGCCCGCCGAATTCACCGCCTTTATTGCAAGCGAGCTGGCGAAGTGGGGCAGCCTCGCTCGCAGCTCGGGCGCGCGAGCGGATTAACGCGCGATCGTGCAACTGGACGGTCGTCATGCGAAGCAAGGGAGAGCAGCGAGCGCCATGAAGCCATTGTTCCTTTCGTCCTCGGACGCGAAACGCCTGGATCTTTCGCGCCTGCTCGATCCGGCAGCGATCGCCATCGTCGGCGCATCGACCGACCCGTTGTCGATCAGCGGCCAGCCGCTGCGGTTCATGCTGGAGGCCGGTTACCAGGGACGGCTGTACCCCGTGAATCCGAATCGCGACGAAGTCCTGGGCGTGAAGGCATGGCCCAATGTACTCGCGGTGCCGCGTCCGTGCGACGTCGCGGTGGTGGCGGTGTCCGCGCCTCGCGTTCCTGCCGTGCTCAGGCAATGCGGCGAAGCGGGGATTCCGTTCGCGGTGATCCTCACCGCAGGCTTTGCCGAAATCGGAGCGGCGGGCGCGCCGATGCAAAGCGAGCTGGATGCGGCTATCGCGGCGAGCGGCGTGCGGGTCGTCGGACCGAACTGCGTCGGCGTCATGAACATCGCCACGCGCGCGTACAGCGCCTTCGGCGCGGCGCTGTCGGACGCCTCGCTGCGCGCCGGCCCGATGGCGATCGTTTCGCAAAGCGGCGGTTTCGGCCAATCGATGATGGCCTTCGCCAACGCGCAAGGCATCGGCGTGAGCTACGTGGTGTCCTGCGGCAACGAGGCCGATTTGACGTTCTTCGATTTCGCCCACTATTTCCTCGAGCGCGACGACATCAAGGTGATCGCGGCGTACATGGAAGCGAGCGTCGAGGGTATCGGCTTGCGCAGGCTCGGCAGGCACGCGTTGGAGAAAGGCAAGCCGATCCTGATGTTGAAGACGGGCAACAGCGACGTGAGCCGCCGCGCTGCTAGCTCGCATACCGGCAAGCTCACCGGCGACTACAAGCTGTTTCACGAGACCTTCCGCGAGGGCGGATTCATCGAGATCCCGGAGCTCGACGCGCTCGCCGATGTGGCACGCCTGGTCATGGGCGGCAAGTATCCGCGTGGCCGCAATGTCGGCGTCCTGACAGGATCGGGCGGCTGGGGCGTGCACATCGCCGAGCATTGCGACCGCGCCGGCCTGAAGCTGCCGCCGCCATCGGCCGCGGTCCAGGAGCGGCTGCGGGCGCTGCAATCGACCTTCGCTTCGATCAACAATCCGATCGATCACATGGCGAACTACCGCGACCAGCACCGGGCGCTCGCGTGCCTGGTCGACGACCCGGCGTTCGACCAGCTCATCGTGCGCTCCGCCGCCGGACCGGTCGCGCCGCAGTGGACCGAACGCTTTCTCGAGATCGCGGGCCGCACCGAGAAGCCGATCATCGTCAGTTGGGCCTCGACACCGGCGCGCGCCGTCGATTTGCGCACGAAGCTCGAGGACGCTGGTTTCCTGTGCACCAACTACGCGAGCCGCGCGGCGCATGCCGCGGCGCTGTTCACCGAGTTCGCAATGAAACGAAGCCGCTTCGCGCAGCCCGTGCCTGCCGCGGAGCGCGCCGCGGCGCCAGTCCCACTGCCGCAGTTGACGGCGGCGAGCGGCACGCTTTCGGAGCACGCGTCGAAGGACATTATCAGCCGCTACGGCATTGCGACGGCGCGCGAAGTGCTGCTGCCCTTGAATGAGATCCTTCGGCTGCATACGCTGCCGCTGCCCGCGCCGCTCGCTGTCAAGCTCGCATCGCCCGACATCGCGCACAAGACCGAGGCTGGCGCCGTGCGCCTGGGCGTCGACTCGCTCGAGGCACTGAAGCGCGCCGCCGCCGAGGTGCACGCCGCCGGTTTGCAATATCGGCCCGGCGCGCGCATCGAAGGGATCTCGATCCAGGAAATGGCGCGCGGGATCGAGGTCATCCTGGGGGCCGTCAACGACCCGAGCTTTGGTCCCTATGTGATGGTGGGCTTGGGCGGCGTATGGACCGAGCTGCTGCACGACGTCGCCCATCGGTTCGCACCGCTGGGCGTGGCGGAAGCGAAGGAGATGATCGCCGAGCTGAAGGGCGCGCGCGTGTTCGAGGGCTACCGGGGCGCGCCGGCGGCCGACGTGGACGCGCTCGCGCAAGCCATGGTCGCGCTCTCCTGGCTGGTCGTGGATCATGGCGAGCACATCACCGAGGTCGATATCAATCCCCTGTTCGTGCGCGCGCAGGGCGTGGTCGCCGCCGATGCGCTGATCGTGCTGGGCGAGAACCCGAGCGCGGACGTGTAGCCCAAGGCCACTCGCCGCCGCCGCCGGAAAAAGCCGTGAACCGCACCGAGCGCTTCTACAAGATCGATCAGATGCTGCACGATCGACGCGTCGTGCCGATCGAGGTTTTCCTGGACATGCTCGGCGTATCACGGGCGACTTTCAAGCGCGACATGGAGTATCTGCGCGATCGCTTGCACGCGCCGATCGTCTGGGATCGCGACGCCGGCGGCTATCGGTTCGAGCAGGCGAATCGGACGGGTCCGGCCTACGAGCTGCCGGGGCTGTGGTTCTCCGAGGCCGAGTTGTATGCGTTGCTCACCGCGCACAAGCTGTTGAGCGATATCGAACCCGGTATCCTCGCGACCCACGTCGCACCGTTGCAGGCACGCCTGGCGGCGCTGCTGGAAGCCTCCGGCCACTGCGCCGCGGAAATCACCCAGCGGGTGCGGCTGCTGACGATGGCGCGGCGCAGCGTCGAGCCGCGCTACTTCACCGATCTCACCCTCGCCCTGCTGGAACGCAAGCGCGTCGAGATCGATGCCTGGAATCGGCAGCGCAACGAAGTCAACACGCGGACGGTTTCGCCCCAGCGCCTGGTCCACTACCGTGACAACTGGTATCTCGATGCCTGGTGCCATTTGCGCAGCGACCTGCGCAGCTTCTCGGTCGATACGATTCAGCGGGTCAAGGTATTGCGCGAAGCGGCGCGCAACGTCGCGGCCGCGAAGCTGGACGCTCACCTGGCCGCGGCCTATGGGATTTTCTCCGGGCGCCCGAAGGACTGGGCAGTCCTGCGCTTTTCCCCCGAGCGCGCGCGCTGGGTTCGCTCCGAGCGCTGGCACGGGGAACAGCAATCCGAGTCGCTGCCCGACGGCGGCTATCGCCTGCGCATTCCCTATGCCGATGAACGCGAGCTCTTGATGGACATCATGCGCCACGGCCGGCACGTCGAGGTCGAGGCGCCCGCGTCGCTGCGACGCCGGATGGCGCAGGAGGTGGCGGCGCTCGCCGCGACTTATCGGAACCTGCTTTGATCGGTTCGCGAGGCTCGGTCTTTGAGCCACGCGTGCGCTAGGCTGGTGTCGTGTTCCGAAGGGAGGCAGCATGGGCCGACGACGATTTCTCGAGACGCTCGCCGCGCTGGTCGGCATAGGCATCACGGCGCCGGCGCGCGCGGCAGCAGCGAGAATGGTGGAGCTGCAACGCTCGCCCCTCGCGGGGTTTCAGTACCACAGAGGCGAAGCTGTCTGGCCAGCGCTGGCGGTGGGCGCTGCCTTGAGCCTCGTGCGCGAGGCCGACAACGCCTATGACGCGCGCGCCGTGCGGGTCGATTGGCAGGGACAGAAGCTCGGTTACGTCCCGCGCATCGATAACGCCGCGGTGAGCCATCTGCTGGATGCCGGGCACGTCTTGCAGGCCGAGATCGTCAGGCTGTGCGCGGCGAAAAATCCCTGGGAGCGCGTCGAGCTCGCGATTTTCCTGACCGAGGGTGGGGCCCGCGATCACGGGCAGAAGTCCGAGCTCCGAGCGGTTCGTGTGCGGCCATCGCTGCGCGAATTGCCGTTCTTGCGCGGCACGGCGTAGCTTGGTTCTTGAACGGCTTTGTCGCCGCCAGCGGCGAGGAGGCATTGCCGCGCCTCATATCCATTTGCTCTCACCAACGCACGATTCATGTATTGGACATTGTCGCCGCGTCTTTTTAGACTCGCTGGCATCGGACCTCCAGGGAGAAACGCCATGGCCGCGGGATTCGACATCGTCAATCCGATCGCACGGGTATCGAGCGCGGACGCTGCGCTCGCGTCACCCCCGAAGCGCATCGGACAGGTCGAAGGTTTGCGCATCGGCCTGCTGGACAACGGCATGCCGCACGCGGCCGATTTCCTCACGCACCTGGGCGCGGCGTTCGAGCGCCGCTATCGCACGCCGATTCTCATGCGCCGCAAGGGCTTTACGGCGCGCGGCGCCGAGCCGCAGATCATCGACGAGATGGCGTCGTGCGACGCGGTGGTCACCGGCTTCGGCGTTTGAGGCGGCTGTACGTCGTGGAGTGTCCACGACACGGCAGAGCTGGAAAAGCGCGGCGTTCCGACCGTCGCGGTGGTCGGCCAGGGCTTCGAGAAGGCGGCACGCAGCTACGCCAAAGCCTACAAGCTGGCGCAGCCGCGGCTGCTCTTGCTCGACGACACGCTCGCTCACCAAGGCGGTGAGGCGCTCGCCGCGATGGCGGCGGCGTCGATCGAGCGCGTCATCGCCGAGTGGGCCGGCAAGGGAGCCGCGCCACGCGAGGGCACACCGAGCGCGGGCGGCGACTGGACAGCGCATCTGCGCATCGAGGGCGACTTGCTCGACGCCAACCGCGTGCTGCTCGAGCGGGGGCTGACCGACGGGCTGCCCGTCATCCCGCCGTTGCCGGGCCTGGTCGAGCGCTTCGTCGCGGCATCGGGGCGAGACGGCGGCGAGGTGATCGCGCGCTTGATGCCGCTGATGGGCGACATCACGGTGGAGCGCATCGCAGCGAACGCCGTGATGGCGGGCTGCCGCCCCGACGTGATGCCCGTGCTCGTCACCGTGGTGCAGGCGATGGCGGCCGAGGAATACCGCATCAACCACGTGATCACGACGGCGCACACGCTCTTTCCCCTGGTCGTGGTCGGCGGCCCCATCGCGCGCGAGATCGGCATGAGCGACGGGCGCGACTTGAGCGCCGAGGGCTGGCGCCCGAACGCCACCATCGCGCGCGCCGTGCGCCTCATCATGTACAACTGCATGAGCCTTCCGGGGGTCCACGGCGCGACGTGCCAAGGGCATTTCGGCAAAATCGCCGATGCGCTCGCGGAGAACCTGGAGCAAAGTCCGTGGCCGCCGATCCACGTCGAGATGGGCTACCGGGCGAGCGACAACGTGGTGACCGTGATGTCGGTCGAGCCGCCGCAGATGGTGGACGACACCAGCGCCTTGAGCGCCCAGGGCGTGCTCGCCAACTTTGGCGCCCAGATGGCGACCTCGGGCAACCGCCCGGTGTTCGGCCCGACGCAGCACATGCTGATCTTCGGTCCCGCGCATGCAAACAAGGTCGCGCAAGGCGGCTTCGACCGCAAGCTGATCCGCCGCTTCATCTACGAGGTCTACCGCATCCCGGTGCACCAGTTTCCGCCGGAGTCGCGCGAGCGCTGGAGCGCGTGGAAGAAGACCCTCTACGCCACCAACACCATGGAGCATGCCACCATGCCGGTGGTCGAGGACATCGACGACATCCTCATCATGGTGCACGGGGGCGCGGGGCCCAATTCGTTCTTCGCCCCCGGCATCAACAACCACCGCTCGGTGACGCGCAAAATCGAATGAGCCTCTTCGCCGGTCTCGTCGCCGATTTGCCCGCGGGCGTGGAAGCGCGCATCGAGCGGCTCATGGCGGGTCCGCTCGCCGACGGCCTGCCGCTGGTGCCCCCCTCGCGCGAAGCGCTCGCGCACATGCTGGCGGCTACCTCTCGCCCCGGCGCGACGGTGCTCGGCGACATGGCACCGCTCATGCAGGAAGTGACGATCGAGGATGCCGCGATCTGCGCGCTCGCAGCCGGCTGCGAGCCGGCGTACTTCCCCGTGGTGCTCGCCGCGCTGGAGGCGCTGCTGGATCCTGCCTTCAACCTGCTCGCGGTTCAGGCGACGACCGAGCTTGCGTCGCCGTTGGTCGTCGTGAACGGCCCGATCGCGGGCCGACTCGGAATCCATTCGGGAAGCGGTTGTCTCGGCCCGGGCTTTCGCGCCAACGCGACCATCGGCCGGGCACTGCGGCTTGCGGCGATGCATATCGGCGGCGCCCTGCCCGGCGAGACCGACATGGCCACTTTCGGCCATGGCGGCAAGTTCAGCGCCTGTCTCGCCGAAGCCGAGGCCGACACGTCCTGGGAGCCGTTACACGTGGCACGCGGCTTCGCGCGCGCGGCGAGCACCGTGACCGTGATCGGCGCCGATGCGCCGGTGAACGTGAATGACTTCGGCAGCACCTCGCCCGCGGGGCTCATGCACATGATCGCCGAGACCATGACCTATCCCGGCTCGAACAATGCTCAGGGCGGCGGTGAAGTACTGCTGGTCTTGAGCCCCGCGCACGCCGGCGTGTTCGCGCGCGCCGGAATGTCGAAGCGCGATCTGCAAGCCGCGCTCTATCAGCGCGCCCGCGTGCCGCTCGCTCGCTTCTCGGAGGAGATCATGCTGCGCGTGCGCCGCAAGCGCGCCCCGCACCATGGCGACGAGCTGCCCGATCCGCTGCCCGTGGCCGACGGGCCCGATGAGATCCTGATCGCGGTCGCGGGCGGTCCTGGGGCGCACACGCTGTTCTTTCCGACCTACGGCGAGACGCGCGCCGTGACGCGGGTCGTGAGCGGCGGTTGATCAAGGCAGCGATCGCTCGCGGCTCGGCGGAGCACGCGGATCGATCGGAGAAGCGCGGTACCGGCGCAGCCACGATGGGATGGCCGCCCGAGCTAAAGGGAGAGAGCGATGCGGGCGATGCGAACGGTGGTCCTGGTGTTGTCCTTGGCATGCGCGGCGCTCGCCGCCGCGCAGTCCTATCCGACGCGTCCCATCTCGCTGATGGTGCCCGCGCCCGCTGGCGGGCCGACGGACATCGTCGGGCGCGTGATCGCGCACATGCTCGCCGAGCAGATCGGCCAGCAGGTGGTGGTCGAGAATCGCGGCGGTGCGGGCAATACCATCGGCACGGCGGTGACCGCAAAGGCGAAGCCCGACGGCTATTCGCTCGTGGTCGGCAGCCCCAGCGCGCTGTCGATCTCGCCCGCGCTGTACAAGAAGATGCCCTACGACGCGGCCAAGGACTTCACCCCGATCGGCATGATCGCGCGCACCGCCACTGTGCTCGTGGTCCATCCGGCGCTGCCGGTGAAGACCGTCAAGGAGGCGATCGCGCTCGCCAAGGCGCGTCCGGGCGAGATCAACTTCGCCTCGGGCGGCAACGGCACGCTGTCGCATCTCACCATGGAGCTGTTCCGCCTCACCACCGACATCAAGGTGCTGCACGTGCCGTACAAAGGCAGCGGCCCCGCGACCACCGATCTGCTCGGCGGCCAGATGCAGATGATGTTCCACATCCTGCCGCTGTCGGTTCCGCACGTGCGCGCGAACAAGCTGCGCGCGCTGGCGGCGACCAGCGTGGAGCGTTCGCCCCTGCTCCCCGAGGTGCCTACCATGGAGCAAAGCGGGCTCAAGGGCTTCGAGGTGACGACCTGGTACGGCTTGTTCGGCCCCGCCGGGATGTCGAAGGAGGTGGTGCAGAAGCTCAATGCCGCGCTCGCCGCCGCGGTGAAGCTGCCGGTCAACGCCCGGCGCCTCAATGATCAGGGGCTCGACCCGGCCGCCGGCACGCCCGAAGCGCTCGGCGCGGTGGTCGTCGACGAGCTCGCGAAATGGGGCAAGGTCGTGCGCGCCGCCGGCGTGACGATCAACTGAATCGGGGTCAGGTCTTGCACGTTCCAGTTGGAGGGAAAGTCATGCGCAAGGACAAGATTCATATCAGCAGGATCGACACCGTGCCGATCCGGATCATGACGGCCCGCACGATGAAGTCGGCGAAGGGTGCGACACCGTGGATGGACTACATCCTGGTCAAGGTCCACGGCAACAACGGACTCGTCGGCATTGGTGAAGTGGAGTGCATGCCGTCCTACAACCGCGTCGGGCCGGAAGCGCCGCGCGGCGTGAAGCAGATCATCGACGAGACGTTCGCGCCTTTCCTCATCGAGATGGACCCGTTCGACATCGAGCTCATCAACAAGAAGATGAACGATCGGGTGCAGGGACACTTCTGGGTGAAGGCCGGCATCGACCTAGCGATCTGGGATCTGCTGGGCAAGTGCATGGACATGCCCAGTTATCAACTGCTCGGCGGCCGCGTCTACTCCCAAACGCCCGTCGAAGGCGTGGGCTATGGCATTCCGATGATCGAGCCGGAGAAGGTGGCGGAGATCGCCAAGGGCGCCGTCGAGCGCGGCTTCACCCAGCTCGAGCTGAAGGTCGGCGACGAGGATGCTTCCAAGGACATCGAACGGCTGCGTTTGACCCGAGAGGCGATCGGGCCGAAACCCAGCCTCAAGATGGACTTCAACAAGGGCTATGACGCGCTCACCGCGATCAACATCATCCGCGAGATGGAAGAATACGGCATCCAATGGGTCGAGCAGCCCGTGGATTACTGGAACCTGGAGGGGATGGTGCGGATCCGCAACGCCATCCACACGCCGCTCATCGCCGACGAGTGCGTGAATACCGCCTATGAAATGATGGTGGTGGCGAAGATGGGTGCGGCCGATGCCATTCACATCAAGCCGACGGTGAAGGGCGGAATGACCGAAGCGAAGCGGATTCAGCACGTCGCGGAGGCCGCCGGCATGTTCATCATTCCGGGATGCCTGGCGCCGACGGGAGTGGGGATGGCCGCGGTGCACGCGTTCATGGCATCGTCGCGCCGGCTCGATCGCGGCGTGCACGGCTCCCCTCTCGACATCCTGGTCGACGACATCGTGACGGACCCGATTCCGCAGCATTCGCCGCTGCTCACCTTCTCCGACAAGCCGGGCTTCGGTTTCGAGCTCGACGAGGCGAAAGTGGAGAAGTACCGGGTAAGCCAGTGAACCGATGCCTTCGGCGCATAGGCCGCTCCGGCTTGGGCGCCCGGGGTAGGCGATCACGGCGTACCCGAGCTTGACGTGAGCCGAGAGCGGCTTCGAGCGTAGCGCTGAGCGGGAGGCCAGGTGCATGAATACGGCCGGAATTCATCCGGGAGGAGGACTCATGTGCGGCACGCAAGGACAGAATGCATCAAACACCACGGTTCGCCGGCCGCGCCGGCATCTGGAAAACGTCGCAACGATCGCCCGAGCAGGGCTTGCGTTGTTGCTCGCGACAGGCGCTGTATCCATCGGTCATGCCCAAGGCTATCCGAACAAGCCGCTGCGGCTGGTCATCGGTTTCGCGCCGGGCGGCTCGACGGACGTGTCGGCGCGCCTGCTGGCGCAGCGATTGTCCGATATCCTCGGTCAGAGCGTGATCACCGAGAACAGGCCCGGTGCCGGCACGGCGATCGCCAGCGCATACGTTGCCAAGGCCGCGCCCGACGGCTACACGTTGTTGTTGCTGACGGCATCCTCGACGATCCTGCCCGCGGTACGCAAGGATCTTCCCTACGACACGGTGCGCGACTTCGCGCCGATCTCGCGGGTAGCGAGCACCATGTACGCACTGGTCGTGCACCCGTCCGTGCCCGTGAAGGACGTCAAGGACTTGATTGCGCTCGGGCGAAGACACGGAAAGATGTCCTACGCCTCGGAAGGCGTCGGCACCTCGGGCCATTTGTGCGGCGAAATGCTCAAGCGCATGGGCAAGCTCGATGTGCTGCACGTGCCCTACAAAGGCGGTGCGGAGGCCACCACGGCGGTGGCCTCGGGCCAGGTCGATCTTTCCTTTCCGACCATCACATCGGCACTGCCCTTGCTCGGCAGCGGCAAGGTGAAGATCCTTGCCGTGACCAGCCGCACCCGCTCGGCGCTGCGCCCGGACGTGCCGACACTGGACGAGTCAGGCTTGAGGGGTTACGAGCGCTTGAGCTGGAACGGCCTGGTCGGACCGGCCGCACTGCCGGCGGAGGTGATCACGGCGCTGCATGGCGCCACGGTCAAGGCGGTCAACAGCGCCGAGATGAAGGCGGGGCTGCACAAGCTCGGACTGGAGCCCATGAGCAATACGCCGGAACAGTTCGCGGAATTCGTTCGCAGCGAAATCGCCAACAACATGAAGCTGCTCGAGGGCCTGGGCGCCATCAAGTAAAGTTCGTACCCCATGCTTTGCGCGCTCAGTTGACCTTCAGCGCGGCCTCACGAATGAGCTTGCTCCAGGTCTCGACCTCGCGGGCGAGATGCTTGCGCAGCGCCTCCGGCGGGCCCGAGAGCGGCTCGGCGCCTTGGGCGATGAGACGATCGCGCAAGCCCGGCGCATCCATCAACGCGCTGAACTCCGTGTTGAGCCTCGCCACGATGGCATGCGGCGTTTTCGCCGGGCCGAAGATCCCGAACCAGCCGGCCGACTGAAAGCCCGGCACGCCTGCTTCCGAAATGGTGGGCACATCGGGCATGACCACGGAGCGCTTGGCGCCCGTCACGGCGAGCGCGCGAAGCTGCCCGCTTTTCACGTAGGTCGTAAGCACCAGCACGTTGTCGAACGCGACATCGAGGCGCCCGCCGAGCAGATCCGGCATCAGCGCGCCGGTGCCCTTGTACGGCACGAACAGCAGATCGATGCCCGCCATGCGCTTCAGGTGCTCGCCGGAGAGGCGCTGCAACGAGGTCACGGTGGAGCCCGAATAGGTGAGCTTGCCGGGCCGCTCCTTGGCGTAGGCGATCAGCTCCTTCACGCTCGTCACCGGCAGCTTGGACTGCACCACCAAAAGGTAAGGCGAAGTCGCGAGCAACGCGATCGGCGCGAGGTCCTTCTGGACATCCGGCGCCTTCGGGAAGAAGCTATTGATGGTGCCGAACGATCCCGGGCCCATGATCAACGTGTGGCCGTCGGGCGGCGCGCCGGCGACCAGCTCGAGGCCGATCACGCCGCCGGCGCCGGGCCGGTTATCGACCACCACTTGCTGGCCGACGCGCTCGCTCAAGGGCAGCGCGACGGCACGCGCGACGATGTCGGTGCTGCCGCCGGCGGCAACGGCGACGATCATGCGGATCGGACGGTTTTGCAGGTCCTGCGCGGCGTGTGCCGCCGAGAACGCTACGAGCGCCGCCGCGACGAATGCGCCTGGTCTCGCCGCGCTCACTTGCCCGCGCTCCCCGGCCGTGAAATGTCATAACGAACGCCGGCCGATCGTCCCGGCTGCGCCTGCGCACAGGCGCGCTGCTTGTGACCCGTCATCGTTCTCTCCCGCTGCGGCGCCGATCGGAGCATAGCATCGAGCGCAAGCGCTTGTGGGACGCTGCGCTGGCGCGCTTCGCGCTCATCCGGCTGGATCGTGCAGGCTGGAGCGCCGCTTGCGTCGTCGGTCACGCCGAGCCGCGCTCTGCCAGGCTCTGCCGCGTCGGTCCGCTCTGCCGGGTCGGACCAGGACCCCGGTCCACGCCTCTTGCTCAGGGACTACCGCCGCTCATTGCGCCAGCGCATCCCACGCCGGTAGCTGTGGGATGTGGGTCGTGAGGAAATGCACCAGCGCCTGCACCCGCGGCGAGAGATGACGCCGTTCCAGGTACAAAAGCCAAACGCTCGGCCCGAGCGCCGCGTATTCGCGCAGCACGGGCCTGAGCAAGCCCGAGCCGATGGCGTCGAAGGCGGTGAAGCTCGGGATGTTGGCGATGCCCGCCCCCGCGATGGCGGCCTGCAACAACGCATGGGCGTTGTTGAAGTTGAGGGTCCCGGCAGGCACGCGAGTCTGCTGGACGCCGTCGCAGTTGAAGTGCCAGCCGAGATAGCGGTGGGTGTGCGGGACATAGATCATGAGGCAGCGATGGCGGTCGAGATCATCCGGTGTGCGCGGCTCGCCATGGCGCTGGAGGTATTGCGGCGATGCGACGGTGACGAAGCGCAGATCGCACAAGTGGCGCGCGATGAGACGGCTGTCGGCGAGATCGCCGATGCGCACGGCGGCATCGAGCCCTTCATCCGCCAGGTCGGGCACGCGATCGCTCAGCTCCATGTCGATCACGAGCTCGGGGTTCTGCTCCGCGAACTGCGCCATCAACGGCGCAAGGATGCGCTGGCCGAAGGCGACCGGCATTTGCAGCCGCAAGCGCCCGCGCGAGCGCGCGCGCGAGCGCGTCAACACCGCCTCCGCCTCTTCGAGCTCGCCGAGAATCTGCTTGCAGCGCTCGTAGAACGCGGCGCCGTCCTGCGTGAGGCCGACGCTGCGGGTGGTGCGCTGCACCAGGCGCACACCGAGCTTGTCTTCGAGCCGAGTGACGGCCTTGCTCGTGCCGGACGGGGAGATCCCCAGCTTGCCGGCGGCCTTGGTGAAGCTCCGCGCCTCGGCCACGTGCACGAAGACCGTGATGCCTTGAAGGGACTCGGCCGCCATCGATTGGTGACGAACAGTCACGAATGTTGTGAAGAAGGAGGGGTTTATCGCCTGGAATGGCCATAATAGCATTCAGCCTAAGGTCGCCCGCCGGGGGCCACGGCGTGCGTTTCAACGCGGCAGCGCATGGGCCGGTCCGCAAAACGTCCTGCGGGTAAGGGGCGGGAGCCGTCTGCGCGCGCTGCGAGGTGCGCAGAGCGAGCGGGCGAGGCAGCGCAGCTTGATGCTCGGCCTCCCAGACTCCGAGGTCGGCTCGCTGGATCCGGGCGCGGCACAGCGAGGGCTTCGCGCTGGCGGTAGGCGCCAAGCCGCGTTGCGATGGCGGGGAGGAATCCATGCGTCTAGAGGGTGAAGTGAGCGTCACTGCCGGCCGGGACGCCGTGTTCGCGGCCTTGCGCGATGCGCGCTTCTTCGCGTCCTGTGTCGAGGGACTGAGCGAGCTGGTCGAAGTCGACGCGACCCACTACACGGCGCTCATGCAGACGAAGCTCTCATTCATGCAATTCAAGTTCAGAGTGAGCGTAGAGGTGACGCGCGTGGACGCGCCGTGCGAAATCGAGGCCCGCATCGAAGGCAAACCGCTCGGCTTTCTCGGCCGCTTGACGGCGGTGTCAGTGACAACGCTGGCCGAGCGCGATCGCGAAACGCAGCTCAAGTATGCGATCGACCTCGCCTTGACGGGCAAGCTCGGCAGCCTCGGCCAGTCCGCGTTCACCGCGAAAGCGCGCGAGATGTCGCAGCGCTTCGGTGAGAACTTGCGCGCGGCATTCGCCGCCTGCCCATGCGGGGTCGCGCCATGATGAGCTTCGAGATCGCCGAGCCGCAAACGCTCTCCGAAGCGCTCGCGCTGCTCGACCCGGAGGATCCGTCGGTGCGTGCGATCGCCGGCGGCACCGCGCTCATGCTGATGATGAAGTCCGGCGTGTTCCGGCCCACGCGGCTGGTCAGCCTGCGCAAGCTCGCGGATGCGCACACGCGCATCGATGCGCGTGCAAACGGCGAGCTTGCCATCGGCGCGCTCACGCCGCTCGCCGCGCTCGAGGACGCGCCCATGGTGCGCTCGCGCGCGCCGGTGATCGCCGAGACCTTGCGCACGCTTTCGAACGTGCGCGTGCGCAACGTCGCGACCGTCGGCGGGCATCTCGCGCATGCCGATCCGCACATGGACCTTCCGCCGGTGCTGATCGCGCTTCGCGCGCGTGTCGCGGTCGCGAGTCGCCGCGGTACGCGCGAGGTCGCGGTCGAAGACCTCTTCGCCGGCTATTACGAAACGGTGCTCGCGCGCGATGAGCTGATCAGCGCGTTGATCGTGCCGGCGCAGGGCGAGCGGCGCGCCGCGTACTTCAAGTGCACCACGCGCGCCGCCGACGATTGGCCCGCGCTCGGTGTTGCGGTCGCCGTGGACGGCGCGGGGAGCGCGATCCGCGAGGCCAGGATCGTGCTGAGCGCGGCGACCTCGAAGCCGGCGCGGCTTCGCGCCGCCGAGGCGATCCTGGGGGAAGGCACGGCGGATGCCGTGCTCGCGCGCGCCGCCGAAGCGGCGGCGGAAGAGGCTGACGTGATGGCCGACGGCCACGGCAGCGCCGCCTACAAGCGCCAGCTCGTGCGCGTGTACGTGCAACGCGCGTTGCGCCGCGCCCTCGGTGCCCCCGGCGTGAACGAGCGAGCCCAGCGATGAAGACGAAAGACCAGGCAACGCGACAGATCGGCCGCTCGATTCCGCGCCGCGAGGCGCGCGAGAAAGTGAGCGGACGCGCGGAATACATCCATCACCTGCGCCTGCCGGGCATGCTCTACGGCAAGATAGTACGCAGCACGCTTGCGCATGCGCGGCTGAAGTCGATCGACGTGAGCGCGGCGGCCGCGGCTCCCGGCGTCGCCGGCGTCATCACTGCGGCCGACGTGCGGAAGATCATTCCCGACCCGTACTACGGACCGATATTCCACGACCAACCGATCCTCGCGCTCGACAAGGTGCGCCACGTCGGCGAATCGGTCGCGGTGGTGCTCGCCGCCGATCCGCATCTCGCCGAGCAGGCGGCACAGTTGGTCGAAGTCGAGTACCAAGAGCTGCCTGCCGTGTACGACGAAGTCGAAGCGATGAAAGCCGGCTCGGCGATCGTGCACGAGGTCCTGCGACCGGCGGGCATGTTCCCCGATTTCAAGGATCTCGCGGGCCGCAGGAATACCAACCTGCACCTCGATTTCAAGCTGCGCCGCGGCGACGTCGCGCGCGCGTTCGCCAACGCGGAGCATGTGTTCGAGCACACGTTCCACACCCGCCAGATCATGCATACGCCGCTCGAGCCGATCGTCACGCTGGCCGAATCCAACGGCAGCTCGGTCACGCTCCATACCGCTTCGCAGATGGTCTCGGTGGTGCGCACCGAAATCGCGCGGCTGCTCGGCTGGCCGGAGAATCGCGTGCGCGTGAAGACGGCGTTCCTGGGCGGGGGCTTCGGCGCGAAGACCTACATCAAGGTCGAAGCGATCGCGGTGGCGTGCGCGCTCATCGCGCGCCGGCCGGTGAAGATCGCGCTCACGATGGAGGAGCAGTTCTACACCATCAACAAGCACGCCAACACGCTACGGCTCAAGAGCGCGGTCGGCCGTGACGGGCGCATCAGCGCGCGCGAGTGCGAGGTGTGGTGGAACGGCGGTGCGTACGCCGACATCGGTCCGCGGCTGACGCAAAAGACGGGCTTCACCGCGGCCGGGCCGTACGACATCGACAACGTGCACATCGACTCCTACGCCGTCTATACCAACCTGCCGCCGGCGGCGGGCTTGCGCGGCTTCGGCGTCCCGACGCTCACCTTCGCCTACGAAAGCCACACCGACATGATCGCGCGCGAGCTGGGCATCGATCCGCTCGAGTTCCGGCGCAAGAACCTGCTGCGCGAGGGCCGCGCGCAGGCAACCGGCACGGTCATGCGCGACGCGGCGACCGAGGCGGTGCTCGAGCGGCTCGCGCAACGCATGAGCTGGAACGCGCCGTTCGATCGCGGCAGCGGCAGCGTGCGCCGCGGGCGCGGCATCGCGATCGGTTTCAAGGCCTCGATCTCGAACACGACCTCGGTCGCCATCGTCAACGTCTACGCGGACGGCAGTTGCACCGTGTATTGCAATACCGTCGACATGGGGCAGGGCTCCGATACCGCGCTGGCGCAGATCGCGGCCGAGGCGCTCGGCATTCCCGTAGAGAGCGTCAAGGTCGCGCATCCCGACACCGATCTCACGCCATACGACATGGGCACGCTTGGCTCGCGTTCCACCTTTCACATGGGGCAGGCGGTGAAGCTCGCCGCCGAGGACGCGCGCGACAAGCTGCTCGCGCTCGCCACCGCGCTCGGCGTGCCGGTGGAAACGACGCCGATAGCGGATCTGTTCCGCAAGCGCTACGGCATGCAGGCGGGCAACGTGGTCGGCGTGGCGACCTTCAATCCGAAATCGAACCAGCCGGACCATGCCACGGGGCTGGCCGAGAACATCACGCCCAACTGGATGGTCGGCGGCACCGGCGCCGAGATCGAAGTGGACACCGAAACCGGCCACGTGCGCGTGACGCGCCTCGTCAACATCGCCGACTGCGGCACCGCGATCAATCCGCAGATCGTTGAGTCGCAGCTTTCGGGCGCGGCGATCATGCAATACGGCTGCACGATGTCCGAAGGCATAGAGTTCGACGCCGGTCAGGCGACCAATGCATCGCTCGCCGATTACAAGATCCCGGGCATACGCGATATCCCCGCCGTGTTCGTGAACGAAATCGTCGCCGCGCGCCAGGAGAGCGGCCCCTACGGTGCGAAGGGCGTGGGCGAGACCGGCACCTTCGGGGTGTCCGCCGCCATCACCAATGCCATCCATGACGCCGTCGGCGTGCGCATCACGCGCTTGCCGGTGACCCCGGAGGCCGTCTACCGGGCGCTGCGGGCGAACAGCGCTACCCCGCTCGAGGAGTGACCATGGCTGCCGGCCGGAAGACGATACGCTTCACCCTCAACGGCAAGCCCGTCGAGACGGAGATCGCCAACCACCATAACGCCGTCGAGGTGCTGGAAGCCTTCGGCCTGTTCGGTGCGCGCGAGAGCTGCGCTCAGGGCTTGTGCGGCTGCTGCACGCTGCTCGTCGACGGCAAGGCCGTCTCCGGCTGTCTTTATCTCGCGGCCTTTCTCGACGGCGCCGTGGTGACGAGCGTCGAGCACCTGGAGCGCGACGGCGCGCTCTCGCCGGTGCAGGAGGCTTTCATCGAAGAGGGCGCTTTCCAGTGCGGCTTCTGCACGCCCGGCTTCGTGCTGATGGTGGAGCAGTTACTCGACCGCTGCGCCGCGCCGAGCGAGGACGAGATCAGGCATTATCTTTCCGGGAACCTGTGCCGCTGCGCGACTTATCCGCAGATCATTCAAGCAGTGCAGCGGGCCGCGGAAAAGCGCAAGGCGAGCGCCGCCGCTTGAGGCTCACGCGAAGTCGTTGCGCGGCGACGAGGCAGGCGCCGAGGAGGAAGGACGATATGAGATGCAGCAAGCGCATTACCGGCCGTTTCGCAATCGCATGCGCCGCGGCGTCGGCGTTCACATGGGCGTCGGCCGATGACTTTCCCGCGCGCCCGGTGCGCCTGATCGTGCCGTTCTCGGCGGGCGGTGCGACCGATCTGCTCGCGCGCGAGCTCGCCCAGCGGCTCACCGAGCAGTGGGGCAAGCAGGTGGTGGTCGACAACCGCCCCGGTGCGGGCGGCATCATCGGGCTCGACGCGGGCGCGCGCGCGACACCCGACGGCCACACCCTGGTCATGTGCTCGTCGAGCACCTTGATCCTCGGCCCGGCGCTGGGCACCGAAATCCCGTACGATCCGGTGAAGAGCTTCACGCCGCTCTCGGAGGCCGCCGACATCCCGGTGGTGCTCGTGGTCCATCCGTCCTTTCCCGCACAGACGCTCTCCGAGCTGATCAAGGTCGCGAAGACCAAGCCGGGGCAGTACGCCTACGCGTCGAACGGCACGGGCACGACGACGCATGTCGCGGGCGAGCTGCTGAAACGCGTGGCCGCCATCGACATCACCCATGTGCCCTACAAGGGCGGCGGGGCCGCCATCACCCACGCTATCGGCGGCCAGATACCGCTGCTGCTCGGCGCGGTGTCCACGCCCTTGCCGCACATCAAGTCCGGCAAGCTGCGCGCGATCGGCGTGACCAGCCCGAAGCGCCTGCGCGAGCTGCCCAACGTGCCGACCTTCTCCGAGACGCTGCCGGGATTCGAAGTCAGGCAATGGTTCGGCGTCTGCGGTCCTGCCGGCCTGCGCAAGCCCCTGGTCGCGAGGCTGAGCGGCGATCTCATCAAGATCGTCGAGGCCTTGTCGAGCAACGAGCGGGTCCTGCGCGCGGGGCTAGAGCCCGTCAGCTCGACCCCGGAGGCTTTCGCCGCGTACATCAAGAGCGAGCTCGGGAAGTGGACCCGGCTGCTGAAGGAGATGAACATCCGGGCGGAGTGAGCTCGCCTGTCCCGTGACCTAACGTCGCGGCCGCGGCGGCGACCCTATAATGGATCGCCACGACGGAGGAGCTGCCATGAAAGCCATCCGGATCACGCGCACCGGGGGACCGGAGGTGCTGGAGTATGTCGACCTGCCCACCCCGGAGCCTGTCGCCGACGAGGTGCTGGTCAAGGCCCATGCGATCGGCGTCTGCATGCCGGAGACCTACGTGCGCCGGGGCACCTACAAGTGGATGCCGAAGCTGCCCGCGATCCCCGGCATCGAGATGAGCGGCACCATCGTGAAGACCGGCCCCGGGGTGCGACGGCTCCGCGTGGGCCAGCCGGTGTTCGTCTCCGCGCGCGAATTCGAGGAGCGCGCCGGCTGTTATGCCGAATACGTGAAGGCGCCGGAGCACAAGGTCTATCCGGTGCCCGAAGGCGTCGATCTCGACCAGGTGGCGGGGCTCGCGAATTATCAAGTGGCGTGGCATCTACTGAACAGCGCGCTGAAGGGCTTCCAGTACGACTCGGTGCTGGTGGTGGCAGCCGCGGGCGGTGTCGGCACCGCGCTGGTCCAGCTCGCGAAGGCCGCCGGCAAACGCGTCATCGGTGTTGTGAGCTCGCAGGCGCGCGGCGATTTCGCGCGCAGCCAGGGTGCTGACGAGATTGTGGACCGCACGCAAGGCGACGTCGTGGAGCAGGTCAAGCGCTTGACGCGCGGCCGTGGCGTCGATCTGGTCGTGACGGTCGCGGGCGGCAGCACGATGGTGTCGCTGTTCGATTGTCTCGATCGCTTCGGCATGCTGATGTTGTACGGGCGCATCGAAGGTCCGCCCCAGGGCGACATTGCCGCCGCGTGCGAGAAGGCGCCGGTACGCAGTCTCGCCTTCCGCTATTTCTCCATTCACACGCTCGACGACTGGCCGGAGCTGCGCGCGCGCGCCACCAACGCGTTGATCGCCATGTTGCAGGCAGGCACGATCGAGGTGCCGATCCACGATCGCATTCCTCTGGCGGAAGCGCCGCGCGCGCATCGTGTGTTCGAGTCCGGCCAGGTGATGGGCAAGCTCATCATGAAACCGTAGCGCATTGGGGGGCCAGGTCTTGCACGTTGCAGCGCGTTTGCGTTTCGGGGTCAGGTGTTGCACGTTGCAGCACACCTTGCAACGTGCAACACCTGACCTCGGTGCAAGACCTGACTCCGGTCGGTTCGGTCGATTCGCAGCGCGCGGGGCCCTGGCGTTGACGATCGTCGCGAGCACCGCGGCACTGGGCCAGGCATTTCCGAATCGGCCGATCCGCATGGTCGTGCCGTTCGAGCCGGGCGGCTCGATGGACGCGGTGGGACGCAGCCTGGTCGAGCCGTGGGCGGGCAACCTCAAGCAACAGATCGTGATCGACAACCGCGGCGGCGCGGGCGGAACCGTCGGCACCACGATCGTCGCCAAGGCCACGCCCGACGGCCACACCGTGCTCTACGCCAACCTGGGTCCGCTGTCGATCGGTCCGTCGCTGTACCGCAGGCTCGGCTACGACTTGTTCCGGGACCTCGCACCGGTATCGCTGGTGGGAAGCTCGCCGATCGTCATCTTCGTCTCGACCGCGCTCCCGGTCCAGTCGGTGAAGGACTTCATCGCCTACGCGAAGACCCAGCCCCGGCAGTTGAACTACGCGAGCAGCGGCATCGGCAGCGGACTGCATCTCACCGGCGAGCTGTTCAAGAGCCTCGCGGCGATCGACGTGGTGCACGTGCCCTACAAGGGGATCGGCCAAGCCGCGGCCGATATCGTGAGCGGGCGAATCCAGGTCCTGGTCAATACCTATTCGGGCACCATTCCGCATCTGAAGTCGGGCCGGCTGCGGCCGATTATCACCGGCGGCGCGCGTCGCAGCACCCACATGCCCGAGGTCCCGACCGGCGCGGAGGCCGGTTTCCCCGGCTTCGAAAGCACCGCCTGGCATGCGCTCGTCGTGCCTGCGGGGACGCCCAACGGCGCGATCGCACAGCTCCACCAGACGCTGGTCGCGGCGCTGGCCACTCCGGAGCTGCGCGCGCGGCTCGCGCTCCTGGACGTCGAGCCGATCGGCAGCACGCCGGAGGAGCTCGGCCGCTTTCTGCGCACTGAGCATGACAAGTGGAGCAGGGTGATCAAGAGCGTGGGTATCCAGGCACAATGAGCTCTGCTGTCGCGCCTTCGCCCCCCAAGGGTTCGAATCGGCGGCAGGCGATCAGCGACCCGCAGGTCGTGGCGCGCGGGATGCGGATGGATTTGAATCATCCCACGGCGGGAAAGGTAGCGGCCATCGCCAATCCAATCCGGTTCTCCGACAGCCCGATCCGATATCGGCGCCCGCCGCCGCTACTCGGGCAGCGAACGGACGAAGTCCTGGCCGGGGTGCTGGGTCTCGATGCGGCGAAGATCGACGCGCTCAGGGCGAGCGGCGCGATCGGCTGAGCGCGAATTTCAAAGGGAGACGCGATGGCAGCACAAACGAATATCGTGAAGGTTCGCCTGGAGGATCGCGCGGCGGGCCAAGTGGCCTACGTCAGCGTGGACAACGCGACGCATCGCAACAGGCTGGGCAAGAGCGGCAAGGATGATCTGGTGGCGGCATTCACCCGGCTGGCCGCGAACGAGCATCTGCGCGTGGCGGTGTTGACGGGCGCCGGCGACAAGTCCTTCATCGCCGGATCGGACCTCGCCGAAATGCAAGGCCAGGACGTCGCGGGACAACGCGAGGTCGGGACCAAGACCCACCTGGCATGCGATGCGATCCGGCAGTTGCCCGTGCCCGTGCTGGCGCGCATCAACGGCTACTGCCTGGGCTCCGGCATGGAGCTCGCCGCGGCCTGCGACATGCGTGCGGCGGCCGATCACGCGATGTTCGGGATGCCCGAAGTCAAGTTCGGGCTGCCCTCGGGCATGGAGGCTTGCCTCTTGCCGCTGTTGCTCGGCTGGGGCAAGGCCAACGAAATCGTGCTCACCGGCGAGATGATCGACGCGCAGGAAGCCTATCGCTGCGGCTTCCTGCAACGCCTCGTGCCCGCCTCGGATCTCGATACGGCGATCGAGAAATGGGTCAGTGCGATCTGCGCCGCGGGAGCGCGCGCGGTGCGGCTGCAAAAGGGCTTGGTGCGCGACTGGGAACGCATGTCGATCCGCGATGCGATTCACCGCGGCATCCAGGTCTGCGCCGAGGCGCGCACCACCGATGAGCCGGCGCGCCTGATGCAAGCGTTCATCGATCGAAAAAAGAGCCGTTAGCGAACCGTGTGGCTCCCGGCGAAGCGTGCTTAACTTGGCGTCCCGCGGGCCGCCGCGAAGTATTGGGCGCCAGGTCTTGCACGCTTCACGAGGGCCAGGCCCACCCGGTTCGGGGTCAGGTCTTGCACGTTGCAGGAGGGAGGGGCACCCGGTTCGTGACGTATGGGGGCCGGACCCCTGCGCGTTGCACGAGGACCAGGCACACGGCTTTGATCCCGGTCAATCGACGCCGCGCGTGCCGGCGTAAGATGTCGATCGGCCATGTGTCGGAGGACAAATCGATGACGAATCGTCCGATCGCATACATCGTCAAGGATCAGAAGCCCGAGGTATTGAGCAACCGGCAAACCGTCCAGGAAGCCTGCAAGCGCATGTCCATGCGCCGCATCGGCGCAGTGTTGGTGACCGGCGACGATCATCGCCTGTGTGGCATCTTCACCGGCAGGGACGCGGTCCGGGCGTTGAGCCAAGCCAAGGACCCCACCGTGACGGCGCTCGGGGAGGTCATGACGCCGAACCCCGTGACGATCGCCCCGGATCGCACCGCGATCGATGCGCTGCGCCTGCTCTGTGACGGCGGTTTCCGCCATCTGCCGGTCGTAAGAGAACACAACATCGTCGGTATCGTCTCGCGCGGCGATTTCAAGGGCATGGAGCTCGATCGCCTGGAGGGCGAAACCGCGCTGTGGGAGCGGATCGGCTGAGGCGCCTGTAGCTGAGCGTGCGGGCGCGAGCGATATCGACACGCGCGGCTTCGCCATCCTCGACCGGCTGCGCGCATGGTTTCCCCATGCAGAATCGTTCCTGATGGACCGCGCCACCTTGCTCGCCCACGACACCTTGTGGGGCGAGGAAGCGAGCCAGGTGGTGCAGGACCTGCACCGGCTCACCGATCCGGAGCGTGCGCTGTACGACGAGCTGCGCGATAACCGGATTCGGCCGGGCTTGTGGTCGGAGCAGGAGCGGATCGGATTCGGCTGGGTCGGCGCGGCGCTGGCGGCGCTCTCGCGCCGCCAATCGGGGAGTCTCGCCGCTCGTTTCGTTCGAGCAGTGCCCGCCCGCAGGCGCAAATTGCAGCGCAACCGCCGGTCGGTGCGGCACTCGCCCGGTTGTTTTACTCAAGTGGTTGAGTAAAATTACTCAGTGCGATGAGCAAATCGTCAAAGCCCTTTCGCCGGCTCCAGGCCGAGCAGCTCGCCAAGCGACTGGCAGCGGCGCGCCGTTTCGTCCACGTCGTTGCCGGTCCGAGGCAGGTGGGGAAGTCGACGATGGTGCAGCAGGTAACGGCGGACCTCGGCGTCCCGGTGCGTTACGCGAGTGCGGACGAGCCCACGTTACGGGGCGCGAGTCTGGATTGCGCAACAGTGGGAGGCTTCGCGGCTGGAAGCCGCTGCGGCCCGCCGTGGCGCGCTTCTGCTGCTGGACGGTCCCATGAAACGCGTTGTCATAGCCTCGGCAACCATCGCAGCCGGCGGTAACGTTGCCGCAGCGGCATTGCTCGGCGCCACGCTCGCCTGGAGCGCCAGCGTCCAGGCGCAGGCGAGCGGCGCCGCCGCAGGGGGCCAGTCCTACCCCGCCAAGCCGATCCGCGTGATCGTGCCGTACCCCGCGGGCGGCACCTCGGACATCCTGACGCGCATGGTGGGCGCGAAGCTCAACGAGAGCTGGGGGCAGCAGGTGCTTTCCGATCCGCGGCCCGGCGCCAACGGCAATATCGGCGTCGAAATGATGGTGCGCTCGCCCGCCGACGGCTACACGCTGACGCTCATGGAGGTCGGCAACCTGACCATCAGCCCCAGCATGTACAAGCTCTCCTTCGACATCATTCGCGACATCACGCCGATCACCACAGTCACGTTCTCCCCCTACCTGTTGTGCACGCACCCCAGTGTGCCCGTGAAGAGCGTTTCCGACCTGATCGCGCTGGCGAAGAAGAGCCCTGGCAAGCTCAACGCTCCGGTGGGGCTCGGCAGCAACATCCACCTCTCGACCCTCGCCATGCAGCATCGCGTCGGCGCGAAGTGGACCTACGTGCCGACCAAGGGCGGCCAGAGCTCCGTGATCTCGGTCATGACCGGCGACGGCGACTTCCTCTTGATGGGCGTCCTGCAGACGTGGATGCACGTGAGAAGCGGCAAGTTGAAGCTCATCGCCGTCTCCAGCGAACAGCGCGATCCGATGTTTCCGCAGGTGCCGACGGTCGCAGAGACGCCGGGTCTCGAAGGCTTCCACGCCGGCTCGTGGCAGGGGATCATCGGTCCGGCGAAGCTCCCGCCCGAGATCGTGACCAAGCTCTACAACGAGGTGAAGCGGATCGTCGCGCTGCCGGATTTCTCGGAGAAGCTCACCTCGCAGGGCTCGCGCCCGCAGGCGAAAGCGCCGCAGGAGCTGGCGCAATGGATGGCCTCGGAGAAGGAACGCTGGGCGAAGGTGGTCAAGGAGAGCGGGTACAAGATCGACTGACCCCCGCAGGGTGAAGTCGCGTTCGAGATCGTAGCCGAGGCTGCGATAGACGACCTGCTCATCGCGTGCGAGACCGACATGAACAGCGCCGAGTAACCGCCGGCCGGCTGTCGCGCCACGCGCTCGGCCGCGCGATTGGCGGACTTGTTACTTGTCGAACGCGAGCATCGTGACCGCCGCGCCCAGCACCGGCACGAAGATGAGCTGGATCACGAACGCCGCGCAAATCGACCAGATGAAGACGTTCAGTTCGCCATGGTCTTGAAGGATCCGGACTTGATGGCGTAGACAGCATTTGGCCGCTCGGCGCTGGCGTTCGATCGAAGGCGTCGAACATTTCGCGTGATTGACGGCTCGCGGTGCCGGCGTTAGAGTCCCCGGCCTTATCGTTTTCGCGACCCTCGGCCATGGCGAGCGCGATGAATCACTGGACACGGATCGAAGCAGCACTCGAAGGCCGCGCTGTCGATCGCCTGCCGCTGAGCCTCTGGCGCCACTTCCCCGAGGACGACACCGATCCGGGCAAGCTCGCCGCCCACATGGTGCGCTGGCAGCGCCGCTGGGATTTCGACCTGATCAAGTTCATGCCCTCCGGGACCTATTCGGTGGAAGACTGGGGCGCGCGCACCGCGTATCAGAATGCGGCCAACGGCGCGCGCGCGGTGATCAGTCCCGGCGTCAGGCGCGCCGAGGATTGGCCCGCGCTGGCGCGGCTCGACCCGGCGCGCGGGGTGCTCGGACAGCAGCTCGCGGCGCTGCGCATGGCGAAGGCAGAGCTGGGCGACGGTGCGCCGATATTGCAGACCGTCTTCAGCCCGCTCACCAGCGCGCGCAAGCTCGCCGGCGAGCGCATATTCGCCGACATGCGCCTCAACGCCGATATGCTGGAGGCGGGGTTGCGCATCATCACCGAGGTCACGATCGATTTCGCGCTGCAATCGCTCGCCTGCGGCGCGCACGGCGTGTTTTTCGCGACCCAATGCGCGAGCTACCGGGTCTGTAGCGCCCAGGAGTACCTGCGCTTCGGCGCGCAGTTCGACCGCGCCGTGTTGAATGCGCTCAAGGGCCGCAGCCGCTTCGACCTGTTGCACGTGCACGGCGAGGACATCATGTTCGACCTGGTCAAGGACTATCCCGTGCGCATGCTCAATTGGCACGATCGCCTGACCAAGCCGGATTTGGCGAGCGCAGCGAAGCAGTCGTCGTGCCTGCTGGTGGGCGGGCTGGAAGAGAATTCAACGCTTGCCCACGGCGATGCCGCGGCAATCGAAGCCGAGGTGCGCGACGCGGTGGCGCAGAGCGCCGGGCGGCGACTCATGGTTGGCCCGGGCTGCGTGCTGTTGGTGGCCACGCCGGCGGCCAACATCCAGGCGGTGATCGACGCCGTGCAGCGGCGCTGATCGACTCCGCAATCGCCTCTTGACGGAGCACTCCATGATGACGGCATGTCTTGGTATCGTTCTACTCGCGCTCGGGCTGGCGACGGCGCCCGCTGCGCTGGCCCAATCCTGGCCGACCAAGCCGGTGCGGATGATCATCCCCTCCGGGCAGGGCGGCACCATCGATCCGATCACCCGCCTGCTCGCCGACGGCTTGACGCGAACCCTCGGCCAGCGCTTCGTGGTCGACAACCGCACCGGTGCCCAAGGCAACACCGGGCTCGCGATCGCCGCCAAGGCCGAGCCCGACGGCTATACCCTGGCGGTGGCGGCTTCCAGCATGCTGGCGATCAATCCGCACCTGTACCAGGTCATGCCGTACGACCCGCTCAAGGATCTCGCGTTGATCGCGCTCATCGGCGACGTCCAAAACGTCCTGGTGGTCACCAACAAGCTGCCGGCGAAGTCGCTGCAGGAATTCACGAGCTACGCCAAGGCCCATCCGGACCAGCTCAACTTCGGCTCGACCGGCAACGGCAGCTCGATGCACCTCGCCGGCGAGCTGTTCAAGACGCTCAATGGCGTGCGCATGACGCACGTGCCCTACAAGGTGCCAGGGGATGCGACCACGGACCTCATCGCCGGGCGCATCCAGCTCATGTTCCAACTGATGACCGGCATTCACGCGCAGGTCAAGGCGGGCTCGGTGCGCGCGCTTGCCGTGTTGTCGGATCGTCGTTCGAGCGCGCTGCCGGAGGTTCCGACGACGGCCGAGCTGGGTATGGGACAGCTTCGATCGTCGGTTTGGTTCGGCGTGGTGGGGCCGACCGGAACGCCGGGGCCGGTGATCAGCCGGGTGGCGACCGAGGTCGATCGCTTGATCGCCGAGCCCGAGTTTCGAACCCGCGTGGGCGCGATCGCAGTGGAGCCTCTACACGGCGGCCCCGAGGTGTTTCGTCGCAAGCTCGTCGAGGAATACCGCAAGTGGGCGGACATCGTGAAGGCGTCCGGCGCAAAGGTTGATTGAAGACGACTGGCAGCCGTTCACATGCCGGTCGATAAGAAGCCATGTCCTTTCGCTGCGCCGAAGCGGGCTGCGCCAGTGGTGTGCGCGCTGGGTCCACGCCTCTCGGTGCGCATAAGCGGCGCGAAACAGTCGGTGCGCAGCGCCGCAGACGGGCGCCCGTCGTCATGCGCGGTTTAGCGCCTGATTTCGTGTTTCTTCGGCTCGCGTAGGCTGACGACTTGGAAGTCATAGCCCGCGATCGGAGCTAGCGCGCGCGTCAGCCCAGCAGGCGATCCACCTCGCCCTTGACCGAGAACGTCTGCGCGGGGTCGAAACGAAATCGAATGTGCTCGTAGTCGCCGTTGGCCAAGCGTCGATACAGCGGCGCGAGCTCGTCGCGCCGCGCACCGATCTCGCGCAATGCGTGCACCAGGGCGTCCACGTCGCGCTCGGTGTTGTAGATGCCGAAGCTCGCCCGCACCATGCCGCGATGCATCTCGGCCAAGCGCTCCAGCGCCGCGTTGTCGAGGCGCTCGGCATCCTCGGCGAGACTGAGCATCACCATCTCGCGCACGTAAGGATGCGCGCAGAAGCATTCGTTGCGCACGGCGATGTTGAAATAGTCGTTGAGAATTGCGGCCGTGAGCGCGTGGTCGAGTCCCTTCAGATTGAACGAGATCGCCCCCGTGCGCCGAAAGCGCTTCGCGTCGGGGTCGCCGTAGATCACGATATCGGGCACGGTCGCGAGCTTGGCGAGCGCCGAGCGAACCAGGGCTTCTTCCTCGGCGGCGATGGTTTCCATGCCGACCCGCTCGAGCGCGTAGAGCGCGCCGGCGAGGCCGATGGCGCCGGGGATGTTCGGCGTGCCGGCTTCCTCTCGATCCGGGAAGCGGTCCGATACCGTGTAGCGGTCGACCCACACGGTATCGACCATGCCCCCGCCGACGTCTTGCGGCTCGATGCCCGCGAACAGGCTCTGCCGCGCCGCCACCACCCCAGGCGAGCCGGGGGCGTACACCTTGTGCCCGGAGAACACGACCACGTCCAGGTCCTGCGAGGCATCGGCATGTCCGCACATCCGGATCGGCAGGTGCGCCGCCATCTGCGCCGCATCGACCACGATCAGCGCGCCATGGCGATGGGCCATCGCGGCAATCTCATGGATCGGATTGACGATGCCGGTCACGTTGGAGACGCCGGTGACGGCAACGTAGTTCACGCGCGCCCCGTGATTCTTCAGCAGCTCTTCAAGGCGGGCGACATCGATGCTGCCGAGCGAAGTCTCGGTCAGGATCGCGGGCGCATGGATCACCTCGCGGAAGTGCTTGCGATGCGGCAGATCGTTGGAATGATGCTCCATGATCGAGGTGAGCACGAGGTCGCGCTCGGGCCGCTTCTCGCGCAGCGTGCGCGCCACGCGATTCATCCCGGCGGTGGCGCCGCTGCCGGTGAAGAAGCACATGTGCGTTGCCGCATCCGCGTGCACGAAGTCGAGCACCATGCGGTGCGCCCACTGATACTCGCGGCTCGCGAGCTTGGCGCTGAAGTGCAGCACGCTGTGGGTGTTCGAGTAATGCGGCTGGAAGCGATCGAGCACCTCCTGCACCACCTTCAGACGCAGCGTGCTCGCGGTGCTGTCGAGATAGATGCGGCGCGTGCGCTCGCCGGTGGCGAGCTGGTAGTGCACGTCCAGACCGATGGCGTCACGCCTGAGCGTCTCCAGCATGGCGTGGGCCTGGGCGGAAGCGTGCGATCCTGTCACGGGGTCACTCCTTTCTTGCGTGGCGTCGAATCACACGGCACCAGCACGGTCGCCCTTGGGGGCGACCAGGGTCAGTCGATGCGAGATAGCGCTGGCGGCGATGCGCGCAGGGTCGATCGTCTAAGTACCGCGCATCGCCGCGGCCAGCGCCACGGGCTCGCCATGCGGCGTCCTGCGGTACGCTTCGGCCCATGCGTGCTTGCGTTCGCTGAGCGCTGCCGGATCGGACAAGCCCTTGGCCGTCACCAACGATTCCAGCGCCGCCAGCCAGTGCTCGTAATAGCGGCTGCCATCGTCGGGCTCGCCGCGGGCTGCCGCCGAGCGGAACTGCTCGCCGAGCGCGAGCGTCCATTCGTGCCAACTGAACCAGCCCGCCTCGGACAGCCGCACGGCGAGCGCGAAGGCCTGCGCTTGCCACGGCTCGGCAAATACGGGTCCATCGGCATCGCGCGGCAGGCGGGCGAATGCCGGCCGATCGAGCGGCGGTGCGATGCGCGTTTCAGATGTGCTCAAGATAGCTTTCCCATAGATCGAGGTGAACCGCTTGGCGCGCCCCGGCGGCCTCGCCCCACAGCTCGTTCGCCTCGAAGCGAACCGAGTACAGGTGCTGCGGCTGCTCGCCCAGGCCGTGGGCGCTCGCGTCCGGGAACACGTGCACGCCGTGATCGTGGCGAATGGTTCCGGCCTTCGCGCGCGCATAACGCGGCAGGCGCGTGTGGCCCACGGGGTGGATGTTGCGCGTGCGCACGCGATCACCTGGCTTGAAGCCGGCGGTGACCGGCACGTCGCGCAGCGATGGCGCGCGCGAGAGCACCTTCATCACCTCGCCGGGGGCGAGCGCCGGCGTGGCTTTCGGCGCCGCGGGCGCCGCGCGGCCGCTTTCGACTTCCTCACGCGTAACCAAGTCCGCGTCGATCATTTGCGTGATCAAGCCCGCGATCCAGCGCTCGTAGTAGCTCATGCGCAGGTATTGCGCCGGCGGAATGATTTCGCGCGAATAGCGCGAGCCGTCGATGTTCCACTTGCCCCAGGCGCCCATCGCATGACGGATGGCGAAAATGCGCGCTTCCCAGGGCGCGTGGAACACGGGCTCGTTCGCCTCACGTTCTACCGGACCGAAGCCGTGCATGCCGCCCATGTCGTGGATGCCGTTCATGCCGCTGCTCCTTTGCCGGGTGCGCTCAGCCGCTCGGCGCCGATCATGGAATCGCGCGTCACCATCTCGGCCAGCTCGTCGGCGCTCATGGCCTCGGTGCCGGCGGGCCGCTCGGGCAGCACCAGGTACCGTACCTCGGAGGTCGAATCCCATACCCGGATCTCGACCTCGGGCGCCAAGTCCAGGCCGAACTCGTGCAACACGCCGCGTGGATCGATCACGGCGCGCGAACGATACGGCGCGGACTTGTACCATAGCGGCGGCAGTCCGAGCACCGGCCAGGGGTAGCACGAGCACAAGGTGCACACGACCATGTTGTGCACCGCGGGCGTATTCTCGACCGCCACCATGTGCTCGCCTTGGCGTCCCGCGAACCCCATCTCGGCAATCGCCGCGGTGGCGTCATCGAGCAGGCGTTGCTTGAAGGCCGGGTCGGTCCACGCACGCGCGACGATTCGGGCGCCGTTGCGCGGGCCGATCTTGCGCTCGTAGGCATCGATGATGGCATCCAGCGCCGCGGGGTCCACCAGCCCTTTCTCGACCAGCAGGGATTCCAGTGCCTTCACCCGCAGCGCCGGATCGGACGGGACCTCGGAGTGCTCTGGAGCGTGGTCGTGATCGTGAGTATGGGCATGACTCATAATGGCCTCCGGACAAGCCAGCGCCGCGCGCATGCGCGTGCGACCGGTACAGTATCCTGCCCGGCGATGGCGGCCGTCAATTGCGGGCAGGCCGGTTGCAGCCGCGATATGCGCTTCCACGGTGCCCCGAATGCGCCATGCGGGGCGCAAGCACCTATCGCGAATTCCCTCGGTGGCCAGGCGAACGGGGGCAGCGCGAAGTTCACCACGGGGCCGAGCGCGGCTATCATGCGCAGCGGCGCGAGCATGCCCTATGGCAGCTCCTAGGCACCCCGAGAAGAGGGAAATGGCCAAGTATCTCATCGCACTGATCTTCGCCTGGATGCCGTTGCTCGGCAGTTGCACGCGACTGCCCGACACGGGTGTGACGGCGCTCAAACCGAAGAGCGTGCTCGGCCTGCAAGAGCATCTGCTGAGCCACAAGCCCGAGGTGTCGCAATTCCGGCTGCGTGGTCCGTTCACGATGACGGCGCGTGCGGACTACGAGCTGCGATTGTCGCCGGCCGAGCGCATCGAAACCGACCTGTACCTGTCGTCGGCTCCGGGGAAGGCGCCGCTCGTGATCCTCCTCCACGGCTACGGCAACTCGAAGGAAGACCACGCCTATCAGGCGCTGCATCTTGCGACCTGGGGCATGCACAGCATCGCGCTGCGGCTGCCCAACAAGGGCCCCTGGACGCGCAACGGCAATACGCTCGCGCGCGTCGTGAACGCCATCGCAAAGCGCCCTGAGCTCATCGACAGCCGCATCGATCCCAAGCGCATCATCCTAGCGGGCCACTCGTTCGGCGGCTCCTCGGTGGCGATCGCCCTGGCGGGCGGCGTGCCGGCCGCGGGCGCGATCCTGCTCGATCCGGCCGGGGTGCGAAAGGACCTGCCGGCGTTCCTCGCGAAGATACGCACGCCCGTGATGCTGCTCAACTCGGACGCGCGCTACACCATGACGCGCGACCGCACGCTGTTCTACAAGCACATCCGTGGCAACGTGGGCGAGGTATCGATCGCCAATGCGCGCCACGAGGATGCGCAGTTCCCGATCGACGCCGCGCTCCAGGCCTTCGCCGGCACGGCCACGCCGACCGAAGAGCTGCAGATCACGTTCGTGAGCGCGCTCACGGCGGCGGCGATCAGCCTGGCCTCCACCGGCAAGCTCGACTATGCCTGGGAGTGCTACCGCGAGGCGATTCGCACCGGACAGCTCATCGAGGCGCATCGCAAGTGAGGCCAAGCCGTGCCGAGCGCGAACGCTGCGGCCAGCGAGAGGCTCGTCGCCGTGCCGGCAAGCGCCTTCAGGGCCTGTGCTCGCGAAGCCCGACGCGGGCGCCGCGAAGGCAGCGTAAGATGCCTGCTGCGAATGAGCCGAATCGAACGACGCTCACAGCGAGGGGGAACGCCATGACCAGCGTGATTCGAGGCTCGGCGCGGGCCCAGTCCATGAAGGCCGCGCTTGTGCTCATCGCCGCCGTGGCGGCGGCGCCGATCGATGCCATGGCGCAAGCTGCGCGCTATCCGGCGCGCCCGATCCGGATCGTGGTGCCGCTCGCGCCCGCCGGTACGACCGATATCGTCGCGCGCCTGGTGGCGCAGCGCTTCAGCGAAGGCTTGGGCCAGCCGGTGATCGTCGACAACCGCCCGGGCGGCGGGACCACCATCGGCAGCGCGCTGGTCGCGCGCGCGGCACCCGACGGCTACACCTTGCTGCTCGCCAGCGTGTCGCTCGCCACCACGGTGCCGCTGTATCCGAAGCTTCCCTACGATCCGATCAAGGACTTCGCGCCGGTGGCAGCGGTCGGCCAATCGTTCTACGTGCTCGCGGTCCATCCGAGCGTACCGGTCAACTCGGTACAGGAATTGATCGCGCTCGCCAAGGCGAAGCCCAAGCAGGTGAGTTATGCCTCCGCCGGCGCCGGCACCATCACCCATCTGACCGTCGAGCAATTCCTCGCCAACGCGAAAATCGACATGCTGCACGTGCCGTTCAAGGGCGGCGCGCCGGCGCTGGTAGCCTTGGTCGGCGCTCAGGTGCAGGCGATCTTCAATCCGATCGCGGAGATCCTGCCGCAGGTGCGCGCCGGCGGAAAAGTGCGCACGCTGGCGGTGACCGCACCGCAGCGCGTGCCGGAATTACCCGAGGTGCCGGCGCTCGCCGAATTGGGCCTGCCCGGTTGCACCGTGACGACGTGGTCCGGGATCTACGCCCCGGCCGGCACGCCGAGCGCGATCATCGAGCGGCTCAATGCTGAGATGAATCGCATGGCGCAAAGTGCCGAGGTGCAGGAGCGCTTTCGCAGCGTCGGCCTGGGCGTGGTCGGCGGAACGCCGGCGGCGCTGGGCGAATACCTGAGCTCGGAGATCGCGCGCTGGACCAAGGTCGTGAAGGACGCCGGCATACGCATCGACTGATTCCCCAATTACAGACGATCGCCGCCACATCAACTACGTGTAGCGTTACGTTCAGCACGGCGTGCTGCCGGCGAAGAACTGACGAGTAAATGCGAAAGGAGACCATCGATGCGCGCGCTATACATGAGCCCGCTTTCCCCCTACACGCGCAAGGTTCGCGTCATGCTGGCGGAGAAGGGCTTGGCGTACGAGAACAAGCCCGTGGCGATGGACCGCTTGCAGAACGACTACGGGTGCGAGATCAATCCCTGCGGGCGCGTGCCGGCCCTGGACGACAACGGCCGCATCCTGTTCGAGTCAAACGTCATCCTCGATTACCTGCTCACGCAGTATCCCGGCACGCCCGAGGACGCACCGCGGCCGGCGCTGGTGCCGGCGTTGGTGCGCGCGGAGCATCGGTGGGACGATCTGCAAGTGCTCTCGGCAATCGAGACCCTGCTCAACAGCGGCCTCACCATGCTGCGCTTCGGCACCCACAGTGGTGTGGTCAAGGACCCGCCTTATCTCGAGCGCGAGCACAAGCGCGTGCACAGCATCCTCGATTGGTTGGACAAGCGCGCCACGCCGGAGGGCTTCGTTCCGGGATGGTTTTCAGTGCTGGATCTGAACCTCGTCGTCAGCGTGCAATGGGTGGACTTCCGCAAGCTGTTCGACTGGCGCGGGCGCTCGAACATCGACCGGCTGGTCGCTTTCCACGCCCAGCGCCCGACCATCCCGCCCAGCCACCCGAGCTTGCCGGCGTGATCCGTGGTCGCGGCCTGGCCGGAAGGCCCGGCCGCCGGCGCGCGAACGGAGATGTCGCGGCGAGTACGGGCGAGTGGCGCTCGGTTCCTGGGCGATCGAGCGAGTCGCTGGCGATGCCCTGCCGTAACGGCGGCTGAGATAACCAGGCTAGGCGGCCATCGCCGCCGCGGCGCGCAGGCAGTCGCGACACTCGCGCACGATCCGCTCCAGCAGCTCGGCGCAGGTCGGGATGTCGTGAATGAGCCCGACCACCAGCCCGGCGCTGACGATGCCCGCGTCGATGTCGCCCGTGCGTACCGCGACCTTGCCGCGCGCGCCGGCCACGAGATGGCGCACCTCTTCGAACTTGGCGCCCGTTTTTTCCATCGCGACCACCTGATCCGAGACCGCGTTCTTGAGCACGCGCGAGGTGTTGCGCATGGTGCGGAAGATGAGGTTGGTGTCGCGCTCGGAGGCGCCGAGCAGCGCCTGCTTGACCTTGTCGTGGATGGGCGCCTCGACCGTGCACATGAAGCGGGTGCCCATGTTGATGCCCTGGGCGCCGAGCGCCATGACGGCGGCCATGGCGCGGCCGTCGCCGATGCCACCTGAGGCGACGATCGGAATCTTCAACGCATCGGCCGCGGCCGGCACCAGGACCAGGTTCGGCACGTCGTCTTCCCCCGGATGGCCGGCGCATTCGAAACCGTCGATGCTCACGATGTCGACCCCGTGGCGCTCCGCGGACAGCGCATGGCGTACCGAGGTGCACTTGTGGACGATGGTGATGCCCTGCGCCTTGAAGCTCGGTGCGAAGTCCTTGGGATTGTTGCCGGCCGTCTCCACGATCTTGATGCCGCTTTCGATGATGGCCTTGATGTATTCGGCATAGGGCGGCGGGTTGATGGTGGGCAGGATGGTGAGATTCACGCCGAAGGGCCGGTCGGTCAGCGCGCGGCAACGGGCGATTTCCTTGCGCAGGTCGTCCGGGGTCGGCTGCGTAAGCGCGGTCAGGATGCCCAATCCGCCGGCGTTGGATACGGCCGAGGCAAGCTCCGCCGTGCCCACCCATTGCATGCCGCCCTGAATGATCGGGTACTTGATTCCCAGCAGCTCGCTGACTCGGGTGCGCATGATCTATCCTCCCAATTCGTCCCTGGTCCGTTGGTTAGCTAGCTGGCGACGCGGACGACCAGCTTGCCCATGTTCTCGCCGCGAAAGAGCATGCGCAGCCCCAGCGGGGCCTGTGCCAGACCCTCAAGCACGTGCAGCCGCTGCCGCAGGCTGCCGTCGCGAAGCCGTGCGGCGAGCCAGGTACGCGCCTCATCGTAACGCGCGTGGTAGCCGAAGACGAGAAAACCCTGCATGCGCCCGTGCACGGCCGCGAGCTTGCCGAGGTTGCGGATGCCGTAGGGCTCGGCAGCGGCTGTCTGCGAGATCCGGCCGCACAGGACCACGCGCGCGTTTTCGCGCAAGTGTTCCAGCGCGGCATCGAGGGTAGCACCGCCGACGTTGTCGAAATACAGGTCGATGCCGTCGGGACAGGCGCGGGCGATCGCGGCGGACAAGTCCGCTTCGGCCTTGTAGTCGATGGTCGCGTGCGCGCCGAGCGCGTCGCGCGCGTAAGCGCATTTCTCCGCCCCGCCCGCGATCGCGGCCACGCGGCAAGCTTCGATGCGCGCGATCTGCACGGCGACCTGGCCGACCCCGCCCGCGGCGGCTGATACGAGCACGCGATCGTTGGGGCGCAGCGCGCCGATGTCGCGCAAGCCGAAATAGGCCGTGACGGCGCTCAAGCCGAGCGGCCCGATCCAGTCTTCGATGGTCCCCAGGCCCAAGTCGATCTTCTGTAGATAGCGCGCCGCGAGGGTCGGATGCGATTGCCAGCCCAGGCGCGCCTGTACGACATCGCCCGCGGCCAGGCCCTCGGCACGGCTTTCGAGCACGCGCGCGATGCCTCCGCCGCGCATCACCTCGCCGAGCGGAATTGCCTGCTGGTAGAGCGTGCCTGCGCTCATCCACGAGCGCATGGCGGGATCGATCGACAGATAGAGGGTCTCCAGCAGCGCTTCACCGGCGTGGGGGGCGCGCGCCGGCACGGCGTCGGCCACGAAGTGCTGCGGCCCCGGAATATCGACCGGCCGCGCGGTCAGCAGCCAGCGCTGATTGGTGGGCATGTCTGTAGCCTTGAATGCAACGGGCAGGACCTGACCGCCGCACGTCCGCGCACCCCATCGAACTTGGCGCGGATCGTGCTGCAAACCCCGATGAGGAATATCGATGCGCCCCATGGATCCGTGAACCAGTAGCGCTCGCACGGTTGACGCCATGGCGCCTGGAACGGCTTTTCCATTCGGGCGAGCTGGACCGACGTACGAAAGGCAACATTCGATGAGCATGAAGCAATGCTGTGCCGGGATGATACTCGGCCTGACGGCCGCATCGGCGGCCGCGATGCAACCGAGCCTGGTGTCGGTCTCCGGCGGCTTCCTGGGCTATTCCGGGCCGGCGGGCTACGGCGACGTGACGCCGGTCGGTGGCATCACCGGCGCGCTCACCTATATCAACGGCCAAGTCCTGGTTCCGAGCGAGCCACTGCCCGGCTTCGAAGCCCATCCCGGCATGGGCACGGCGCAGACGAGCTTCTTCGTTCCTGCCTCCGGCGTCGAGTACTGGATCGAGCGCGACGATCCCGCGAACCCCGGGTTCTCGATCGAGGATCCGCGCAATCTCATCCGCTTCACGCCCGCGCCAGCGCAGCCGGTGTTCGGCACCGGGCCCACGAACAGCTTCCTGCTCGGTAGCTTCGAGCTCGAGAACGGCGTCTTCTGGGCGTTCGCCGGTGTGAATCTCCCCTTCCGGCTCACGACGCAATCCAACGATCCGGCGTTTGCCGGTCACGTCTTGCAGGACACGCTGCGCTGGGTAAGCACGCCGAACGCGGGCAGCCCCTACACGGCCGCCGACCGGGCCGATTACTTCTACTTCGCGGACCATGCAGGCCTGGGTAGCATGCGCGTCTACGAAATCGCCGACGGCGGCGACGGCAGCGGTTTCGGCACGGTGGAGCTGTGGGGGGCGATCGGCTCGTTGACACCGACCCAGTTTGCCAATCCGACCGGCAGCGTGTTCATCCAGGCAGTACCCGAGCCGCACACCTGGGTGAGCCTCGGCCTCGGCCTCGGCATCCTGGGATGGCGCATGCGGCAGCGCGTGCGGGCCGTCAAATCGAGACCACGTCTTCCGCCGATCTTGAAAGTATGCGGGGCGTGAACGTTCGATGACCTTGATGGGCGCACCAGCCCGGTAGCGTAAGCGCGCGCACCTGCTGTAGCGATGGCGTGAGCGCTCGATGATCGCGCTGATGCATCGGCGGGCCGGGAACAAGCCGCCCTCGCGCAAGTCTCTTTTTATTAGGGGCGGGTTCGATTTGCCCGAGAATCGGTATCTGCCGCCCATTCCCCAGGAGGCTCGCGCATGCTCATCACCTTCAAGACCAAGGTGGCCGCCGATATCACCATGTTCGGCCATGTCGCCGAAGAATTGCTGAAGCTCATGGGGCAGAGCGGGGTCGTGCCGGGCGCCTTGCTCGGCGCCGATATCGCGCCCGCGTTGGAGCGCTTGAAGCAGGCGATCGCGGTGGTCGGCGCCAAGGCGTCGGGAAATCCGCCTAGCGCCGCGCCGGAAGAGGACGCGGAGCACGCGCCGCCGCCGGTCAACCTGCGACAACGCGCCTACCCCTTAATCGGCTTGCTGGAGGCAGCCGCCAAGGCGCAGGCCGATGTGACCTGGGCGCCGACCAAGGACCCGCTGCTTTGAGCGTTGCCGCGGCGTAGGGCGGCAGTCGTCGTGAACGCCCGCGACACCCATCTCGATCCGCTCGCCGCCTTCCACCCGGCGCTCGCTGCCTGGTTTCGCGCGGCGTTCGATGCGCCGACGCAGGCGCAGAGTGCCGCTTGGCCGGCGATCCATGCCGGGCGCGACGTCCTCATCGCCGCGCCAACGGGATCAGGCAAGACGCTGGCGGCTTTTCTCGCCGCGATCGATCAACTCGTGCGCGAGGGGCTGCGCGGTGCGCTCGGCGACGAGACCCGCATCGTCTACGTCTCGCCGCTCAAGGCGCTCTCCAACGATATCCAGCGCAATCTCGACTGGCCGCTCGCAGGCATCCAGGCCGAATTGAAGCGCATGGGACTGCCCGGGGTGCCCATCCGCGCCATGGTGCGCACGGGTGATACGCCGCAGGGCGAGCGCGATCGCATGCGCCGCCAGCCGCCGCACATCGTGGTGACGACGCCCGAATCGCTCTACATCCTGCTCGGCGCGGCATCGGGCCGCAAGATGCTCGCGACCACGCGCACCGTCATCGTCGACGAGATCCACGCGCTCGCGCCCGACAAGCGCGGCTCGCACCTCGCGCTCAGCGTCGAGCGGCTGTGTTCGCTGGCCGGGCGGCGTTTGACCCGCATCGGCTTGTCCGCCACGCAAAAGCCGGTCGAGCTGATGGCGCGTTTCCTGGTCGGCGCGGATCCGAACGCGGCATGCACCATCGTCGATGCCGGCCATGCGCGCCGGCGCGATCTCGCCATCGAGCTTCCGCCCACGCCGCTCGAAGCGGTCATGTCGACCGAGGCCTGGTCACAGGTCTATGACCGGGTCGCGCAATTGGTCGAGGCGCACCGCACGACGCTCGTATTCGTCAACACGCGCCGGCTCGCGGAGCGTGCGGCACGCCATCTGTCCGAGCGCCTGGGTGCCGAGCACGTGAGCGCGCACCATGGCAGCATGGCGCGCGATAAGCGCCTGGAGGCCGAACAGCGTTTGAAGCGCGGCGAGCTGAAGGCGCTGGTCGCGACCGCTTCGCTGGAGCTCGGTATCGACATCGGCGATGTCGATCTGGTCTGCCAGCTCGGCTCGACCCGCACCATCGCGGCGTTGCTGCAGCGCGTGGGGCGGGCCGGGCACTCGGTCGCGGGCACACCGAAGGGGCGGTTGTTTCCGACCTCGCGCGATGATCTGCTCGCAGCCGTCGCTCTGCTCGATTCGATCAGGCGCGGCGAGCTCGATCGGATCGCCATCCCGCAAGCGCCGCTCGACGTGCTGGCGCAGCAGATCGTGGCCGAAGTCGCGTGCGGCGACATCGGCGAGGACGAGCTGTATGCGCTGGCATGCCGCGCTTATCCTTATCGCGGCCTGACGCGGGCAGCGTATGCCGACGTCGTGCGGATGCTGGCCGAGGGCTATACCACGCGCCGCGGGCGCCACAGTGCCTACATCCATCGCGATGCCGTGAATCGGCGGCTGAGCGCGCGTCGCGGCGCGCGTCTTACGGCGATCACCAGCGCGGGCACCATTCCCGACAATGCCGATTACGATGTCATCCTGGAGCCCGACGAGCATCGCGTCGGCTCGGTGAACGAAGATTTCGCCGTCGAGAGCCTGCCGGGCGACATCTTCCAGCTCGGCAACACGTCGTATCGATTGCTTCGGATCGAGGCGGGGCGGGTGCGCGTGGCGGATGCGGCGGGGCTGCCGCCCACGATTCCGTTCTGGCTGGGCGAAGCGCCGGCGCGCTCCGATGAGCTGTCGCTATCGGTATCGCGCCTGGTCGAGTCGCTGGACGAGAAACTTCAGGACGGGGGGCGTGGGGCGGCGCTCGAGTACTTGCTGAACGGCATCGGCATCGGCGGCGCGGCAGCCGAACAGTTGGTGGATTATCTGTTCGCGGCTCGGAGCGCGCTCGGCGTGTTGCCGACCCTGGACACGATCGTGCTGGAACGCTTCTTCGACGAGTCCGGCGGCATGCAGCTCGTGATCCATTCGCGCTGGGGCAGCCGCATCAATCGCGCGTGGGGCTTGGCGCTGCGCAAGCGCTTCTGCCGCAAGTTCAACTTCGAGCTGCAGGCGGCGGCGACCGAAGACGCGATCGTGCTTTCGCTCGGCACGAGCCACAGCTTTCCGCTCGACGAGGTGGCCGCGTACCTGCATTCGGGCTCGGTGCGGCCGTTGCTGATTCAAGCTCTGCTGGCAGCGCCCATGTTCGCCACGCGTTGGCGTTGGAATGCATCCATCGCGCTCGCGCTGCCGCGCGCGCGCGGCAGCAAGAAAGTGCCAACGCAGCTCCAGCGCATGATCGCCGAAGATCTCATGGCCGCGGTGTTTCCCGACCAGCTCGCATGCGCGGAGAACATCGTCGGCGATCGCGAGATTCCCGACGATCCGCTGGTGCAGCAGACGCTAGACGATTGCCTCACGGTGGCCATGGATGCCGAGGGCTTGGAGCGTGTGCTCGCGGCGCGCGAGGCGGGGCGCATTCGGGTCCTCGCCAAGGACGTGACCGAGCCTTCGCCGCTCGCGATGGAGATCCTGGCGGCGCGCCCGTATGCCTTTCTCGACGACGCGCCGCTCGAAGAGCGCCGCACCCAGGCCGTGCTGGGCCGGCGCTGGCTCGATCCGGACAACGTCTGCGACCTCGGCCGGCTGGACGAGTCCGCGATCGCGCGCGTGCGCGAAGAAGCCTGGCCGAGCGCGGATAGCGCCGCTGAGCTGCACGACGCCTTGCTGTGGATGCACGCCTTCACCCAGGCCGAGATCGACGCGAGCCCTGGCTGGGGCGTGCTGCTCCAGGATCTCGCGGCACAGCGACGGGTCGTGCCGGTGCGCGTGCACGCGCGGGCGCCGGCGCTCTGGAGCGCGGTCGAGCGCCTGCCGGTATGGCGAGCGGCCGCGCCCGCCAGCGTGACCGGCGCTGCCGTCTCGGTGCCGAGCGAGTTCGCGACGCCGGCATGGGAGCCCGAGGCGGCGCTCACCGAAATCGTGCGCGGACGCCTTGAAGGCAGCGGGCCCACCACCGCGGCGGCGCTCGCGACCCCGCTGGGATTCGATCGCGCCGACGTCGATGGCGCGCTCCTCAGGCTCGAAACCGAAGGCTTCGCCATGCGCGGCAGGTTCACCGCCGCCGCTGCCGACACCGAGTGGTGCGAGCGCCGCTTGCTCGCCCGCATCCATCGCTACACGGTGAAGCGCCTGCGCGCGGAGATCGAGCCGGTGAGCGCCGCCGATTGCATGCGCTTCCTGCTCAATTGGCAGCATGTCGCATCGGCTTCACGCATGGCCGGGCCCGACGCGGTGGCGGCCGTGATCGGCGTGCTCGAAGGCTTCGAGGCGCCCGCGGTGGCATGGGAGACGGCGCTCCTGCCCGCACGCGTGAGCGATTACGAGCCGCAGTGGCTGGACGAGCTTTGCCTCAAGGGGCGGGCGGCGTGGATGCGCCTGTCGCAGCCGCGGATCGAGCCGGGCGCGACGCCGTTCGCCGGCTCGCCGGTGCGGGTCACGCCGATCGCACTCGTGTCGCGGCGCAACTTGGCGCTGTTCGCGGGACTTGTCCCGGCACTCGAGCCGCCGGCGCTGCGCTCGCCCACGCGCGCCGTGTACGACTATCTCGCCGTCCAGGGCGCATCGTTTTTCGACGAGATCGTTGCCGGAGTCGGCTTGCTGCGCACCCAGGTCGAGGAATCGATCGGTGAGCTGGTTTCGCTCGGCTTGCTCAGCTCCGACAGCTTCATCGGCCTGCGCGCCCTGCTGCTGCCGCAGGATCGGCGCAAGCCCATTGCCGGCGGCAAGCGCCGCCGCCGCTCGGCCCTGTTCGGTATCGAGGACGCCGGTCGCTGGACCTTGACGCGGCGCGCTCCACCCGCGGCGGGCAGCGACGTTGCCGAGCACGTCGCGCGCACGCTGCTCAAGCGCTACGGCGTGGTCTTCTGGCGCCTGCTCGAGCGCGAGGCGTCGTGGCTGCCACCCTGGCGCGATCTGTTACGCGCGCTGCGCCGGCTGGAAGCGCGCGGCGAAATTCGCGGCGGGCGCTTCGTCGGCGGCGTCTGGGGCGAGCAGTTCGCTTTGCCCGAGGCGGTTACCGGTTTGCGCGAAGCCCGCCGCGCGCCGCGCAACGGCGAGCTGGTGGCGGTCTGCGGCGCCGATCCGCTGAACCTCGCCGGCATCCTGACACCGGGGCCGAGGGTGCCCGCGCTGACGGGAAACCGCGTGCTGTATCGCGACGGCACGCCGATCGCCTGGTCGAGCGGGGGCAGCGTCGAGCTCGCGCGCGAGCTCGACGCGCAAGCGCAGCGCGAGGCCCGCGATGCGCTCATTCGCCGGCATGCGCTGGCGCCCGCTTTGGGGTTTCTCGCCTGATGCGCCTGCCCGACTACGACGGCGGCAGCCTGTTGAACTTGATGGCGTCGATCGCGGCGGGGCGCGGCGCTTCCACCCCGCACGCGATACTCGACTGCTTGCCGCCGGAGGCGCTGGTCGGCGCGCGCAATATCGTCTTCTTCCTGGTCGACGGCTTGGGCTACAACTATCTCGCCGAGCTCGGGCGCGGCGGCGCCTTGTTCGATCACCTCGCCGGGCGGCTGACCTCGGTGTTCCCGTCCACGACGGCGAGCGCGATCACGACCTCGTTCACCGGCGCAAGCCCGCAGGAGCACGGGCATATCGGTTGGTTCAACTGGTTTCCCGAGGCCGAGGTCGTGGCCGCGGCGCTGCCGTTTCGCCGTCGCGGGGACGATGTCCCGCTCGGCGAGATCGGCATTCGTTCCGAGCAGTTGTTCGCCGCGCGCAGCCTGTTCGACCGGCTCGACGTGCGCTCGCTGGTGGTGTCGCACCAACCTATCATCGATTCGGACTACAGCCGCCATTTCTGCGGCCGGGCGCAGCGATCAGGCTACTCGGATCTCACCGGCTTGGTCGATTGCGTGGTCGCCGCCGTGCGCGCGAGCAGCGAGCGCAAGTACGTCTACGCCTATTACCCCGGGCTCGACGCGCTGGCGCACAAGCACGGCATCGCGAGCACCCAGACGGCGACGCGCTTGACGGCCATAGACGCCGCCTTCGCCGACTTGCTGCGGCGCTTGTCAGGCACCGACACCGCCCTCGTGGTGAGCGCGGATCACGGCTTCATCGATACGCCGCCCGATGAAGCGCTGGAGCTGGAGCGCTTTCCGCAGCTCGCGGAGCTGCTGCGCTTGCCGTTGACGGGCGAGCCGCGGGTTGCGTTCTGTCACGTCACACCCGGCGCGACCGAGGAATTCATCCGGCGGGCCCAAGGCGCGCTCGGCGCTCGCGCTGAAGTGCGTGCGAGCCGCGAAATCATCGCGGCGGGCTGGTTCGGTCCGGGTACGCCCCATCCCCGCCTGGCCGATCGGGCCGGCGACGTGACGCTCGTCATGCGCGGCCACGGCACCATCAGGGACCATCTGCCAGGTGAAAAGCGCCACGTCTTGATCGGCAACCACGGCGGCGTGACCGAGGACGAGATGCTGGTGCCGCTCGTCGTCGCGCGGCTTTGACCCGGGGCTCTACCCCAGCTCTTGTGACCCCCCGCTTTCTGTCCTCGATTCGGGCGTGCGCCCCTTACCAGTAGCGCATCGCCGCGCGGAAGATGCCTTGAACGAGGCATCGGTGGGCTCGACATGGACCTCGTCATAGACCGCCACGTCGACGCCCGCCGCGCGCAAGGAGGTCTTCACCACCTCGACGTGGGGCAGCGCGCCGGCCCGCCGGTCGGTGAAAAGCGCGACGCGTTTCAGCCCCAGGGCCTGGGCATGGGTACGGGCTTCGCTCAAGCAGCCGGGGCCGAACGAGAACTGCGGCACCTCGATGGTGAAGCTCGGATCGCCCTCGCCGCTCACCATGTAGTACTGGCAACAATGCATCTCTGGTCTCCTTGCTTTCGGCTCCGCCTGCGCCGCGAGCGCGAGCCATGACATCGCGCAGGCACGCCGATCGTCGCGATATCGGCCGGGCGAGGCAGACGAATTGCGCGTTGCGCCCGCAAGCGTGCGCTAAGCTCCCCGCGCGTCCTCGAGGATCATATCCGATGCCTTTTCGGCGATCATGACCGTGGGCCAGTGCGTGTTGCCCGACACGAGCGTCGGCATGACCGAGGCATCGACGACGCGCAGGCCGGCGATACCGTGCACGCGCAGGCGCGCATCGACCACCGCATCGGCGTCTTGACCCATGCGGCACGTGCCGACGGGATGAAAGATCGTCGCGCCATGATCGCGAACGAACTCGAGCAGCGCTTCGTCCGAGTCGGTCTGTGCTCCCGGGCGGTACTCGGCCGCGACGAATTCGCGCATCGAGGGCGTGGCGGCGATGCGCCGCGCGAGCTTCACGCCTTCGAGCACGGTCGCGCAGTCGATCTCCGTCGAGAGGTAGTTCGGGCGCATCGCCGGAGCTTGGAACGGGTCGTTCGACTTGATGCCGACGCTGCCCCGGCTGCTCGGGCGCAACTGGCACACCGACATCGTGAAGCCGGGAAAGTCGTGCGGCTTCGCTCCCGCCATGTCGGCCGACAGGGTGCCGAAGTGGAATTGGACATCGGGGGTCTTCGCGTCGGGCAGCACGCGCGCGAACAAGCCGCCCTGGTTGATGCCGATGGCGAGCGGGCCGCGCCGCTGCAAGATCCACTTGAGACCGATACCGATGCGGCGGCGCAAGCTGCGCAGGTCGTCGTTGGTCGTGATCGGCCGGGTACAGCGATACATGAGCCGCGCCTGCAAATGATCCTGCAGATTCGCGCCCACGCCGTTCATCGCCCGGATCACTTCGATGCCGTGGGTGCGCAGCAGCTCCGCCGGGCCGATGCCCGAAAGCTGGAGCAGCTGCGGGCTTTGCAAGCCCCCCGCGCTCAGGACGATTTCACGCGCCGCGTGCACGGTGTACGTGAGGGTGCCCTTGCGGTACTGCACGCCGCTCGCGCGGCTTCCCGCGAAGACGAGCCGCGTGACGTGCGCGCCGGTTTCGATACTCAGATTTCGCCGCTTGCGCGCGGGCTTGAGGTAGCCGGTCGCGGCCGAGCAGCGCCAGCCCTTGCGTGTCGTGAGCTGGTAGTAGCCGGCGCCTTCTTGTTCGAGACCGTTGAAATCGTCGCTGCGCGCGATCCCGAGATCCCCTGCACCGGCGATGAAGGCGTCGACCAACGGATGCGGCTCGCGAATGTCGGACGCGGTCAACGGGCCGCCGGCGCCGTGCAAGGCGCTGGCGCCGCGCGTGTTGTCCTCGGAGCGGATGAAGTAAGGCAGCACGTCGGCCCAACCCCACCCTGGATTGCCGGCTTCGCGCCAGCGCTCGTAGTCCTGCGGCTGGCCGCGAATGAAAATGAGGCCGTTGATCGAGCTCGATCCACCGAGTCCGCGTCCGCGCGGCCAGTACACCTGGCGGTTGTTGAGGCCGGGATCGGGCTCGGTGCTGAAGCGCCAGTTGTAGCGCGGGTGGAACATGGTCTTGCCGTAGCCGATCGGGATGTGGATCCACAAGTAGCGATCGCTCGGCCCGGCTTCGAGCAGCAATACGGTGTGGCGGCCGCCGGCGCTCAGTCGATTGGCGAGCACGCAGCCGGCCGATCCCGCGCCGATGACTATGTAGTCGTAGGTCCGTCCCTCCATGGCAGGGGCGATTCTTGCACGCGGTTCGGGGCGCTCGCAATGCACGCCGCGGAAGTACCGGACGGCGATGTCGCTCGGCGCGCGATCGGCGACGGGGCGCGCGACGTTGCAGCGCCAGGCGTAGCGCGCGAATCGGACCGAAAGCGAAGCGCGCTAGCTCCGGCGCTGCCGGCAGCACGGCGACGCGTCGCTATAATCGCGCGATGAAAAGCGAGCGCCTTCCGGGGCGAGATATCGACGTGCCGGCCCTGCATGCGCGCCTGCGTGCCGCGCTGCAATGCGAGGTTCGTTTCGACGCCGGCACGCGGGCCTTGTATGCGACCGATTCCTCGAACTATCGCCAAGTTCCGATCGGCGTGGTGATCCCGCGCTCTACCGAGGACATCGTCACTACCGTTGCCATCTGCCGCGAGCTCGACGCCCCCATCCTCATGCGCGGCGCGGGTACGAGCCTGTGCGGTCAGACCTGCAACGTCGCCGTGGTGCTCGATGTCTCGCGTCATCTCACGCGCATCGTCGCGCTCGACTCCCAAGCGCGCACCGCCGTGGTCGAGCCGGGTGTGGTCTGCGACAGCCTGCGCGACGCGGCGCAAGCGCATGGGCTCACGTTCGGGCCCGATCCGGCCACGCACAGCCGCTGCACCCTGGGCGGCATGGTGGGCAACAACGCTTGCGGCGCCCATTCTGTGATGGCGGGCAAGACGGTCGAGAACGTCGAAGCGCTGGAAATCCTCACCTATGACGGCGAACGCTTCTGGGTCGGGCCGACCTCCGAGCGCGAGCTGGAAGGAATCGTTGCCGCGGGCGGGCGCAAGGCGCAAATCTATTCGGCGCTGGCGCGGCTCGCGCAGCGTCACGGCGAGCGCGTCCGCGACGAGTTCCCACGCATTCGGCGCCGGGTTTCCGGCTACAACCTCGACGAGCTGCTGCCGGAGAACGGCTTCAACGTCGCGCGCGCGCTCGTCGGATCCGAAGGCACCTGCGCCATCGTGCTGCGTGCCAAGGTGAAGCTGGTCGTAAGCCCCACCATTCGCGTGCTGGTGGTGCTCGGCTACGACGACATGTTCACCGCCGGCGATCGCACGCCGCATGTGCTCGCGCATGCGCCCATTGCCCTCGAAGGGCTCGATCGCATGATCATCGACGACCTGGCGAAGAAGAATCTTCTCGGCGAGGACATCGCGCTGTTGCCCGAGGGCAACGGTTGGCTCATGGTCGAGCTGGGCGCGGACGATCTCGCGCAAGCCCAATCTCGGGCCGAAGCGTTGATCGCAGCCGAGCGCCGAGCTGGATTCGTGCGCGGCGCGCGTTTCTATCCGGGCGCCGAGCAGCACAAGGTCTGGGCGATTCGCGAGGTCGGCGCGGGCGCGAGCAACGCCGTGCCTGGGGTGCGCGAGGAGCCCTATGCGGGTTGGGAAGATGCCGCGGTCGAGCCCGCGCGCGTGGGCGATTACCTGCGCGAATTCCGCGACCTGCTCGACAAGTACGGCTATCGATCGTCGCTCTACGGCCATTTCGGCGACGGCTGTATCCACGGCCGCATCAGCTTCGACTTCCGCACCCGCGCGGGCATACACGCCATGCGCGCCTTCATGGAGGAAGCCACCGACCTGGTCGTGAAGTACGGCGGCTCGATTTCCGGCGAGCATGGCGACGGACAGGCGCGCGCGGAGTTCCTGCCGCGGATGTACGGCCCCGAGCTGATGCAGGCGTTTCGCGACTTCAAGGCGATCTGGGATCCGCGCAACCGCATGAACCCCGGCAAGCTGGTCGACGCCTACAAGGTCGACGAGAACTTGAAGATCGATTCCGAATATCGGCCCATCGAAGCGCCAACGCGCTTTTCGTTCGCGGCCGATTTCGGCAGCTTCGCCCATGCCGCCGAGCGCTGCATGGGCGTCGCGAAATGCCGCAACCTCGATGGCGGTGTCATGTGTCCGAGCTATCGCGTGACCCGCGACGAGAAGCACTCGACGCGCGGGCGCATTCGCCTTTTCGGCGAGCTGTTTCGCGGCGAGACGCTGACGGGCCTATGGACCAACGAGGACGTGAAATCGGCGCTCGATCTGTGTTTCTCCTGCAAGAGCTGCAAGCGCGAGTGCCCGGTGCAGGTCGACATGGCGACTTACAAGGCCGAGTTCCTGTCGCATTACTACGAGCATCATCCCCGGCCGCGGCAGGCGCGCAGCATGGGCAGGATCCAGCGCTGGGCGCGCTGGGCGTCCGTCGCCCCCGGCCTGGTGAATGCGCTGAATCGTGCCCCCGGCGTGGGCGCCTTGAGCAAGCACTGGGCGGGGATAGCACGCGAGCGCAGCATCCCGCGCTTCGCTGCGCGCACCTTCAGGGCATGGTTCGAGGCGCGGCCACCGGCACCGAGCGCGGGCACGCGCATCGTGCTCTGGGCCGATACCTTCAACAATCATTTCCATCCCGAAACGGCGATCGCGGCCACGCGCGTGCTCGAAGCGGCGGGCTATGCCGTTGCCATTTCACGCCGGCAGCTCTGCTGCGGCCGGCCGCTGTACGATTTCGGCCTGCTCGATGTCGCCAAGCGCCAGCTCGCGCAAATCATGGACGCGCTCGCGCCCGAGATCGAGGCGGGTACGCCGATCGTCGGGCTCGAACCGGCCTGCGTGTCGGTCTTCAAGGACGAGCTGCTCGATTTTTTCCCCGGCGACGCGCGCGCGGCTAGCCTCGCTCGTCAAGTCGTGTACTTCAGCGATTTTCTACAAGGCGAGGAGCGCTTGAGCGCGAGCGCGAGCGGATTGCGGGCGCGCGTCCACGGTCATTGCCATCACAAGGCGCTCATCGGAATGGCGGGCGAGATGGCGTTACTGCGCCGCGCCGGCATCGACGCCCGGCCGATCGATTCGAGCTGCTGCGGCATGGCCGGGTCATTCGGCTTTCGCCCCGAGACTTACGCGCTGTCGGTGCAGGCCGCGGAATTGAAGCTGCTGCCGGCGGTGCGAACGGCGGGCGCGGACGAGATCATCATCGCCTCCGGCTATAGCTGCCGCGAGCAGATCGATCAGTTGTCGGCGCGCAAGGCCGTGCATGTCGCGGAGGCGGTGGCGCAAGCGTTGGGCCAAGCGCCGGCGGAAGCGCGATGACATGCCGTCGCTGCGCGGCGTAAAGCCTACGGACCAGGCGGCAAAGTCAATGATGATTCCAGGCAGACAGCGCGCGCGCGCCCAATCCCCACGGACGCCTGCGTCATGATCGCGCTCGACAGCTTGCCGCTGGTTGCGATCGCCTACGTCGCGTTCGCGATCGCCTGCGCCGGCCTCGTACACGGCACGCTCGGGCTCGGTTTCCCGCTGGTAGCCACACCGCTGGTCTCGCTCGTGACGGGCATCAAGACGGCGATCGTGCTGGTGGTGCCGCCGACGCTGGCGGTGGTCATCGCGGCCATCGTCGCGGGCGGGCCGTTCTTGTCCAGCGTGCGCGAGTGGTGGCGCATGCCGCTGTGGATGCTGCTGGGCGCCTTTGCCGGCACCCGGCTTTTCATTCTCATCGATCCGGCGCCACTGACCTTGTTGCTCGCGGCAGCGATCATGATCTACCTGGGCCTGGACTGGATCGGCCGCGGCGAATCGCCGGCGATCGGCCGCCACCGCCACAAGTCCGGCATGTTGTTCGGCTTCCTCGGCGGCTTGTTCGAAGGCTCGGTCAATATCGCCGCACCGCCGCTGCTGATCTATTTTCTGTCGCTGGGCCTGGCGCCGGTCGCGCTGGTTAAGGCGCTGAATCTATGCTTCGTCACGGGCAAGACGACCCAGCTTTCGACCTTGCTGGCGACGGCCGAGGTCTCGGCGGCCGTATGGCTGTCGACGCTGCCCTTGTGCGTGCTGGGCGTCGCGACTTCGCTCGCCGGGACGCGCATTCGCAACCGGGTCGAAGCGGCAACCTACCGGCGCTGGCTCAAGCACGCGTTGGCCGGGATGGCGCTGCTGCTTCTCGGCCAGTATTTCTTCCTGCTGAAGAGCGGGAGTTAAGCTCGGCGGCTCAATCCAGCCGGATGCCCGCCGCCTGCACGATCTTGCGGATGCGCGGAATCTCGGCCTGGATCAGGGCATCGAATTGCGCCGGGCCGAGCGGCGCGGCATCGATCCCTTGCTTGAACAGGGTCTCCTTGACCTCGGAGAGCTGTAGCGCGCGTACGATCTCGGCGCCCAGCCGGTCGATGGCGTCCTTGGGGACGGCCGAGCGGGCGAAGACCCCAAGCTTGCCCGTCAGCTCGAATTCCGGGTAGCCCGATTCCGCCAGCGTCGGGGTGTCGGGGACCAAAGGCGTGCGCGCTTGCGATGTGACGGCGAGCGCGCGGATCCTGCCCGCGTTCAAATGCGCTATGGCGGTCGCGATGGTGGCGATGAGAACGGGATTGTGACCGCCCAGCACCGACAGCGCCGACGGTCCGCCGCCTTGATAGGGCACGTGCACCAGGTCGATGCCCGCGCTTTGCTTGAGCATCTCGCCGGTGACGTGTTGCGAGCTGCCGGCGCCGTTGGTGGCATAGGTGAGCTGCCCCGGCCGCGCGCGCGCCAAGACGACCAGATCCTTCACCGAGCGCACCGGTAGCGACGGATGCACGCAGACGATGTACGGATCGGCGCCGATGCGCGCCACGCCGATGAAATCCTTTTGCGCGTCGAAGGGCAGCTTGCTGCGCATGACGGCATTCGCGATGAAGGTGAATCCGGCGATGAGGAGCGTGTGACCGTCGGGGGGCGCACGCGCCACCAGCTCGGTGCCGATCATGGTGCTCGCGCCCGGCCGATTGTCGACCACGACGCTTTGACCGAACGCTTTCGACAGCGGCTGTTGCAGCGCGCGGGCCGAGACATCGACCGAGCCCGAGGGCGGGAAGGGGACGACGATGCGTATCGCCTTGGCGGGAAAGGCTTGCGGCCACGCATCGCCCGCACTCACCGCGAGCCCTGCCGAGAGCAACACCGCGCCAAGCCCGATGCCCGCCGGCGCGGTCTTTGCGCGCCGAGTTGTCTTGTTGGCCTTGATACGATCGGACAATCGCATCTCCCGTCGTAGGAGCGCAGATCTCGCTTCGAGCTACGGGTTATGACACGTCAAACGCCGGTTCGCGCGATTGCAGGCTGCTGGACTTGCTGTTGTAAACGAACCCCCACGCCCTCAGCACCTCGAGCCCCTCGGGAAAGAGCGCATTCGGCACCCACAGATAAAGGTGCGCAGCGGGTTCGCAGGCGAGACTGACACGGACCGCGCAGACTTCCCTGGTCGAGAGCGTCTGATACCGGCTCAGGCGCCGGTGCTCCGGTGCCATCTTGCCGGTGCGATTCACGAACCGCCACGGCGGGTCGGCGAGAACGGTCTTGAAGCGCCTGTCGCCGATCTGCTCGCGCAACACACTCGAAATATCCATCGGTAATCCTCAAGAACAGCGGGCGTGCCCGCGAGTGCGAATGCGTATGGGCAATGCCCGGCTTGCGGCCCCCGCCTAATCCATGAACAACCCGCCGTTGATGTCGATGAGCGCGCCGTGGATGTAGGATGCGCCTGCCGATGCCAGGAAGGCAACGACCGAGGCCACTTCTTCCACGCGCCCGATGCGCCCCAGGGGGATGCGGCTCAGCATGCCCGCGCGCTCGGCCTCGGAGAAGGTCTCGTACTTCGCCGCGACGCGCTCCGACGCGATGATGCCGGGAGCCACCGTGTTCACCCGAATGCCGTACGGCCCCAGCTCCTTGGCGAGGTGGCGCGACAGGCCGACCATGCCGGTCTTCGCGGCTGTATACGCCACCCCGGAGAGATTGCTGGCGACGTGCGCCGCCACCGACGAGACGTTGACGATCGCGCCCGAGCGAGCCGCCTTCATCGCCGGAATCACTGCTCGACAGAAGCGGTAGGCGCCGGTCAGGTTGAGATCGAGCGTATCGACCCATTCGCCGTCGGGCAACGCGTCGGCGGCAAGCGGCCGAGCGCTCGAGCCGCCGCCCGCATTGTTGACCAGCAGATCGAGCCGACCGTGCGCTTGCAGCGCCTCGGCTACGCAGCGCTCGATCGAAGCTCGGTCGCGGGCATCGCAAAGGCGAATGTCGCAGCGTCCGCCCGCACGCGCGATCGATTGGGCGGTCGCGGCCAGGGCATCGCGGTCGCGCGCCAGTGCGACGACATGCCAGCCTTGTTGCGCCAGCGCATGACAAATGGCTCGCCCGATGCCGCGCGAGCCGCCGGTGACGAGCGCGATCGGTGCACCCATGCCCGCTACTCCCCTTGCTCAACGTAGGCGCGTCGAAAAGACCGCGCTCGGCGCGCGTCCTCACGCCGGGCGCGACCAAGCCGCGGCCATCCGCCGCGTCTTCACTGGAATCTCGAAGGGCATTGTAGCGTCGAAGGCGGCGCATTCGCGCCGGCGATCACGGCCCGGCGCGCGCCGAGTTGCTATGATCGAACGCCCACTATTGCCACGCCCCGGAGATGCCATGACCAAGCCCTTGGGCCTGTTGATCGCCTCCTTCGACATCAGCGCTTGTGCCGAAGACGAATTTCACGACTGGTACGACACCGAGCACATTCCCGATCGGAAAAAGGTGCCCGGCTTCCTCACCCTGGAGCGCTGGGTGAGTGCGGACAATCCCAAGGTCGTGCTCGCGATCTACGATCTACAGTCGATCGACGTGCTGCAAAGCCCGCAGTATCTGCCGATCGGCTATCACAATCCCTCGCCCTGGACGCGCCGGCTCATGCCCAAGTGCAAGCGGGTGTTGCGTTTCGTCGGCGACCAGATCGCGCCGGGCAACGTGATCGCCCCGCGCGCTGCCGGCGGATTGCTCTTCATGGGGTTCAATCTCGAGCCCGGCGCCGAGGAGGAATATGCCCGCTGGATGGACCAGGAGCACTTGCCCAATCTCGCCAAGGTGCCGGGCGTACTGAGCGCGCGCCGCTTCGTCGCCACCGAGGGCACGCACAAGTACATCGCGGTCTATCACTTGAGCGCACCGGAAGTCTGTAGCTCGCCGCAATGGCTGCAAGCGCGCGAAACCCCCTGGACGCACAGCATCCGGCCGCGTACGCGCGAGCGGCTGCGTATCACCTGCCGCCCCTATCGGCGCGAGGCTTGAGCGCGACGCGCCGGGATCGGCTCGAGGCGTTGCTCGCTGCCGCCCGATTCGGCGCAATCCGAACAGCGGCGCTACAGCCGAGCGCAGCCCAGGCGCTATTTGAGGAGCTTCTGCAGCTCGCCCGACTGGAACATCTCGGTGACGATGTCGGAGCCGCCGACGAATTCGCCGTTGACGTAGAGCTGCGGGATGGTCGGCCAGTTGGCGTAGTCCTTGATGCCCTGGCGGATGTCGGGATCCTGCAGCACGTCGACGCTGAAGATTTCCTCCACGCCGCAGGCGCGCAGCACTTGCACCGCGCGCGCCGAGAAACCGCACTGAGGGAAGTCCGGCGAGCCCTTCATGTAGAGCACGACCTTGTTGCCGCTGACTTGCTGCTTGATGGTGTCCTGCACGCTCATCGGGGTCTCCAATACTTGAGCACTTTTGTCGGATTTGAGTCTACTAGAGCCTGCGCGCCCCGGTCAAGCACCGGCTGCGTCCTTGCGGCCGCCGCTGACACGCGCTGACCCGGCGAGGTCGCGGGCCAGGAACACGTCGGCGAGGCGAGCGGCGCGTAGCAGCCGTGCGCAGGCCGCGCCTTGATCGTAGCCATGCTCGACGATGAGCCAGCCTCCGGCGTCGAGGTACCTCGGCGCAGCGGCGACGATGGCTCGCAGGGCGTCCAGCCCGTCGGCACCGGCGTTGAGCGCGGCGCGCGGCTCGAAGCGTACATCGCCCTGGCCCAAGTGCGGATCGCCGGCGGCGACGTACGGCGGGTTGGACACGATCAGGTCGAAACGCATGCCGGCTACCGGCGCGTACCAGTCGCCCTCCAACAGGCGAACGTTGAGCGCGCCGAGCTCGCGGGCGTTGCTGCCTGCGAGCGCCAGCGCCGCGGGACTGCAATCGACCGCAGCCACCACAGTTCGCGGCCGCTCCAGCGCGAGTGTCACGGCGATGTTGCCGCTGCCGGTGCCCAGATCGAGGATGCGCGCCGTGCTCGACTCGGGATAACGCTCCAGCGCGAGGTCGATCAAGAGCTCCGTTTCCGGCCGCGGAATGAGCACCGCGTCCGTGACCCGGAAACGGCGGCCATAGAACTCGCGTTCACCGATCAAATAGGCGATCGGCTCACCGGCCCGCCGCCGCTGCACCAGCCTCGCGAACGCGCGCCATTCGCAATCAGTGAGCACGCGCTGCGGATGCGCGCCGAGCTGGGCATGCGGCACGCCGAGCACGTGCTGGAGCAGGATGCGGCCATCCGGCGGCGCCAGGCCCGCATCGCGCAGGGCGGCGGCTACGGTCGTGGGGCCGAGCGAATGCGGCTCGTGCGGAGCGTTCACGGCGTCAGCTTCATCCTTTAGCTCGACTCGGCCAACTGCGCGAGCTGTTCGGCCTGGTGTTCGGCGGCGAGCGCATGCACGATGTCGTCGAGGTCGCCATCCATTATGGCGGCGATCTTGTAGAGCGTCAGGTTGATGCGGTGGTCGGTGACCCGCCCCTGCGGGAAGTTGTAGGTGCGGATGCGCTCGGAGCGATCACCGCTGCCGACCAGCAGCTTGCGCTCCGCGGCCACCTTCGCCTGCTGATCGTGCACCTGCTGGTCGCGAATGCGCGCGGCCAGGATGGCCAGGGCTTGTGCCTTGTTCTTGTGCTGCGAGCGATCGTTCTGGCACTCCACCACGATACCGGTGGGCAGGTGCGTGACGCGCACCGCCGAATCGGTCTTGTTGATGTGTTGGCCGCCGGCCCCGGAAGCGCGAAAGGTATCGATGCGCAGCTCCGCCGGATTCAATACCACGTCGCTCACCGCGTCGACCTCCGCCATGATCGCGACCGTGCAAGCCGACGTGTGGATGCGGCCCTGGGTCTCGGTGACCGGCACGCGCTGTACCCGGTGCCCCCCCGACTCGAACTTGAGCCGCGAGTACGCACCCGCGCCGCTCACCCGCGCGATGATCTCCTTGTAGCCGCCCAGGTCGCTGTGGCTCGCCGACATGACCTCGACCCGCCAGCCCTGGCGCTCGGCATAGCGCGAATACATCCGGAACAGATCGGCGGCGAACAGCGCCGATTCGTCGCCGCCCGTGCCGGCGCGGATCTCCAGAAAAATGTTGCGCTCGTCGTTCGGATCCTTGGGCAGGAGCTGGCGCTGCAATTCGCCTTCTATGCCGTCCATGCGCCCGCGCGCTTCGCGCATCTCGGCTTCGGCGAACTCGCGCATGCCCGGATCCTGGGCCATCTCCTGGGCCGTGGCGACATCCTGCTCGCTGCGCAGGTAGGCGCGGTAGAGCTCGACCACGGGCTCGATCTCGGCGTGCTCGCGCGCAAGCTTGCGATAGTTGTCCATGTTCTGCGTCACATCGGCGGATGCGAGCAGGGCATTCAACTCCTCCAGCCGGCCGGTGAGCTGAGCGAGCTTGCGTGCGATGCTCGGCTTCATTCGCGGTGGATTTGATAGAGCCGGCCGAGCATCTGCACGAGCTGGTCGCGCTCGGCGTCGGAGGCGCAGTTGAGCGCGTGGGTCGGGGGATGCATGAGCTTGTTGGTGAGCGCCTCGCTCATGCGCTCGAGCACCTTGCGCGCATCCTCGCCGCGCTCGAGCGCCTTCAATGCGCGTTCCAGCTCGTGTCGGCGGCTGCGTTCGGCCTGGTCGCGCAGCGCCCGAATCGCGGGCACGGCGCCGCGGGTATTCATCCAGTGCATGAAATCGCGCACTTCGGTATCGATCAGGGCTTCCGCCTGGAGCACCGCGTTCGAGCGAGCAGCCAGTCCCTGCGCGGCGATGCGGCCGAGATCGTCGACGGTGTACAGAAAGACATCGTCGAGCTTGCCCACCTCGGGCTCGATGTCCCGCGGCACGGCGAGATCGACCAGCAGCATGGGGCGATGCTTGCGCGCCTTGAGCGCGCTCTCCACCGTGCCCTTGCCGATGACCGGCAGCGGGCTCGCGGTGCTGGTGATCACCACGTCATGAGTCGCGAGGTTGCCGGCGACGTCGTTGAGGGTGATGGCTTGACCCGCGTGGCGCGAGCTCAACTCCTGCGCGCGTTCCAAGGTGCGGTTGGCAAAGGTCACTTGCCGGGGCGCGCACGCGGCGAAATGGGTCGCGCACAGCTCGATCATTTCGCCGGCGCCGACCAGGAGCACCCGACACTCGCCGATCGAAGGATAGATCTCTTCCGCCAGCCGCACTGCGATGGCCGCCATCGATACCGCGTTGGCGCCGATCTCGGTCTGCGTGCGCACTTCCTTGGCCACCGAGAAGGTGCGCTGAAACAGCCGGTTGAGCAGCAAGCCCAGGGTCCCGGCCTGCTCCGCCGAGCGCACCGCGGCCTTCATCTGGCCGAGGATCTGCGCCTCGCCCAGCATCATCGAATCGAGACCGCTTGCTACCCGGAAGGCGTGCTCGACGGCGCGCTCCTGCGGCAGCCGATAGATATAGGGGTCCAGGCCGTCGGCGGGCAGCCGGTGGTAGCTCGCCAGCCAATGGACCGCGGCGGCCGGCTCCTCGGTATTGCAGTAGACCTCGGTTCGATTGCAGGTCGAAAGAATCGCCGCTTCCTTCACGGGCCGCTGATCGACCAGGTCGCGCAAAGCCGGCGCCAGGCGCTCGTTCTGGAAGACCACCTGCTCGCGCACGCTCAAGGGCGCGGTCTGGTGATTGATCCCGAAAGCGAACAGACGCATGAAAGCGGGCGGCGCGGCGCCGCGGGCGTGGAAGCTCCTGAATTATAGGCGAAGGGGCGATTTGCAAGCCGTCGCGAGGGACGCCGGCGACGCTCGGTGGCCGCCGCGGCAGCGGTCGTTGGCCTGCGGCTAGCGCCGGGGTCTGCCGGACGAGCGCTCCGGGCTCAGCGCCGCCGCAGCGCGGCGTGGGAAGCGATCGCTACCGCGCCCCTGAGCCCGACTTCAGGGGTCAGCACGACGTGCAGGGGAAAGGTCTGCATCAGGTCGGCGAACTTCCCCTTGGCCCGAAATGCCCGCACGAAGCTGCCCTCGGCGAACAAGGCCGCGATGCGCGGTGCGATCCCGCCGGCGATGTAGATGCCGCCGTGCGCCATCAGCGTGAGCGCGAGGTTGCCCGCGACGGCGCCATAGATTTCCAGGAACAGGTTGAGCGTGGAGACGGCACGCGGGTCGGAGGCCTCGACGGCGCGCGCCGTGATCTCGGCCGCGGTGAGCGCCGACTCCTGCGCCCGCCCGCCCGAGGTGCGGGCGCGCAAGGTGTCCGCCTCGCTCAAGAACTGGTAGATGCGCTCCAGGCCGCGACCGGAGAGCAGGGCCCCGCACCACACGCGCTCGAGGCGATGCGACAGATAATTCCAAAGCCGATTCTGGACTTCGTTGACAGGCGCGAAGTCGGCATTGCCGCCCTCCGAGGGCACGACGCGATACGCGTTGCCGGTCCAAACCATCAACACCATGCCCAGCCCCGTGCCTGCGCCCAGAACGCCGCGCACGCCGTGCGGGTCCGCCCGGCCGGCCTGGAGGCAGCTCAGCTCGTCGGCCTGCAGGCTCGGGATGCCATGACCGACGGCGGCGAAGTCGTTGACGAAGCGCACCTGCGCGATGCCGAGCTTGTCGCCCAGCGCGGCCGAGTCGACTTCCCACGGCAGGTTGGTGAGCCGCACGCGGCGCCCGACAATGGGCCCGGCCAGCGCGAAGCAGGCGCTAGCGATCGCGTTCGGCCGCTCGGGGACGGTGGCGAGAAAAGCTTCGGTGACCTGCTCCACGCCGGCGTAGTCGGCGTTGAGGAAGTTGGCAGCGTGCAGGCGCCGGTAACGCCCGTTCTCGGCGAGGCCCAGCTCGAACAGGGTCTTGGTGCCGCCGACGTCGGCAGCGAGGGTGTAACGCGTACTGGACACGGTTTGTGCTCTACGTTTGCTTTCGTTATCGCCCCGGATCGCCCCGGGTCCGACCGCGCCTCGGGTCCGACCCCGCCTCGGGTTCCATCCCGGTCCGACCCCGGTCCGGGCGTTTATATGCGATTCAGCTCGAACGGGCGATCGTGCTGCAGCGAGGGCAGCATCGCGCGCACGTTCGCTGCTTGCTCGAGCTCGATGTCTGCCATCAGCACGCCCGGCTGATCGTCCGCCTCCGCGATCACCTGTCCCCACGGGTCGATCACCAGCGAATGGCCATAGGTCGAGCGGCCGTTCGGATGCTCACCGCACATCGCCGGCGCGATGACGAAGGCGGCGTTCTCGATAGCTCGCGCGCGCAGCAGGCTGTGCCAATGCGCGGGTCCGGTCTCGCGCTGGAAGGAGGCGGGAACGGCGAGCATCACGGCCCCGGCCTGGGCGAGCGCACGATAGAGCTGGGGGAAGCGCAGGTCGTAGCACACGCTCATCCCGAGCAGACCCCACGGGGTTGCCGCCAGCGCCGCCTGCTCGCCCGGACGGTAGGCGCTCGACTCGCGGATCACCTTGCCGCTCGGCAAGGTGACATCGAACATGTGGATCTTGTCGTAGCGGGCGACGATTTCGCCGGCCGCCGAGACGAGGTACGAACGGTTTGCCATGCGCGCGTCGTCGAGCGCGACGGTGAGCGAGCCGAGCAACAGCCAAGCATCGGTTTCCCGCGCCAGCTCACACAGCTGCGCGAGCCCGCGATGCTCGGCTTCCGCGGGCGAACGCTCGCGCATGACGCGGCCGCTGCCGTCGAGCAGCACGCAATACTCGGGCAAGGCGATGAAGCGCGCGCCCTGCGCCGCCGCATGACGCACCGCGCGCGCCGCGGCTTCCAGATTGGCGCCGACATCGGCCCCGGCATTGAGCTGCACACACGCAAGCTTGAGCTGCGCCATGGGTTGCGCCCGCAATGAATGCCCGGCGGTGCGGTCAATCGCCGACCTTGAGCTTGTCCTTCGCGTACAGCTCGTCGATCTTGCGTTCGTAGGCGTGATAGTCGAGATAGCGGTACAGGTCGTCCCGGCTTTGCATCAGCGCCAGCACGCTCGCCGCCGATCCTTCCTTGCGAATCGCCTCGAACACCCTGAGCGCCGCGGCGCTCTGGGCGCGGAATGCCGACAGCGGATAGAGCGCGATCGACACGCCAGCGGCTCGCAGCTCGTCGAGCGAGAAGCTCGGTGTCTTGGAGAACTCGGTGATGTTGGCGAGGATGGGATAGCCCTCGCCCAGCGCGGCTGCGAACTTGCGGTACTGCGCAAGCTGCGTGACGGCTTCGGCGAAGACGCCGTCGGCCCCTGCCGCCTTGCAGGCGAAGGCGCGTTCGATGGCGGAATCGATGCCTTCGACCGCGAGCGCATCGGTGCGGGCGATGATGAAGAAATCCGGATCGGTGCGCGCGTCCACCGCCGCCTTGATGCGATCGACCATCTCGCCGCTCGACACCACCGCCTTGCCGGGCCGATGGCCGCAGCGCTTGATCGCCACCTGGTCTTCCATGTGCAGGGCGCCTGCCCCCTGCTTGATCAGCGACTTCACCGTGCGGGCGATGTTGAACATGCCGCCGAAGCCCGTGTCGACGTCCACCATCAAGGGCAGCGGCGATGCGCTGGTGATGCGATCGATATCGGTCAGCACGTCGTTCAAGGTGGTGATCGCGAGATCCGGCAGCCCGAACGAGGCATTGGCGACGCCGGCCCCGGACAGGTAGATCGCCTTGAAGCCGGTGGCTTGTGCCAGCAAGGCCGTATAGGCGTTGACCGCGCCGGCGACCTGCAGCGGCTGCTCGGTTTTCAATGCGGCGCGAAAACGCGCGCCGGCGGATTCGGCACGGGCCATGACAAGCTCCTCGAATGGAAGGACACGCAATGCGATCGATCGGCGCGGCGGGGCCGGCGGTTGCGGGGATCGATGATACACCGGCCCCCGCCGGGGGCGCGAAGCCCGCGCTCGCGCGCACTACCGGCCAAAAAACTTCCTATGCCGGCCCCGCGCGCGCGTACCTATAATTCGACTCCGCAGCAGCCCCGGGGATGCGCCATGCCGCTCATTGCAATGACCCGTGAAATGGGAAGCTTCGGCAAGGACGTTGCGGCGGGCGTGGCCGAGGCGCTCGCCATCCCGGTCCTGCACCACGAGATCATCGAGCCGCTCGCCGACAAGATGCGGCTGCGCAAGAGCCACGTCATCCGCCTGCTCGAAGGTCATCCGAGCTTCTTCGAGCGCTTGACGGCGGATCAGACCTCGCTATCGATCTACACCGCGGAGGAAACCTTCAATCTCGCCGCGCAAGGACGCGGGGCCGTCCTGCGGAGCTGGGGCGCGGCGAACCTGCTGCGGCCGGTCTCGCACGTGGTGTGCGTGCGCGTGTGTGCGCCCAAGCCCTTGCGCATCGAGCGCATGAAGCAGCGGATGAAGAGCAGCGACGCCACGCAGGCCAAGCGTGAGGTCGAGGACAACGACGAAGCCCATGGCGCCATCATCCGGCGGCATTTCGGCGTCGACTGGTGGGATGCCGAGCAATACGACCTGGTGCTCAACACCGAGCGCATGTCGATCGAAGAATGCGTCGACAACGTGCTGCATTGCGTGCGTCACGCCGATTTTCAGGAAACCTCGCGCTCGCACGCGATGTTCGAGAACCTGCGTTTGCAGGCGCGGGTGCGGGCGCATCTGCGGCAAACCCCGCAGACGCGCACCGTGCGCATTGCGATCAGCGCCGACGACGGCACGCTGGTTCTCGGTGGCGTCGTCGATTCGGCGCTCGAGCGCAGCCGCGCGGCCGAGGTCGCCGCCGCGGTGCCGGGGGTGATGGCGGTGCGCAACGAGCTCGCCGTCATCGCCGAGCGCCGCTCGCATCACCGCGACGGCTGAGGCGGTGTCGACCTCGGGCCGCGCACGAGGTCCGTTCGCACCGGCCTAAGGTTCGCGCACACTGCCGCCATCGCGCTGCGCGCGCGCTTCACGCCAAGCCGAGCGCGCGCCGAGTCGCCCCGGCGGGCAAGGGCCCGAAACACGGCTCGGATCGCGGTTTTCACCCCGGCTGCACTGCGGTAGCATCGGTCCCGAGGGCTGGCGAATCGCGCCGGCTTGCGTTGACCGCATTCCCCCTGGAGAGCCCCATGAACGACCTCGCCCCGCCGAGCGCCGCTACCGAGCACGACGATGCCACCCGACGCTTGGCTCGGCACGTGGCCGCCACCGGCTGCGGGGACTTGAGCGAGCGCGCGGTTCATAGTTTCAAGCGCGCGCTGATCGATTATCTGACCAGCGCGATCACGGGCTCGCAGGAGCCGGTATCGCGGCAGATGCTGGAATACCTGTCGAGCGTGGACGAATCGCGGGCCGCCGCGGTCATCGGCAGCTCGGCGCGCCTGTCCGTGCTCAACGCCGCGCTGCTCAACGGCACCAGCGCCCATGCGCTCGACTTCGACGATGGCCACACCAACGGCTCGGCGCATCCGGCGGGGCCGAATTTTCCGGCGGTATTCGCAGTCGCCGAGCAACAAGGCCTGGACGCGAAGCGCGTCATCCTCGCCACCGTGCTCGGCTACGACGTCATGTTGCGGGTCGCTTCCGCGATCCATCCCAACTCGGCCTTGCAAGGCTGGCACAACACGCCGATCACGGGCGTGTTCGGGGCCGCGGCGGGCGTGTCGAAGCTGATCGGCAACGGCGAGGAGCAGACGCTGTTCGCGCTCGGGCTCGCGGGCAGCTTCGCCGGCGGGCTGTTCGAGTTCCTGGGCGAGGGCGCCGACGTGAAGCGCATCCATCCCGGCAAGGCCGCGCGCGACGGCGTGCTGTGCGCCGAGCTCGGCAAACGGCGCATCACCGGGCCGACGCACGTGCTCGAAGGCAAGCACGGGTTCTTCCGTGCCTTCGTGGACAACAAGGTGAACTGGCAGCGGCTTACCCAGGACCTCGGCACCCGCTACGAAATCGAGGACGCTTACTTCAAGCCCTATCCGTGCTGCCGGCACCTGCACCCCATCATCGATGGGATCGTCACGCTGAAGCGCAAGCATCAGATCAATCCGGCCCAGGTGGCGCGGATCGAAGCGGGCAGCTACGCGGTCGGCGCGCGCCACGATCATACGACCTGGGAGGCGTTGCTCGACGCGCAGATGAGCATGCCGTGCGCGGCGGCGCTGGCCCTGATCGAGGACAACGTGACCTCGCCCTCGTTCAAGCCGGGGCGCATCGACCGGCCGGAGGTGCAGAGCATGATCGCGAAAGTGAAGGTCTACACGGACGAAGAAACCGAGCGGCAGTATCCGCGCCGCCGCGGTGGGGTGGTCACTTTGGTGATGAAGGACGGCGCGCGCTTGACCGAGCGCGTGCTCGATCCCAAGGGCGAGGGTGAGAATCCCATGTCGGATGCCGACCTCGAACGCAAGTTTCTGTCCAACTGCGAGCCCATCATCGGCAAGGACAAATGCCAGCGCCTGGTCGCGGCGGTATGGAGCTTCGAGCGGCTGGACAACCTTGCGCTCTTCTATCGCTGGTAAGCCGACCGCGGTCGTATTCGATCTCGGGCAGCGCGAGGCCGATGGCTCGAATTCCGTCACGTCAGTTCGCGGCCGCTGCGCGCTGCCCGCTCGATGGCGTGCGGATTCTCGACTTGTCGCGGGTCATAGCCGGCAACATGGTGAGCCTCGCGCTGGCGGACTTCGGCGCCGAGGTAATCAAGATCGAAACCCCCGAGGGCGACGCGCTGCGCGACTGGATCGTCAACGGCGTGGCGGCGAATTGGAAGGTGTACGCACGCAACAAGAAAAGCGTGGGCCTGGATCTGCGCAACGCCCAAGCGCGCGAGCTGTTGTTGCGGCTGGTCGAGACGGCGCAGGTGCTGATCGAGAATTTCCGCCCGGGTACGCTCGAGCGCATGGGGCTCGGACCGGAGGTGTTGCACGCGCACAATGCGAAGCTCGTCGTCCTGCGCGTTTCCGGCTGGGGCCAAAGCGGGCCGTTTCGCCACAAGCCCGGCTTCGGCACCCTGATCGAGGGCATGTCCGGCTTTGCCGCGATGAACGGCTTTGCCGATCGCGAGCCGGTGCTGCCGCCGATCCAGATGGCGGACATGTATGCCGGCTACATCGGCGCCATGGCCGTCATGGTCGCGCTGCGCGAAGTCGAGGTCAACGGCGGCGGCGGGCAGGTAATCGATCTACCGCTGTTCGATCCGATGTTCGTCGCCATGGGCCCGCAGGCGGCGTCGTACCAGGCGAGCGGCAAGGTGCGAAGCCGCTCGGGCAGCCGCTCCACCACCGCCGCGCCGCGCAACGTCTACCGCACCTGCGACGATCGCTGGGTCGCGATGTCGGCCTCGACGCAGAGCATGACCGAGCGGCTGCTGGCCGCGATCGGCCGCTCCGACTTGAACGACAACCCGCGCTATCGCACCAACGCCGACCGGGTGCGCCATGCCGCCGAGCTCGACGCCATCATCGGTGAATTCATCGGCAAGATGACGCTTGCGCAGGCGCTCGATTTTTTCGACCAGGCGGAAGTCACCGTCGGCCCGATCTACGATATCGCGCAGCTCATGGTGGAGCCGTACGTCGCCGAGCGCGAGATCCTCGCCAATTACCCGGACCAGCAGATGGGCGAGATCGCGATGCATTGCGTCGTGCCGCGCCTGTCGGCCACGCCGGGCGCCATCCGCAAGCCCGCACCGGGACTCGTCGGCGAGGACAACGCGGCGATTCTGGGCGGCATCGGCATCGGCGCCGAGGAATTGGAACGGCTGGAAGCTTCCGGCGCGCTCTATCGCGGCCCGCAACGCAAGCGCCGTTCGCCCGAAGCGTGAACCGACCATCGACCCTGGTCCGGCCCTGGTCCCCTAGTCTGGAGAAGACGATGAAGCCGAATCTGCCTGTATGGCGCACCCTGCTCTATGTGCCGGTGAACGTCGAGAAGTACGTCGACAAGGCACACACGCGCGGCGCGGACGTGATCCAACTCGACCTGGAGGACGCCGTGCCGCACGCCGAGAAGGCGCACGCCCGCACCCTGGTGCAGAAGAACGCCGCGCGCGTACGCCGAGCCGGTGCGGACGTGCTGGTGCGGATCAATCGACCGATCGCCATGGCGGTGCGCGACATCGAGGAATCGATCTGTCCCGAGGTCGATGCGCTTGGTATCACCAAGACCGACAGCGCCTCGCACATCCGCATTCTCGATGAGCTGGTGAGCGAGCTCGAGCAAAAGCGCGGCATGCCGGCGGGGCACACCCGGTTCAACGCCATGATCGAAACGCCGGCGGCGTTCTTTCGCATCCACGAAATCGTGACCGCGAGCGATCGCATCGTGTCGGCCAACATCGGCGGCGAGGATTTCGCCCTCGAGTGCAACTTCCAGCCGACCGGCGAGGCCCTGCTCTATCCCAAACAGCACATGGTTATCGCGGCCTCGGCCGCCGGCATCATGCCGCTCGGTTTCATCGACAGCGTGGCGGGCTTCGGCGACTGGGACAACTTCCGCGCCATGGTGCGCCGCTCGCGCGACTTCGGTTTCATGGGCGCCGGCTGCATTCATCCCGGCCAGGTGCCGATCGTCAACCAGGAGTACACGCCGAGCGAGCAGGAAGTCGCCTACGCGCGCAAGCTGATCGAAGCCGACGAAGAGGCGAAGAAGCAGGGTCGCGGCTCGTTCGCGGTCGACGGCAAGATGATCGATATTCCCGTCGTGGTGCGCGCCGAGCGGCTGCTGGCGCGCCACGCGGCGATCAAGCAGCGCGAGGCGAAAACGCTCGCCGCGATGAAAAGCTAGCGCGGCGCGCCCCGCGTTCGCTTCAACGCCGGCGGGCGAGGAATTCGCTATTCACGCAATTCACCAGCGAGCCGTCGCGCAAGTAGTGATACGCGGTCTGGACGGCCTTGGTGCGTTGATCGATATAGGCGTCCGGGCTGAAGAACGCTGAATGCGGGTTCAGCAGCACTCGGCCCCGGATCCAGGGCTCGTTCGCCTGCCAGGCCGCGACCAGCGGATCCGCCGCCTGTCCCGGCTCCTTGGGCAGCACGTCGAGGCCCACCGCCAGCAGCCGTCCCGAGCGCAAGCCCTCCAGCAGCGCGGCGGTATCGCAGATCGGCCCGCGCGCCGTGTTGATGAGATAAGCACCGGGCTTGATGGCGGCGAGCGCCACGGCGTCGATCATGTTGCGCGTCTGCTCGTTGAGCGGCGTATGGATGTCGATCACGTCGGCCTGACCGAGCAGCGCGTGCAGCGTGCGGGCACGGGTGAAGCCCAAGCCCAGCTCCGCGCCGCCGGGGAGCAGCGGATCGTAGAAGACGACGTTCATGCCGAAGGCGCGCGCTCGCAAGGCGGCCGCGGTACCGATGCGGCCGAGCCCGATCACGCCGAAGGTCGCCCCGCGCAAGCGCCGTGCGGTGACGTTGCGCTCGTGGGTCCAGTTGGCGGAGAGATCGGTGCGCAGGGCAGCATCCATGGCCGCAGTGCCGCGGGCGAATGCGAGCATCATGGCGATGGCGCTGTCGGCGACTTCGGTCGTACCGTAATCGGGAATATTGCAGGCCGGGATGCCGGCTTCACCGAGGCCCTTCAGATCCAGGACGTCGAAGCCGACGCCGTTGCGCACGATGATGCGGCAGCGTTTGAGGTGGGCGATGACGCTGGCATCGATGGGTAGGCGCGACACGACAATCGCATCGCAGCTCTGCCACACGCCCGGCTCGATCTCCTCGAAACGGTTTTTGCGGGCGTTGACGAGCGTCACGTCCTGGCCTACCGCCTCGATCTCGACATCGAGGCTGCGATGCTTTGCGTCCGGATAGAGAATGGTGAATGCCACGTCTAGCCTCCCACGTAGGGGCCGCATGCGCGCGCGGCCGGCCGATCGAGACTAAGGCAGCGGGCCGGCGGCTGTAAAGCGTCGCTTCACCCCTGCGCCGATCCTCTTGCATAATGAGCTTGGGCACCACCCGGGCCCGAAAGCAACCCGCCCCGCGGCCTGGCGACGGGCGGCGCGCGTTGCGTTCGGAGCGTCGGGGCCGGATGCAGAATCGAGCGCTGCGCCTTGGCAACGCCAAGCGGCGAGCTGAAGGAGGATCGAGCGTGACGACAAGCGCGGCCACCGCGGTAACCGTGAACGGCACACCGTACCGTTGGCCGCGCAAGCCGGTCGTGGCGGTATGCATCGACGGCGGCGATCCGGCCTACTTCGAGCACGGCCTCGCGCACGGCTATGTTCCCAACGTCGCGCGCTTCATGCGCCAGGGCTTCAGCGCCATCGCGCGGGGCACCGTGCCGAGCGTCACCTGCACCAACAACATGTCCATTGTCACCGGGGCGCCCGCGTCGGTGCACGGCATCTCGGGCAACTTCTACCTCGATCCGGCGAGCGGCGAAGCGGTGGTCATGACTGGCCCGGAGCTGCTGCGCGGCGAAACGGTGTTTGAACGCTTCGCAGCCGCCGGGGCGCGGATCGCGGCGATCACCGCGAAGGACAAGCTGCGCCGCCAGCTCGGCAAGGGGCTTCACCTCGCGCGCGGGAATATCTGTTTCTCGTCGGAGTGCGCGGATAGCTGTAGCGTGGCCGAGCACGGCATCGAGCGCGTGCTCGAGCGGGTCGGCATGCCCAAGCCGGACATGTACTCGATGGAATTGTCGCTGTTCGTCCTGGAAGCGGGCGTTCGGATTCTGGCGCGCGAGCGCCCGGACATCCTGTACCTGTCGCTCACCGACTGGGTGCAGCACAAGTATGCGCCGGGCGAGCCCGAAGCAGTCGAGTTCTATCGCAAGCTCGATCATTGCTTCGGCAGGCTCGCCGAGCACGATGTCATCCTCGCGCTTACCGCCGATCATGGCATGAACGACAAGTCGCGCGCCGACGGCTCGCCGAACGTGATCTGGTTACAGGATATTCTCGATGCCGAGCTCGGCGCGGGCGCTACCAGGGTCATCTGCCCCATCACCGATCACTTCATCGCCCATCACGGCGCGCTCGGCAGCTTCGTACGCGTCTACTGCCGCGGCGCTGGCGCGACGCCTGCCTCGATCATGCGCGTGCTGGAACCGATTGCCGGGCTCACGGGGATCTACGATCGGGCGACGGTATGTAGTCGATTCGATCTGCCGCCGGACCGCGAAGGCGACGTGGCCGTCGTTTCCGCGCGCGACGTTTGCATCGGCGCCGCCGAGCGCGAGCACGACCTCACGGGCTTGCACGGGCATCGGCTGCGCAGCCACGGCGGCGTGACGGAGGCGCGCGTGCCGTTCGTTCTAAGCGAGCCGCTGTCCGAGGACTATTCGCGTCAAGCGCAAGCGAGGCCGCTCGACAGCTACCGGCTGTTCGATTTCGCGATCAACGGTACGCCTTGAGCGCAAGCGTGCATCGGGATTGACGGATCGCAGAAAGATCCGGTGATCCGCTCGCAGGCGCGTGCCGAAGCGTGGCTGTTTCGAGTTGGCGTCCGATCGAGATGGGTCGAGACCCGTTACGCTCGGATCAGACGAGGCGGCGGCGTTGGCGCGTTCGCGCTGTCACGGGGGGGCGATGCGCTCAGTGGCTCTTGCCGGCCGGTATCGTGATCGGCAGCGGCACCACGTCGATGCCCTCGTCGCGCAGCTCGGTCACTTCGTCCTGCGACGCCGTACCGCGGATCTTGCGTTCGGGCGATTCACCGTAGTGGATCTTGCGCGCTTCCTCGGGGAAGTCGCGACCGACGTCCTCGGTATTCTTGACCACGTACTCGACCACTTTCGCGAGCATCGCGGAACGGATATTGGCGTACTGGGTTTGCTCCGGGGTGGGCTCCGCGGGCTCCGCCTTGGGCGAGCGATCGCTCGCGCCGGTGTTGACGTAGGAGGCCGCGGGCACCTTGACCACGTGGCTGTCGCCGCACAGTGGGCAGGCGATGATGCCCGTATCGCGCTGGCGCTCGAAATCGGTGCCCGATGCGAACCACCCCTCGAAGCGATGGTCGTTGGCGCACAGCAGGTCGAAGACTTTCACGTTGTCACTTCCCTGGAGCGGCAATAGTAGCAGATGCGCGTACCTCCAGCGCTGTAACGACCAGCTTTCGCGCTTCCTTGATCGCGAGCGCCGAAACTCGCGTGCTATACTGCCGCGCAGAGTTTCGTTCCTCGACCGGCTCCGGTCTCAAGTCCGCGACCGAGGTCCTTCCGCTTGCTTTCTCGCCTTCGTGACATCGCGCACGCCGCCGCAGCGGTTTTCGCCGCGGTCGTGCTCTCGTGTGCGCCGGTGCGCGCGGCCGAGCCGTTCAAACCCCAAGTCGGCCAGGCGGGCAAGGACGTGATCTGGGTTCCCACGCCCGAGCGCGCGGTCGAGCGCATGTTGCGCATGGCGCGTGTCGGCCCCGCCGATTTCCTGGTCGACCTGGGCTCGGGCGATGGCCGCATCGTCATCGCGGCCGCCAAGGACCTTGGCGCGCGCGGCTTCGGCGTGGATCTCAATCCCGACATGGTCAAGTTGTCGCAGTATCGCGCGCAACAAGCCGGCGTTTCCGAGCGGGCGCGATTCTACCTGCGCGACATCTTCCAGACCGATCTCAGGCAGGCGAGCGTCGTGACCATGTTTCTCCTGCCCGAGCTCAATATGCGGCTGCGGCCCGCGCTGCTACAGCTCGCGCCGGGAACGCGCATCGTCGCCCATGCGTTCGACCTGGGCGAATGGGAAGCCGACGAGATCGATACCGCGACCGGCAGCACGCTGCGGCTGTGGGTCGTGCCGGCAGCCGTGGCTGGCCGTTGGACGTGGTCGATGCCGGCGAACGGCACGCCGCGGCGCTTCGCGCTCGACATGAACCAGCAGTACCAGCGTGTCGGCGGCGTGGTGATGCTCGGTCAGCAGCGGCTGCGGCTGCGCGATGGCAGGCTGCGCGGCGACGAGCTGAGCTTCGTCCTGCTGGAGCAGAGCCGCGCCGACCAGGGCGTGCGCTACGACTACACGGGTCGGGTCAGCGGCGACGCGATCACGGGCGAAATGACGAGCAGCGAGGATGGCAAGCGCACGCAGTGGAGCGCGCTGCGCCGGTCCGACCACTGACCGGTGCCTGGTTGGGAGGGCTTAATGGGGACTGCCCGCATTTTTCTTGAGCTGAAGAATGGGGTCGGTCCAGTTTGGCACTGAAAATGGGGTCTGTCCCCCGTAAATGGGGTCTGTACCCGAGCGATCGAGAATGGGGCCTGTCCCCGAAGGAGGTGAACCGTGTCAGCAGATCTGGAGAAACTCAAGGAGTGGATTGGACAGAAGGAGTCCGGCGTCGACGACGTCACCGTGCCGATGGTGGAACGGCTTGCGGCGACGCTCGACCTCGACGTGGCGCCCAAGGAGGGCGAGCCTTTGCCGCCGGGCTGGCATTCGTTGCTGTTCCCGCGGGTCGTACGGCAGTCGCAGGTCGGCCCGGACGGCCATCCTCAACGCGGTGACTTTCTCCCCCCCGTGCCCTTGCCGCGGCGCATGTTCGCGGGCCGACGCGTGAGCTTCGAATCCGATTTGCGCGTGGGCGAGCGCGCCCGCAAGGAATCGGAAATCGCCAACGTCACCATCAAGTCGGGCCGCAGCGGCACGATGGTGTTCGTGACGGTGCGCCATTCCATCCACGGTCCCAAGGCGCTCGCGATCGTCGAGGAGCAGGATATCGTCTACCGCGACGAGCCCGATCCGAATGCGCCCAAGCCGGCGCCGACGCCCGCCGCGCGCACCGCGCCGTGGACGCGCGGTTTCACACCCGAGCCGGTAGTGCTGTTCCGTTATTCGGCGCTGACCTTCAACGGCCATCGCATCCATTACGACCATCCCTATGTGACCCAGGTCGAGGGCTATCCGGGGCTGGTGATGAACGGTGGTCTGACGACCTTGCTCGTCTCGGAGCTGGCGCGTACCCGCTCGCGACGGCCGCTGAAATCCATGGCCTCGCGCAATGTCCGGCCGATATTCGCCGGCAACGAGTTCATGGTCTGCGGCGAGCCCTCGGCCGATGGCGCATCAGCCAAGATGTGGGTTGCGGACCACGACGGCGCGCTGTGTCTGTCCGCTGAAATCGCGTTCCGCTAGATCCTGGCATCGAGTCGCGGCACGATGAAAACCCCCCTCGAAGGCATACGTGTCGTCGACATGACCTCGGTCGTGGTCGGCCCGCTGTGTACCCAGATGCTGGCCGACTACGGCGCGGACGTGATCAAGGTCGAAGCCCCGCCCGGGGGCGATATCGCGCGCACGCTGGCCGGGCGTGGCGTGACGCCGCTCATGTCGGGCAAGTTCCTGCACCTGAACCGCAACAAGCGCTCGCTTGCGCTCGATCTGAAGAAGCCCGGCGGCCTCGATGCGCTCCGGCGCTTGCTCGCGGTGTCGGACGTCCTGGTATGGAACATCCGGCCGCCGGCGATGGCCCGGCTGGGCTTGTCGTACGAAGAGGTGAAAGCGCTCAATCCGAGGATCATTTACGTCGGCATGTTCGGCTTCGGCCAGGACGGCCGCTATCGCGACAAGCCGGCCTATGACTCCATCATTCAAGGTTCGGCGGGCGTCGCCGCCTTGAACCACGCGGCCTATGGCGAGCCGAGATATTTGCCGATCGTGATGGCCGATCGCACCGTCGGCCTGATCGCCACCCAGATGATCCTGCTCGCGCTCTACCATCGCAGCCGCAGCGGCGAGGGTGCGGCGATCCAGATCCCGATGTTCGAGAACATGGCGAAATTCGTGTTGGAAGAGCACATGTACTTGCGCACGTTCGATCCTCCGCTCGGCCCGGTGGCCGACCCGCGCCTGATGGACCCGAATGCGCGTCCCCTCGCGACCAAGGATTCGTGGATCTGCATCACCGCGAACACCAATGCGCAGGCCTTTGCCGTGTTCGAGGCGATCGGGAAACCGCAGCTCAAGGACGATCCGCGTTTCAATTCCGTCGCCGCGCGCTTCAAGCACGTGCGCGAATATTTCGCGCTCCGCGCCGAGGGGCTGAAGGCGAAGACCACCGCCGAATGGCTCGAAATCTTCGACCGCCTCGATGTGCCCGCGATGCCTTACAACACCCTTGACGGCCTGCTGGAGGATCCGCACCTGGCCGATGCGGGGTTCTTCGAGACACGCGAGCATCCGACCGAAGGCAAAGTGCGCAACATGCGCCTGCCGAACAAGACCTCCTTTGCCGCGCGCAGCCACTGGGCGGGCGCGCCCAAGCTCGGGCAGCACAGCATCGAGGTGTTGCGCGAGGCGGGGTTGAGCGAGGCCGCAATCCAGGCGCTGCTCGGCAACGGCGGCGTGATCGATGGACGGCTCGCATAACTCATAGCACGCGGTCGCACACGCGGCCCACCTCTCGAACGGCGAATCATCATGCATCCTCTCGACGCATCGCTCGAACTGCATCCCGCGGCGCCACCGCAGGGCGCCATCGCTGCCTTCGCGTGTCATGGCAGTGAGCGGTATCGCAACGCGATCGGACCTTTCGGCGGTTGGATCGCGGCGCTGCTGCTCAAGGCGGTGATGAGCGCGCCGTCTGCGCGCGGCGCGCCGCTCGCTCTCGATGCGCTGTTCATGGGCAGCATGGACGACGACCAGGCGCTGGACGTGCGCGTGTTCCAGGTGCGCCAGAACCGCTCGGTGGGCTTCTGGCGCAGCGAAGTCTGGCAGGCGGATCGCATCTGTGCGCAGGCGCAAGTGACCCTGTCCGGCGAACGCCAGGGCATCGTGCTCGAGGACGCCCGCCCCCCTGTCGTGCCGGCGCCGGAGACCGTCGCGGTGTACGACAATCCGCGCACGCCCGTGCCCTGGGTCGATCAATACATCTTCAGGCCGGTGAGCGGCATGCTGTTCTCGCGCGCGGCGTGCATGGATGCGCGGCTCTGGATCCGCGATGCCGAGCCGCGCTCGCTCGATTGCCTGGCGCTCACGGCGATTTGCGATACGCCCTTTCCGTCGCCCTGGATTCGGCTGTCGGGCCAGGTGCCGGTGTCGACGGTCAGCTACTCGGTCTATTACCGGGCGAGCGCGGCGGACTTGCGCACGGCGGGCGCGGGTTACTGCCTGCTCGATTCACGCGCGAGCCTCGCCCGCGCCGGCTACGTGGACCAGTACACCAGCGTCTGGAGCGAGTCGGGACAATTGCTCGCGCAGACCCAGCAGATGCTCTGGATTGCCAACGCGCCGGTCGAGCCCTGAGCCGGCGCGCCCGGGCGAGCGGCTTGCCCTACGGTGTGGCGGGGCCGCACGCGCGTGCGTCACGTTCCAGCGCGGCGCGAGTGCTCGACGCCCGCGGCGCGGTCGCGCCGCACCGATCGCGTCGAGGGCGCGTTCACGTCAAATCTGTGTCGCCGACGTCGGCGAAGAGATCTTCGATCGCCATGGCCGAGGCGATGATGCCGTGCTCGACCAGGTAGCGCATGAATGTCTCGAAGTTGTGGCGGCCCGCGTCGATGCCATAGGCAAACGGATCGCCGCCGAACACCGCCTCGATTTCATCCAGATCGTCGTGCATCCAGGGCAGCATGTACCTGGGATTGGCGATGTAGCGCATGTGCTTGATGGCGATGTGCTTCGCTTCGCAGAAGGCACGGTACAGGCTTGCGGCGACGAAGCGGTGCGCCTCGTAGATGCTGCGCCTCAAGACGATGCAATGCATGATCGGGAAATGCCGGGTGCGCCGGTAGTATGCCTTCTCGACCGCGCGGAAATCCGGGAAGAGCCGGACGACGTCCGCATTGTGGCGCCTGCAATCGGGCAGCGACGTGCCGACGATCGCGTCGATCGCGCCCTCGTCGAGCAACTGGCTCAGCGACTTGCCGCTGCGATTGACGCTGACGGCGACCTCACGCACGAGCGGCGTCACGCTGGGTCCGCCGTGGCGGCCGGTGCCGTTGATGCTCCCTTCGACCCACTGGATCGTGGACAAGTCCACGCCGTATTCGTCCTCCAGGATGCCGCGAATCCACACCGTCGCGGTCATGGTGTAGCGCGGCAAGCCGATGCGCTTGCCTTCCAGGTCCTTGGGGCCGCGTATGCCGGCGCGGCGGTTGACGGTGATGAAGCCGTGTCTGAACGAGCGCGCCGGGTACACCGGCAGGGCGATGTAGGGTGTCCTTTCCTTCTCCACGCTCAGGCGCGCGATGTAATCCGAGCATGACATCTCGGCCAGGTCGAATTCCTGCGTCGCCGCCATGCGGGCGAAGATGGCGGCCGGGTCTTCGTTGACGATGAATTTCAGCGCGATGCCGTCCGGTCGCACTTCGCCGCTGTAGAGCGGCAGCATCCGGTCGTACAGGCCGCTCGCGAAGCTGAGCGGAATCGGCTCGCGGACTACCGCTGCCGCGCTCATCGCGCGGTGCGCTGCGCCTGCCGGCGGCTGCCGCGCGCATCTTCGATCAACTGCCACACGCGCGGCGGCGAGAGCGGCAATTCGAACGGCTGCACGCCCAGGTCGCCGAGCGCGCAGGCAACGGCATTGGCGATGACGCCGCCGACCGGAATGATGCCACCTTCACCGCCGCCCTTAGCCCCGAGCGGGTTGAGCGGTGAGGGATACAGCTCCAACGCGACGGCACGGATGTCGGGATAGTCGTCCATGCTGGGCAGCAGATAGCTCGCGAGCGAGGCCGTCAGCAATTGCCCGTGTTCGTCGTAGATGAGCTCCTCGAGCAGGCTGCCGCCGAGCCCTTGCACGATCGCGCCAAGCGCCTGGCCGTGGAGCGTGCTCGGATTCAATATGCGTCCGACATCTTCCACCGCAACATACTCCAGCACCTCGACCTGCCCGGTGCGCGGATCGACGGCAACGTGCGCGGCATGCGCGCCGTAGCTGTACGTGCGCTTCTCGGCTGCGAACGTCCCTTCCGCGGCGAGCTCGCGCCCCGCCAGCTCGTGCAGCGGCAGCTGCAGCTCGCCGGCGCGCACGGCGCGCATTCCTTCGATGATCTCGATGGCCGAGACGGGACAGCCGAAGCGTGCCGCGGCTGCCTCGCGAATCGAATCTTTCAGTTTCTCCGCAGCCGCGGCGATCGCGCAGCCGCCCATGACCGAAGCACGCGAGCCGAAGGAGCCGAAGCCTTCCTCCACGCAGGTGGTTGAGCCGTGGAACACGTCTTTCACATGCTCGATCGGTATGCCGAGCGCATCAGCGGCGATTTGCGCGAAGACGGTTTCCTGCCCCTGGCCGAGGGCGGAAGTCCCTACGTAGACCGTGACCATGCCCTCGCTGTCGAGCACCAGCCGCGCGTTCTCGCGCGGCCCGATGGCGCCGCCTTCCACGTAGCATCCGATCGCCAGGCCGTGATAGCGCCCGTCGATGAGCCGTCCTTGCAGGCTGGCTTTCTCGTCCCAGCGGATCTCCGCGAGGCAGCGGTCGAACGTTACCCGATAGTCTCCGCTATCGAGCTCGCCGCCCTTGCCGTGCGGGAGCACGATCGGCAATGCGTGCGGCATCTCGGCATCGGTGAGCAGATTGCGGCGGCGCATTTCGGCGCGATCGAGCCCCAGGTCCGCACACGCGAGGTCGATCAGCCGCTCGCGGCAGAAGTCGATTTCGAACCGACCCGGCCCGCGATAGCTTCCCGTGGGCGTCTTATTGCTCAGCAACACCGAGACTTCCATGTGCAGGTCCGCAATGCGATAAGGCCCCGCGCCCATCTGGGCGATATTGCGCGGCGCGCTGGCGACGTTCGGCCGGATATACGCACCGGCGTTGGTCCACGCCTGGCCGCGCAAGGCGAGGATGACGCCGTCGCGCCGGCAGGCGATCTCCAGCTCGCAGTCGACTTCGCGTGCGTGCGCGGTCGAAAGAAAGTGCTCGCGCCGGTCCTCGATCCACTTCACCGGGCGGCCGAGCCGGCGCGCCGCGAAGGCGACCAGAAAGTCCTCCGGGAAGAACTCCCCGCGCGCACCGAATCCGCCGCCGATATCGGTTTCGATCACATCGACGCACTGCTCGGGGAGCGCCATCATTGCGGCGAGCACCGAGCGCACCCAGAACGGGACCTTGGCTGCGCCCGCGAGCGTCAGGCGCTCGGCGTGCGCATCCCATCGCGCCAGCAGGCCGCGCGTCTCCAGCGGCACGGGCGCATAGCGCTGGACGCGGAAGCGTTCACGGCGCACGTACGGCGCCGCGGCGAACGCCTTAGCGGCATCTCCGCGCACGCCCGTGAACCTGCCCGCCGTGTTGGTTGCACTGTGTTCGAACAGCAGCACGTCACCGGCTTCGGCGCCGGCGCGGTCGATCACGGCGCGAAGCGGGTCGATATCCACGGTCACGGCATCGGCCGCATCTTCGGCGAGCGCCGCGGTTTCGGCGACGACGAATGCGACCGGCTCGCCAACGTAACGCACCTTGCCGTGCGCGAGGACCGGCTGCACCGCCTGGTCCAGAGAGGGTTGAGATTCTGAGCGCACCGGTATTACGGGGACCTTGGCGCCGAGATCCGTTGCCGTGAAAACGGCGTGAACGCCGGGGAGCGTGCGCGCGGCCGCTGTATCGATGGAGCGGATGCGACCGTGCGCCACCGCGCTGCGCACGACGACAGCGTGGAGCGCGCCTGCGCACTCCAGATCGTCTACGTATTGTCCACGCCCGCGCAGAAAACGCAGGTCCTCGAGGCGCTCGATGGGTTTGCCGATGTAGGCATCGGGCCGGCTCACCGTGCCTCCCGCGTGTGCGGCCGCGCGTATGCGGAGCGCGCGTCCAGCAGCGCCTTGACGATGCCCACGTAGCCCGTGCAGCGGCAGAGATTGCCCGAGAGCACTTCACGGATGCGCGCTTCGCTCGCCTCGGGCTCAGCCTGGAGCAACGCGTGCGCCGTCATGAGCATGCCCGGTGTGCAAAAACCGCATTGCAAGCCATGATGGCGCCGAAACGCTGTTTGCAGGGGGCCGAGCGCATCGCCGCCGGCGAGACCCTCCACCGTCTGTATGCTCGCGCCATCGGCTTGCACCGCGAGCACGAGGCACGAGCGCACGGCTTGGCCGTCCACGATGATCGTGCACGCGCCGCAGACGCCGTGCTCGCAGCCGACGTGAGTGCCGGTGAGGCGAAGCTCGTGGCGCAGGCAGTCCGCCAGCGTGAGACGCGGCTCGACGTCGACTTCGACCAACTTGCCGTTGACGTGCAAAGTGGTGCGCATCGTGTCTAGCCTTGGGCGGCGCGCGTGAGCGCGCGCTCCAGCAGCGTGCCCACCAGGGAGCGGCGGTAGGCGGCGCTGGCGTTGACATCGTCGATCGCCTCCACCGTGGCGGATGCTGTGCGTGCCGCGGCGGCGATCGCCTGTTCGTCGATGACGCGTCCGTTCAGCGCGGCCTCGGCCTGCGTGATGCGCTGCGGGCGTGGGCCGGCGCCGAACACGCCGATATGGACATTCGCAGCCGCGGCATCGCGCAAGTCGTAATAGAGCGCGAGGCCGGCGATAGCGAACGCGCCGCGCTGGCGCGCGAGTTCCTCGAAGGCCCAGCGCCGCGCGGCGGGCCACGCGGGAAAGCGCAGCTCCACGATCAACTCGTCGCTCGCCAGCGCCGTGGTCATGGGGCCGAGGAAGAAGTCCTCGGCGCGGATGGTCCGTGGGCAGAGCGCACCGGCTACGGCGATCTGCGCATCGCAGGTGAGCGCGATGCCCGGCAGCTCCGCCGCGGGATCGGCGTGCGCCAGGCTGCCGCCTACCGTGCCGCGATTTCGAATCGAGGAATGGCCCACATGCGTGACGGCTTGCGCGAGCAGCGGATGCGCCGTGCGCAGCCGCGCATCGCTTTCGACGTCGCACCAACGCACTTTCGAGCCCAGGCACACGCCTTCATCCGTCACCGAGATCGCATCCAGGCCGGGGACCCGGCGCAAGTCGATCAGCAAGGACGGCGCGACGAGCCGATAAGCGAGCATCGGCAGCAGGCTCTGACCGCCGGCGATGGCGAGCGCACTGCCCGCATGCGCGCCGAGCAGCGAAACCGCCTCCTGCAGCGTGCTTGGCGCAGCGTAATCGAACGATGGCAGCTTCAAGATACGATCTCCCTGAGTGGTAAACTGTATCATCGATGGGTCGCGTGACAAAGTGCGTGGCCGCGCCTTTTCGCGGAGGGAGCGCGGGCAAGCGACGTGCAGCGCATGCCGGCGCATTGCGCGCCACGAGAGCGACCCTGTACAACAATTCGAGCATTCGAGAACCCGGACGAAATCATGAAGTGCTTGCGCGAGTCTTGCGCCGTCTGCGCGATGGCGACACCGATCCTTATCGCGTCGTTGGCTCTATCGGTCGCATCGGGCTGCGCCAGCGCGCAGTCCTATCCCACCAAGCCGATACGCATCATCGTCGGGTTCGCGCCCGGCGGCGGCACCGACTTCATCGCGCGCACCACGGCGCCGCGCTTGAGTGAAGCGCTCGGTCAGCCGGTAGTGGTCGAAAACCGCACCGGGGCGAGCGGCGTGCTGGCCGCGGAGCTCGGCCTGAAAGCCCCGCCGGATGGCCACACGCTCACACTCGTGGCGTCGAACTTCGCGAGCTATCCGAGCCTGTACAAGCTCGCGTTCGACGCCGTGAAGGACGTGCAGGCGCTCATCCAGCTCACCCAGGGCCCCTTCCTCGTCGCGGTCCATCCGTCGTTGCCGGTGAAGACCACCAGCGACCTCATCGCGCTCGCCAAGAAGCATCCCGGCGAGCTCAACTTCGCGTCCACCGGCGCGGGCGCGCTGTCGCACCTCGGCGTCGAGCACTTCAGCATCATGGCCAACGTGAAGATGACGCACATCCCGTACAAGGGCACGGGACCCGCGTTGATCGATACCATCGCCGGCAACAGCACGGTGATCTTCGGCAGCATCCTGCCGACGCTGCCGCATGTGCGCAGCGGACGGCTGCGCGGCCTCGCGGTCACCACGCTGCAGCGGGTTGCCGCCGAACCCACTATTCCGACCGTCGCCGAATCCGGCCTGCCGGGCTACGAGGTGAACAACTGGAACGGCATCATCGTGCCGCGCGCAACGCCGCGGCCGGTGGTCGAGCGTCTGAACGGCGAATTCAACAGGATTCTCAGGGTAAAGGAAGTCGCCGATCGCCTGCAGGGTGACGGCAGCGCGCCCGCCGGCGGCACCCCGGAAGATTTCAGCGCGCGGATCGCCAAGGAGATGGCGCTGTGGAGCAAAGTCATCGCGACGGCGAAGGTGAAGGTGGACTGAGCCTATGAAAGCAGTCATCGTGAGGCAGCATGGTCCGCTCGAAGCGATGAGCTTCGAGGAGCAGCCGAGCCCGCAACCGCGGGCGAATGAGGTGCTGATCGATGTGCGCGCTGCGGGCGTCAATTTTCCCGACCTGATGGTGATCGCCGGAACCTACCAGACGCTGCCGCGACTGCCGTTTACGCCGGGCAAGGAGCTCGCCGGCGTGGTAAGCCGCGTAGGTGCGGACGTGACGACGCTCAAACCCGGCGATCGTGTCACGGCCTTCATGGGCCATGGCGCGTTCGCCGAACAGGTCGTGCTCGACGAGAAGTCGGTGCACGCGATTCCGCCGCAGATGAGCTTCCCGGATGCGGCAGCGCTGAACTTGACGTACTTGACGGCGTATTTCGCGCTGCGTGCACGCGCGCAGTTGAAGCCAGGCGAGATCGTGCTGGTCACCGGCGCCGCAGGTGGGGTCGGAGTGGCCGCTGTGCAGATCGCAAAAGCGCTCGGCGCTACCGTGCTCGCCGCGGTCAGCTCGCCGCAGAAGGCGGCCGCGGCCAAGGCAAACGGCGCGGACCACGTCATCGACGTGAGCGTGCCCGATCTGCGCAACGCGCTGCGCGCGCAGGTGCTCGCTGCGACCGGCGGGCACGGCGCGGACGTGATCATCGACCAGGTCGGCGGCGATGTGTTCGACGCCTGCCTGCGCGCGGCGGCATGGGAAGGACGCATCGTGCTGGTAGGTTTTGCCTCGGGCCGGATTTCGGATATCAAGGCGGGTTATATCCTGGTGAAGAACATCGGCGTGATGGGTCTGCATATCGCCGATTATCGCGACGGTCAGCCCGCGGCGTTTCGCCAGGCGCGCCAGGCGTTGTTCGAGTGGTATCTAGGCGGGAAGATCAAGCCGCACATCATGGCGCAGTATCCGCTTGAGGCTTACCTGGCCGCGCTCAACGTCATTAGAGAGCGCCAGGCGATCGGCAAAGTGGTCTTGACCACGGCAGGTTAGCGGGCGCGCTTTCCTGTCACGGGGAGAAAGTACAGAACAAATGCGCGGCATGCTACCTATCATCGTCGCATCGCTCGCTGCTGTGGCGGCGAGCGATGGCACGGCACAAACCTATCCCAGTCGTCCCATCCGCCTGCTGGTACCGTTCCCGCCGGGCGGCACGCCGGACTCGAATGCCCGCGCGGTGACCGCTGCGATGGAGCGCGGGCTCGGACAGAATATCGTCGTCGACAACCGCGCGGGCGCCAACGGCATCGTCGGCATGGAAACCGTCGCGCATGCGCCGCCCAACGGCTACACCTTCCTGTACACGACCGTCGCGTTCATCATCAATCCGGCGGTCCACAAGCACTTGCCCTTCGATGTCGTGCGCGATTTCGCGCCGGTCACGAACGTGGCGCTCGGCCTGGGCTACGTCATCGTGGTCAACGCGGCGGTGCCTGCCAAGTCGGTGCGGGAGTTGATCGCGCTCGCGCGCGGCCGTGACAAGCCGCTGGGCTACGGCACCTCCGGTGTCGGCAATCCGCAGCAGATCGCCGGCGAGCTGTTCAACACGCGCGCCGGTACGGCACTCATGCACGTGCCGTACAAGGGAGCCGCGCAGGCTATGATTGCGCTGCTCGGCGGAGAAGTGCAAGCGATGTTCATGCCGCCCACTTCCGCGCTGCCGCACATCAAGAGCGGCAAGCTGCGCGTGCTCGCCTACACGGCGGCAAAGCGCTGGTCGGCGATGCCCGATGTCCCGACCGTCGTCGAGGCCGGCGTTCCCGGCTACCAGTTCGACGGTGCGTGGCACGGCATCTTCGCGCCCGCGAAGGCGCCGCCTGCGATGCTTGCGCGCTTCCAGTCCGAAGTGCGCAAGGCCATCGAGACACCGCAGGTGCGGGACTTCCTGGTCGCGGGCGGCTTCGAGCCGATCGGCAATACCCCCGAGGAGTTCCGGCAGTTCGTCGCCACCGAGCTGAAGAAATGGGCCGAGCTGGCGAAGATCGCCGGGCTCAAGCCGGAATGAGGGGTATCGAATTGGGCGAGACCAGTGTACTGCTGATGGGCGAGGGGCTGCGCCGCAGCGCCTTTCGCTTGCCGCGCAAGATCGCCGCCCAGGATCGTTTTCGCGCGATCACCTACGCCCAGCTCAACCGGCGCGTCAACCAGCTTGCGCACGGTTTGATTTCGATCGGCGTGCGCAAGGGCGATGCCGTTGCACTCTCCGTCGGCAATCGCATCGAGCATCTGGAGATCATTTTCGCCGCGGCCAAGATCGGCGCGTTGGCGATTCCGCTCGACGTCAAATGGAAGGCGCTCGAACTCGGCTCGGTGCTGTCCTTCTTCGAGCCGCGCGTGCTGATCTTGCAGCCGGAGTGCGTGGCGGAATTCGAGCATGCGGCGGGGAGCCACGATTTGAGCTTTCTGCGCCCGATCGTCCTGTCGGATTCGACCTATGGCGGCTTGCTCGACGGCCAAAGCGAGGAGGAGCCGCCGATCGAAGTGAGCGAGCACGATCCGTTTGCCGTGCTGCTCACGTCCGGAACCACGGGATTCCCGAAGGGCTGCCTGTCGACGCATCGGGCGTTCGCGTTCGTGTGCATCGGCAACGCGATCGAAAAAGGGCTCGGCGTGCACGACAAGGCGATACTCGCCTCGCCGTTGTACTTCAACGTCGGTCGGTCCTTCACCCTGTCGATCATTTTTTTCGGCGGCACGATCATCCTGCACGAGCAGTTCGACGCCGACGAGATACTGGCAACGATTGAGCGCGAGCGCGTGACCTACATGGGTGCGGTGCCCGCCATGTGCGAGCGACTGCTCCAGGCGCTGGAGGCGAAGCGCTACGACACCAGCTCGCTGCGTTGCCTGCTGATCACCGGCGGCAAGCTCCATCCCGCAGTGCTGGAGAAGGTCGAGAAGAAGCTCACGCCGAACATCTACCGCTCCTACGGCGCGACCGACACCGGCCAGATGGCGACGTCGCGACCGGGCGAAATGCACGACAAGCCCGAGGCCGTCGGCCGCCCGGTATGGTTCGCCGACGTGCGCATCGTCGACGATAGCGGCCAGCCGGTCGCGGCCAGCGAGATCGGCGAAATCATCTGCCGCAGCCCCATCATGGCACAGGGTTATTACAAGAACCCCGAAGCGACCCGCGCCGCCTTCCGCGACGGTTGGTTTCACACCGGGGATCTCGGCTATTTCGACGACGACTGTTGCCTGTACGTCGTCGGCCGCAAGAAGGACATGGTGAAGAGCGGCGGCATCAGCATATATCCGCAGGAAATCGAGAGCGTCCTCTATCGCCATCCCGGGATTCTCGAAGCCGCGGTGATCGGCGTGCCGGACGCGCAGTGGGGCGAGGCGGTGAAGGCCGTGGTCGTTCCCAAGCCCGACGCCGCCGTCGATCCCGAGCAGTTGATCGCATTCTGCAAGGAGCGCCTTTCCAGCTACAAGGTCCCCAAGTCGATCGAGATCCGCTCGAACTTGCCGCACACCGAATCGGGGAAGGTCAACAAGGTGAAATTGCGGGACGCGGAATCCGCGGAATCGGGTCGGACCGAGGCAATGAGTTGTAAAAAAAGCGAAACGGCCCCGAGGGCACGCCCTTTTCGAGCTTAACGGTGCACTTTCGAGCCGATTTCGAACGGTGTAGGTGGCTGCCAAGTCGGAGGTCGGGTCCGACCCCGACAATGCAAGGTCGGGTCCGACCCCGACAATCGGGTCCGACCCCGACAATGAGTTGTTTGAAAAGCGAAACGGCCTTGGGCAAGCGCCGTTTCCGCGCTTAAACGTGCATTTTCAAGCCGATTTCGAACGGGTAGAGGCTTGACAATAACCACCGCAAGCGCTCGCCGCGGTGGTCGCTCAGCGCGTTCGGTGATGGTGCGGCTGCACGGTACGCGGTGCGGCAAAGAAAACCACCGCGCTCAGCGCCACGATCGCGCCCAGCAGCGGAAAAGCCACGCCGTAGCCCCACGCCGCCACGACCAAGCCGGTCAGCACCGGGCCGACGGTCTGGCCGATGTCCATGATGGTTCTGAGCACGCCGACCGACGCCCCGAATTGGCCTGCCTTGGCATAGTCGGCCACCAGCGCCGAGGTCGACGAGGTCACCGTGGCGAAGCCGATGCCGAACGCGAGGCTCAGGGCGGATAGCGTGATGACGCCGTGCGCGAGCGGCAGCGAGGCGAGGGCTGCGACCTCGACGGCGAGGCCGGGAGCGATGATGGCGCGACGCCCGATCCGGTCGGACAGCGTTCCCATGACGGGCTTGATCAGCACTACGCTCACCAGTTGGACGCCCAGGATGATGCCGATTTCCCAGGGCTGTATGCCGATGCTCGCGGCATAGAGCGCGAGGAATGCTTCCACGGCCCCGAAGGCGAGATACTGCGCTGCTTCCACGATGCTGGTCAGCACGATTGCACGGCTTGCGAGCACCGCGGACAGCGCCGCGAAAAAACGCGGGAAAGCGGGTTTCCCGACTCGCGCCGGTGGCGCTTCGGAAGGAAGCAGCATGCCGGCGAACCAGGCGAGGATCCCGCTGAGCGCGCAGGCGACGTAGACCGAATGGAAGCTCGCCAGCGATATGAGCATGCCGCCGACGAAGGGCGCGAGCGAGCGCCCGACGATGGTCACCGAGGAATACGTCGAGAGCATCGCCGCGCGCCGTTCGGGGTAGCGCTCGGCGATCGCCGCCGTGGCGACCGTGCCGAAGATGGCCGTGGCGAAGCCATGATAGAAGCGCACCGCCATCAGTTGCCAGCTAGTCGCGACCAGCAAGTACAGCAACGGCGCGGTCGCGAACACGACCAACGATCCCATGATGACCCGGCGCTTGCCGATCCAATCCGAAATCGCGCCGGCGGGAAAGCTGACCAGTATGCCGGGGATGGTGGAGGCGATGACGATCCAGCCGATCTCCCGCGGGCTGGCGCCGAGCGCGTGCGCGAACAGCGGCAATACCGGCGTCTTCGAAAGCGTGGAGCTTAAGATCGCAAGTCCGCCGATCGCCGCGATCAGGAGAAAGAAACGCCGCTCGGCGCGGCCCGATCGTTCCGGCGCGAGCGGTGGGTCCCGCGGTCCTTCCATGGCGTCGTCGCCTTGCGCTGTCCTAGCCCGGGTATTTCATCCGGGAAAGGGACCGAGTCCGGGATCGGTGGTAATCGCCGCAGGCACAGGGCGGGGGAAGGTGGCTGCTATGACCGCATCGAGGCGACGCGTTGAGTCCACGGTGAAGCACGAGCTCGCGAACGCAAACCTTCGCACCGCCGAATCGCCGCGCACGTGCCAGGAAGCGGCGTACCGCGAGCAAAACGCCGGGCTACGTGCAAAGCCGCGCCCCTGGATCACGATCGACCCGTCACGAGCGGCAAGCTGTCCGGATTGAGCAGCAATCGCAAAGCCGCGCTGGATCACATCAATCCGCCTGTTCGAGCGCGAGCCGGCGCTGGCGCACCGCTTCGGCGAGAAGATCGAGCACCGCGACCGTATCCTCCCAGCCGATGCACGCATCGGTGATGCTCTGGCCGTGCACCAGCGGCTTGCCGGCGATCAGATCCTGGCGGCCGTCGACCAGGTTCGATTCGACCATGGCGCCGAAGATGCGCTTGTCGCCCGCGCTCACTTGCTGTGCCACGTCACGAATGACCTCGATCTGCAAGCGATGCTGCTTGCGGCTGTTGCCGTGGCTCGCATCGATCATGACCTGCGGCGTCTGTCCTGCCGCCGCAAGCTCCGTGCAGGCCGCCGCCACCGCGGCCGCGTCGTAGTTCGGTTCCTTGCCGCCGCGCAGGATCAGGTGGCAATCCTCGTTGCCGACGGTCTCCACCACCGCCGAGCGGCCGGCCTTCGTGACGCCGACGAAGCGATGCGGGTGGCGCGCCGCGCGGATCGCATCGACGGCGATGCGCACGTTGCCGTCGGTGCCGTTCTTGAAACCCACCGGACACGACAGCCCCGAGGCGAGCTCGCGATGCACCTGGCTTTCGGTCGTGCGCGCGCCGATCGCGCCCCAGCTCGCCAAATCCGCGAGGTACTGCGGCGTGATGGGGTCGAGAAACTCGTTGCCGGTCGGTAGGCCGAGGCTGTTTACTTCGATGAGCAGCTTGCGCGCGAGGCGCAAACCGTCGTTGACGCGATAAGTGCCGTCCAGGCCCGGGTCGTTGATGAGGCCCTTCCAGCCCACGGTGGTGCGCGGCTTCTCGAAGTACACGCGCATGACCAGCAGCAACTCATTCTCCAGGCGCTGCGCCTCCAAGCGCAGCCGCCGCGCGTATTCGAGCGCGGTCGTCGGATCGTGGATCGAGCACGGACCGACGATCGCGATCATGCGATCGTCGCTGCCGGTCAGAATGCGATGGATAGTGTGGCGGCCGAGGCGGGTCGTGGCCGAAATCGCCGCCGTGACCGGCAGCTCTTCGACCAGGGTCTGCGGCGCGACCAGCTCGTCGATTTCGCGCACACGAACGTCATCGATAGGCTCGCTGTGGTTGGCCTGCATCGTCTACCTCCCCGGCGTTTGCGAATCCGGCTCGAGCGCCAAATGTACTCCCAATCGGTACGGCGGCGACAGCGCCGGCAGGCGCTCGAAAGCGCGGCTCAGCCGCCCCTGCGCGCACACCCCTCGGCGAGCTCTATTCTGCCGATCGCGTCGCGCCCCCGAAACCTAGGCTCAGCCGCGCCGGCGCGCGTCCGCCCCCGTGGCGACGGCGCCCGCGACGCCGCCAAGGAGCAAGGCCGCGGCTCCATACAGCGCCCAGGCCGGCAGCACGGGGATGAGCGCGCCGGCGGCGAGCGGCCCGATGCCCGCACCGAGGTCGCGCCAGGTGGCGACGCGAGCGATGGCACCGACCCGCGCGCTGCCTTGGTGGGTGAGCGCAGCCACCGGCGCCGGCAACGGCTGCAGCATGCCGCGCATGACCACCACCGTGAGCGCGCCCACCCACAGCGCGCCGCTGCCCACGAGCATGAGGCCCAAGGCGCAGACGAGCGAGCAGGCGACCAGCATCCGAACCGGGCCCCAGCGCTCGGCGGCCGCACCGCCAACGGGGCTCAACAGCATTTCCGTGAGGTAGCGCAGGGCCAGCGCCGCGCCGGCGGCCAGGGCTGCGCCTTGCGGTACGGCATTCGCCGCGAGCACGGACAGTCCGATCACAAACAGGCCATCGAGCGTCAACCCCTGGACGAACGACCAGGTATCGAGCCGGCTCGGCAACGCGAACCGCGGCCGGTGTGCGAGCGGGACAGGCGTTCCGCGACTGAGCTTGGGGGTGAACAACAAGGCGAGAAAAGCGATCGCGCCGAGCAGCAGGAACACGGACTGCGGCCCGATGACTTCCGACGCTGCCGCGCCGGCAAGCAAGCCGACCATCGGCCCCACCGAAACGATCGCCCGCGAGCGGCCGCTGCGGCGGGCAGCGGCAATGGGTTCCGCGGTCGCGAGCACCTGGGTCGCGATATTCATCGCGGCGAACGCAAGCCCCCACAGCAAGCGCATCGCGAGCAGTGCGAGGAATCCGGCGAGCATCCCGTAGCCGAGCGTCGAAACGGCCGCGGCGATCGCGGCCAGCGTGCAGGTGCGGCGCGGTCCGTGACGCTGGAAATAGCGGGCAACCCAACCGTAGCCCACGATACGCACCAGCCGATTGGCCGCGAGCAAGGCGCCGGCTTCGGGCAGACTGACGCCGAAGCTCGCCGCATGCAACGGCAACAGCAGGTAAAGCACCACATCGCCCGCGAGGGTAAGCGACAAGACGAGCGCGGCGAGATTCGATTGGCGATCGGCGCTGTGCAGCCGCTCGGGTCCAGCGTTGCTTGGTTCGGCGGCAGTCATGCCGCGATCGCATCCGCCATGGCTGTCGGACTTGATTTCACGGGTGTCCCTTCGGGTTGCGCCCACAATGCCGCGCGCGAATCAACTCCGGCGGGCTCCTACTCGCCAACGAAGTCGCCGAGCAAGGCGTTGAACAGCTCGGCCCGGTCGTATTGCAGCCAGTGGCGGGCGCGCTCGACGAGAGCGATCTGGGCATGCGGTGCGCAGCGGGGCAGGATGCGCAAGGTCTCGGCCAGGCCGTACTGGCGATGGAGATCCTCGCGCCCGATCACGACCAGGATCGGCTGCGCTACCGTTGTCAGGATGCGATCGGTGGGGGCGCTGCGCGACAGAGCGCGCGACACGAACCGGGTCTGGCGCAAGTTCGCCACCATGAGGCTCACCAGGGCAGGGTCGATCAGCGACTGGTCGAAGAGCTGGAGCCGGCGCAGGCTCTCGGCCGCGCCGCGCTGCAGGCCCGCGCGTACGCTCAACTGCGACAGCGACTTCATGATGTCCGCGGCAATGGGCGAGGCCGGCCCGATGCCGGGCGGATTCACCAGCGCGAGATGGCTCAAGCGGCGTGGCTCGGCGCGCGCGGCGGCCGCGGCCACGACGCAGCCGAAGGAAAAACCCGCGATCGCGGCACGCGGCAGCGCAAGCGCATCGAGCAGCTCAGACACGACCAGCGCATAGCGCTCGATCGAGTACGCGGGCACGGGTGTGAAGGATGCGCCGAAGCCCGGCAGATCGAGCGCGATGACGCGGCGGCGGCGCGCCAGCGGCGCGATGTTCGCCACCCAGTGCGTCCACGAGCCGTGGCCGCCGTGGACCAGCAGCAGTGGCTCGCCGGCGCCGGCCTCGACGAAATGCAGCGTGCCGTCGCCAAGCGCGGCCTGCCCATGGTGCACCGCCGGCAAGGCCGCCTCACCCGCCTGTGGCGGCACGCTAGTCTCCTGGGTCCGAGGTTCGTCGCTGATATGGGCAACCGGCAATCGCTCGCACCCTATCCCCAGTTGCCGCGGCCGGCCTATCGATCAGCGGCAGCGCGTGCTATGCGCGCGGGGTCGTATCACGCACCGACGGCCGCGCGAGCACCTGTGCGAACCAGTCCTTGAGCCGCGGATGCCGGGCGCGCCAATCGATTTCGGGGAAGCGGAAGTCGAGGTAGCCCAGCACGCAGGCCGCGCCGATCTGGCCGATGCCGAAGCTCGCGCCGAAGCCGGGCTGGGCCTCATCGAGCGCGCTCAAACCGCCGTCGATCTTCAGGCGTTGGCCGGCGATCCACTCGTTCCAGCGCGACGCCTCGGGCCGTACCGCGACTTCGTAACGCGTGAGCACGGCGGCATCGAGGATGCCGTCGCACAACGCTTGCAGGCGCAGTGCCGGCCAGCGTGCCTCGCCTTGGGAAAACAGACGCCCGCCCGCGGCTGCATCGAGGTACTCGCAGATCACGCGCGAGTCGTACAGCGTGGTGCCGTCGTCGAGCAGCAGCGCGGGGATCTTCACCAGCGGATTGGCACCGGCCAGCTCCTTGTTCGGTGCGATCGGCGAGACCGTCGTCTCGATTTCTTCGATGCGCTCGGCGAGGCCGGTTTCGCGCGCGACGATTCTCACTTTGCGAGCGAATGGCGAAGCGGCGTTGACTCTCACGCGCATGGCATCTCCTGACGGCGTTCTCGGGTGTGGGCGGTCATGCTAACCTGATCGCCGCGGGCGGGCAACGCCGCGACAGCGTGTTACGAGAGGCGCCGATGACTGGAGGTAACGAACCGAAGCTCGCGGTCTTCACCAAGAACCGCACCAATCCCGCCTACGCGGCGGCGCGGCTGGGCGCCGACCGAACCGCGGCCCGGCTCGGCGCGAGCACCCGGCACTTCGTGCCGGAACGCCCGGACGATTTCGATCAGCAGATCGCGCTCATCGATGAGGCGCTGGGCGAGCATCCCGATGCGTTCGTGTTCGTGCCCGTACACGACACGGCCGTCGACGCGGCGGTCGCGCGCATCGAAGCTGCCGGTATCCCGATCTTCAACATCATCAACCGGCTCCAACGCACCCGGCCGGTCAGCTTCGTCGGTTCCGACGATCGCGTGCTCGCGATCGCGGTGGCCGAGCGCCTGTTCGCGCATCTCGGCCACCGCGGCAACGTCGCCATCATGGAAGGCACGCCCGGCTCGGTCACGAGCCAAGCGCGGCTTGCCGGCTTTCGCGAGGCGGCCGCGCGCCATGCGGGAATTCGGGTCGTCGTGGAGGGCGCCGGGGACTACCAGGAAGCGACGGCGCGGCGGTTGATGGCACAATGGCTCGCAGCGGGACGCGCGCTCGACGCCGTGCTGTGCGCCAACGACGTCATGGCCTTGGGCGCGATCGACGCGATGCGCAGCGCGCAGCGCGCGATTCCACTGACAGGCGTCAATGCGTTGCCCGCGGCGATCACGGCGATCAGGGAAGGACGGCTACTCGCGAGCGCCGATTTCGACGCCATGAATATGGGCTGCGTCGCGACCGAGGCCGCGATCCGGCACCTGCGCGGCGAGCAGGTGCCCGCCGAAATCATGCTGCCGGTGCAGGTGGTCGATGCGGCCAATTGCGCGCTCTGGGATCGGCCGATCGAGGCGCGCACTTGTCCTCGGTGGGAGGACGTGGTCGCGGCCCGCTGAAGCTGCGGGCCGCTGCCGCCGCCGTCAGCCGAGGCTATTTCTTCGCGGCCGCGGGTTTCCCGGGCTTCTCGGGTTGCTCGATGAAGCGCTCGCGCACGCGCAGCAGCGGACCGATGGTCTTGGTTTCGACGCTGTAGACCCAGCCGGCGAAAGTCTTCTCGCGCGCGAGCTGCGCTTGCAGGCGCTTGAATTTCTCCGCGTGCTCCTGGTCGCGCTTTTCCTTCTCTTCGGCTTTCTCGTCCTGGGGAGCTACGCGCTCGGTCTTGGTCGCCTCGCCGCTGAGCGCGATGGTGAAATACATGTGGGCGTCGTCGCCGGGCTTGGGCGCGATCTTCATCTCGTAGGTCCAGCCGTCGAAGGTTTCGGCCGTAATCCGGGTCGCTTTCGCCAACTGCTCGGGCTTCAACTTCGGTTCGACGTCGACGAAGGCAAGCTGGTAGAGGGCATTGGTGGTCGAGAGCGCAGCGCCGATATCGGTCTTCTCTCCGGGCTTCGCGCCTGCCAGCACGAAGTCGCCCGACTCGCGATCGCGCGTCAGGGTATAGCTCGCTGCCGGCACGCCGCTGTCGAGCTCCAGGCGCTTGATGCGATCGATCTTGGCGAATTCCTTCGAGATCCACTTCTCGGGCTTGGGCTCGATGTTGTTCATCGGGTCGGAGACCACCAGCAGGGTGCTCGGATCGGCGCCGACCAGCAGATAGCGCCCGTCGGGTTGGCCCTTGTCGAAGCCCTTTACTTGCAGCGGCGGTTTGCCCAGGTGCTTCTTGCCGAGGTAAAGCGTCGCCAGCGCCTTGCCGTCCTTGCCGCGAAACTCCAGCAGCGTGGCCGCGCCTTCCTTCGCATCGGGCGCGGCGACGTCGATCCGCGGGCGCTGCGCCTCGGTGATCGGTTCGCTCTGCACGATCTTCCAATCGCGCGCCTTGAACATGAGCTCGGAGATCAACGCCGGATCGGCCGCATAGCCGCCGCGCTCCTTCACGCCCCAGACGTTGTTGTCGAGCACGAGGTTCAGCTCGTCGTTCTTGTGCTTGATGTGGACGTGGGTGACATCGCTTACCTGCAGGTTCGGCAGCACCTTCTGCCCCAGGCGCGAATCGGGACCCTTCCAGGCATCGGTGTCGCGCTTGAACATCGCGACCCCGACGCCGCCGACCACCAGCACCAGTACCAGCAGGATGAGGAAATGCTTGCGTGTCATGGCCGCACCTCTCTCCTGCGGGCGAGCGCGATGCCCGCGCCGAGCACCACGATGAGCAGCGGCATCGCGCCGATGTTGACGACCTTGGTCCAGAACTGGAGCGATTCGGTGTCCTGGCGCAGATCGCGCCGCAGCTCTTTCAGCTCGACCCGGGTTGCGGCCGAGCGCTTGCGGAACTCGTCCACCTCGGCCTGTTGCTCGGGCGAGAGCACGACCGGGCCCTTGTCCTTGGTATCACCGCGGCGCTTCTGGATGTCCTCGAGCTTCTTCTGCGTGTCCTGCAAGTCGTCTTCGAGCTGCTTGATCTTACCCAGGTAGGCTTCCTGCGCCTTCTGTTCCATCTGCCGCACGACGGTGAGCGGACGGGTGAATGCCGCCCGGCTGCGCAAGCCGATCAGGTTCTGATCGGAGGCGAGCTGCTCGACCAGGCTCTGGGCGAAGTTGAGATTGCCGTTGCGCGGCACGATCACGCGCTGACCGAACACGTCCTGGATATCGACCGCCGCGTTGTCGGTGAGCATGTCCGCGTCGCCGACCAGCACCACCGTGGTGTCTTCCTTGCTCTCCTTCAGGTGCGGCGCGGCGGCGGGCTCGGGTTTTTTCGCCTCGACGGCCTCCTTGCCCTTGTCCTGGTCCTTCTTCATCTCCGCAAACGGGTCCTTCGGCTTGCCGTCGGGAAAAGCGCTCTTGAACTTGCCGGTCAAGCGGATGGCGAGCGGCTGCTCGGTATTGGTCGGCTCGAAGCCCTTGGTCGAGGGCTCGCCGGTCAGGGTCGCGATGATGAGATCGACCGGCATGTTGTTGGGCGAGCTCTTCGCCAGCACCGACATGCTGATGCCTTCGGCCGGCTTGCCCTTGAGGGCGCCGCCGAAAGCGTATAGCAGCGAGCCCACTTGGCTCGTGACCGGATCGTCGGGATTGAGCGCATTGCCGGTGAGATTGAGCAGCGTGGGCAAAAGGCGCGGCCCCTCGCCGCTCGCGTAGGTGAGATCGGCGAGCACCTTGGACATGTCCATGTCGAAGCCCCAGGGCTTCATCAGGGCGTACAGCGAGGACTGGCCGGCTTGCGTTCCGCCCAGCGGATTCTGCATGTCGCGCTGCTGGTCGAAATACATGTACGGGTCGACGAAGGCGATCAGCTTGCCGCCGCGCATGAGGAACTGGTCGATGGCGTACTGCGTCACCTCGCTTATGTCGCGCGGATGGATGACGAGCAGCGCCCGTATCTCGGGATCGATGCTCTCCGCGTTCATCGACACTTCCTTCAGCTCGAAGTCGCGCTTCAACTCGGCGATCAGCACCCAGGGCTCGGTGAGCCCCTTCTGCTCCTGCATGGCGAGGGGGGAGAGGCCGCGGCCGAATACCGGCACCGCGCTCATCACGCCGACCACGGGCTTCTTCGCCGTCGACACGCGCGCTACCGCACGCGTCAAGTCGTATTCGAGCAAGCGCTCGCGCTCCGGGGTCAGCACCGGAATGGCCACCTTGTCGTCGAGCTGGCTGATGGCGAGCCCGAGGTAGAACTTCTCGCCGGTGTTGAGCATCTGGCCCTCGATGCCGTCGAGCGTGGCCGAATCCTCCGCGTCCGAATCGGGCTGCGGGTTGTACTTCTCCACTACCACCTTGCCGCCGGATGCCGAGCGAAACTCGCTCAGAAGATCTTCCACGCGCTGGGCGAAGGTCTTGAGCGCGACCGGGGTGGCCTCGCCCTGGGTGTAGTAGAAGCGGATCTTGACCGGAGATTCGAGCTTGGCGAGGATCGCGCGCGTGCCTTCCGAGAGCGTGAAGACCTTGCCCTCGGTAAGATCGATGCGCGCGCGGACCGGGGAGAAAATGTAGTTGACCGCGACCACGATGAGCGCGAGCGCGAGCACCCCGACCGCGCTGTAGAGGAAGGTTTCCAGTCCCTTCTTCGGCATGATCTCTACTCCTCAGCCCGCGCGCAAGCCGCGGATGATGACGCCGGTGGTGAACAGGGCGAAGCCGATCACCGAGGCGAAGAACACGACGTCACGACTATCCAGGATGCCGCGCTGAAACGCCTCGAAATGCGTCATCACGGAAAACGCGGCGACGATCTGCACCACCTGCGGGCTCGCCCAGCGCGACAGCAGGTCGGTGACCGGGTTGTAGCCGCACAGGATGAGGAACAGCAGGATCAGCACCGACAGGATGAAGCTGATCACCTGATTGCGTGTCATCGCCGAGGTCATGCAGCTCACGGCCAGGTACGAGCCCGCGAGCAGCACGCTGCCGACGTAGCCCGAGGCGATCACGCCGTTGTCGGGATCGCCCAGCCAATTGACCGTGATGATGACCGGGAAGGTCAGCGCCAAGGCGATCGCGAGGAAGATCCAGGACGCGAGGAACTTGCCCAGGATCGCCTGCCAGGTGGCGATCGGCAGCGTCAGCAGCAGCTCCATCGTGCCCAGCCGGCGTTCCTCCGACCACAGCCGCATGCCGACCGCGGGCACCAGGAACAGGTACAGCCACGGGTGCCACGTAAAGAACGAGACCAGCGACGCTTCCCCGCGCTCGAAGAAGTTGCCCACGGTGAAGGTGAAGAACCCGGTCAGCAGCAGGAAGATGACGAGAAACACGTACGCGACGGGCGATACGAAATAACCCGCCAGCTCGCGCTTGACGATGGTCATGACCCCGCCCCTGCTCATGGCCGCGCCTCCTTCATCGTGTCTGGCAAGGTGATCGAGCGGAACACCTCGTCGAAATGGCCTTCCTCGGTGCGCAGATCCTCGATGCGCCACTGCTGCTGCGCGATCAGGTCGAGCACCGCGCGCACCAGCGCGGGTTTCTGCTCCGGGGTTTGCGGGTGCGCGCGTACGATCGCCTGCGCGGGTGTTTCGCTCAGTGTCTCGACCTTCGCGACCAGGTCGATCGCCGCCAGAGCTTCGCTCAACTGTGCGGCGCTGACACCGGATACCACCACGGCGACCGCGCCGGCGCGATGCGAGCGGCGCCGCAGCTCATCGGGGGTGCCGTTGGCGACGATCTTGCCGCGGTCGATGATGATCACGCGCGAGCAGGCGGCATCGACCTCTTCCAGGATGTGGGTGGAGAAGATGATCGCCTTGTTCGCGCCCATGCGCTTGATGAGATTGCGCACCTCGTGCTTCTGGTTCGGGTCGAGGCCGTCGGTGGGCTCGTCCATGACCAGGATGTCGGGATCGTGAATGATCGACTGGGCGAGACAGGTGCGGTGGCGATAGCCCTTGGAGAGCGTATCGATGGTCTGGTAGAGCACGTTCTCCAGCATGCACATTTCCACCGCCCGATTGACCGCGCGCTTGCGCGCGTCGCCGTCGATGGCGCGCATCTCGGCCGCGAAGTTGAGGAATCCGTGAACCGTCATGTCGGCGTACGAGGGGGCGTTCTCGGGCAGATAGCCGATCAAGCGTTTCGCCGGGATCGGGTTCGCCAGCATGTCGTACCCGCCCACGCTGATCCTGCCTGCCGTCGGAGGAATGAAACCGGTGACCATCCGCATGGTGGTGGATTTCCCGGCGCCATTGGGCCCGAGGAATCCGAGCACTTCGCCCCGCTCGACGTTGAAGGACACGTCATTGACGGCGATCTTCGGGCCGAAGTTCTTGACGAGGTTCTCGACCTTGATCATTGCCTTGACCTTAAGTGAATGAGGTGCACGCCCGCGACCCACGGACGCTCGCTCGGTCCGTCGGCATCGCTGCTGCAGACTGCGCTCCTCCGCTTCTGCGCAAACCTAGCTGTTTGAAAATCCGCGCAAACTCAGAAAGCCGCGAAGTCTACACGAAGAAGCCGGGCATGGCCAAGATATGGCCGCTGATTCGAACTACAAGTTCCCCTCGCATGGCTGGGCGCCGGCCCCGTGCGGCGACCCGTGACGCGCGCTACGCATGCATATAATGGCCGCGGGATCGCATACGGAGACACGACATGGCCAAGGGCAGCGTCGGCATCATCGGCGGCGGCATCATGGGAGGCGACATCGCGGTGAGCTTCGCGGCCGCGGGCTGGGATGCGCACGTCATGAGCCCTTCGGCGCGAACGCGCGAAGCGCTAGCCGGGCGAGTCGGCCGGGGCCTCGATCGCCTCGGCGCCGATGCCGCCCTGGGGCGCGCCGTGACGGTCTATGCCGCGCTCGCCGAGCTGCCGTGGGCATCGATCGATCTCGTCATCGAGGCCGTCACCGAGGACCTGGCGCTCAAGCAGCGCGTGTTCGCGCAGCTCGAGGACCTGGCGCGCGCCGACATTCCGCTCGCGACCAACACCTCGAGCTTTCCCGTGACCGAGATCGGCAAGCACCTGCGCACCCGCGCGCGGGTATGCGGCGCGCATTACTTCATGCCGGCGCACATCGTTCCGCTGGTGGAAGTGGTGTGCGCCGAGTTCACCGAGCCGAAAACGGCCGAGCGGGTCGAGGCGCTCATGCGCGAGATCGGCAAGGTGCCGGTGCTCGTCAAGAAAGACATCCCCGGCTTTCTCGCCAACCGCCTGCAGCATGCGCTGTTACGCGAGGCGATGTGGCTGCTCGACAACGGCATCGCGACCCCCGAGGGAATCGATGCCGCCGTGCGTTACGGCTTCGGCTTTCGTTTTCTCGCCTGCGGTCCGCTGCTGCAGAAGGAGATGTCCGGCTGGGACACCAACTTCTATGCCGGCAGCACGATCTATCCCAGCCTGTCGAACGCAGCGGCGCCGCCGCGATTTCTCGCGGCGATGGTCGAAAAAGGCGCGATCGGCATGAAGGCGAAACAAGGCCTGTGGTCGTGGACCGACGAGACCATCGCGCGCGAAAAGGCCCGCTACGAGCAAGCCCTCCACGCCGGCTTCGAGATCCTCAAGCGCGAGACCCAGTGACGCCCGCGCGGGCCTAAGCGCCAGCGGCGAGCCCGGCCAGCGCCCGCTCGATGATCGGTTGCGATTGCTCGATGACGCCGCGCCGCCACGCGGGATCCGCCGGCACGAAGGCCTGGTCGTATTCGGCTTGCACCTGGGCCGCGAGCGCCGGTTCGGCGCGGCCGTGATAGCGCAGCCAGCGCCCGGCGATCAACGCGCGCTGCATCTGCGGCCGCGGCAGGGTGCCGAATTCGACCACCGTCGCGGTCGTCTCCACGCCGCTCGGCGCGGCTTCGCAAAACGCATCGACCAGCAGCCCCCGGTAATGCGCGACCGCCTTGTGGGTCACGCCTTCGCGGTTGACGGCGCGCTCGCCCCACCACGCTCTGGCGCGCTCGAAAGCGGCCGAGCCCGCGGCATGGAAGCAAAGGAAGATGTGGCCCCCGCGGGGGCCGATGCCGGTGTGGAAGTCGATATACGCCGCGCGCGCAGCACCCGCGCACGTGCGCTGGAAGAGCGAGCGTAGCATCGCACTCGACCAGCTCGGCGCATGACCACCGAAGCACAGGCCGTCGGCATGGCTGTATTGGCCGCCGTTGAACGCGTCGGAGAAGGCTTGCTCGCCGTGCTCGGCACGAAAGCGCTCCAGCGTGGCGAAGGCAGCCGCGACACGCGTCTCATCCCAAAGGTCCGGACACAGCGCCGGGTGTAGCTCGTTGTAACCCGGGTTGGCCGGATAGGCGGCATCGTGCGCGACGAAATTGCGGTTGAGATCGACGTTGTCCTCGGTGACCCGGCTGCGGTGCGCGAATCCCCACGGGTTATGGCCGTGGCTGAACACCACTGCGGTACCGGGCGGCAGCGCGGCGCCCGCACGCCCGCTGAGCCAAGCCGTTTGCAGCGCCGAGCCGGCGAAGCCCTCGATGCCGTGGGTGCCGCTGCCGGCCAGCAACACGGCTGGCGCATCCTGCGGCCCCAGGCGGGCGCAATCGATGAACAGGCGCTCGCCGTCGGGTCCACGCGCGCTTGGATGCTCGAAGCTCTCGATCGCGGCGCCGGCGCTCTGCGCGGCGCGCAGAAAGCGCTGGCGGGCTTCGGCGTAGCTCTCGGCGAAGATTTCGGCGGTATCGTTCATGCGTGTCCTCGGTCTAGCGGTCAAGGCGCGCTGGCAGCGGCTTTCACTCCGCGGCGGTTTCGGTTCGTGTCGCGGTGCCCTTGTCCCAGAAGACGATGCGGGCGTGCAGCATGCGGATCACCAAGCTGCCGGCAACGCCGAGCACGCTCAGGCTGATCAGCGCGGCGAACATGACGTCGGTCTCCAGGTTGACCGCGGCAGCGTTGATGAGGTGGCCGAGACCGCGCGTCGACGAGACGAATTCCGCCACGACCGCACCGATCAGCCCCAGCACGATCGCGATTTGCAGACCGGCGAAGACGTGCCCCGCCGCCGAGGGGATCTTGATCCGCAAGAGGATCTCCCAGCGCGAGGCCGAGAACGCGTGCATGAGATCGAGCAACGCCGGATTGGTCTGGCGCAGCCCCACCACCGTATTGATGAACATAGGGAAGAAGCACACCAGCGCGACCATCACCACCTTGGAAGCCAGCTCGAAGCCGAACCAGACGATGATGAGCGGCGCCAGTGCCACCTTGGGCATCGATTGCAGTGCGACCACGTAGGGGTAGAACAGGCGCTCGACGGTTTTCGACTCGGCGAAGGCGCAGCCGAGCAGGAACGCCAGGCTGCACCCCAAGGCGTAGCCCGAGACCATGGACTGCAAGGTGAACAGGAAGTGTTTCCAGAACAGCCCGTCGACGTAGCCGCGCCGCAGCGAAGCAACCACCGCTTCGGGCGCGGGCACGATGAAGTTGGGTACCTTGAACACCCGGATCGCGACCACCCATACCGCCAGCAGCACGAACAACGTGACCAGCGGATAGACGATGGCCTTGGCGCGTTCGTTCATGGCCGCACCTCAGTCGAAATGGACCAGCTCGGTGAACAGCGAACGCAAGTCATTGCAGATGGCGTTGAAGCGCGCCTCGCCCATCGTGGCCACGGTGCGCGGGCGCGGCAGGTCGATCGCCAGGTCGCGGATGGTGCGCCCGGGCCGCGCGGATAGCACGACGATGCGATCGGACAGGAACACCGCTTCGGGTATCGAATGGGTGATGAAGACGATGGACTTGCCCGCCGCCATCCAGATGCGTTGCAGCTCGAGCATCATGTGCTCGCGCGTCATCGCGTCCAGGGCGGCGAAAGGCTCGTCCATGAGCAGCAGGGTCGGATCGTGCACCAGGCCGCGCGCGATGCCCACGCGCTGCTGCATGCCGCCGGAAAGCTCGCCCGGATAGTGATTGGCGAAGGTTTCGAGCCCGACCAGTTGCAGCAGCTCCAGCGCGCGCGCTCGGCCCCGCACCCGATCGCGGCGCAGCGTGCGGATCGGCAGCAGCACGTTGTCGAGGGTACTCTGCCACGGCAGCAGCGTGGGTTGCTGGAACACGATGCCCACGTCCGGGCGCGGGCCGCTGATCGGTTTGCCGGCGAGCGTGATCCGCCCGGCCGAGGGGTTGAGCAGCCCGGCGGCGATTTTCAGCAGGGTCGACTTGCCGCAGCCCGAGGGCCCCAGCACCGACAGGAATTCCCCCTGGTGCAGGACCGCGTCGAGGCCTTCGAGGGCCTTCACCTCGCCGCGCGCCGAGGCGTACGTAACCCCCAGGCCCTGCGCCCGCAACAGGATCTCGCTCATCGAGCCTCAGTTGGCCGCGCGCGCGGCCTTGATGACCTCGGCCGGATCGAAATTATTCATCGCCGGTACCAGCGCATTGGTGTAGAGCGAAGCGATGTCGATGGCCGTGGTCTGGATCTGGCCGCCGTCGTGCATGGCCTGCACCATGTTCTGCCAGCCCTCGCGGGGGAACTCGCCCCAGCGCGGACCGTCCCCGCGCGGAAAGGCGAGATACTTGTCGAAGCGCGCGTTCAGCAACTGCACTTGATTGGCCACGGCCTGGGCTTCGTCGCCCGCGGGCTTCAAGTTGGGGTGTGCCTTCCAGAACGCGCGCACGCATGCCGGCCGGTTGACGTTGCAGGCGACAATGCCCTTGGCCAGTACGCGGCCGAAGGCGGCCAGCAATCGCGGATTGTCGCGCAGCACCTCGTCGTGCGCGATGAGACCGTTGGAGAATAGATCCAGGTACTTCTGCGGCATCTTGAGGCGCCGAATGGCCGTGCCCTGCTGCTGGAGCGTCGCGTGCAGCGTATCGAACAAGTTCAAGGCATCGACGCGGCCTTCGCGCAGGGCGAGAAAGGCCGGCGCGCCCAGCCCCGTGGGGACGAGCTCGAGATCCTTGCCGACTTCGATGCCCAGCTCGCGAAACATGGCACGCGTGAGCGGGATGTTGCCGAAAGTGATCGCGCCCACCCCGAGCTTGCGCCCGCGCATGTCCTGGAGCGTTCGCACTGGCGATGATGCGAGCACCGCGAACTCCCACACGTTCTCGCGGATGACATTGAAAAAGAACTTCAGCGGCAGCGGATCGCGGCCCGGCTGGCGCGAAATGATCAACGGGTCGGGATTGGGAAAGCCGACCTGCACCCGCTTGCTCACGACCTGCGGCAGGAGTACGCCCGAGCCGTTGAACACCACCACGTCGATGTCGAGCTTTTCCTCGGCCCAGTAGCCGAGCTCCTTGGCGAAATACAAAGGCGCGTGCGCTACCGCGATGTTCGAAACCAGGCCGAAGACGATTCTTTGTTGCGCTTCGGTGCGCTCGGGCGCGAGCGTCAATCCCGCCATCACGACGAGCAGCGCCGCGCGCGTTTTCATTTTGCCGCCTTCGCGCGGGCGATGATCGCCGCGGCATCGAACTTCGCGAATTCGGGCACGAACTGGTTCGTGTAGCAGGTGTCCACGGGCACGTCCTTGCTGGTGAGCTGGCCGCCTTCGTAGAGTGCGATGGCGAAGTCGCGCCAGCCCTGGGCCGGAAACTCGCCCCAGCGGCGCGTGTTCGGATCGGCGAACTTGAGGTACTTGTCGAAACGCGCGTTCATGATCTTGATGCCGTCGGCGATCGCCTTGGCTTCGTCGCCAGCGGGCTTCTGCGCCGGGTACAGCGTCCAGTACGCGCGCACGCACGCGGCCCGATTGGCTTCGCAAAACACGCTCGCCTTGGCGACGGCGCGGCCGAAGCCGATCGCAAGCTTCGGGTTGTCCTTGAGCGTGTCCTCGTGGGCGATGAAGCCGTTGGAAAAGAGGTCGAGGTATTTCTGCGGCATTTGCAGGCGCCGGATGCGCGTGCCCTGCAGCTCGAGCGTCGCGTGTTGCGAGTCGAACAGGTTCAAGGCATCGATCTTCTTGTCGCGCACGGCGAGAAAGGCCGGCGCGCCGACCCCGACGGGAACGAGCTCGGCGCTCGCACCGAGCTCCTTGAACATGGCGCGGGTGATCGGAATGTTGCCGAACGTGAGCGCGCCCACGCCGATCTTCTTGCCGTCGAGGTCCTTCAGCGTCTTGACGGGCGAATCGTCCAGCACCACGAATTCCCACGCCGACTCGCGGGTGGCGTTGTAGAAGAACTTCAGCGGCAGCGGATCGCGCCCGGCCTGGCGCGAGAGGATCAATACGTCTGGATTGGGATAGCCGACGTGCACCCGCTTGGCGCTCATCTGCGGCAGCAGCGTGCCGGTGCCTGTGAAGGAGACGACCTCGACGTCGAGACCTTCCTCCTTGAAGAAGCCCAGCGCCTGGGCGGCGACGATGGGACCGATCGACAGAGTCACCGTCGTCACCGTGCCGAACACGACCTTCTGTTGCGCCTGCGCCGGCGGCAGCGCAACCGCGGCAAGCAGGGCGCCGATCAGTAGCGTAAGCTTCATTCGATCATCCTTTCTGGCTGGAATAGGTGCCGCGTCCCAACGCGACCAGGCGGTCCTGGTCGTCGCTCACGTCGATATCGATCACCGCCGCAGTCCTGCCCGCGCGGCGCACGCGCGCCACGCCGAGCAAGTGCTCGCCCACGGCCGGGCGCACGTAGTCGATGCGCAGGTTCATCGTCGGCACCCCGCCGCCCACCAGCATGCCGATGGCGAAATCGCCGACCACATCGATGAAGGCGGCGATCGGCCCGCCGTGGAATTGTTTCGTTCCGCGGCGGCGCTCGAGCTCGGGCTTGAGCGCCATGCGCACCCGGATCTCGCTCTTCTCGTGGTCGAGCGAGAGCACCTGTAATCCCAAGCTCGATATGAAGGGGGAGGCGTCGAACAGCGCCTGGATCTGTTGCGCGCTCAGGCGCTCCGGAGTCGATTCGCTCATCGTCCTAGCTCGCTTTCACCACGACCTTGCCGAATACCTCGCGCTCTTCCAGCAGGCGGAAGGCTTCGTTCACTTGCTCCAGCGGCAGTTCCCGATCGACCACGGGCTTCAAACGCCCGCCGCGGATCATGTCGAGCAGCACGTGCAGGTCCTCGCGCATCCAGCCGTTGGACCCCAGGATCTGCAGCTCGAAGGTCCAGATGAAGCGCAAGTCCTCCTGGGGATCGTAGCCGGCGGTTGCCCCGCAGGTGAGTAGCCGCCCCTGGCGGTGTAGGGCGCGCAGCGATTTGACCCACGTGTCGCCGCCGGTGAAATTGATCACCACGTCCACGCCGCCGTCGAACTTGCGCCGGTGCGGCTTGCCCCATCGCTCGTACACCCATTTCACGAAGTCCTGACGGCTATAGTCGATCAGGTGATCCGCGCCAAGCTCGCCCAGGCGCTTCAGCTTCGATTCGCTCGACGCGCACGCGATGACTTCGCACCCGGCGAGCTTGGCGAGCTGCACGCAGCAAGTGCCCACGCCGCCCGAGGCGCCCAGGATCAGCACCCGCTCGCCCTGCTTGATCTTGCCGATGGTGTGCATCATGCGCACCGCCGTGCCGTACGCCACCGGCAGGCAGGCCGCCGCTTGGTACGAAACTTCCGCCGGCAGCTCGACCAGGTGATGCGCCGGGACCGCGCACAATTCGGCCAAGCCGCCGGGACGCATCTCGCCCAGCAGTCCGCCGAAGCTCACGCGATCGACCGGGTCGACCATCACGCGCTGCCCCGGCCGCCAGCCCTCGACCCCGGCGCCCAGCGCCACGATGTCGCCGGCGAAGTCGAGGCCCATGATGCAGGGCAGGGGCACCTTGATGCCCGGCATGCCGCGGCGGGTGAAAATGTCGTGGTAATTGAGCGTCGCGGCCTTGACCGCGAGCAGTACTTCACCGGCCGCGGGCTTGGGGTCGGGATAATCGGCTTCGATCTGGATCGAGCCGGGTCCGCCATGCTGGCGTATCACCGCCGCTTTCATTGCTGCCTTCTCCTCGTTGCTGCGATCGTGTCCGGCGCGCCGGCCGGCCTGCCTGACGCGCTGGCGCCCAGCTTAGCCACCGGGGCCATACGCGCCGCGGCTCGCTACTCGATGAATCTTACGCTGGCGCCGCAAGCCTCCGCCGGTCCGACCCAGATACCGTCGCGTTCGACCGTTTGCACGCCCCCCTGGGCGAGCAGCGTGCGCACGGCTTGCAGCGATGCCACGCGCACGCAAACGCCGACCGGCGCCGGCAGGGGCGGCAGCGGCCCTTGGCCGGATAGCGCCGTCCAGACCGAAGGCTCGAAAACGTGCAGGCTACCACGCGCCAATTGCATCCGGACGTGTCCCGCGCCGGCAGCCTCAGGGCGCACCCTCATCGCCTGGGCGATCTTGTCGCCGGCGGCCTGCGCCTGCGCGGCGCAGAAATACGTCGCTTCGAGGCCGATGGCGCCGTTGGGATGGCGCAGCAGGTGCGGCTGCCACAGCACCTCGCGCGTGAGGTGCTCGATGTACAGGAAGCGCGCTTCGGGATAGCGCTCCCGGTCGAGATAGATGTTGCGAAAGCGGGCACGGCGCAGGCCGTCTTCGCTCGGACCGAACGCGGCGTCGCGTTCCAGGGCGCGCGGCGCATCGACCGGGAGGCCCGCGCCGGCGAGCGCCTGGTAGGCCGCATCGGCATCGCCGCAGCCCAAGGCGACGATGTGCAGCCCCTGGTAGCGCGCCACCATGTCCTTGACCGAGCTGTAGAGCGAGCGATCGGTGAGGCCGATCACTTCCAGGTAGCCCGACTCCAGCATGGCGCAATGGTTGCCCGACCCCCATGGGATCACCGGCGCCGCGGGTGCTGGCGAGCCTGCGTGCAGGCTGCGCGCAGTCAGTCGAAAGCCGAGGCGGGCGAAGGCGGCGCGGCCGCGTTCCAGGTCCTCGACCGCGATCCCGACGTGGTCCAGCTCCAGCTCAAGCATGTTGCGTAAGCCTCATGACGAATCCATTGGTGTCGGCGGGATCGAGCCATAGCTCCTCGCCCCGGCGCCGCGGCGCGATGCCGCGCCCGCCCAGCAGCCCAACAGCATAATCCAGATCGGCGAATGCGACCGTAATGGCGCCTATGCACGGCGCCGGCGCGCTCCAGTCGAAGCGCTCGGCGAAGGCGCGCGTTGCCAGCACCTGCGCGACGCCATCCAATGCCTGAGCGCGCGCGGCGACTTTCGGATCGTCGCTGACCAGGATGACCTGGTCGAGCGCGACGGCGCCGTTGTCATGGCGCATCAGCTCCGGCTGCCACAACAGCTCCGGGGTCTGGTGCTCGATCACGATGTAGCGCCCTTCGGGGCACAGCGCGTCGCGGGAGAAGATATTGCGGAAGCGCATCGTGCGCGCTTCGCCGCGATAGACGAGATTGCGCTCGCGCTCGACCGGGGGATCGAGGAACGCTGCCTTCGGCGCGAGCCGCGCGTAGGCCGCGGCGGCATCGTGGCAGCGCAGGGCGAGCAGATGCAGACCTTGGAAGCGCGCCAGGAATCGCGTCCAGGGCTGATACGCGTTCGCGTCGACCGTGCCGATCAGCTCGAGGTAGCCGCGCCCGAAGATCGCGCAGCGGTTCGCCGTCGCCCACGGCTGCATGCCGCTTTGACCGGGGACCGCACCGCGCTGGCGGCTCAGCGGTGAGAGCGTGAACCCCAGTCGCTCCCAGCGCAGCGCCGCGGCGGCCAGATCGCCTACGATCGCCCCCACGTGATCGAGGCGCAACGGCGCATCGGTCGTGATCGCGTGCGCGCTCATCGCCATCAATCGCTATCGCCGCCTCGCCAGTGCGTCAGGGCGAGCTCGCCGAGCGCCTTGCGATCGACCTTGTTGGTGCCGGCGAGCGGCAGCTCAGGCATGAATACCACTTGGCGCGGATGCTGATAGGCCGGCGCGTTGGCAAGCGCGTAGCGCTTCACATCGTCTTCTCCGAGCTGCGCTCCGGGGCGGGGCACGACGAAGGCGAACGGCTTGGCGCCCTTGATCTCGTCGGGCACCGCGACCACGCATGCCTGGACGATATCGGGGTGGGCTTCGAGCAAGTGCTCGACTTCGCCCGGATAGATGTTCTCGCCCCCGCACACGAACATGTCGTCGCTGCGGCCGACGAAATAATAGGCGCCCTCGGCGTCGCGCCGGAACACATCGCCGGAGATATACCATCCCTCGGGCGTCAACACTTCGCGCGTCTTGTCGGGCAGGTTGAGATAGCCCGTCATGTTGGCGGGCGTGCGGATCCACAGCACGCCTTCGTCCGCGTCGCGTCCCTGCGCATCGACCAGGCGTACTTCCACGCCGGGAAGCGGCCAGCCGAGCGCGAGGTCGGGCTTTTCGCGACCGTCCGGCGCGGGACCGAACATGACCGGTCCGGCTTCCGTGGTGCCGTAGGCATTGAGCACGGTCGCGCCCGGAAAGGCACGGCGGACGTCGTCGATGAGCTTTTGCGTGATCGGCGCGGAGCCCATGCGCACGGTGCGCACACTGCTCACATCGGTGCGCGCGAGCGTCGCCGTCTCGCGCACCACCATCGCCAGCATGGTCGGCACCGACGTGGCCCAGGTCACCCGGAAGCGCTCGATCGCCTCGAGGTAACGGCGCGCATCGAACTGCGGCAGCAACACCATGCTCGCATGGGCCGCGAACACGAACTTCGAGGTGCCAAGCGCGTTCATGTGAAAGAGCGGCGCGGCCACCAGCAGGCGATGATCCCGAAACGAACCAGCGGCAAGGCGCGAGCGCACGGTCCACAAGTGCCCCGCATGGTCGAGCGGCACGCCTTTCGGCCGGCCGGTCGAGCCCGAGGTGTACAGGATCATGGCGATGGCGTGCGGGCCCGGGCGCACGGTATCGAATTCGGGCGCGCCGAGCATGCTCGGCCACTGCGCGTCGAAGTCGACGGCGCGCACGCCCGGCGGCAACAACACGCGCCGGGCCGAGTCGCAAAACACCAGCCGGATGTCCGCGTCGCGCAGCACGAATTCGATGGTCGCGGGCGGGAACTTGTGATTGATCGGCACCGCGACCAGGCCGGCGCGCATGATGCCGAAATATGCCGCCAGAAACTCGGCGCGGTTGGCGGAAAGGATGCCGATGCGCGCCCCGGCCGCGAAGCCCTCGCGTTTCAGTCCGCTCGCGACGGCGCACGCCAGCCGATCCATGTCGCGATGGCTGTAATGCGCGGGTCGCGCCCAGTCGAGGCAATCGATGAGGGCGGGGGCGTTCGGGTCTTGCGCGCGATCGACCAGATCGCCGAGGTTGAACAGCATGATCGAAGGGGCGGGTCAGCGACCGAACGGGGGCGGGCGCCGGCGGCGTGCGCGCGCGCCGGCGCGCGCGGCTTGAAGTCCTCGATGCCCTGGCAATTCGGTCTCTCGGGTGGGAAGAATGGTGCAGGCGCAGTGTAACCGCTTGCGCCGGGCTTGACCAAGACGGCGGGCGGCAGACGCCGGCTGAGGCCGAGCGCTCGCCCGGCGGCATCGGATGGCAGCGCGCCTTGCGCGAAAAGGGGGCAGAACGGGTCTGCCCCAGGGTCTGCCCCGCCTTTCTTGTTCCCCTTCATTCGCGCAATCGACGCTTTCCGGCCATCGGAACCGGTGCGCGCATGGGTGCCGCCGAAGCGCCCGCCTTGCTATCATGCGGCCATTGGGCGGAAGCTGTGCCGGCGCTTGCCGGTGCGAGGGGGGAATGGTCATGCCAGGCATCGAGACAACGACGGGACGCGCGGACGACCGGCGCATGCTGGCCGAAAGCGTGGCCGACTTCGCGCGGCGCGCGACCGACATGGCGCGCGTACGCAAGTGGCGCGGGCAAAGCCCGGGGTTCGACCGCGGGCTGTGGCGCGAAATGGCCGCGCTGGGCTGGACCGGGTTGCTCGTGCCGGAGCGCTTCGGCGGCTCCGGCCTCGGCCTGACCGAGATGGCGGTGGTGAGCCGCGGGCTCGCCCGTGCCCTCACCCCGGAGCCCCTGGTGGCGTGCGCCGTCCTGGCCGCGCGCACGCTGGTGCATTGTCAGAACGAGGCGCTCGGGGCCGAGCTGCTGCCGCGCATCGCCGACGGCAAATTGATCGCGGCGCTGGCGTGGCAGGAGCAGGCCGGCGACCTCGGTGGCGGCGCGCTTGCGACGCGCTGCACGCAGAGCGCGGGCGAGGCGGTTGTGAACGGGAGCAAACGCTTTGTCGCCGGGGCGGCCGGCGCCGATGGCTTCATCGTCTCGGCACAGGGCGCTTCGGGCATGCAGCTCCTATGGGTGCCGGCGAACGCCGCCGGCGTGAGCCTCGATCTTCAGCCGCTTGCGGACGGACGCTTTTCCGGCCTGCTCGCGTTCAAGGATGCGAAGCTGCCGCAGCGCCACGTGCTCGCCTCGGGCGAGGTCGCGCGCGCGGCCCTCGACCGCGCCGTGGACGAGGCGACCGTCATGGCGAGCGCGGAGCTGCTCGGGGTCATGAGCCGTGCGCTCGAAATGACGCTCGATTACCTGCGTACGCGGGTGCAGTTCGGACGCACCATCGGCAGCTTCCAGGCGTTGCAGCATCGCGCGGTGGATCTGTTCGTGCAGGAGCAATTGTCGTCGGCGGTCCTGGACGATGCGCTGGCAGCGATCGACGAGCGCCCCGACGATCCCGCCACTGCGGCGCAAGTGAGCCGGGCGAAGGCGCGCTGTTCGGATGCTGCGTCGCTGATCACGCGCCAGGCGATCCAGATGCACGGCGCCATCGGTTTCACCGAGGACAGCGATGTCGGGCTGTATGTCAAGCGCGCGCTCACGCTCTGCGCGTGGCTCGGCAACAGCGCATATCACCGCCGCCGGTTTGCGCGGCTGGCCCCCGACGATAGCGAATGAGGAGAGGCGCATGAGCGACTGGAACGAGCTGAGCGACGAGGCCTTCCGCAAGGAAGTACGGCGCTTCTTCGAGACCAATTACCCGCAGGAGCTGCGCTTTCTGTCGCGCCGGCTGCGCTGGAGCGAGTGCAAGCCCTGGTATTTGACGCTGTCGAAGCAGGGCTGGATCGCGCCTGCCTGGCCGAAGGAATACGGCGGCATGGCGCTGTCGCCGGCGAAGCAGATCATCATGGTCGAAGAGACCGAGCGCTGCGGCATCGGCCGCATGCCCGATCAGGGCATCACCCAGGTCGGTCCGACCATCATGCGCTACGGTACGCAGGCGCAGAAACAGAAATACCTGCAACCCATCATCGACGGCGAGCACGTCTGGTGCCAGGGGTATTCGGAGCCCAATTCAGGTTCCGATTTGGCGAGCCTGCAAACCACCGCGGTGCGCGAGGGCGACTCCTGGGTCATCAACGGCTCCAAGATCTGGACGTCGATGTCGATGGATGCCTCGCACATGTACATCTTGGTGCGCACCGATCGCAACGCGCCGAAGAAGCAGGAGGGCATCAGCTTCATGCTGCTCGACATGAAGACGCCGGGGATCACCATTCGGCCGATTCGTAACATCGCCGGCCACGAGGAATTCTCCCAGGTGTTCTTCGACAACGTGCGCACGCCCGCCGGCGCGCTGGTGGGCGAGCTGAACAAGGGCTGGACCATCGCCAAGGCGCTGCTCGGCTTCGAGCGTCTCGGCATCGGCAGCCCGCGGCGGCCGCGCTATGCGTTCACCCGGCTGGAGAAGGTGGCGCGCAGTCGCGGGCTCATGGACGATCCGGCCTTCGCTGACAGGTTCGTCCAGTTGCGGCTGGATCTCGCCGATCTGGCCTCGCTCTACGGCCGTTATGTCGAGCAGGTGCGCCGCGGCGAAACCCTGGGCCCGGACGTGTCGATCCTGAAGATCTGGTCTATGGAGCTCAACCAGCGGGTGTCGGAGCTACTGCTGGAAGCCGCGGAAGAGAAGTCGATGTACGAGGGTGCGCTCGATTTCGACGGCGAGGAGGTCGACGTCCTGGCGCCGTTCTACATGTCGCGTCCGGGGACGATCTACGGCGGCTCGAACGAAATCCAGCGCAACATCGTCTCCAAGGACGTGCTGCGGCTGCCGGCGAAGTAGCGGCGCTCCACCCGCCGGACCAGGGGTCGGAGGGGCCCCGGTCGGCGCGCGCTTGCGGGGCGGCCAAGCGAGCAAGCGGCAATAGCCTGCCCGGCGATGGCCACGGCGAGCCCCGCCATGCTGGCTAGACCGAGCGTGACTCACCGGCCGCGCCTTTCTCCAGCCGGCGCAGCAACACCTGCATCTCTTTGGCTGCCTGCTTATCGCCCTTCGCCGCCGCGACGTCGATACCGCGCCCGTACGCAGCGATGGCAGCATCGCGCCGGCCGCTGTCCGCAAGCGCCTTGGCGTAGAGCTTCCATGCCGCCGAGTAGCCGGGATCGTGCTCGAGCGCTCGTTCGAGATGCGCGGCGGCGGTCGCGGGCTCGCCGGCCTTCAGCCACGCGCTGCCCAAGGAGAAGCGCAGCAGCGCATTGTCTTTGCCGCTCGCCAGCAATCGCTCCAGTCGGTCGCGAATCGATAGGCTCATTTCCGGTATGATCCGGCGATAAAACCGATGCTAGCCTCGGCGAGCGCCATGGCCAAGACCGCGATTCACACTGCCCAGGCGCCGAGCGCGATCGGCCCGTATTCCCAGGCCATCCGCGCCGGCGATACCGTGTATCTCTCGGGCCAGATCGGGCTCGATCCCGCCAGCGGCGAGCTGCTCGATGGCTTGGAGGCCCAAGCCGAGCGGGTGTTCCGCAACCTGGCGGCGGTCGCGGCCGCGAGTGGCGGCAGCCTCGATGACGTCGTCCGGGTTACCGTGTACCTGACCGATCTCGCCCACTTCGGCAAGGTCAACGAAACCATGGCCAGGCACTTTCGCGAGCCTCATCCGGCGCGCGCGACCGTGGGTGTCGCGAGCTTGCCGCGAGCCGCGCTGGTCGAAGTCGACGCGATCATGCACCTGCGTGCCCACTGATCGCGCGAGCGATGCCCGCAGCCGGCGCGCGGCGGTCTTTGCCACGGCGGCGCACGTGAGCTCGATGCGCGCGAAACCGTCCCAGGACACGGCGCCGCCGGCCCGAGTCGCTCGCCCGGCGCCACCGCGGCCGCCTGTTGGCGCAGAGGCAGCGCCGAGCTTGAGCGGAATCGCGGCCGCTACCGTCGCCCAGCTCGACAAGCTCGGCATTCGCGCCTGGTTCGACCTCGTTCTGCACTTACCCTCGCGCTACGAGGACGAGACGCGGATCGTTGCGCTGCGCGATGCGCGTATCGGGACCACAGTACAGGTCGAGCTCGACGTGCTCGGCAGCGAAGTCCGCTATCGCCCGCGGCGCCAACTCATCGTTCAGGCCGCCGATCACGGCGCCGAGCTGACGCTGCGATTCCTCAATTTCTATCCGAGCCAGGTCAAGCAGTTCGTGCCCGGCGCGCGCATTCGCGTCATGGGGGAGCTGCGTTCGAGCATGTTCGGCGCCGAGATGGTGCACCCGCGTTACCGCCTCGTGCGCGCCGACGAGCCCCTGCCGGAGACGCTCACGCCGGTCTACCCGACGACACAAGGCCTCTCCCAGGTGGCGTTGCGCGCGCTGGTGAATCGCGCCGTGGGGACGTGCGAGCTGCACGACACCTTGCCCGCGAGCGTCTTGAACGCGCTCGATCTGGGCGGATTCGGCGCATCCGTTCGCTATCTGCACGCGCCGCCGCCGGATGCGGACGTGCGCGCGCTGGAGGCGCGCACGCATCCTGCCTGGCGGCGGATCAAGTTCGACGAGCTGTTGGCGCAGCAGCTCTCCATGCGCGCGAGCTACCGCCGGCGCCGGCAGCGCGGCGCTCCCGCCTTGGCCGCCCGCGGCCACCTCTTACGCAAGTTGATGGCATCGTTGCCGTTCGTGCTGACCCCCGCACAGCAGCGCGCGCTCGCCGAGCTGCGCACCGATCTTGCGCGCCCCTATCCGATGCAGCGGCTGCTGCAGGGCGACGTGGGCAGCGGCAAGACGGTCGTGGCCGCGGCCGCGGCGCTACAGGCGATCGAAAACGACTTCCAGGTCGCGGTGATGGCGCCAACTGAAATCCTGGCGGAGCAGCACTATGCCAAGTTCGCGGCCTGGCTCGCGCCGCTCGGCATCGAGGTGGTGTGGCTTACAGGCGGGCAGAGGAAGAAGGCGCGCGAGGCGGCACGCGCGCGCCTGCAAAGCGGTGCGGCCATGGTCGCGGTCGGCACCCATGCGCTCATTCAACACGACGTGAGCTTCCAGCGGCTGGGGCTGGCGATCGTCGATGAGCAGCATCGGTTCGGCGTTCGCGAGCGGCTCGCGCTCGGGCAGAAGAGCACGCAGGAGCTCGAGCCGCACCGGTTGATGATGAGCGCCACGCCCATTCCGCGCACGCTCGCCATGAGCTTCTATGCCGATCTCGACGTAAGCGTGATCGATACCTTGCCTCCCGGCCGAACCCCGGTCGCGACCAAGCTCGTTGCCGCCCCGCGGCGCGACGAGGTCATCGCTCGCGTGCGCGCGGCCTGTGTCGGCGGCGGCCAGGCGTATTGGGTGTGTCCCCTCATCGAAGAGTCGGAAACCCTGCAATTGAAGACGGCGCTCGCCACCTACGAGACCATCCGGCAGACCTTTCCCGATCTGGCGGTCGGCCTGGTGCACGGGCGGCTTTCATCCGCGCACAAGGCCGAAGTCATGGCCGCATTCAAGCAGGGCGCCACCCAGTTGCTGGTGGCGACCACGGTGATCGAAGTGGGCGTCGACGTGCCCAATGCGACGCTGATGGTGATCGAGAATGCCGAGCGCATGGGGCTCGCGCAGCTGCATCAGCTCCGCGGTCGCGTTGGGCGCGGGCGCGATGCGAGCGCATGCATCCTCATGTACGAGCCGGCGCTGTCGGATGCGGCGCGCTCGCGTCTCAAGGTGATCTTCGAGCATGGCGACGGCTTCGAAATCGCGCGCAGGGATCTGGAGCAGCGCGGCCCCGGCGAGCTGCTCGGCGCACGCCAAAGCGGTATACCCATGCTGCGCTTCGCCGACCTGGCGGCCGACGTGGCCTTGCTCGAGCAGGCGCGCACGCACGCGCAGCGGCTGTTGGACCTCGAGCCCAAGCTCGCCCGCGCCCATATGGAGCGCTGGCTAGGCTCGCGTCACGATTACCTGAAGGCGTAGGGCGCGAGCCGATGGACTACCGCCGCCGCGCGCACGACCCGTTCTGGCAGCCGTGGCCGCTCGCCGCCGATGCCGCGATGCGCGGCTGGTTGCTCGACCGCGGCTCGCTGACGGCGCGGTTGAAGGCACGTTGCCCGAGCTTTCGCGTGCGGCTGCTGCACCAAGGGCTCATCAGGCCGGCACGCGAGGAGGCCGCGCTGCTTGGTCTCGCGCAGCGGGAGCGCGCGATCGGACGCGACGTGCTGCTCTATTGTGGATCGATGCCGGTGGTGTTCGCGCACAGCGTAGTGCGAGCGCAGGACCTGCGCGGCGCATGGCGCGCCATCGCCGCGATCGGCACCCGCCCGCTCGGTGCGGCCTTGTTCGCCGACCCGCGCATCGAGCGCCATCCCCTGCGTTTTCGCTGGCTGGGGGGAAGGCATCCGCTATACTGCGCGGCGGCGAAGGCGCTCGCAGCCCCGCTACCGCGGCTGCCGGCGCGGCGCTCGCTGTTCGTTCTGCACCGCGCGCCGCTGCTGGTGACCGAGGCTTTCCTGCCGGCGCTCAGCGCGCACAACAGCCACGACCGATCGTGACTCTGAGCCAGCGACTCGACACCTACGAGCGGCTGATGCGCCTCGACAAGCCCATCGGCATTCTGCTGCTGTTGTGGCCGACGTTGTGGGGTCTATGGCTGTCGTCGTACGGCTTGCCCAATCCGGGCGTATTCGTGATTTTCGTGCTCGGCGTTGTGCTGATGCGCTCCGCGGGCTGCATCGTCAACGACATCGCCGACCGCGATTTCGATCCGCAGGTCGAGCGCACCCGCACCCGGCCGCTGGCGGCGCGCGCGATTTCAGTTGCCGAAGCGATTACGCTCGCGCTGCTGCTCGCCGGCCTCGCGTTCCTGCTGGTGCTCCAGCTCAACCGGCTCACGATCCAGCTTTCGGTGGCGGGGCTGGCGCTGGCCGTCATCTATCCGTTCTTGAAGCGCTTCTTCTGGCTGCCGCAAGCGTGGCTCGGCGTGGCCTTCGGCTTCGGCATCCCGATGGCATTCGCAGCCCACCAGAACGCCGTTCCGCCGATCGCCTGGTGGCTGCTCGGCGTACACGTGTTCTGGACCATCGCCTACGATACCGAGTATGCGATGGTCGACCGCGACGATGATCTGCGGATCGGCATCAAGACCTCGGCCATCCTCTTCGGCCGCCACGACGTGGCTCTGACCATGCTGTGCCATGGCCTTTTCATCGCGGGCATGATGTTGATCGGGTACCGCGCCAACCTCGGGCTGGGCTACTTCCTCGGGATTGGTGCTGCGGGGATGTTGGCCGCGGCGCAGTACTTCATGATTCGGAGCCGCAGCCGGGAGGGCTGCTTCAAGGCGTTTCTGCACAATAACTGGATGGGGGCCGCCATTTTCGCCGGCATCGCCGCCGATTTCGCGCTGCGCATCCCCATGCCCTGGGTCCAACTCAAATGAGCGCGCTCGTGCGTGCTAACGATCATGGCGTATCGCGATCTGCGTGAATTCATCGCCCAGCTCGAAGCGCGCGGCGAGCTGAAGCGCGTCGGGGTCGAAATCGACCCCTGCCTGGAAATGACCGAGCTGTGCGATCGCGTGCTCAAGCGCGCGGGACCGGCCCTGCTGTTCGAACGCCTGAAGGGCCACACGATGCCGGTGCTCGGCAACTTGTTCGGCACGCCGCAGCGGGTGGCGCTCGGCATGGGGAAGGACTCGGTGGCGCAATTGCGCGAGCTGGGCGAGCTGCTCGCCTACCTCAAGGAGCCGGATCCGCCCAAGGGCTTGCGCGACCTATGGGACAAGCTGCCGCTGGTTAAGCAGATCGTCTCCATGGCGCCCAAGACGGTTTCGAGCCCGCCCTGCCACGAGATCACGCTGGAAGGCGACGAGGTCGATCTTGGTCGTTTCCCGATCCAGACCTGCTGGCCCGGCGATGCCGGCCCCTTGATCACCTGGGGATTGGTCGTCACGCGCGGCCCCCAGCGCAAGCGCCAGAACCTGGGCATCTATCGCATGCAGGTGGTGGGCCGTAATCGCGTCATCGTGCGCTGGCTCGCGCACCGCGGCGGCGCGCTCGATTTTCGCGATCACGGCTTGGCGCAGCCAGGGACCCCGTTTCCGGTGGCGGTGGCCTTGGGTGCGGATCCCGCCACGATCCTGGGCGCGGTGACGCCGGTCCCGGATGCCCTCTCGGAGTACCAGTTCGCAGGCTTATTGCGCGGCGCGCGCAGCGAGCTTGCCGCATGTCGCCATGCCGACCTGCAAGTGCCCGCCCGCGCCGAGATCGTATTCGAAGGCGCCATCCACCCCAACGACAGCGCGCTCGAAGGCCCGTTCGGCGACCACACCGGCTACTACAACGAGCGCGATCGCTTCCCGGTATTCACCATCGAGCGCATCGGCATGCGCCGCGATCCGATCTACCACTCCACCTATACCGGCAAGCCTCCCGACGAGCCGGCGGTGCTGGGCATGGCATTGAACGAGGTCTTCGTTCCGCTATTGCGCAAGCAATTTCCGGAGATCGTCGACTTCTACCTGCCGCCCGAGGGCTGCTCGTATCGCATGTCGGTGGTGAGCATCCGCAAGCAGTACGCCGGCCACGCCAAGCGGATGATGTTCGGCATCTGGAGCTATCTGCGGCAGTTTACGTACACCAAGTTCATCATCGTGACCGACGACGACGTCAACGTGCGCGACTGGAAGGACGTGATCTGGGCGCTCACCACGCGGGTCGATCCGCGCCGCGATACGCTGATCGCCGACGGCACGCCGATCGACTACCTGGACTTCGCCAGCCCGGTGGCGGGCGTGGGATCGAAGATGGGGATCGACGCCACCCACAAGTGGCCGGGGGAAACCGACCGCAGCTGGGGTACGCCAATCACGATGACGCCGGCGGTCAAGGCACGTATCGACCAGGTGATGCGTGATATCGGGCTGTGAGCGGGGGCCATGAACTTCTACGCCGCGCAAGCGCGGCGTAGAAGTTGCGGTGCGAGGGGGCGGCGTTGCTTCAGAACCTGACGTGCAGCCCGAGTGACCACAGATCGATGTCGCCCTTGCCGCCGACCGAATCGTCGCCGACACGGTGGCGTTCCCAGCCCCCGCGCAGCCCGATGCTCGGGGTGAAATTGTATTTCAGGCCCAGCCCGCCCAGGTAGCCGACGTTACGGTCGTCGGTGCTGCCGGAAAACCCGCCGACGGTCGCGTTGAGCTTCACTTCGTTGTAGTTCAACCCCAGCTTGCCGTAGCCCGACAAGCGCTCGGTGAATGGAATCGTGCCCACGGCCGCAAGCCACCAGGCGGTGGCATCGATGCCGCCGCGGGCGCCGGCGCCCGCCGGGACAGGCGGTATCGCAAGGCCCAGCGTACCGTTGAAGGTGGCCTTGCCGAAATCGGTGTAGCCCAGCTCGAGGCCGAGGTTGCGATTCATCTGGTAGCCGCCGAACAGGCTCCAGGCGGTATCCCGCTTGTCGACGGAGCCGGTGAACCCGCTCGTATCGACATCGAAGCGGCTCTGCCCCAGCGAGCCGCCCAGGTACCAGCCGGCATCGGCCGCGGCAGCTCCACCCGAGAGCGCGATCGCGATGACCGTGCCCGCGCCGAGTATGCTTCGCTTGATCATGTCGTCTCCTCTGCTCGACCCCAACGCTCGCAGACTTGCCGGTATGTTAGCAGCGGCGGCTGTCCGCGGCCACGCTCACCGACGCATAAGCCACCCCGTCCGCTCGTTCCGGACGCGCTCGGTTTGAGCGCTCGCCGGCGATTGCGTTCCCGGCAGAATGTAAACGAAGATGGAGGCGCGAACGGTCGCACCCGCACGATCGCGCCGGCACGCGCGCCTTGCGTGGCCTGAAGCGGCCACCCCGCCGTTTCCGTGATAGCGGCGCTCGGGCGGATCGCTTGAGCGACCCGGGCCGGGGTCGGACCAGGGGGTCGGGCTAGGGTCGGACCGGGGTCGGACTATGCGGCCGCGTGCTTGGCGCAGAAGCTTGCAATCACCTCCGCGAACGCAGCCGGCTCGTCCAGCATCGGGAAGTGTGCCGAGCCCTCCATCACCTGGAGCGGGATGTGCGCCGCGGCTTGGAAACGCTCCTGGCCGTGGATGGTGGGACTCCGCCGGCCATAGAGAAGCATAGCCGGACAGCGGATGGATTTTGCCGCTTGGCCCAAGTCGAACGCTCGCAGCGCCCACATGACATCGACCATCGTGCGGGCGCCGGCCTTGTTGCGGTCGATGTTCCAGCGCGCGAGCCGCGGCTCGTCGACCTTCGCCACACGCTCGCCCATCTGTTGCGCGGTCTGCGTGGGCAGGCCGAAATCGGCCTCGACCTGCGCCCAGCTTGCCGCCCACTCGGTTTCGCTGCGAAACGCCGGTTCCACGATCAGCGCGGAGCGGACTGCGGCCGGATAGCGGCTCGCGAAGGCGGCGCAGATGCTGCCGCCGCTGGAGCAGCCGCACACATGGGCGGATGCCAAGCCCAGCGCCTGGAGGAACCCGCTCAGAGCATCGGCGTAGTCCTCGACGCTGTAATGGCGCCCGAGGGGATCCGAGTCGCCGTGGCCGGGCATGTCCCAGGCGATGACGCGCATGCGCGGCAGCAGCAGCGGGATCACGTCGACGTACTGCCATGCCGAGGCGCCGTTGCCGTGGATGAGGACGAGTGGCTCGCCGCTGCCCGCATCCAAGTAGTGCTGGCGGCCGTGGCCATGCACGGACACGAAGCCGTCGTGCGCGGCTAACAAGGGCGAATTCGACATGACGTTTCCCTGCAGTGTCGGCGCAACGCAAGGCACGAGCCGGCCCCGCGGCGATCGCGTGTATGCGCACGTCGGCGCAATCCAAGCCCCGCAAAGGCTCCAAAACTGCTCGGCCCGAACACGCTCACAATGCGCCGATTGCCGTGAGCGCGCGCCGCACCTCCTGCACCCCCTCGGCTGTCAGCGGTGCTTGCGGCGGCAGCGGGTCGCCGACGGCATAGCCCTGGAGTTGCAGGCCGCCCTTGATGCACGCGGCCAGGTTGTAGCGGGCAAAGGCCTGGTTCAGATCCCACAGCAGCCGCTGGCGCTCCATCGCTCGCGCCCAGTCGCCGCGCCGGCACAGTTCGTACAGCGCCACGCTGGCGCACGGGGCGACGCACGCCGGGCCGGCCATCCAACCGACGCCGCCGATCATCATGACACATACGGGGATGTGCGCGGAGGCGGCGAACACCTTGATGCGACCTTCGACCCGATTGATGATCGACAGCAGCCGCCCGGTATTGGACGAGGCGTCCTTGATGTATTGGATATTTGCTACGCGGCTCAGGCGCTCGATCACGGGGATGCTCAGGTCCGAGCGTTGAAAGCTTGGATTGGTGTAAAGCACCACGGGGAGCGATACCGCATCCGCGACCGCCTTGAAGTAGGTGAATACGCCTTCATCGGCTATCGGGAAGTAGGCTTCGAGGATGGCGAGAATACCGCTGCAGCCGAGGCGCTCGAATTCGCGTGCCTGGCCCACGGCGTCGGCGATGGTCGTGGAAGCGACGCCCGCCACCACGGGAACGCGCCCGCGGGCAGCTTCGACCACGACCTGGACGATGCGCCGCCGCTGCGCCCAGGAGAGGTAGGCGAATTCCCCGGTCGATCCGAGCGGCGTCAAGCCATGGACGCCCGCGCCGATCAGGTCCTCGCACAGGCGCGCCAGGACCTCTGCGTCGACTTCTCCGTCCGGGCGTATCGGCGAGACGAGATACGGAAACACGCCACGGAAGTCGCTCTGGGTCATAGTGATCTGCTCCACAGGTCGGGCGCCTTGCTGCTCGGGGAAAGGTGAGGAGACGGCGCGTGCAGCAGCCATGATGCCATCAATCGCGCCGCTGCATCGAAGCCGCGGCCGCCGGGATCGCTGGTTGCGCTTGGCTGCAAGACCGTCACCGAGCCCCGGCATGAAGGCCTTCCTCGCCGCGTTCCGCTTCGTCCATGCCCTGATCGCGCTGCTGTTTGGCTGCGCGGCGCTGATGCTGATCAGTGTTGCCGCCCGCGCGGGCTGGCTTGCGTTCGGGGCAGGGGGCGAGGCCGACGCGCAGGCCATTGTCGAAGCCGTGGGGCTGCTCGCGGCTGCCGTGGTCGCGCTGCAGATCGCCGAAACGATCTTCGAGGAAGAAGTGATACGCGAGGCCGACATCAGCGCGCCGACGCGCGTGCGCCGCTTCCTGTCGCGCTTCTTCGTCGTGGTCGTGGTCGCCCTGGCGATCGAGGGGCTGGTCGCGACCTTCAAAGCGATCCACGAGGACCTGACGCATCTCGCCTACGCGGCGAGCATCGTGCTGGCGACGGCGATCCTGCTGGCCGCCTGGGGCGGCTTCGTCCATCTCAACCGTTCGGCCGAAGAGCTCGAGCCCGAAGCGATGGCCGAGGCCAAGCGCGAAGACGACAAGCTCCAGTAGGCAGCGCGTACACTGAGCCCGGCCCGCCCGGCGGGCGCGCATGCGCAGCGCGCGCCGGACGCGCACGGTGCCGCTGCGGTTTCGAAGCGGCAGGCCGCCTTTAATCTCGACGACAGAGAGAAATCGACATGCATCCCACCGCCTTACGCTGGTCGCTGCTTGCAATCGTTGCCGTGGTGGTCGTTCTTTCCATGCTGCCGCTCGCCAGGTCGCAGATTCAGACGGCGCCGAGCTATATCCCGATCGGCGCCGCGGCGAGCGGCAATGCCAGCGTGGCCTGGTTCCATCAACCCGCCTCGGGAACGGTGGTCGCGTGCCAGGCGGGCGTCTCGGGCGCTGGGACGATTGCGCCGATTCAATGCGTCGCGGCCAGGTTGCCCTAGCGCTGCCTCAGCGGTAGGCGTTGTGGCGCGCGCATTGCGCGCAACAGCTCGAACCGCTAGACTGCGGCCTTTTTTCGCGTAGCGTGCGTCCTCGGGCCTGCACGCCTCCAGCCATCGACTCTTATGGACGTTTCATCCGAGCGCGCGCGCCGGCGCACGTTCGCCATCATCTCCCACCCGGACGCAGGCAAGACCACGCTCACCGAGAAGCTCCTGCTGTACGCGGGCGCGATCCATATCGCCGGCAGCGTCAAGGCGCGCAAGGCGTCGCGCTACGCCACCTCGGACTGGATGGAGATCGAAAAGCAGCGCGGCATTTCCGTCGCCAGCTCGGTGATGCAGATGGAGTACCGCGGCTGCGTGATCAACTTGTTGGACACGCCCGGTCACCAGGACTTCTCCGAGGACACGTACCGGGTGCTCACCGCGGTGGATGCCGCGCTGATGGTGATCGATGCCGCCAACGGCGTCGAAGCGCAGACCTTGCGCCTGCTGCAGGTCTGCCGCGCGCGTGGCACGCCGATCATCACCTTCATCAACAAGATGGATCGCGAGGTGCGCGAGCCGCTGCTGCTGCTGGACGAAATCGAGACCGCGCTGGGCATGGCGGCGGCGCCTTTCACTTGGCCGATCGGCATGGGAAAGCACTTTCGCGGCGTCTACGACTTGAACGCCGAGCGCATGCGGGTGTTCCATCCGGGCGCCGACCGGGTCATCGACGACGAGATCCTCCAGGGGCTCGCCGACGCGCGCTACATCGAGCGCTTCGGCGCGGACTTCGCCCGCGCGCGCCATGAGATCGAGCTGATCCAGGGCGCGTCGGAACCGTTCGATCGTGCCGCGTTTCTCGCCGGGGCGCAGACGCCCGTCCTGTTCGGCTCGGCGATCAACAATTTCGGCGTGCGCGAAACCCTGGACGCGCTGGTGGACCTGGCGCCGCCGCCGGGAGCGCGCGTCACGTTGCAACGCAGCGTCGAGCCGGACGAGCCGAAGTTCACCGGCGTCGTGTTCAAGATCCAGGCCAATATGGATCCCGCTCACCGCGATCGGATCGCCTTCGTGCGCGTGTGCTCGGGCCATTTCGAGCGCGGCATGCGGCTCAAGATCTGCCGCAGCGGCAAAGAGATTCGGCCCAACAACGTGGTGTCGTTCCTGTCGCAGCGGCGCGAGCTGGTCGACGACGCCTTTCCCGGCGACATCATCGGCATTCCCAATCACGGCGTGCTGCAATTGGGCGATACGCTGACCGAGGGCGAGGAGCTGCAATTCACCGGCCTGCCGTTCTTCGCGCCCGAGCTTTTCCATACCGTCGAAGTAGCCGATCCGCTGCGCGGCAAGCAGCTTCACAAGGGGCTCGCGCAACTGGGCGAAGAAGGCGCTATCCAGGTGTTCCGGCCGCACCTGGGCGGGCCGCTGCTGCTCGGCGCGGTCGGCGGCCTGCAATTCGAGGTGGTCGCTCATCGGCTGCGCTACGAGTACGGCGTCGAAGCCCGGATCGCGCCTGCGCGGCAAAGCCTCGCGCGTTGGGTCACGGCCGACGATCCGCGCGAAATGAAGCGCTTCATCGATTCGAACGGGCATCGCATCGCCTACGATGCCGTCGATGCACCGACTTTTCTCGCCGCTTACGATGCGGAATTGCGCGTCGTCGAGACCACCTGGAAGTCGATCCACTTCCACGCGCTGCGCGAACACGCTGGACTGGTGTTCCAGCGCCGGCTCGACGGCTGAGAGATCCGCACCCGCCGGCTAGCGTCCTCAGTCGAGGCTCGCCCAGCGCGGCACGAAGTCTCGCGCCGTGCGCATTTCGCGCTCGGCCGCACGGTATTGCGGGCAGTGGCGTGCCACCAGCGCCCAGAAATTTCGCGAGTGATTCAGGTGCACCGTATGACACAGCTCGTGCACGAGCACGTAACGCGCCAGGTGATGCGGCAGGAACAGCAGGGCGGCATTGAGCGATATGGCGCTGTGCGCCGAGCAGCTTCCCCAGCGTGATCGCTGCCGCCGGATCGACACCCGGTTGTAGGAGAGCTGCGTGTCATGGCTCAGGGCGGTGAGCAAACGCGGCAGATGATTCTCCGCCTGCACCAGCAGAAAGCGCCCGAGCAGGTGCCGTCCGAGCGCCGGGTCGTCCACCGGTCCCTGGATCTCGACCTGCCCCGGCCGATGGAAGTTGATCGACAGGCGCTTGGCCCCGGTCCAGCGTGCGCGCACCTCCCAGGCCGCGTCGACCGCGGGAAAATGGATGTGCTCGGGCAGGCGCCATGGCATGGGCGCCAGCAAGCGCTCGCGCTGCGGGCGCACGCGCTCCAGCGCCCGCTCGATCCACGCCGACTTCTGGCTCAGGACAGCGGGCAGATGCTTGCAGTTGAAGCCGCGCGGCACCACGATCTCGAGCCCCTTGTGCGGGCTCACGTAGAGCCGGACGTAGCGCGCTCTTGGGCTCACGCGCACGGTGTAGTCGAAAGCGGTGTCGGTCATGCCTCGAGTATCGAACAGCGACGGCGTCTTGCGCTGCATCGCTCGGTGAGCCAGCGTTGCAAGTGTAGACCAGTGCGCGCATCGGTGCGCGAGCGGCGAGGTCGAGGCTGAGCACGCCGAACGTTGCCGCGCCGAGGAGCGCAGAGCGAGTGCACGCAGCGGTTACGAAAGCCGTATCATCGGCCCGGTCGTTGAGTGGAGATCGACGCGATGGAGAAGCACGAACGCGTGCGCGCCGCATTGCGCGGAGAGGCGCTCGATCGCCCGCCGTACAGCTTCTGGACGCACCTGCCGGGTATCGATCTCGATTGGCAGCGCCTCGCCGAGGCGACCGCAGCGTTTCAGAGCCGCTACCAGCTCGATTTCGTCAAGTCGATGCCGAACGGCTTCTACTGTATCGAAGACTGGGGGGCGCGCATCGATTTCAGCCAGATCGCCGCCGGCGGCACCGGCCGCGTGACCCATGCACCCATCAACCGCGCCGATGATTGGCAGCGCATAGCGCGCGTGGATGTCGCCCAGGGTGCTTACGGCCGCGAGCTGCGACATCTCGAGGCGCTCGTCGCTCGCCTCGGGCCCAACGTGCCGCTGCTCGCGACCGTGTTCTCGCCGCTCACCATCGCTGCCAAGCTATCGCGCGATGCGCATCGCAGCCATCTGCGGGCAGCACCCGAGAGCGTAACGGGCGCCCTGGAAACGATCACCGCGGTCACGTGCGAATTCGTGCGTGCGGCGATCGCCCGCGGCTGCGCCGGCATGTTCTTCGCCTTGCAGGAGGCCACTCGCGCCGCCTTTACCGAAGCCGAGTACGCGCGTTTCGGCGAGCCGTTCGACCGCGAGGTGATCGCCGCGGCCGACGCGGCCGGCGGCTGGTTCAATGTCCTGCATCTGCACGGCGAGGACACGCACTTCGACCTCGTGGCCAGCTACGACGCGACCGCGCTCAATTGGCATATCGGCGAGACGCCGCCATCGATCGAAGCCTATCGAGCGCGCGGCGGAGCGCGGCCCATAGTCGGCGGGTTGCAGCGCGCGCATCTGACGCAGTGCGATCGCGACGCGGTCGGCGCCGACCTGAAGCGTGCGCTCGATGAAACGCGCGGGCGCGGGATCCTGATCGCGCCCGCCTGCGTGATCCGCCATCCCGTGGACGAGACGATGCTGCAATGGACCGCGCGTACCCTGCGCGACTATCGCGGCCTATAGCGCCAGCCGATCATCACGCGCCGCGCGCCCGATCGGCCGGCCTATAATCGGCGCATGAGCCGAGCGAGCACGAAGCGCCCAACCGCGCCGCGCCAGGCACCCAGGGCGGCGCCGGTCCCGGCCAAGCCGGCCCCGCTTTCGAGCCTGCGCGCTCAGACCCGCCGGGTGCTGGGAAAGCATTACCGCTCGAAGTACGGCGTGCGCTGATCATGCGCCGCCGATACACGGCCTGGCCGCGCACCGACCGCGCCCGCTCATCATGGATGCGCTGAGCCCGCTCGAGATCGGCTACTTCGTCGCAGTCATGGTGCTGTCGTTCGCGGTGCGCGGCAGTGCCGGCTTCGGCGGGCTCAACGGGCCGCTGCTGATGATCGTGCTGCCCGCCAAGATCATCGTCCCGGCGCTCGCCATGCTGGGGATCCTGTCGTCGTTCGCCGTCGTCGCGCGCGATCGCCGCCATATCGAGTGGCAGGCGGTGTGGCGCACGCTGCCCTACGGCGTAGCCGGCATCGCCGCCGGCGTGGCCTTGTTCAAGAACCTGGATACCCGCGCAATCGAGAAAGGTCTCGGCCTCTTCATCCTCTCGTATGGCCTTTATGCCTTATGGCGCATCGCCCGCCCGCCGCGCCCGCTACGCATCGCCCCCGGCTTGCTGGCGGCGACCATGGGCGCGACCGCCGGCATCATCGGTACCATGTTCGGCGCGCTGGCCGGGATCTTCGTCGCCGTCTTCCTCGATATCCTGCACCTGTCGAAGCACGCGTTTCGCGCGACCATGGCCGCCACGCTCATGCTCATGGGAGTCGCGCGCGTCCTCGGCTATGTGGCCGTGGGCGCGGTCACCGAGGAGGTGATGGTTGCATTCGCCGTCGCGCTGCCGCTGCTCGGTTTGGGCGTGATCCTGGGCCAGCGCCTGCACGCGAGCCTCAATCAGCAGGGCTTCAACCGGCTGGTCGGCATACTGTTCGTGACGATCGGCGCTTTTCTGTTCGTGCGCTGATGCAGCCTCGCTGCCAGTGCGCTCGCGCTTTCGGCCGCGTGTGAGCCGCAGCGAAACAAAGAGGGCAGGATCATGCAGGAGCGGGTTATCGCATCCCCCGAGACCAAGCGCTTGCCGCTTGCCGGCATCCGGGTGATCGAGTTCTGCCACACCATCATGGGACCCTCGTGCGGCCTCGCGCTCGCCGACCTCGGCGCCGACGTGATCAAGGTCGAGCCAGTGGAAGGCGATCGAACGCGCCGGTTGGGCGGTTTCGCCGCCGGTTTCTTTTCCTACTTTAACCGCAACAAGCGCAGCATCGCGCTCGATCTGAAATCCGCCGAGGGCCGCGACATCGTGGCGCGGATGGTCGCGCATGCCGATGTACTGGTGGAGAACTTCGCGCCGGTGACGCTGCAGGCGATGGGTTACGGCTACGAGGCGCTATCACAGCTCAACCCGCGGCTCGTCTATTGCTCGCTCAAGGGCTTTCTCGCAGGGCCCTACGAGAAACGGCCCGCGCTCGACGAGATCGTGCAATACATGGCCGGCCTCGCCTACATGACCGGACCGCCGGGACGACCGCTGCGCGCCGGTGCATCGGTGGTCGACATCCTGGGCGGCACCTTCGGCGCGCTGGCGATCCTGGCCGCCCTGGAGGAGCGGCATCGCACCGGCCGCGGCCAGCTCGTGAAAAGCGCCTTGTTCGAGTCGACCGCCTATCTCGTCGCCCAGCACATGGTGGCCGAGAAGGTCGCGCATGCGCCGGTGCCGCCGATGCCCGCGCGCCGCAGCGCCTGGTGCGTCTACGAGACCTTCCCCACCCGCGACGGCCAATTGCTGTTCGTCGGGCTCACCACCAACAACATCTGGAAGCGCTTCTGCCAGGCGTTCGGCCTGGACGCATTGCTCGCCGATCCGAGCCTACAGACGAACGAGCAGCGCGTGGAAGCACGCGCGCGCATTCTCCCGCTCGTCGCCGAGATCGTCGCGCGGCACGATATGGCCGACCTGATGGCGCGGCTCGAAGCGCTCGACGTTCCGTTCTCGCCCGTGGTCAAGCCGGGCGAGCTGTTCGACGATCCCCATCTGAACAGCGGCAACCGCATGCTCTCGACCCAGCTGCTCGACGGCCAGCGGGTGAAGCTGCCGGCTATTCCGGTCGAAATGGACGATCACGCGCTCGGTCTGCGCCACGATCCGCCGCTGATCGGCGAGCACACGCGCGCGGTGTTGCGCGAGATCGGCATGGACGAGCAAGCGATCGTGGCATTGATCGCGAGCGGCAAGGTGGCATCGCACACGCGCGCGGCGCCTTGATGCCGGCGCGAGCGTCCGCTCAGGGCCGCACGCCGACCCGGCCTTTCGGTCCGAGACTGTGCTCGAGCCGGCCGGACATCGCGGCCACGAACCGGCAAAGATAAGCGCGGGTATCGCGCGGGTCGATCACGTCTTCCACCGCGAAGGCTTCCGCCATGCGAAAGGGCGAGCCGGTGACGCGCAGCTCCTGCTCGATTTCCTGCTCGCGCTTGGCCGGATCGGGGGCGCTCTCGATCTCGCGCCGATAGGCTACGCCCACCCCGCCCTCGACCGGCAGGGAGCCGATTTCCGCCGAGGGCCAGGCGATCTTGAAATCCAGCCCGAGGCTATCGCGCGCGGCGAAGCCGGCGAAGCCGTAGCACTTGCGGATCACGACCGTGATCATCGGCACCGAGGCCTGCATGCGCGCGTGCACGCAGCGCATGCCTTCGCGCAAGGTCGCGGCTTCTTCGGCGCGCGGCCCGATCATGAAGCCGGGCAGATCGACCAGGAACACGAGCGGCAGATGAAACGTGTCGCACAAGTCGATGAAATGCGTCTGCTTGCGTGCCGCCTTGGCGTCCATCGCGCCGCCGTTCACGTTGGGATTGTTCGCCACGATGCCGACCGGACGCCCGTCGAGGCGCGCGAAACAGGTGATGAGCGAGCGTGCGAAGCTGGGCTGGATCTCGAATGTCGAATCGGTGTCCGCCACGAGCCCGATGAGCTTGCGCATATCGTAGGGTGCGCGCCGGTTCCTCGGCACGATGTCGAGCAGCGCTTCGCTGCGCCGCTGCGCTGAATCGGTGCGCGCGCCCAGAGGCGGCAGCTCCCACACGTTGCGCGGCAGATAGCTCAGGAAGCGCTTGACCATGGCGATCGCGGCATGCTCGTCGGCGGCCACGTTGTCGATCGTACCCGCGGTGTCGGCGGCAACGCGCGCGCCGCCGAGGGCTTCCTTGTCGATCTTCATGCCGAGCGCGCGCTCGACCAGCGGCGGGCCGGAGGCGAACACCTGGCTGCGGCCCTTCACCATCACCGAAAAGTGCGACAGCACCGCGCGCCCCGCCGGGCCGCCCGCGGTCGTGCCGGTCACGGCGCTCACGACCGGCACCAGCCCGAGCAGATCGACATAGTGGCTGGAGAGCCGATGGCCGGGGAACAGCGAATGGCCGCGCTTGCGGGTGCCGGCGACGCTGCCGCCGGCCCCATGGCAAAAATTCACCAGGGGAATGCGGTACTCGTAAGCGAGATCGCCGCTGAATCCGCCTTGGCCACCCTTGGAGCGCTCGCCCCAGTTCATGCCCCCGCGCACCGAAAAATCTTCGCCGCCGACCGCGACCGGGCGTCCGTCGATGCGTGCCAGGCCCATGACGTAGGGCGCGGGCGTGACGTGAACGACTTTACCGCCGGCATAGTGCGCGGCCCCGGCGAGCTGCCCGACTTCCTGGAAGCTGCCCGCGTCGACCAGCGCGTCGATACGCTCGCGGATGGTCAACCAGCCTTGCGCGCGATAGCGGGCGAGCGCTTCTTCTCCCCCCAGCGCTTGCGCCCACGCGCGGCGTTGCGCGATCTCGTCGGCTTCGGGCGCCCAGCTCATGCCGGCCTGTGCGCTGCGAGCGTCACCACGCCTTCGCGCACCAGGGCATCGATGGCGGCTTCATCGAGGCCGGCCCAGTCGCGCAGCACGGCCGCCGTGTCCTGACCGAGCGCATGACCCGCGTGGCGTATGCGTCCGGGCGTAGCCGAGAGCTTCGGCACGGGGCTGGCGAGGGTGACGGCGCCCAGGGCGTCGTCGGCAAGCTCGACCAGCATGCCGCGCGCCTTGAAGTGGGGATCGTCGAAAACGTCGGCCACGCTGAACACCCGCGAGGCCGGTACGTTGGCGGCATTCAAACGGGACTCGGCTTCGCGTGCGGGCAGCGCGTGCGACCACGCACTGATGATCTCGTCGAGCGCCTCCATGTGCTGCGCGCGCGCGGTCGCGCTGGCGAAACGCTCATCGTCGAGCAGATCGTCGCGTCCCATCACGCGCAGCAAGCGCCGAAACACGCTGTCGGCGATCGCGGTGATGTGCACGTACTGGTCGTCGTGGCTCGGATAGAGATTGTTGGGCGCGCTGTTCTCCATGCGCGCGCCACTGCGCTGCGTGACGATGCCGAGCTTCTGGAAGGCCGGCACGAGCTGCTCCAGGAAACTGAACGCCCCTTCGTACAAGGCGGCATCGACCACTTGGCCGCGGCCGGTGGCATGGCGGGCATGCAGCGCCATCACGGCGCCGAAGGCGGCGTACAAGCCGGTGATGTAGTCGGTGAGCGGAATCGCCACCCGTGCCGGCGGGCGGTCGGCATCACCGATCAAGGAACGCAGCCCGCTTACGGCTTCGGCGACGATGCCGTAACCGGCCCGTTGACTGTAGGGGCCGGACTGGCCGAAGCCGCTGATGCGTACCATGATGAGACCGGGATTGTGGCTCGCCAGCGACTCGTAGCCGAGTCCCCACTTTTCCATCGCGCCGGGGCGAAAGTTCTCGATCAGGATGTCGCAACGCTGCGCCATGCCGCGGACGAGCGCCTGGCCACGAGGATGGCGCAAGTCGATCGCGGCCACCTGCTTGTTGCGCAATAGCGTCGCGGCGTACAGCGAATGGCCCTGATAGCGATTGCCCATCGACCGCAAGGCGTCGCCCTCGGGGACTTCGATCTTGGCGACGGCGGCGCCGAAATCGGCCATGAGCCGGCCGCAAAACGGACCGGCGATAGTGGAGCCCAGCTCCAGCACGCGGCAACCCGCGAGGGGACCGTCGCGCTTCAAGCTCTCGGCGCACTGGGAAGACATCGGGCTTCGATTAGAATCGGCGCTCGCCGGCGGCGAACGATGGACTCGAGGACACGTTCGAGGCGCATCTTATCAGAGGAGAAGCAGGTTTGATTGCAACAGCAAGGCACCGCGCGCTACTGATGCTCGCACTCGCCGCCAGCAGCTCGATTGCGTTGGCAGCGGACTATCCGGCACGGCCCATCCGCATGGTGGTGGCGGTGGCACCGGGCGGGCCGACGGATATCTATGCGCGCCTGGTCGGCCAACGCCTCACCGAGCGCTGGGGCCAGGCGGTCGTCATCGACAACCGCGCCGGTGCGGGCCAGACGATCGGTGCCGACATCGTGGCGCGGGCCGTGCCCGACGGGCATACGCTGCTCATGGCCACGCAGACCTTCGCGGTCAATCCGAGCATCTTCAAGCAGCTCCCGTACGACTCGCTGGCCGATTTCGCGCCGGTCAGCCTGGTGGTGCGCCAGCCGCTCGCGCTGTTCGTACCGCAGTCGCTGCCCGCGCGCAACGTGCGCGAGCTCGTCGACTACGCGCGGGCCAACGCGGGCAAGCTCAATTTCGGCTCGAGCGGCCCCAGCTCGTCGCTGCGCTTTGCCGGCGAGCTGCTCAACGCGCTCGCCGCGATCAAGCTCACGCACGTGCCGTACAAAGGCACCGCGCCGGCGCTGACGGCGCTGGCGGGCAATCAGGTGCAGGTGGTGTTCAGCGGCTTGCCCGCGGCGCATCCTTTCTATAGCAGCGGGCGCGTACGCGCGCTCGCCGTCGCGGCGGAGCGCCGCCTCGAGGCGATGCCGGATCTGCCCACGACAGCAGAAGCCGGGTTGCCGGGCCTCACCGCCGAATCCTGGTTCGGGGTATTGGCGCCGGGGCGCACGCCAGCGGCGGTCGTGGCCAAGCTTGCCGGCGAGATCGCGAGCTTCGTGCGCTCCCCGGAGATCCGCAAGCGCATCGCCACCGAGGGTGCGGAGGCGATCGGCAACACGCCCGCCGAGTTCTCGGTGCTCATCAAGACCGAGATGCAGAAATGGGCGAAGGTCGTGCGCGACAACCAGATTCGAATCGATTGAGCATGGCGATGCGGGTGTGCCGAGGCGCTCGCGCCGGCGCGAGCGCGGGCATTGAGCGAAATGGAGGATGACATGGACGGCAGTTCTCAGCTCACCAAGTACAAGATGTGGATCGGCGGCGAATGGGTCGAGTCGGCCTCGGGCGAGTACTTCGAATCGGACAACCCGTTCCTCGGCAAGCCGTGGGCGCTGATCGCCAAGGGCAATGCGCAGGATGCGGATCGCGCCGTGCGCGCTGCCCACCAGGCCTTGACCCAAGGGCCGTGGTCGAAGATGACCGCGAGCCAGCGCGGCGCGCTGTTGCGTAAGCTGGGCGATCTTATCGCGCCCGAAGCCAAGCGGTTGGCGGAGATCGAGGTGCGCGACAACGGCAAGCTGTATGCCGAAATGAGCGCGCAGACCAACTACATGGCGCAGTGGTACTACTACTTCGGCGGCCTCGCGGACAAGATCGAAGGCAGCGTCATTCCGATCGACAAGCCGGATACCTTCAACTACACGCGCCACGAGCCGGTCGGCGTGGTGGTGGCGATCATTCCCTGGAATTCGCCGCTGCTGTTGACCGCCTGGAAGCTCGCCCCGGCGCTCGCGGCCGGGTGCACCGTGGTGCTCAAGCCCTCGGAGTTCACCTCCGCCTCGACGCTCGAATTCATGCGGCTGATCGAACAGGCGGGTTTCCCGCCGGGGGTCGTCAACGTGGTCACCGGCTTGGGCGCCGATGTCGGCATGCCGCTGGTCGAGCACCCGCTGACGAACAAGGTCGCGTTCACCGGCTCGGATCGCACCGGCTCGCTCATCTATCAGAGCGCGGCCAAAGGCATGAAGCGGGTCACGATGGAGCTGGGCGGCAAGTCGCCCAACATCGTGTTCGACGATGCGGAGATCGACAACGCCGTGAAGGGGGTCATCTCGGGCATTTTCGCCGCGACCGGGCAGACCTGCATCGCCGGCTCGCGCCTGCTGGTGCAGAAGAGCATTCACGACGCGTTCGTCGACAAGCTGGTGGCGTTCGCGCGCAGCGCCAAGATGGGCAATCCGATGAACGCCGACACCCAGGTCGGCCCGGTCACCAACCCGCCGCAATACAAGAAGATCCTGGATTACATCGAAATCGCCAAGGGCGAGGGCGCCAAGACGGCGCTCGGCGGCGCCAAGGCCACGCGTCCGGAGTGCGGGAGCGGCTGGTTCGTGGAGCCGACCATTTTCACCGGCGTCGACAACCGCATGCGCATCGCGCAGGAGGAAGTATTCGGGCCGGTGCTAGCGGTGATTCCCTTCGCCGACGAAGAGGAAGCGATCGCGATCGGCAACGACGTCGTATTCGGCCTTGCCGCCGGCGTCTGGACGCAAAGCATGCGCCGCGCCTTCAAGCTCTCGGAACGCCTCCAGGCCGGCACGGTGTGGGTCAACACTTACCGCGCGGTGAGCTACCTGTCGCCCTTCGGCGGCTACAAGCGCAGCGGCCTGGGAAGGGAAAGCGGGCAGGAGATGATCCGCGAATACCTGCAAACCAAGAGCGTCTGGATCTCGCTCGCGACGGAAGTGCCCAATCCGTTCATCCTGCGTTGACGGCACCGATCGCCCGGGTCAGGTGGCAAGTAAGTGCGTCGCTCCGGCGGCGCTACCGTCATCGGTCAGTAGATACCGAGGACGAGCCCGGCCGCGATGGCGGCGCCGATCTCCCGGCAGGTGTCGAGTGCCTCGGGCTGAATGAGCTTCGGCGCCAGGATAGCTTCGGGCGTCTGCGCATGCGTGCACACGATGAGCGCTTCGGCCACTCGCTTCAAGCGCCAGCCGGTACAGATGCGCTCGATTTGCCGCACGGCGTTGTGGCCGTCGCTGCCCGCGCACACCAGGATCGCGTACGGGCGGGCGGCGATGCGCTCCAGCGCGCCGTAATAGGTCCGATCGAAGAAGTCCTTCATCTGGCCGGACATCGCGGCGAGGTTCTCGGGCGTGGCGAAGATGTAGCCGTCGGCCGCCACCACATCGTTGCTGTTCGCAGCGGCCGCGCGCAGCAAGCGCACGCTCACCGCGGGCTCGGATCGCGCGCCCTCGCAGGCCGCTTGCGCCATCTGCTCGGTGCCCCCGGTCAGCGAGTGGAAGACGATCAGCAGGGTCTTCATGCGCCTGGTGCGCGTCGCAATCGTCGCCTCGGCGGATGCCCGCGCCGTGTCAGCCTGGGCGGGCGTCGAATCAACGCGCTGGTTACGCGCGCCGCAAGAGCGCGGCGGGGTTGACGATGCTGCGCGCTGCCCCGGCGGCGAATGCCAGGAAATTCTCGAATGCCTCGCCGAAATAAAGCTCGAACGTGTCGTGCTCGGCCCACGCGACGTGGTGCGTGCACAGCACGTTGGGCAGGGCGAGCAACGGGTGGTTGGCGGCGATGACGGGTTCGCGCTCGTAGACATCGACGGCGGCAAACCCCGGCCGCCCGGCACGCAGCGCGTCCACCAGGGCGCCTTCCTCGATGAGGTCGGCGCGGGCCGTATTGACCAGCAGCGCGGTGGGCTTCATGCGCGCGAGATCCCGGCGCGTCACCATGCCGCGGGTGGCATCGGTCATGCGCAGCAACACGCAGAGAACGTCGGCGCGCGAGAACAGCTCGGCCTTGTCCGCTGCCACCTCGTATCCGGCCTCGCGCGCCCGTTGCGCCGAATTCTCCTGTCCCAGCACGAGAACGCTCATGCCGAAGGCCGCACCGACGCGGGCGACCAGCGTGCCGATGAGCCCCAAGCCGAAAATGCCCAGCGTGCTGCCGGCAAGCCGATGCGACAGTGTGCATGGCCACTCGCCGCGTTTCATGCGCTCGAGCTCGGTCGGCACGTGGCGGCGCGAAGCAAGTATCAGCGCCCACGTCATTTCCGCCGGAGCGATCGGTGATGCGTGTGTTCCTGCCATGACTACGATGCCGCGCTCGGTACACGCGTCGAGGTCGATGTGGCGCGTGCTGCGGCCGGTCTGGCTGATCGCCTTCAGGTTGGGCAAACGCTCGAGCAACTCCCGCGGGAAGCGGCTGCGTTCCCGGATCGGCACGATCACCTCCGCCGCCTGTAATCTGCGAGCGAAATCGGCAAGATCTGCGGCCGGCTCGCGATAGCGGATAACCTCGTGAGCATCGAGCAGCGCATAGCAGCCGAGCGTGTGCACGAGGTCTTGATAGTCGTCTGGAATTGCGATTCTCATGAGAAATGCTTTGCTTACAGTTGAACAATTATAACGATCGGGTCGCTACGATCGTTTCCTTGCGACCTATTTGTTTGCGCTTCGGTCTCGCTTATGGCACAGGTACGCTTTCTGCTAACGAAAAGCAACCGGCGATGGAACTTGGTCCGGCGGCAGGGATCGTAATGGACTTGCGGCCGGCATTCGATGACGCATTCGGTCAGCTAGAACAGCTCAGGGACGTCACGCAGCTTTGTGAGAACGGGGAAGCCATCATGATCCGCACTGCCTATAACAATCGATTTCGCGATCACAAGGGCGCACAGTCGCGCGCTCCCCGCCCGGGCCGGCGCGACGCACCGCCTCGCCGCGACGGGAGCTTCCGCCAATCGACCGTCGTCCATCCTTGGATGTCCCTGCCGGAGCGGCTTGCCGCGGCGCAGGCGGCGATGCGCGAGCTCGCGGGCAACGCTGCATTCCAATGTCCTTTGGGCGATTCCTTCGGGGCGGCGAGGGCGGTCGCGCAACCCGCGCCGGAGATCAAACCGCCACAGCGCCCCGGCGGCGTCAACATCATCGTACGCAAACGCCGCCTGCCGGCCGCCGCCATTGCCTCGCTGACCAGCGTCGGCTGACCCCCCGCTCGGATCGAACGCTCGCGCGGTTCTCCGTGCTCGCCGCGGGGGCGGCGAGCGCTTGGCGCTTGCGCCGCGCGATTCGACCTCCATACTCTGCATGCACCCGCACGGGGCGCCGCGACGCAAGCGAGGGTGCATGCACCGGCGCATCCCGGCCCGGATGCGCCGAGTGCGTTCGGTATAATCGGCGCGGCCAACGGGGAGGGCGCTCGATGACCTATCGCACGCAGAACTGGAAGGTCACCAAGCCGATCGTCCGATCGCAACGCGGCGTCGTCTCCAGCCAGAATCGCCTTGCCGCCGAAGTCGGCGCGCAGGTGCTCGCCTCGGGGGGCAACGCCGTCGATGCTGCCGTGGCGACAGGCTTTGCCCTCGCCGCCTGCGAGCCATGGAATAGTGGCCTGGGCGGCATCGGCTTCATGCTGATCGCGCCGGCGGGCGCCGAGCGCGTGCACGTGGTCGATTTCGGACCTATCTCCCCGCGCAAGCTCGATCCTGCCGATTTTCCGCTGACTGGCGGCATGAAGCAGGAGCTGTTCACCTGGCCGGCCGTGCTGGACGATCGCAACGTCCATGGGCCCATGGCCATCGCCGTGCCGGGTCATGTCGACGGTATGGGCCTCGCGCTGGAGCGCTTCGGCAGCAAGAGCTGGCGCGAGGTCTTGTCGCCCGCCATCCGGCTCGCCGAGCGCGGCATGAACGTCGATTGGTACCTGACGCTCAAGGTTGCCACGATGGCGAAGGAGCTCGCGCGCTATCCCTCGACCCGTTCGGTCTGGCTACCCGACGGCTTCCCGCCGGTGACACCCGTGGGCAGCGCGTCCCAACAGCTCGTGCTCACGGGCCTCGCGGAGACGCTGAAGCAGCTCGCCAAGGCCGGCCGGCGCGATTTCTACGAGGGCGCGCTCGCGCGCGCGATCGTTGCCGACGTGCACGAGCTCGGCGGAATCATCGATGCGGAGGATCTCGCGCACTATCGAGCGCGCCTGGTCGAGCCGATCGCGCTCGATTACCGCGACGCCAGGCTTTCGCTGGCGCCCGCGCTCAGCGCCGGCCCGAGCATGGCAAGGAGCCTGCAGGGGCTTGCGGCGCACCGCTTCGAGGGCCAGGCACCCGATGCCGCCGCCTTTGTCACCTATGCCCGCGAGCTGCGGGCGGCCTTCGACGAGCGCTTGCGCACGCTGGGCGATGTGCTCGATCCGCGCGCGCCGACCAGCACCACGCACTTCAACGTGGTCGATCGCGACGGCACCATGGTCGCCGTGACGCAGACCTTGTTGTCGGTGTTCGGCGCGCGCCTCGTCCTGCCCTCGACCGGGATACTGATGAACAACGGCATCTTCTGGTTCGATCCGCGCCCGGGCGTACCGAACGCGCTCGGGCCGGGCAAGCGGCCGCTGACCAATATGTGTCCCGTCATCGCTCATCGCAACGCCAAGGCGCAGTTCGCGCTGGGAGGTTCCGGCGGGCGCAAGATCTTTCCGGCCATCCTGCAACTGGTCTCGATGCTGGTCGACTACGGCATGTCGCTGGAGACGGCGTGGCACAGCGCGCGCATCGATGCAAGCGGCGGCGAATCGGTCGGTGTCGATCCGAATCTCGCCGCCGACGCGCGCGCCGCACTGGCGCGCGAGTTCGCGCTGGCCGATACCGAGCTTCTCGTCTATCCGACCCAGTTCGCCTGCCCGAGCGGCGTCATGCGCGATTGGGCAAGCGGCGAGAACAGCGGCATCGCCGACGTCATGTCGCCGTGGTCGGGCGCCGTGTCCGAAGAAATGATCTGAGGGCCGGATGCTCGCGCCGCTTCGCCGGCGATGATATGCCGTACGGCTCGCCACGATCCACCAGCGCTAGGAGTCACGCAATGATCAATGCCGCCATCGTCGGTCTGGGCCTGTGGGGCAGGAATCTCGTCGCTCACACCCAAGGCAAGAGCCCGAAGATCCGGTTCGTCGCCGGGTGTGCCCGCTCCGCCGACAAGGCACGTGCTTACGGCATTGAAAAGGGCTTCCCGTTGAGCAGCGACTATGCTGCCATCCTGTCCGATCCGACCATCGATGCCGTCGTGCTCGCGACCCCGCACAGCATGCACGCCGAGCAAGTCATGCAGGCGGCGCGCGCGGGCAAGCATGTCTACTGCGAAAAGCCTTTCGCGCTGACGCGCGCGAGCGCCGCGCAAGCCTTGCAGGTCTGCGCCGAGCGCAAGGTCACGTTGATGGTGGGCTACAACTGGCGCTTTCAACCGGCGCTGCAGGAGCTCAGAGCCATGATCGACGACGGCCGGCTCGGCAAGGTGCTGCACGTCGAGGGCAATTTCAACGGTCCGAGCGTCTACCGTTATGCCAAGGAACATTGGCGGCCCTCGCGCGATGAATGTCCCGCCGGCGGGATGACCGGCCGTGGCTGCCACGTGGTGGACGCGATGATCTACCTCGCCGGCCACATCGATTCGGTCTATGCCATGAGCAAGCGCCAGGTGCTCGAGCACGGGCTCGACGATACGACCTCGATGTTGTTCACGTTCAAGGGCGGCGCCACAGGCTACCTCGGCACCGTCATCGCAACCGCCGAGGGCTGGCGGCTACAAGTCCTCGGCGCCAAGGGCTGGGCGGAGATGGGCTCCGTGCCGCATCTCACGACCTGGACGCTGCGCCGCTCGTATATCGACATGCCGCTGGAGACGGTGGAGTTCCCCGGCGTTTCCACCGAGCGTGCCGAGCTCGAAGCCTTCGCCGAGGCGATCGGCGAAGGCAGGCCGCTGGTGAACGCGGCCGCCGATCTTCTGAACAACAGCGCGGTGCTCGATGCGATCGTGCGCTCGACGCAAGGCGGCGGCCGGGTCGAAGTCGGCTGATACCGACCCTTCGCGTCGTCGGGCCGCTCTACGGTCGCGGAGCTCAGAGGTCCTCACAGATCTTACGTGCCAAGTGGTCGTTGATTTCACTGTGACGCGGTATGGCGCTTCGCTTGTTCTGCGACACGTCGTGCCACCACGAGTGACTGCCGTCCTCTCGGACAAGCAAGCAGCCCTGTGCAGAGCGATGCCGCGCTTGCGGACCTTCATTCAGGGTGTCAAGCCACACCGGCGCGACGCCTTCGGGCCATCGCGCGGAATGTGTAGAGCGTCGTTGCCTCGAGGGTGCGGCATCGGGCCCTAGCGCTGCGGGCTCACGCCGGCGCGCTTGGCCACCTTCTGCCACTTGTCCGCTTCGCGCTTCATGAAGTCGAGGAAGGCTTCGGGCGTGCTCGATTGCGGCTCCAAGCCTTGCTCCATGAAACGCTTCTGCACCTCGGGCATGGCGATGATGCGCACGATCTCCGCGTTGAGCTTGCCGACGATTGCGCGCGGCAGCTTGAGCGGCCCCGCGATGCCGTACCAGGTGACGACTTCGAAGCCCGGCAAGGTCTCGGCCACCGCGGGCACATCGGGGATCGCGGGCGAGCGCTTGGTCCCGCCGGTTGCGATGATCTTGAGCTTCCCCGCCTTCACCAGGCCCAACACCACGGGCATGCTGCTGAACATGAACTGGGTCTGCCCCGCGACCAGGTCGGTGATGGCGGGACTGGTGCCCTTGTACGGCACGTGCACGATATCGACGTTGGCCATCACCTTGATCAGCTCGCCGCCGAGATGGTTGGGGCTGCCGATGCCGACCGAAGCGAAGTTGTAGGCGCCCGGCTTGGCCTTCGCCGCGGCGATCAACTCTTTCACGTTCGAGGCGGGAAACGAGGGGTGCGCCACAATGATTTGCGGGCTGATGACGAGCATGCTGATCGCGGCGAAATCCTTGCTCGCGTCGTACAGCGGCTTGGGCGCGACCAGCGGCGCGATCACCATGCCGCCGCCGGTGGCGAACAACAGCGTATAGCCGTCGGGCACCGCCTTGGCGCCGAGGTCGTGACCGATCATCGCGGCGGCGCCGGGGCGATTGTCGACCACGATTTGCTGCCCGAACGCTTCGGTGAGCTTCTGCGCGACGGTCCGGCCGACGAAGTCGGTCGGACCACCGGGCGGATAGGGAACGATCAGGCGTATCGGGCGCATCGGGTAGTCCTGGGCTTGCGCCGCCGGCAGGCTGGCGCAGGCGAGCGCGCAGGCGAGCGCGGCGAGAATCCGGTGAGGCAGCGCGAAGCGGTGCATGCGAATGTCTCCTCGTTGAAATGCGAGCTTGGGGCGCTCAAGCGCCTGCCCGCGTTCGGGTCGCTGGCGTGCACCGCAACGCGGACAGATGCGTTGCTTGCGCGCGAGCGGAAAGCCGCAATCGAAGCAGCGGCGCAGCCAATTCGGCACGGTTGATCGGATCGGTCCGAACGCTTGTCAGCGAGCGCGCACGAGCCTGTCTTCGAGCCAATCGAACATCGTCGCCACGCCGAGCGACAGGTAATCGCGCTGGCAATGCTGGGCGCCGCCTTGCTCGGCATCGAACACGCGCAGTGTCTTGTCGGCCGAGCCTGCCGCCTGGTAGAGCGCTTGCGCATCGGCCAGCGGGACCTGTTCATCGTCGGCGCCATGCGTGATGAGCAGCGGGCAGCGCATCTTCTGCACCACGCCGTCGAGCTTGAAGGGCTCCAGCTTCTTCAAGGCGGCATCGAGCGTGTCGACACCGAGGATCCACATGATGTGATGTCCCGGCACCGACAGCGAGGTCTTGAACCCGGCATCGATGCGCCGTTTCCAGGTGGCGTAATAATCCCAGATCGCGCCCCAGGCGACGCACGCGGCGAAGCGCGGCTCCATCGAGGCACAGCGCGGCGCGTAATAGCCGCCGAGGCTGATCGCCATCACGCCGATGCGCTCGGCATCCACGTCGGCGCGCCGCTCGAGATAGTCGATGCAAGCGCTGCCCGCGACCTCGTAATCGGGACGCAAGTAACAATTCCGAAAGCGGATCGCCTCGCCGGTGCCGGGTCCGTCCATGACCAGGCACGACATGCCGCGCTTGACCAGGTCCTCGACGCCGCGGCTGTACTGGAGCTCCTTGGTGACGTCGAGGCCATCGAAAAACACGACGCACGGATTGCGCGAGCGCGTGCTGTTGTTCGCGTGCACGAAGTAGCCGGGGAGCGTACCGCCTTCGTAGGGCACTTCGACGACCTCGATGCGCGTATCGGTGGTGAGCTCGGCGAAACGCTGGAAGCAATCCACGCCGAGACGGTAAGCCGCCAGCGCCCGCTCGTCCTTGGGCGTGCGAAAGCGCTCGCCCATCTGCAAGATCACGCAGGCGCGGCGGTAGAAATTGGCGGCGCTGATCTTGTGGCCGTTCGCGGCACGCTCGTCCGCCAGAGCCCGGACGCGCTGGCCGACCTTCCAGCAGGCGTCGAACCAGGCATCGTCGTCGCCCACCTTGGCTTGGACGAGCCGCCCGATCTGGTGGATTTCGCCCACGTCGGCGCTGCCGAAAGTGGCCGATCCCAGCATGTTGACGATCGCCGCCGACCAGCGATAGTCGTCGGGGAAGTACATGAAGTACGGCGACTGCTGCGCTTGCGCGGCCATCCGTGGGCTCCTCCGCGTTCGTTCGCTCTTGGCAACGGTGTATTCTGGCTGCAAAGCCGCGTGCGCGCTACTCGCCCGAGAAACGGAAACCCGCGGGCGGCATGAACGGGGCGGGCGGAACCGAACGGCGGCCGCGTCGGCGCGAGGCAAAGGCGCTCGGCTGCTCGCCGGTCACGGCATCGCCGCCGTCGTGTGCTGCCGCTTCGACGGCCAGCGTTCGCGCGGCGCGACCGCGATCATTGCAGCGTGATGTTGGCCGCCTTGGCCACCTTCGCCCACTTGGCGGTCTCGGCCTTGAGGAAATCGGCATATTCCTGCGGCCCGAGCGCGGCGATGTCGAAGCCGGTCTGCGTGAGCGCGTCGCCGGCCGGCGAACGCAACGCGGAGACCAGCTCGGCATTGAGCCGCGCGATGACTTCGCGCGGGGTTCCGGCCGGCGCGAGCAGGCCGGTCCAGTTGAGTGACTGGTAACCCGTGAGGCCCTGCTCGTGGATGGTCGGCACCTCGGGCATCTGCGGCGCGCGCTGCAACTTCGCCACGCCCAACGCACGCAGTCTGGCGTCGCGCACGTAGGGCGCGGCCTGGGCGACTTGGACGAACGCGGCGTCGATATGTCCGGCGAGCAGATCCGTGACGTACTGCGCCGCCCCTTTGTACGGCACGTGCACCAGCTTCACACCGGCCATGGCGTTGAAAAGCTCGGTGGCGAAGTGGCCGACCGTGCCGACGCCCGGCGAAGCGTAGTTGATCTTCCCGGGCTGGCGCTTCGCCAAGGCGATGAGCTCCTGCACGTTCCTCGCCGGCACGCTCGGGTGCACGCACAGCATGCTCGCGGCGGTGGCGAGCAAAGTCACCGGCGCGAAATCGCGCTCGGGCTGATACGGCATCTTGGGCTGGATGCTTGGGGCGACGGTGAGCGGGCCGGGGTTGCCGCCGACCAGGGTATATCCGTCCGCCGGCGCCTTGGCGACGACGTCGCTGCCCGTGATGCCGCCTGCCCCCGGCCGGTTATCGACCACCACGGGCTGCCCGAGCGCTTGATTGAGCCGCTGCGCCGCCCAGCGCGACTGGACGTCGGTGGGACCGCCGGCAGGGAAGGGCACGACGATGCGGATGGTCTTCGCGGGATAGCTCTGTGCATCGGCCGGCTCGATGCCGTAGCCGGCGGCTGCGAGCACCAGGCCGGCGGCTGCGAGCACCAGGCCGGCGGCCAGAGCGTGGATCGTGTTCATATCGCCTCCTCCGACGATGAATGGTCACGCGCCGGCGCGATCGATGCGACGCGCCCGATATGCGTGCTGCGGCTCGCGCGAGTACAACGACTCACTATAACCCGAGCGCGCTGCCGCCGGCAGTCTAGTCGATGGAGCGCGACCGTGCCCGCCGAACGCTTGCACTTGAGCGCCGCGCCGGGCGTGTCCTCTCGGACCCGCGCGCCGAGCTCTGCCAGCATCTCGCGAATGCGCTCGGAGAACGCTGGCAGTGCGCGCTCGGCAATACCGCGGCGAGCCTGCGGCTTGGGTATCCGGTCGGCCGGCAGTCGCGATGCATTTGCTACACTGCCTCGCGCTCAAGGCGTGCGGCCCCGAGCCATCGCTCGCGCACCATTCATAGCCGATGTTCAGGCGGCCCTGCAAGGAGACCTCATGGCGTGGACGCTGCTTTTCGTCGCCGGGCTGTTCGAGATTGCCTGGGCGATCGGTCTCAAGTACACGGACGGCTTCACCCGGCTGTGGCCGAGCGTGCTCACGCTAGCGGCGATGATCGTGAGCGTGGGCTGCCTCGCGCTTGCCCTCAAAGCCATCCCGGTGGGAACGGGCTACGCGGTCTGGACCGGGATCGGCGCGGTCGGCACCGCGATTCTCGGCATCGTGCTCTTCGGCGAGTCGGCCGGCGCTGCGCGTCTTCTCTGCATCGGCCTCATCGTGGCGGGGATTGTCGGGCTGAAGATCGTATCGGGTGACGCCGGCGCGTGACGCGCGCCCGCTGACCCTTCGACAGGCGCGCCGCCGTGGCGCGACTGCGCGCATCGCGTTTGTCGGCCAGGCTTACAGCGAATGGCGCCTGCCTTCGCGGCGCGCAATCCAAAGTGGTGAAAATTTGGCGGATCTCTGGTCGAACATGCGTTCGGCATAGAAGCTGCTTGGCCACGTACACAAGCGAAGGCGCCGGGCAGTACTGAGAACGATACTCACGCCGCTTCGTTGGGGCACCTTCGCGACGGGTGGTTAGATGCTCAGGGAGAACAGACATGTCAAAGCGCAGCGCGCTAGCTTCCTCTTTACTCATCGCGAGCCTCTGCTGGGCGAGCGCCTCGACGGCGGCGGGATGGATCTCGGTGCCCTCGACGCCCGATGCGTCGGACCGGGTCACCATCAGCGGCGGCAACCTGGCAGCCAATTCGGTCGTCAAGGTACGCATCGAGCATCCCAATGGCATGAATACCGAGCAGGCCGAGGTCGTGGGCGCCGACGGCAAGTTCAGCCTGACGTATGTCCCCAGCATGCCGGGGGGCTACAAAGTCCAGGTGCTCGACGCAGCCGGTGCGCCCATCGGCGGCGGTAGCTTCGGCCACATTCGCTAGGCCGAACGACCATGTCTTCGCCCGTGCGAGCGCTGCTCGCGCTCGGTCTGCTCGCCGTCATCAATGCAAGCGCCGCCTCCGGTGAGGTGCTGTTCGTTTCCAACCGCGACGGCAATTCGCAGATCTACATCATGAATGCGGACGGCGCGGATCAGCGCGCGCTCACCCAGGGACCCGCCGAGAATACCGAGCCCGCATGGTCACCGGACGGGCGGCGCATCGCCTTCACTTCCTACCGCGACGGCGACGGCGAAATCTACGTCATGGGCGCCGATGGCAGCACGCCGCGGCGCCTGACGTTCGATCGCGGTGCCGACAATTCGCCAGTGTGGACGCCCGATGGGCGCATCGTCTTTCGATCCAATCGCAGCCGCTGGTCGAACTTCTACGTCATGGACGCCGACGGCGGCAATCTACGGCAACTGAGCGGTAGCGAGCACGACAAAGGCACGCCCGTGCTTTCGCCCGATGGCCGCTGGATCGCGTATATCGGCTTCGGCGATTTGGGCCGCACCGACGTGTTCGTCATGCCGATCGCGGGCGGCGCGGCCACCAGCGTCACCGCCAAGCTGACCACGAGGCAGGTCTTGTCTCCGCTCTGGTCGCCGGACAGCAAGCGCCTCATTTATCTCGAGTCGAGCGGCGTCACGCTCAACATCCATTCGGTCGCCTTCGATGGCTCCGAGCCGAAGAAGCTCACCGACAACGTCTACAGCAACGCTTCCCCCGTGTGGTCGCCCGACGGCAAGCGGATCGCGTTCGTCTCCAGCCGGGAGGCGGATACCCGCGCCGAGCGCGCGCGCGGCGACATCTATGTCATGAACGCCGATGGCAGCGAGTCGATCAATCTCACGCGCAATGCCCATGAAGACAACTATCCCGCCTGGTCTGCCGACGGCCGCACCATCTACTTCGTCAGCCTGCGCGACGGCACGGCGCAGATCTATGCCGTCGCGGCGGAGCCGGCAGCGAGCGATCGACGCCTGACTCGCAACAGCGGTCACGACCTGATGATACGGCCGGTCCCGGCACGGCCGGCGTCGATGCAGAAGGCGAGCGCAGCGCGCCCGCAACCATTCACTCACTGAGCAGCAGGGAGCCGACATGAGAAAGAACTCGTCCAAAGCACGTGCGCGCAGCACTTCCGTATCCGTCCTCGCCGCCGCCTTGGCGCTCGCCAGCGCGCCGGCGATCCCGGCCAGCCAGACCTATACGGTCGACGCCGATTTCGACCTGGGCACGATGCTCGGGGTCAATCATGCCGCGCCCAACAACCACCAGCTCCAATTGAATATCACCGGGAGCAGCTTCCCGGTGCTCTGGATCGCCAACGCCGGCGAGGACACCCTGTCGAAAATCGATTCCACCCAGATCGGCGGATCGCCTGGGCGGGAGATCGCGCGCTACCGCACCTGGTTCAATTCCGGCACGCATACCCACGACGCCTGGAACGGGCCCGCGCCCTCGCGCAGCGCGGTCGACAAGGACGGCAATGCCTACGTGCTGGACCGCTGGTTCGGCGGCCATCCGACGGTGTTCAAGATCCTCAACAACGGCTTCATCGATCGCAACGGCAACGGCGTCATGGATACGTCGGTCGACACCAACAACGACGGCTTCATTCAACTGAGCGAAATGAAGCCGCTGGTCGACACCAACGGCAACGGCGTGGTCGATCCCAGCGAAATCCAGGACGAGCGCATCGCCTGGGTACGGCGGGTACCGGATGGCGCCTATGGCGGCGGCATGACGCGGTACAACGGCATCGGCAGGGCGCTGTGCATCGGCACCGACGGGCATCTGTGGGTGGGGCTGTACAACAATGCCGAGTACTACAAGATCAGCTCGGTCGATGGCTCGACACTCGCCGGTCCGGTGAGCACCGGCGGGCAGCCGAATTACGGTTGCCTGATCGACCACAACGGCACGCTCTGGGGCGCCAACTGGAACCGGGCCGTGCTCACGCGGATCGCGAACACCGCCAACAATGCCGGACCGCATACGCTGCGCTCCATTCCCATGCCGAGCGCCGTCTATGGAATCGCCTTGCGCAGGGGCGCGGACAACGTGACCCGCGTCATCATGGGCGGCTCCTGCCGCAGCTACGTGCAGCACGTCGACGACGGCACCAACAACTCGTCGATGCCAGCGACGGTCAACTACTGCACCTACGCGGTCGGGACGGACAACAACGGCAACATTCTGGTCAGCAAGCAAACCGGCGGCGTGGCCATGTTCGCGCCCGACGGCACGGTGATCTGGGACAAACCCAGCCAGGTCGGCGGCCAGGACAGTCGGGGGGTGATCGCCGATTCCAACAACGACATCTGGCAGGTACACCGCGCTAGCCACAACATGGCGAAGTACCGGGGATCGAATGGCGACGCCCTCGGCGTCATTCCGGTCGGCTTCGAGCCCTACACCTATAGCGATGCCTCGGGGACGGCGGCGCTCAGCATCACCACCAAGACCGGGAGTTGGTCGGTGGTCAAGGACGGCGGTGCGACCGGCACCAAGTGGGGCAAGGCGTCCTGGACGGCCAATGTCCCGACAGGGGCGAGTCTCAAGACCGAGGTGCGCAGCGCTGACAGCCCGTTGGCCCTGGGCGGGCAGCTCTTCAGTGAAGTGTTCAACAACGTGCCCTTCACCCAGACCGGGCGCTACGCCGAGGTGCGCGTGACGTTCAATGCTAGCACGGGCAACCAGTCGCCGGTGCTCTACGACCTGACGCTGGCGAGCGCCGCGCTCGGTATCTGCGACATCGATCAGGACGGCGACATCGACCGCATCGATGTGGCAGCGATTACCGCGGCCCGCGGCCAGAGCGCCCAGCCGGGCGATCCGCGCGACGCCGATCAGAACGGCATCATCAACGTCAACGATGCCCGCGCGTGCACCTTGCGCTGCACCCGGCCGAATTGTGCGCCCTAGCACACGGCCATTACGACAGGGAGAATCACGATGAAGAAGCTTCTTTCGATCGCGCTGCTGCTCATCGCGGCGCACACCCAGGCCGGGCCGATCCTCGAATACACGCCCTCGATCACCACGTTCAACGCGGCCGACAGCTTCACGGTGGATGTGCGCATCACGGGGCTGGGGAGCGACATCGTCGCCGCCTACGATCTCGATTTCCTCTACGACAGCAGCATCCTGAGCGCAACCGCCGTCACCTTCGATCCCGGCAGCTATCTCGGTGACCCGAACGCCTTCCTCTCCTTGCAGCTCTCCGTCCTGGACATCGGCCTGGTGGACGTGCTGGAGCTGTCGTTCCTGAGCGACGCCGACTTGGCCACGCTGCAAGCGGGACTCAACGGGACGGTGCCTTTGTTCTCCATCGCGTTCACCGCGCAAGCCGCCGGCGACGCATCCGCGCTCCAGGGATTTCGCTTCGACCAGTTCAACGACGTGAAATGCGCGCGCAACGTGCAGTGCATCCCGGCCATCGCGTCGGTCCCCGAGCCGAGCACACCGCTGTTGCTCGCGATCGCCGGGATTGCCGGCTGGAGCGGGCGTCGCTTCTGGCGGCGAACCTGACGCGAGCAGTTGCCTCGACAGAGAAGCCGCCTCATTCGGGCGGCTTTTTTGTGCCTTGTTACCGCTGCTCGACGTTCAGGCTATCTCGTTTCGTCCTGCCGAGGAACTCGCCTTCGGCGCCTCTTCCTTGACGACCCATGCAGCGCCACCCAATAATGCCGTCACCCTGGCTCGTCCCGTTGCCGTGGAGGTCTTCGGCGAATTGCCGGCTCGCAGGCAGCCGGTGCGCCGGATGACCGGATAGCGCAATGTCCGACCCGATCCTCTTTCGACGCTGCCCGCCACGACGCAGGCTCGGCTTCACGCTGCTCGAGTTGCTCGTGGTCATGGTCATTCTCGGCCTGCTGGCGGCGTACGTCGCGCCGCGCTATTTCGGCCAGGTCGGGAAGTCCGAGATACGCATCGCGAAAGCGCAGATCGAGGCCTTCGCCAAAGCGCTCGACCAGTACCGCCTCGACCTCGGTCGCTATCCGTCGACCGACGAGGGCCTCGGCGTGCTGCGCGTGAATCCAGGCAACAATCCGAAGTGGACCGGGCCGTACTTGCAGAAGGACGTGCCGCTCGATCCCTGGGGCCATGCCTATGTCTACCGCGCGCCCGGCGAGCATGGCGAGTTCGACCTGATTTCCTACGGCAAGGACGGCCGGCCCGGCGGCACGGGCGAGGCCCAGGACATCACGAGCTGGTAGCGCCATGCGCTTCGATGTGCGCGCGATCGGGCAGGACGGCGTGACTTCCCTAAGCTTGGAGGCGGCCACGTCCGGGGATGCCGCTCAGCAGGTGTCGCAGCAGGGCTACACCGTGCTCAGCGTGCGGCGCAAAGGCGCACGGCTGAGCTGGCGCAAGCGCTTCCCGTTGATGCTCTTCAACCAGGAGCTCGCGACCCTGCTGCGCGCCGGGCTGGGGCTGGTCGAAGCGCTGCAGGCACTGCATGACAAGCACCAGGGCGACGACGCGCGCGAGGTGCTCGCCCGGGTGCTGCAAGAGCTCTACCGCGGCAAGCCTTTCTCCGCCGCGCTGGCCGAGGCGGCCGGGGTGTTTCCGCGGCTATACGTGGAGACCATCCGCGCGGCTGAGCGAACCGGCGGCATCGCGGAAGCCATCGAGCGCTTCGTCGCCTACCAGGCGCAGATCGAAAAGGTGAAGAACAAGCTCGTGAGCGCATCGATCTATCCGCTGTTGCTCGTGATCGTGGGCAGCGCAGTGGCCCTGTTCATGCTGGTCTACGTCGTGCCGCGTTTCTCGGCGATCTATGCCGATGTCGGGCGCGAGCTGCCCTTGCTGTCCTCGCTGCTGCTCGCGTTCGGGCGCTTCGTCGGCAACAACGGCTGGATGCTGGTGGCCGCGGCGATCGCGGCCGGCAGCGCGCTCTATGCCTTGTCCATCCAGCGCTCGGTGCGCGAAGCGCTCCTGCGCGCGCTGTGGCGCATACCGGCGATCGGCAGCCGCATGCGCGCCTACCAGCTCGCGCGCTTCTATCGAGCGACCGGGATGCTGCTGCGCGGCGGCGTGCCCTTTCCTCGATCGGTCGAAATGGTGAGCGGTCTGCTCTCGGGGGTGCTGGCCACCCATCTCGGCCAGGCGCTCGCGCAGGTGCGCGAGGGCCGCAGTATTTCCGATGCGCTGCATCGGCACGGATTGACCACGCCGATCGCCTTGCGCATGCTGGCGGTCGGCGAGCGCAGCGGCAACATGGGCGAGATGATGGAAAAGGCGGCCGCATTCTTCGATGAGGAGCTCGAGCGCTGGGTCGATTGGTTCGTGCGCCTGTTCGAGCCGCTGCTGATGATCGTCATCGGGCTCGTGATCGGCATCATCGTGCTGCTCATGTACCTGCCGATCTTCGATCTCGCCGGTACGCTGCAATGAATGCTCCGGTCGATCAACGCCTGTTCGCGGCCGAGCGCCTGGAGCACGCGCGGCGCAGCGCGGCGAGCCGCGGCGTTCGCCTGCTGGAAGCGCTGGAAGATGATTCGGGTCTGCCGCCGGGGGAATTCACCGCCGCGCTGGCGGCGCGCTTCGGGTTGCCCGCGGCCGACATGGCGATGCTGCACGCGCTGGAGCCCGTGTTCGATCTGCTGCCCTTCGCCGAGGCGTTGCAGCGCGAGTGTCTGCTGCTGCGCAACGCGTCGCAGGCCCTCGTGCTGGTCTTCGCCGATCCGTTTTCGGAAACGCTGCGGCCCTGGGCCGAGGAGCGCATTCGCCAATCCTTCGGCTGGGCGCTCGCGCACCGCGCGGACATCGCCGCCTATCTCGCCCGCCACGAGGAAAGTCTGCGCGCCATGGACAGCATGGGCGGCGCGACCGGCGAGAGCGGCACGAAGACCGACGCGAGCGAGGACTTGTCGCTTCGTTCCATCACCACCGACACGAGCCCCGTCGTCAAGCTGGTGCATTCGGCGCTGTACGACGCGCTCAAGCTCGGCGCGAGCGACATTCACCTCGAGACCGGCCCCGCCGGTTTGTCGATCAAGTACCGGCTCGACGGCGTGCTCGGCATGGCGCATACCCTGGCCGGGCAGGAGCTTGCCGAGCAGGTGATCTCGCGCGTCAAGGTGATGGCCGAGCTCGATATCGCCGAGCGGCGCATTCCGCAAGACGGCCGCTTTCGGGTCAGCAATCGCGGCCGCGAGATCGATATCCGGGTCTCCATCATGCCGAGCATCTTCGGCGAGGACGCGGTCATGCGCGTGCTCGACAAGCAGGCCCTGGCCGACGAAGTGCGCGGCTTACGGCTCGATCTGCTCGGCTTCGACGCGCCGACGGTGATGCAGTTGCGGCGTCTGTCGAAAGAGCCGCACGGCATGTTGCTCGTGACCGGCCCGACCGGCAGCGGCAAGACGACGACGCTCTACGCCGCCATCACCGAGATCAACCACGGCCGCGACAAGATCATCACCATCGAAGATCCGGTCGAGTACCAGCTCCCCGGCGTGCTGCAAATCCCGGTGAACGAGAAGAAGGGGCTCACGTTCGCGCGCGGCTTGCGCTCGATCCTGCGCCACGATCCCGACAAGATCATGGTGGGCGAGATCCGCGATCCGGAAACGGCGCAGATCGCCGTGCAGGCGGCGCTCACCGGGCATCTCGTCTTCACCACCGTGCACGCGAACAACGTCTTCGACGTGATCGGCCGCTTCGTGCACATGCAGGTCGATACGCACAGCTTCGTCAGCGCCTTGAACGCGATCCTGGCCCAGCGCCTGCTGCGGCTGAACTGCGTGCATTGCAGCGTCGATGCGCCGCCGGAGGCGGAGCTGCTGGAGGAATCCGCCCTCGCGGCGGAGCGCGTCGCCGGCTACCGCTTTCGCGCCGGCCGCGGCTGCGGCCAGTGTCGCGGCACGGGTTATCGCGGTCGCCGCGCGGTGGCCGAATTGCTCATCATGAAGGACGACTTGCGCGAGCTGATCGCAGAGCGTGCGCCGCTCACGCAGATCAAGGCGGCGGCGGCACGCCATGGTGTCACGCTCCTGCGCGAGGCGGCGCTCGCGCTGGTGGCGCGCGGCGAAACCACTTTGGCCGAGGCGAATCGTGTCACCATGGTGGCGTGAGCGGCTGCCGGCCGAGCTAGGGCCGCTCGAGGTGAGGCTTGGGCGGGTTTCCCGTGGTTCGCGCAAGGCGGCGGTGAGTGCGGCGCAAAGACAGCTTGCGCCCAGCGGCGATCCTCAGGACTGGCGAGCGGCGCTGGCCGCGCTCGATGAATTGTTGGTCGCCCTGAAGCCTGCCGCCGGTGCAGGGCTCGAGGTGCGCTTGTCGAATCAATTCGTCCGCTACAGCATGCTGCCGTGGTCCGACGAGCTTCGTAGCGAGGCCGAAGTGCACGCGTTCGCGCGTCACCGCTTGCGCGAGACTTACGGCGGCGTCGCCGACGACTGGGCAGTGAGCCTGTCGGCAGGCTGGCCGGGCAAGCCGCGGTTGGCGGGTGCGATCGAACAGTCCTTGCTCGATGCGCTCGCGGCGCTGGCGCAACGCACGCGCCTGAAGCTCGCGTCCATCGAGCCGCGGTTCAGTGCGCTCGCCGACCGGCGCCGGCGTGCCCTCAAGGGTGCGCGCTTCTGGCTGGCGCAGAGCGAGTCGGGTCGCATCGTGCTCGCTCGCGCGGACAAGGGGCAATGGGAATCGCTGGTGAGCGCCCGCGATGGCGGCGCCCCGGTGACGGCGCTGCTGTCGCTGCTCGCGGCCGAGCGTTTCGCCATGGACGACGACCAGGCCTCGCGCCGGCTCTATTGCGACGGCTTCCCCGCCGGCGATGAAGCGGCATTGGCGGCCGCGGGCTGGGAGATCGTCCCTGCGCAGCCGCGCGAGGCTGCGGCTATGGCGGCGGCATGATGCGCGCCCTTGCTCTGGATTTCGCCCCCCGCCGCCGCGCCGGCGCCTGGATTGGCTGGGTCATTCTGCTCGCCGGGGTGATCGCGGCCGGGTTGACGGTAGAGCGACTCGAATCGCTCGAAAAGCGCCGCGAGCTGCTCGAAGCGCGCATGCAGCAGCAGGCGCGCGCATCGGGGCGCAGCAGCACGAGCGGCGCGGCGGCCGAATCGCCGCAGGCCGCGGAACGCCGCACGCTGGCGCGGCGCGCGATCGTGCGCGGCCTCGGCCGGCCGTGGGACGCATTGTTCGCCGACATCGAGTCCGCGGCACACGAGGACGTCGCGCTGCTCGCCATAGAACCCGACGTGCGGCGCGGGGACGTACGCATCTCGGGCGAAGCTCGCGATGCACCCGCCCTGTCGGCTTATATCGCCCACCTGGAGCGCACGCACGCGCTCGAACGCGTGCACCTGGTCCAGCATGAACGTGTCGCCGATGCCGGCGAGCGCGCGCTGCGCTTTACCGTGTCCGGATATTGGGTGGCGGTGCGCAAATGAAGAGCGTGGCGCGATACGGGCGATTCTTCGCCGGGCGCATCGGCATCGCGGGCGTGTGCGGACTGGCCTTGCTCGTGTTCGCGGCCGCCTTGCTCGCGCTCAGCGTACAAGCTCTCGACGAGGATGTGCGCATGCTGAGCACCCGCGCTGAACGCCTGCAAGCGAGCGCTAGCGCGAACGCCCCGCGGGCAGCGCAATCGAACGATCCGGCCGTCGAGGTCGACGCGCTGCTCGGCGCGCTGCCCGCGCTCGAAACGGCGCCCGAACTGGTCGCGCAACTGCACGCGCATGCCCGCAGCCATGGGCTGGTACTCGAAGCCGGGGAGTATCATGTCGTCTCGGATGCCGACGCACGCCTTGTGCGCTACCAGGTCCGCCTGCCTTTGAAGGGCAGCTACGTACAGATAAGGGAGTTCGTCGCGGCCGTCATGAGCAAGATCCCCAACATGATGCTGGACGAGCTCTCGCTGCGTCGCGGCGCGATTTCCGCCGCGGAGGCCGAAGCTCGGCTGCAATTCGTCCTGTTGTTCTCCGAGCGCCGATGACGCTGACCCGAATGCAGCGGCGTACTTTGATGGCCGGGGCGCTGTGCCTCGCCGTGCTGGCGGCGATCTATGCGGGTCCGGCCGAAGACGTCGTGAAGCCGCGCCCGCTGGCGCAGCGCGAGACGCCAGTAGCGTCGAACCGGAGCGCATCACCCGCCCAGGATGCGCTCGCGGCCACGACAGTCCCGGCCGATCCCGATCTCGAGCAACTGCGCCGCCGCTTGCATCCGTCCGAGGCGGCGCAGGAGATCAAGAATGCGTTCGTGCCGCGAACCTGGGTCGTTGCGAAGCCGGCGCCGCAGCCGATCGCTGCGTCCCCGGCGGCGTCCGTCGCTTCGACGCCGCCGGCGCCGCCGCCCCTGCCGTTCAAATACCTGGGCCAGCTCAACGAAACCGGCCGCACGCTCGTCTTCCTGAGCCGCGATGAGGCGCCCGTGGTCGGGCAGGTGGGCGAGACCCTGGACGGCGGCTACCGCATCGACAAGGTCGCCGACACCGCCATCGAGTTCACCTACCTGCCGATGAATGCCCGCCAGGTGCTCGCGATCGGAGGCCTGCAATGAGCGCTTGGCGCCTGCTCGTGCTCTCGGCTCTGGTGCTGGCGAGTGCCTGCGCACCCTTCATGCTCAATCCCAAGCTCGAAGAAGCACGCCGGCTGGCGGCCGCCGATCGCATCGAAGATGCGCTGGCGCTGGTCGAGCCCCTCGCCAGGGAGGAGCCGCAGAACGCGGAGTACCGCAACTTCGTCGTGCGCGAGCGCGAGCTCGCCGTGAGCCGCTGGTTGGCACAGGCCGACTTCGCCCGCTCGGCGAGCCAACTGGAAGATGCCGAGCGCTATCTCGATCGGGTGCTGCGCCTGGAGCCGCTCAACACTCGCGCCAAGCTCGCCCGCGATGCGATCCGCGCCGAGCGCTCGCACAACGAGCGCTTGAGCCAAGCCGAAGCCGCCCAGGGCCGCGGCGATCTCGCCACCGCCGAGGCGCTCGTGCGCTCGGTGCTGACCGAGAATCCCCAGCAGCGCGCGGCCTTGAGCCTACAGCGCCGCCTGGCGGAGCGGCGCGCCGGCGCGCGCGTGGTCGCGCCCGAGCTGGGGGAGGCGTTCACCAAGCCGATCTCGGTTGAGTTCCGCGAGGCCAACTTGCGCGCGGTATTCGAAGTGCTGTCGCGCTCGCACGGCATCAACTTCGTTTTCGACAAGGACGTGCGCACCGATACGCGAGTGACGATCTTCGTGCGCAACACGTCCATCGACGAAGTCATGCGCCTGATCCTCGCCACCAATCAGCTCGCGCGCAAGGTGCTGGGTCCCACGTCGGTGCTGATCTATCCCAACACGCCGACCAAGCAGCGCGAGTACCAGGACCTGGTGTTGCGCAGCTTCTACCTCGGCAACGCCGATGCCAAGCAGACACTCACCATGATCAAGACCATGTTGAAGACGCGCGACGTCTACATCGACGAGAAGATCAACCTGCTCGTCATGCGCGACACGCCCGAGGTCATCCGGCTGGCGGAGAAGCTCATCGCCTCCCAGGACATGGCCGAGCCCGAGGTCATGCTCGACCTGGAAGTGCTGGAGGTGAGCCGCAGTCGCCTGAGCGAGCTCGGCATACGCTACCCGAGCCAGGTCAATTTCGGGCCCGTGGGCGCCGCCGGCGCCGCGGCGCCCTCGACCTTCGTCCTGTCGTCGGGGCAGTTGATGGCCACCGTGGCCAATCCAGCGCTGGTGCTCAATCTCAAGCTGCAAGATTCGAGCACCAACACGCTCGCCAATCCGCGCATTCGGGTGCGCAATCGCGAGAAGGCGCGCGTCCACATCGGCGAGAAGGTGCCGGTGGTGACCACGACGGCGACCGCGAACGTCGGCGTATCGGCGTCGGTGAACTATCTCGAAGTCGGGCTGAAGCTCGACGTCGAGCCGACCGTACATCTGGAAGACGAAGTGGCCATCAAGGTCGGCCTGGAGGTGAGCAACATCCTTGAGACGCTAGACCTGCTGCAAACCCGCGCGTATCGGCTCGGTACGCGCAATGCGTCGACGGTGCTCAGGCTGCGCGACGGCGAAACCCAGGTGCTCGCCGGATTGATCAGCGACGACGACCGCAAGGCCGGCAACAAGGTGCCTGGCCTGGGCGAGCTGCCGCTGGTCGGGCGCCTGTTCGGCTCGCAGAGCGACACGCTCATCAAGACCGAGATCGTGCTGCTGGTCACCCCAAGGGTGGTGCGCAACCTCAATCGCCCGGAAGCCGCCCAGCTCGAGTTTCCCTCGGGCACCGACGCCGCGATCGGCGCCGCGCCGTTGCGTTTGAGCGCCGCGGGCCCCGGCGGGGTTGCGATCGCACCCGCGCAAGCCGGTGCGCCGGCGGTCGTATCGCCATTCGCGGCGGCGAAGCCGGCGCCGGCGGCGCCGAGCGCCGAGCCGCTCGCCGCGGCGAAGGTCACCGGTCCCGGCGCTGGCGTGCGCACCATGGTGCTGAGCGCACCGCCCCAAGTCCCGCTCGGCGGCGCGTTCGGGGTCTCGCTCGGCATGCCAACCGGGGTCGCAGCCGCGAGCGCCGAGCTCGAGCTCGGCTTCGATGCTAGCGTGCTGCAGGTCATCGGCGTCGGTGGCGGCGGCGCCGAGCCGGTGACGGTGGTACCGGCACAGCCCGGACGTGTCGTGTTGCGGATGAAGTCTGCCGGCGGCGCGGGCATCCAGCCGGTCAGCGTCCAGTTCCGCGTGCTCGCCTCCGCGCCTGCGACCACCCAGCTCGTCGTCAACAGCGCCACCATCGGCGATGGCCAAGGGCGTCCTGTCGCGGTTGCGATCCCGCCCGTGCATGTGCTTACGCTCGGACCCTAGGAGCCTGTCGGAGTTGATTTCCGTCCCTTCGGGTTGCGCCCACAACGCATCGCGCGAAATCAAGTCCGACAGGCTCCTCGCTCGATTCGCTCCGTTTCGATTCCTGTCATGAGTCGATCCGCAAAGGCCGTGGGCGCGCGGCGACGGCGATCCTCGGGATTCACCCTCATCGAGCTGGTCATCACGGTCGCCATCCTGGCGCTGCTCGCCTCGGCGGTCGTGCCGCTCGCCGAGGTCGCGCGGGTGCGCTCCAAGGAGTCGGAGCTGCGCGCTGCGCTGCGAACCCTGCGCGGCGGCATCGACGCCTACAAGCGCGCCACGGACGAAGGCCGCGTGCAACGCGCGGCCGACGAATCGGGTTACCCGAAGACGCTCGAGGCGCTGGTGCGTGGCGTGCCCGACGCCAAGGATCCCGGCCGCAAGCAGGTCTACTTCCTGCGCCGCATCCCGCGCGATCCGTTCGCCGATGCGCAGACCCCGGCGGCGCTCAGCTGGGGCGTGCGCAGCTACGAAAGCCCGCCCGAAGCGCCTCAGGAAGGCAAGGACGTGTTCGACGTCTATTCGCGCGCGACGGCCAAAGGCTTGAATGGCATTCCCTACAACGAGTGGTGACGGCATGGCGGTGGCGCGCGCGCGCGGATTCACGCTGATCGAGCTGCTGGTCGTGTTCGCGATCCTGGCGACCCTGCTGTCGCTTGCCGTGCCGCGCTATTTCTCCAGCGTCGAGCGCTCCAAGGAGACCGTGCTCAAGCAGAACCTCGCGACGCTGCGCAACGCCCTCGACCAGTTTCACGGCGATACCGGCAAGTATCCCGAGTCGATCGACGACCTGGTGAAGAAACGCTACCTGCGTGCCGTGCCGCTCGATCCGATGACCGAGCGCACGGATACCTGGGTCGCGCAACCGCCGCCGGCCGATTCCGGGCTTGCCGGTGTCTACGACGTGCGTAGCGGCGCCGAGGGCAAGGCTGCCGATGGCACCGACTATGCGAGCTGGTAGGCGTATGCGGAAGATGCGCTATCGCGCTGGACGGCGCCGGCTGGAGGGACAGTATGCACGCTGCTCGGGCTTCACCTATCTCGCCGTGCTGTTCATGGTGGCGCTTATCGGGTTTGGTCTGGCGGGTGCGGCGACGTTTTATGCGAGCGCGCTACAGCGCGAACGCGAGCTGGAGCTGCTCTTCGCCGGCCAGCAGTATCGGCAAGCGATCGGTTCCTACTATGAGCGGACCCCCGGCGCGGTGAAGCTGTTTCCGACCGCGCTCGCGCAACTGCTCAGAGACGACCGCTACCCCGTCACCGTGCGCCATCTGCGCAAGCTCTATCCCGACCCCATGAGCGGGAAGCACGACTGGGTGCTGATCAAACGCCCCGACGGCCAGATCGTGGGCGTGGCGAGCGCGAGCCAGGCCGTGCCGTTCAAGGTCGATAATTTCGATAACCCGCTCGATCGGGATTTCCGCGCTGCCGCGACGCTGGCCGACTGGAAATTCATCTATGGCGCAGCCACCACGCCCGCGCCGGCCGTGCCGGGTGCATTGCCCGCAGCCGGCATCGGTTCGCCGATCGCAAGCCCGCCTGCGTCGGTCAGCCGCTAGCGAGCGCGAGGCGGGGTCTGGCACGGTGCATGATGTGCTGCAACGTGCAAGACCCCAGGGTCTGTCTAAACCGGCGCCGAATTCCCGTCTGCTAGAATCCGCGCAGCATTTTCCGAACGACGTCCACTACGCGAGACGCACATGCCAAGAAAGAAGCCTGCCCGCAGCATCGCCGACGACAAGAACTATCGCGACATCCTGTTCGAGGTTAAGGACCAGGTCGCCTGGATCACCATCAATCGGCCACGGGTGCTGAATGCGTTTCGCGAGCACACGCTCGACGAGATGATCGACGCGGTCAAGTCGACGCGCGAGGATCCGTCGATCGTGTGCGCGGTATTCACGGGCGCGGGCGACAAGGCGTTCTCGGCCGGCGGCGACTTCTACGCGATGCGCCGGCTCACCTTCCAGAACGCCTACATGTGGAACGACCGCATGCTCGGCCTGGCGATGGCGATCCGCGGCGTGCCGATCCCGGTGATCGCGATGATCAACGGCTGGTGCATGGGCGGCGGACACGAGCTGGCGCTGTGGTGCGACCTGGCGATCGCCTCCGAGAACGCGGTGCTGGGTCAAACCGGCGCGCGGGTGGCGGCGTGCCCCACGGTCGGCGCGACCCAGTACATTCCGCGCATCATCGGTGAGCGCCTGGCGCGCGAGATGATCTTCCTCGCGCGACGCTTCAGCGCCAAGGAAGCGGTCGAGGTGGGCCTCATCAACAAGTGCGTGCCGCAAAAGGACCTGCTCGCCGAGACGCTCAAGTGGTGCGAAACCGTCAAGGGCCACAGCGCGCAGACCCTGCGCATGACCAAGAAGTCGCTCAATTTCGAGTCCGATCTGCTGTATGCGTCGTGGCAGCACGGCATGGAGCTGCTCGCGCACGTGTGGGGGTCGGAGGAAAGCCTGGAAGGCATGAACGCGTTCCTGGAAGGACGCAAGCCCGACTTCCAGGGCTTCCGTATGCGCAACAAGCAGGAGCTGGAGAAGTACCTGGAAGGCAATGCGCGCGACATGAATGCACCGCCGTCGATGCGGCGCAAGAAGTGACAGGCGTGCTGGCGACCGGTTGCGCGGCCGGTTTTGGTGCGCGTTGACATGATCACCGGCTTCAATCATGTCTCGATCGTGGTGCCGGATCTCGCGGCGGCGATGGCCCGGTTGGAACAGGTCTACCACTTGAAAGCCGGCGAGCCGAGGATCAACGCCGAGCAGGGCGTGCGCCTGGTCTGGATCGATCTGGGCAATGCCCGGCTGGAGCTGATGGAGCCGACGCGGCCTGATTCGCCCGTGGCGAAATTCCTCGAGCGCAATCCGCACGGCGGCATCCATCACTTCTGCCTGAACGTCGATGGCGTCGACGCGACGCTGGGAGCCTTGGCGCAATGCGGCGTGCGTGCGCTCGGCGGCGGCAGCGCGCAGCGCAATGTGCACGGCGAGCGCATCGCCTTCCTGCAGCCGAAGGATTTTTTCGGTGCGCTGGTCGAGTTGGAAGAGCATGGCGACGCGGCGCATTGACCGGCACGCGCGCGCGGTGCTCGACCAGAGAATCGCGCGCTTCGACCAGCGCAGCGGCGAGCACAGGGAGCTGTACTTCGACGCGCAAGTCGCAAGAAGGCCTGCACCGTGGGTGAGGAAGCGAGCGGCCGCTGCTGCGCGCGGCGAGGGAGCGAGCAGATGAATCCGGATGCGGATGCCGTGAAGCGCGTGCCGGCGGCCGAGTTGCAGGTTTTCATCGAGCGCGCATGCGCCAAGGTGGGCATTCCCGCCGCCGATGCCGGCGTCATCGCAGAGCTGATGACGCGCGCCGACGTGAACGGCTCGGATGGCCACGGCATATTCCGCTTGCCGCAATACATCCGCCGCATCCAGGGCGGGGCGGTCAACGTGCGGCCGGCGATACGCATCGCGAACGAAGCCCCGGCCATGGCCGTGGTCGATGGCGACAACGGCATGGGCCACCTGGTGATGCGTTTCGCCGCCGAGACGGCGATCCGCAAGGCGAAGAGCGCCGGTGTAGCGTGGGTCGGCGTGCGCCGCAGTAATCACGCCGGTCCGGCAGCGCTCTATGCCGGCATGCCGCTCGCGCACGACATGATCGGGTTGTATCTCGCGGTGGGCAATGCCAACCACCTGCCGGCGTGGGGCGGGCTCGACATGTTGCTTTCGACCAACCCGATTTCGGTCGCGATTCCCGCACTCGAGGAGCACAGCATCGTGCTCGATATGGCAACCACGGTGGCCGCTTACGGCAAGGTAAAGACCAAGGCGCAGCGCGGCGAGACGATGCCCGAGGGTTGGATGATGGACCGCCAGGGCCTGCCTCTCACCGATCCCAAGCGCGCCGACGAAGGCTTCCTGCTGCCGATCGGCGGCTACAAGGGCTACGGCCTGGCGCTCGTGTTCGGCATCCTGGCCGGGACGTTGAACGCCGCGGCGATGGGCCGCGACGTCGTCGACTTCAACAAAGATGATACGACCCCGACCAACACCGGCCATGCGATCCTGGCGATCGATCTGGCGGCCTTCGGCGAGGTCGAGGGGTTCAAACGGCGTATCGACACGCTGATCCGCGATCTGCGCGCTTCGCGCCGCATGCCCGCGGTGGCGGCGATCCACATTCCGGGCGAAGGCAGCCAGCGCGCGCGCGCGGAGCGTTCCCGACTCGGGGTGCCTATTGCGCCTGCGCTGGCCGCTGCCTTGGATACGCTCGCGGCCGAGCTCGGCATCCAGGCCTTGCGCTCCTAGCCCCGCGCGCGGATCGATCCGCACCTGCACGCGAGGCGTCCCGGCATGCAAGCCGCCGATCCACCCGGCGGCGGATCGGCTAGCCCGAGGAACGCGCGCTCAGCTCGCGCCCATGAAATCGCGCTTGCCGATCTCCACGCCGTTGTGGCGCAGGATGTCGTAGGCCGTGGCGGCGTGGAAGTAGAAGTTGGGCAGCGACCGATTCAGCAGCAGCTCGACGCCGGTGAAGTTGAGCTCGCGATCGCGCATCTTCACCGTCACCGGCTTGGACTCGCTGCCGTCGACCTGCTCGGGCTTGATCGTGTTGAGATAGTCGATCGACTTCTGCACCCGCGCAAGCAGCTCGGCGAGGCTTTTCTCGCTGTCGTCGAACTTCGGCGCCTCGGTACCGGAGAGCAGCGCGGCGCAGCTGCGCGCATGATCGGTGGCGATCTGAATCTGCTTGGCGAAGGTGAACATGTCGGGATAGAAGCGATAGCCAAGCAGACTCTGCTCGTCGTACTTCTTTTCGCCATACAGCGCCTGGGCCTTGCTCAGGCAAGTCGCGAGCCCCTTCAGGTGGCGCACGAAAATCGGTACCGAAAGCTGATACATCGCGATTGCCATGGTCGCTCCTCCAGTCGATCGATGCGGTCGGAGCCGCTATATTACTGAGTCGGATCGATCGCGAGCAACGCCGCCGCCGGCACTTCGGCGTGCGTGTGCAAGTCCCCAAGGAGCTCGATGTCATGGCCGTCAATGCAACCACCGCCGAGCTGGCCCGCTGGGCGGCGCAGTTTCGCTTCGAGGACGCGCCGCCCGAAGTCGTCGAGCGGATGAAGGCGCTGGTGCTCGATCTGTTGCGCGTGGTCGCCGTCGGTGCGCGCCTGCCGTGGAGCCGCGCCGTGCGCCGTCTCGCCCTCGCTCTCGGCGGCAACGCCGAGAGCAGCCTGCTGCTGAGCGAGAAGAGGCTCGATGCCGCGCGCGCCGCGTTCGTCAACGGCGCTTACGCGCATGCCTGCGATCTCGACGATACCCATGTCGGCTCGATGCACCACGCCGGTGCCTCCATCCTGCCTGCGGTCATCGCGATCGCCGAGCAGCAGCGCTGCTCGGGGCGCTCGCTGCTCGAAGCGGCGATCATCGGCTACGAGGCATCGCTGCGCATCGGCCTGGCGACGCAGCCCGCGCTGTTCCAACGCGGCTTCATGGCCACACCCACCTGTGGTGCCTTCGGTGCGGCCTTGGCGGCCGGCAAGCTGCTCGCGCTCGATGCCGGCGACCTCGCGGGCGCGCTCGGCGCCGCCGGAGCGTATGCCGGCGGCCTCGCCCAGTTCTATCACTCGGGATCGCACATCAAGCGACTGAACGGCGCGCGCGGCGCCGAATCGGGCGTCATGGCCGCGCTGCTCGCTCGCGCCGGCGTGCCGGGGCCGCGCGATATCCTCGAAGGCGAGGCCGGGTTCTTTCGCGCTTTCGCCGAATCGAGCCAGCCCTCGCGCGTCACCGCGGAGCTCGGCACGACCTTTCGCTTGCTGGAGGTGAGCACGAAGGTGCACGCGGGTGCCGGCCGGCTGCAAGCCGCTGTCGATGCAGGGCTCGCGTTGGGCGCCGAGCACGCGCTCGCCCCCGAGCACATCGCGGAGGTCGAAATCGGCATCCCGAAAGTCATCCAGGGCCGCTTGACGCAGCTCGAGCCGCCCGACTTGCAGAGCGCCCAACTGAGCGTGCCGTTCAGCCTGGCGATGGCGCTCAGTCTCGGCCGCACGCGCGGCCCGCACGCCGCGTTGCGCAGCGAGGATTACATCGCGGCGCTCGACTCGGCACCGGTACGGGCGTTGTCGGTGCGCGTGCGTTGTGTGCTCGACGCGCAGGTCGAGGCCGGGACCAACACCGAAGAAGTGCCCGCCCGCGTGAGCGTGCAGCTGCAGGACGGACGCGCCTTGAACGCGTACGTTGCGCATCCCCGCGGCAGCCCGCACCGGCGCATGCACTGGGACGAGCTGTCGGTGCTGTTCGGCGATTGCGTGGGCGATGCGCTGGACACGGCGCAAGTACAGCAGGTGCTCGATCTCGTCCGGCGGCTCGACCGCGACGCGGATGCGCAGGCGATTGCCCGCGCTTTCGTGGCGCGCCCCGGCTGGCTAGATTGATGCGCCGTCCGGGCGCGAGCGGCGCGTCCCGATTGCTCCGGCCGAGCGCGCAGTGACCTATCTCGATCTGTATTGCGAACGCGCCGGCGCCGGCCTCCTCGCCGAGCCGGTGAATGCGGCAACCAATCTCGCCTTCTTCCTTGCCGCCGCTCTGGCGTTGCGCGGCGCGCGCTCGCCGTTATCGGGATCGACCATCGCCCTGTTTGCGCTCGTGATCGCGATCGGCGCGGGCAGCGCGCTGTTTCACACTTTCGCCACCGTGTGGGCGCGGGTGCTCGACGAGCTGCCCATACTGCTCTTCCAATTGCTGTTCCTGTTCGTCTACGCGCGGCGGGTGGCCGGCATGCGCCGCTGGAGCGCCGCGGCATTCGTCATGACTTATTTGGTCGCTGCGCTGTATTGCAGGCGCTTTCCGCAGGTGTTGAACGGCTCGCTCGTGTACGCGCCGGCGGTGCTGGTCATGCTGGGCCTGGGCTGGTATCACCGCACCCGGCGGCACGCGCGGCCTTGGCTGCTGCTCGTTGCCGCGATCACCCTCGGCGTCGCGGTGGTGCTGCGAACGCTCGACGCCGCCGTCTGCGAGCGCTTCCCGCTCGGGACCCATTTCCTATGGCATCTCGCCGTCGCCGGCGTGGTCTATTGCTGCTTGCGGATTCTGACCGAGCCGGGAAGCGCTGCGCGCCGTGAGCCGACGGGAGCTTCCCCACGAACGTAGGCGCCGCAGACCTACGGTGGCGTTGCACAGGCTATCGGCTCTCCGCGCCAGCCCGCTTCTTGCCCCCGCCCGCTCGCCGCCAGTATGCACCGATCGCAACGAGCGAGGCGCTTCAACGCCGCGCGAGCTTCCGCTCGAGTGCGTGCAGACCGTCTTGGGCGGCGGTGCGCGCGAGCAGTAACCCCACCGCCACGCCCGCGACGTCGAGGGTCATGTCGGCATAGTCGAACATGCGGTACCCGGTCATGCCCTGGATGAACTCGAGCGCGATGCCGAGCGCGCACAGCATTGCGGCGATCGCGAGCCGCTGGCCCCGCCGGCGGTGGATCTGGGCGAACCAGATCATGAGCCAGAAGTAGGACAGGAGGTGCCCGATGTCGTAGGCATTGGGAATCGGGATGCGCGGAGGATTCGCCGTGAGGGAGAGGTAGATCACGCAAGCGACGAAGACCCACCCGAGTGCCAGCCACAGGCCGCGATAGCGCAGCGGTGCCGCGGCGGCGGCCACGGCGCGGGTCGAATCGAAAGCCCGCTGCGGCCGAGCGGCATCGAGATCCGTCGATCGCAACGCCATCAGTGCAGGTCGCGGGCGAGTCTCACGCCGCTGAATTGCCAGCGTGCATCCGGCGGAAAGAAATTGCGGTAGGTCGCGCGGATGTGCCGCTGCGGTGTCGCGCAGGAGCCGCCGCGCAGCACGTATTGACTACACATGAACTTCCCGTTGTACTCCCCGACCGCGCCGGCGGCCGCTCGGTAGCCGGGATATGGCGCGTAGTCGCTGCGCGTCCATTCCCAAACGTCGCCGAACAATTGCGCCAAGCCGGGTGCCGGCGAATCGCTGCGCGGCGCGAGCGGGTGCAGCGCTCCAGAATCGGCGAAATTACCCGTGCAGGCCACGGCTTGGGCCGCCGCTTCCCACTCGAATTCGCTCGGCAGACGCGCGCCCGCCCAGCGCGCGTAGGCGTCGGCCTCGAAATAGCTCAGATGGCAAACGGGCGTATTGCACTCGATCTCGACCAGGCCGTGCAACGTGAAGTTATGCCAGCCGCCATCGCGCTCGATCCAATACAGCGGCGCCTGCCATGCGTTCGCGGCGACCGCATCCCAGCCCATGGACAGCCACAGCTCGGGGCGCCGGTAACCGCCATCGGCGATGAACTCGAGGTACTCGCCGTAGGTTACGGGATGCGAGGCGAGCTCGAAATCCTGCAGCAGCACACGATGGCGCGGCCCCTCGTTGTCGAAAGCGAATTGGGCGCCGGCATGGCCGATTTCGTGAACACCGCCGGTCACGGTCAGCCAGCGCGGCTTGCGCGCGTGTACCGGCGTGAGCGGCCAGCGCTCGGTGTACGCCGGCGCGAGCGGATTGCGCGACAGCAGGTGCTTCACGTCGGTGAGGATCAGCTCCTGGTGCTGTTCCTCGTGATTCACGCCCAGCGTGACGATCTGCGCCAGCGCCTCCGGCACGCGCCCGCGCAGCAGCTCGCCCATGCGCTGATCGACGTGGCGCCGATAATCGAGGACCCGCGAGAGCGCCGGGCGGGTCAACATGCCGCGCTCGGGGCGCGGATGCTTGGCGCCGATCGCGTTGTAGTAGGAATTGAACAGGACGCGAAACGCCGGATCGAACGGTTTGAATCCGCGCCCATGCCGCTCCAGGATGAAGGTCTCGAAGAACCACGTCGTATGGCCGAGATGCCACTTCACCGGGCTCGCATCGGGCATCGACTGTACGACGCAATCTTCCGCCGACAGGGGTTGCGCCAGCGCTTCGGAGCGAAGCCGCGTCGCTTCGTAGAGCGCAACGAGGTCGTGCGCTTTGCTGCGAGCGATCGGGTGGCGCGCGCTGCGTTGCCGTTCCATGGCAGATCCTTTCGTCGCGCTCGCGCGCTGGCAGACGCCCCGCCGTGCGAGGCTTTATCGAGTCATCGTCGGCCCGGCCGGCGGATCACCCTGGTTGCGCCGGCGCGGCATGCGGGCGATCAGCGCAACTCATGGCCGCGCGTGGCGGGCGGCGCGCAGTGCGATCAAGCCGATGGCCCCGAGCACACCGATCAATCCGAACGCGATGCTGTAGCTTCCCGTGCTCGCCTGTATCGCCGCGAACGCGAGCGGCGACAGCATTCTCCCCGCATTCGTGAACAAGAGCGAGGCGGACGTGCCGCTCGATACCTGTGCGGGCGGGCATAGCCGGCCGACCTCCGCAAGGTATATGCCCGGCCAGCCGATGGTCGCCGCGCCCTGGGATGCAAACAACAGGGCCACCAGGAGCAGCGGCCAGGTCGCATCGAGTCCGAGGCTCACGGCGCCACAGACCAGCATGGCGAGCGTGAGCCCGGTGAGCACGGCGACGCTGTCGCCGCGGCGATCGGCGAGCCAGCCGCAGTACAAACGCGAGGTGATGCCGGCGGCCTGCGCGAGCGACAGAATCAGGCCTGCCTGCACCAGGCCGTAGCCGAGCTGCTCGACCAGGGCGACCACCGTATACGTGCCCAGACAGAACTGCGCCCCCGAGAAACAAAACCCGGCCACCGACAGATTGCGCAAGCGCGAATTGACGAAGACGAAGCCCACGCCGGCGAACGGATTGCGAAACAGCGCCGCCGTCGCGTCGCGGTCGTCATCCCAGTGGCGCTGGCGGGCGAGCACGGCCACCAGCGCGAACACGATGGCGCATAGCCAAGCGACCGCCCAGCGCCAATCGCTCGCCACGGCGATGGCGGGTGCACCCGCCGCCGCCAGGATCGAGCCCAGGGGTATCCCCGTTTGCTGTACCGAAAACACGAGGTTGAGATTCTCGCGCGGCGTGAAGCGCATCATCAGGTGGGAATTCGCCGGCATGACGACGCCGTAGCCCAGCCCCATGAGCGCCGAGGCCGCGACCAGCGACAGCATGCTCGGGATGAGGATGAGCAAGAGCGAAACCCCCACCAGGATCATGCCGCCCTGGATCACCCGCACCGGACCCCAGCGCCGGCTGCCGTTGCCGAGGAACAGCAGCGAAATGGTCATGAAGAGCGCGACCAGGCTGAACTGGTAACCGATCCACACCGGGGGCACGCCGTAGCTGTGGCCCACCACCGGAGCGAGCGACGGCAGGATGGTGAGCGCCGCGGTGCCGAGCATGCTGGCCGCGGTGAGACAGGCGATCAGGAAGAAATAGGCGCGCGAGGGCACCGGCGCACGGGCTGCGCTTACACGACTGCTCTTGGTCATGGCCGAATTCTACGCTGGCGCTCGAGCCCGCTTCGGCGCCGAGCGACCGGCACGGCGCTGACGCAGGAGCTTACCAGCGCGTGGCTGCGGCGTGTCGCCGCGAGCGGCCCCAAGCGCAGCCGCCGCCACTATAATTCGAGCAGCTTCATCATCCCGCGCCCGACCCTCGATGGGCGGGCGCGGCATTTCGGGAGACGGCGATGTACGGTTGGCGCGGAAGAATCGGCTTGCTGGTACCTTCGATCAACACCACGATGGAAACCGAGTTCTGGCGCATCGCCCCGCGCGGGGTCTCGGTGCATTCGGCGCGCATTTCGGGCGGGCGCCACGGCACGCCGGAAGAGCTGCGCAGCATGGAAGGCGCGAGCAAGGCGGCGGCACGCGATGTCGCCATGGTCGAGCCCGACGTGGTGGTGTACGGCTGCACCAGCGGCAGCTTTTTCGAGGGTCCCGAGTGGAACAAGAAGATCTGCGCGCAGTTGACCGAGATCACCGGCGCGCCCACGGTCACGACCGCCGGCGCCATGGCGCAATGCCTGCTGGCCGGCGGGCACAAGAAAGTCGCGGTGGTGACACCGTATGTCGAGCTCACCAATGAGCGCTTGAAGGATTTCCTGCGTGCGCACGGCATCAAGGTGACGCATCTGGGGACCTTCGACATGCTCGATATGTTCGATCACGCCAAGATCCTGCCCGAAGAGATCTATCGCAAGGTGAAGGAGTCCGACAGCGACGAGGCTGAAGCCTTGTTCGTCGCCTGCACACAATTGCGCGCGCTCGAAGTGCTCGACATCCTCGAGCGCGATCTCGGCAAGCCGGTCTATTCCGCCATCCAGGCGACGGCGTGGGAAGCCTACGCCACGATCGGTCTCGACCCGCGGATCGAGGATTGCGGCAGCCTGCTGCGCAAGCTGTCCGAGCCGGGCGCCGCGAAGGTCAAGCCGGAGAAGCGGCTGAAGCAGTCCGCCTGAACGAGCGGGCGCTCGGGGCGCGAGCTCGGCTCGCGGCCGCGAACACGAGGGAGGCCGGTGGTCGCGGCTGAGGCGGGTACGCATTGGGATGTCGTCGTCGTGGGCGCCGGCGGTGCCGGCTTGTCCGCGGCGGCCGAGGCGGCGGCCGCGGGCCGTCGCGTCCTGGTGCTGGAGAAGGGCGCCGCAGCGGGCGGCAGCACCTCGTGGGCGGTGGGTACGATGACCGCGAGCAACTCGCCGCTGCAGCGCCGCGCCGGCATCGACGACAACGCCGACTGGCATTTCGAAGACCTGGGCAAGCACAACGGCGCGCTCGATGCCCGCGACAATGCGCGCCTGCGACGGATCCTGGTCGATCAATCCACGCCCGCGCTCGAATGGCTGATGGCGCTCGGGGTGGTGTTCGTCGGCCCGATGCCCGAGCCGCCGCATCGGGTCGCGCGCATGCACAACGTCGTCCCCAACGCGAAGGCGTTCACCCACTGCCTGGCACGGCATTGCCGCCGCCTCGGGGTCGAGATCCGCACCCGCACCCGCGCGGTCGGGTTGTTGGTCGAGCGCGGCCGCGTCACGGGCGTCGAGTGCACGACCGATGCGGGCAAGCAGCGCTTCAACGCCACGCGCGGTGTCGTGCTCGCGAGCGGCGATTACAGCGCGGATCGGGATCTCAAGTCACACTTCGCGCGTCCCGAAGTGGTCGAGGTGGAAGCGGTGAATCCGGCAGCGAGCGGAGACGGCCACAAGCTCGCGCTGGCGCTCGGCGCCGAGGTGGTGAACGGCGACATCGTGCGCGGGCCCATCATGCGCTTCGTCCCGCCGCGCCGGCCGAGTTGGCTCGTGCGCTTGCCGCCCTCGACGCTGCTGGGGCGCGTCATGGCATGGTCATACGCGCACCTGCCGCGGCGCGTGCTGCGACCCTTCCTGCTGCGTTTTCTCACCACCGCGCTGGGGCCCTCGCCGCGGCTGTTCGAGCGCGGTGCGATCCTGGTCAACATCGAAGGCCGGCGTTTCTGCGACGAGCTGGACGCGCCCGCGCACGAGGTCGTCAAGCAGCCGTACAAGATCGCTTTCATCGTGTTCGATCAAGCGCTCGCCGAGCAGTTCGAGGCGTGGCCTAACTTCGTTTCCACGGCGCCGGGCATTTCGTACGCGTACCTGGCCGATTACCGGCGTACTCGGCGCGACATCTACCACAGCGCGCGCACGCTCGAAGCGTTGGCCGAGGCGATCGGCGTGCCGACCCAGACGCTGGAACGCACCCTGGAGAGCTACAATGCGCTCGAGCGGCATGCGCGCCCGGCGCTGTCCCGTGGCCCGTATTACGCATTGGGGCCGCTCAAGAGCTATTGTGTGTTCGCCGACGGCGGGTTGAGAGTGAGCGAGCGCCTGCAAGTGCTCGACCGTACGGGCGCGCCGATAGCGGGGCTGTTCGCCGCGGGCTCGGCGGGGCAAGGCGGCGTATTGCTCGAGGGCCACGGCCATCATCTGGCGTGGGCCTTCGTGTCCGGGCGCATCGCCGGGCGCAACGTGGCCGAATCGGCGTCGATCGAGGGACCGGCGGCATGATCTTCATGAGTCAGAGCGGATTGACCGACCCGAGCCGCGAGACCGATTGGGACGCCTGGTATATCGAGCACCTGCGCGTGATGGTGTCGGTGAACGGGGTCGATTCGGCGCAGCGCTTCAAGACCTCGAGCCCGGGCTACTCGCCATCGCTCGCGCTGTACAGCATGCAGTCGGCCGCGATTTTCCAGGACCCCTACTACCTGAGCATCCGCGGCCTGGGCGAGTTCGCACCGCTGATCGAGCGGCGCTATTACCATCGCAACTTGTTCGCCGGTCTCGATCTCGCACCCGCGGTGGCGTCGCACGAATTGCTGCTCGTGTGGGATGCGCCCGCGCCGCGCGAGCATCCGCGGATCGAATTCACCTGGCTCGAGGCGGTCGCCGTCGACAAGTCGACGCCGTATCGCGGCATCGCCGTCATCGCCTCCAGCCGGGCAAGCGAAGCTCCGGATGCCGGCGGCATCGGGCGTTACACGCCGGCAACGGCGGTGTTTCACAAGGCTTGAGCGCTGTCTGCCGGGGTGCAGCCTGGCCCGGCTGCGCATCCATTAGAACCGAGGACTACCGATGAAGCTTGCGCGTACACTGCTAATCATGTTGGGCGGGCTGTCGATGCTGTGGGCGAGCGGCGCCGCTTGGGTCCACGCCCAAGCCTATCCGTCGAAGCCGATTCGTTTCATCGTGCCCTGGCCGCCCGGCGGCGGCGCCGACATCATGTCGCGCCTGATCAACCAGCCGCTCGGCGACGCGCTCGGCCAACAGGTCATCATCGACAATCGCGGCGGCGCGGCCGGCAACATCGGCGCCGAGCTGGCGGCGAAGTCCCCTGCGGACGGCTACACCATCGTGTTCGCCTATTCGGGCACGCATTCGGTCAATCCGCACATCTATCGCAAGATGCCGTTCAAGGAGAGCGACCTGGCCCCGGTCATCCAGCTCGCGTCGGTGCCGCAGGTCGTGGTGGTTCATCCGTCGCTGCCGGTGAAGAACATTCGCGACCTGATCGCGGTCGTGAAGGCGCGCCCGGGCCAGCTCTCGTATGCGTCGAGCGGTAACGGCGCCATCAACCATCTGGCGGGTGAGCTGTTCAAGATGAGGACGGCGACCGACATCGTGCACGTGCCGTATAAAGGCGGCGGTCCGGCCGCGGTCGCGCTGCTCTCCGGCGAGGTCGGGATGATTTTCGGCGAGCCGGCCTCGATGATCGGTTATCTCAAGGCGGGCAAGCTGCGCGCCTTGGCCGTCACCAGCGCGAAGCGCGCGCTGTCGCTGCCCGAGCTGCCGACCATGGCCGAGTCCGGCGTGGCGGGTTACGACGTGACCTCGTGGAACGGCATTCTCGTCCCGGCCGGCACGCCGCGAGAGATCATCGCGCGCTTGAATGCTGAGTTGAACAAGCTCATCGCCACGCCGGCGATGCGCGACAAGATGATCGGCCTGGGCTACGAGCCGGCCGGAGGTACGCCGGAGAAGTTCGGCGAATTCATCCGAGCCGAGCTGGCGAAATGGGCGCCGGTCGTCAAGGCGGCCAACGTGCGCGTCGACTGAGCCACGGACTGGGCGTCCAGGCGGCAGTGCGGCCGCAACACGGGCGCGAAAGGTGAATCGATGGCCAAGGGGCTATTGCTAAACGCACGCAATCATGCGCGCGTTGCGCGCGACGAATACGACGCTTGGTATGAGAGTGAGCACCTGCCCGAGCGCGCCCGTATCCCCGGGTTCTTGAGCGCGCAGCGTTGGGTGAACGTGGACGATGCGGATGTTTCGGTCTCGCTCTACGATCTCGCCAGCGTGGCCGTGCTGACATCGGCCGAGTATCTCGCGGTGGGCTACGACAACGTGTCGCCCTGGACCCGGCGCATCGTCGGCCTGAGCGAGCGCATCGTGCGCTTCGAAGGCAGCCAGACGCTTCCGGGCGAAGCGCTCAGTCCGGCGGCCGCGGGCGGGCTCCTGGTCAATGCCATGAACGCCACGCTCGCTGCGGACGCGGAGTTCAACCGCTGGTACGACGAGGAACACATCCCGGCGCTCGCCGCCGTGCCGGGGACGCTCGCGGCGCGCCGCTATCTCGCCACGCGCAGCAGCAAGCAGCGTTACCTCGCCCTGTATCACCTGGAATCGCCCGAGGTGGTGCGCACGGCAGCGTGGGCCAAAGCCGGGGAGACGCCCTGGACGGTCAAGATGCGACCTTACATGCAGGACCGGGTGCGTATCGTGTGCCGGCCTTACGGGCGCGCCGACTGAAGCGCAATAGCGGCGCGTCCACGATGAGCGAGCGGGTGGCCCTGATCTCGGGCGCGACGGGTGTGGTCGGCCGCCGGCTGGCGGAGCATCTCGCGCGCGAGCCGGGATGGCGCGTGGTCGCGGTGGCGCGCCATCCCGGCCGCTTGGCGGGCGTACACGAGCAGGTCGCGCTGGATCTCACCGATAGCGCGGCGGTGCAGGCGGCAGCCCCGCGCGCGTTCGGCAATGTCACCCACATCTTCCATTGCGCGCGCTACGCGCATTCGACCTCGGCCACCGAGCCGATCGAGCCAAATGTCGCCATGTTGCGCAATCTGGTCGAAGCGGCCGAGCGCCATGCAGCGGACCTTCGCCACATCCATCTCGTGCAAGGCTCGAAGTACTACGGCTCCGAGCTCGGGCCGTACAAGACCCCGGCCAAGGAGTCGGACCCGCGCATCCTGGTGTCGAACTGGTATTACGCGCAGGAGGATTGGCTCTTCGCGCATGCCCGCGGCAAGCCTTGGCGCTGGAGCGCGAGCCGGCCCCATGGCGTGTGCGACTTCGATCTGGGTATCGCGCGCAGCATGGCGCGCGTGATCGGTGTATATGCGGCCATCTGCAAGGCCCTCGACATGCCGCTGTGTTTTCCGGGCAGCGAGGCGAATCATCGGGCGCTCTACCAATGTACCGACGCGAGTCTGCTCGCGCGCGCGATGGCGTGGATGGCGACCGAGCCCGCATGCGGGAACGAAGCCTTCAACGTGACCAACGGCGATTACATCCGCTGGATGAACCTGTGGCCGCGGTTCGCGCGCTATTTCGGCATGGAACCCGGTCCGGTGCGAAGCGTGCGCCTCGCGCAAGCGATGGCGGACAAGGCGCCTGTGTGGGAAGCGATCGTGGCGAGATTCGGCCTGGTCGCCACACCGTACGCACAGACCGCGCTATGGTCGTACGGCGATTTCATCTTCAACTCGGGCTACGACATCATGTCGGATACCTCGAAGCTGCGCCGCTACGGCTTCCGCGAGAGCGTCGATACCGAGACAATGTTCGTGCGCCTGTTCGAGCACTTTCGGCGGCAGCGCATCCTGCCGTAGCCCGCGGCGTTCTCGGGCGAGCCGAACGACCTGAGCACGCGCGGCTGCCGATAGGATGGGTAGTATGCGCGCCGCGGCCTGCGAAGGGGCTGCGGACTGCATCGAGCGGCGCTGGCGCCTATTCCCCGGCGCTATGGCAGGTGGCAGCCGCCGTGCGCCCGAACCGCGGCAAGGCGACGCTGCTCAATCGGCCCGAATCCCCGCTGCCGCAATCACCCGTTGCCACAGCGCGAGCTCCTGGCGAATGTGCTCGCCGAAGGCTTCGGGCGTGTTGCCCACGACGATCGCGCCCAGCCCCGAGATGCGCTCGCGCACTTCGGGCAGCGCCAGCACCGCCACGATCTCCTTGTGCAAGCGCTGCACGATATCGCGCGGTGTGCCGCGCGGCACGACCACGCCTTGCCATTCGTAGACCTCGAAGCCCGCTACGCCCGCTTCGATCACCGTCGGCACCTCGGGGAGCGCCGTGGAGCGCTTGGCGCTGCTGATGCCGAGCGCGAGCAGCTTGCCCGCCTTCACTTGCGGCAGGACGGGGGGGACGGTGATGAACATGGCCTTCACTTGGCCTCCCAAGAGATCCTGCATCGCCGGTCCGCCGCCCTTGTAGGCGACGTGCACGATGTCGGTCTTGGTCGTGACCTTGAAGAGCTCCATCGTGAGGTGATTGGCGCTGCCCACGCCGGCCGTGCCATAACCGAGCTTGCCGGGATTCGCCTGCGCATGGGCGATGAATTCCTTGACCGAGCGTGCGGGCACCGACGGGTGGGTGGCGAGCACGCTGGGCAGCACCGCCATCAGCGTTACGGGAACGAAATCGTTCAACGTGTCGTACGGCAGCTTCTTGTGCAAATAGGGATTGGCACCGTGGGCGATGTTCGCCGTCATGATGGTGTGGCCATCGGCATTCGCCTGCGCCAGGATGCTCGAGCCCAGGATGGCGCCGGCGCCGGGGCGATTGTCGACCAGGACCTGCTGGCCCAGCCGCTCGGTCAGACGCTGGGCGACGATGCGCCCGAGGATGTCGGTGCCTCCGCCGACGGCGTAGGGAATGATGAAGCGTATCGGCTTCGACGGATAGGGCTGCGCGTGCGCAGGGTTCGCGACGCTAACGCTGAGCGCGCTGAGCCCCGCGCAAAGAGACAGCATACCAACTCGCATGACTCGATTCCTCGCTATCGGTAGTTGTGATGGTGCACGGGTCGTTGATCCAGGGCGCCGCCGCGGCACCGGCAAGTGGGTCGATGCGACCCGGCGCTCCTACGCCGCCGTCCCCAGCGCGCGCGACAAGGCGCTCGCATCGGCGAGCCGGTCCAGGTCGAGCACCATCGTCTCGATGGCATGGGCTTGGGACGCGGACACGACCCGGGTCGCATTGTCGTGAAACTTGGCGCTGATTTCGGCGCTGCTCAAAGGCAATTGCGGCGAGCCGCGATTGACGTCGACGCGGGCGCTGAGCTCGCGCCCGGCGCGTGTGCGCACGATCAGCGCGCCGCTGTACTGCGCGGGAAAATTCGATTCACGATCGACCGCATAGTCGATCCGGTCGGCCAGCGCCAGGATCGCCGGATCGGTCAAGGCGGGCGGCTCGTGATCGGTGAGGGTGGCGTGGCCCTTCACCAGCATGCAGGCGATGGCGTAGTAGAGGCTGAACTGGGCGCCATAGCTGTCCGCGGGCCTGCGCTTGGCCGCGCGCGGCTCGCACACCATGTCGACCGCGGCCTGGGGAATGAGCGCGGTGATCGACTCGACATCCTCGGCACGCAGGCCTTGATCGCGCATGAGCGCCGCCGCGGCATCCAGGCAGCCGTGGGTGAAATAGCACGAGGGCATGGGCTTGAGCGACACGTGCTCGATCTCCCAGCGCTCGCCCAAGCTCGCCGTGGCGAGCGCCAGGTCCGCCGGGTCGTAGCGCGCGCCGAGATACGTGCGGTAAAGGCCGTAGCCGCCTTCGTAGGCGCGCGTCGGGCCGGTGAAGCCGTGGCGCGCCAGCATCGCGGCCGTGATGCCGCTTGCTCCCGCCCAGCCCGCGTGCATGCGCTTGGTCCAGGCCGCCTCGGGGACAAATTCGCGCGTGCCCGCGGCGGTGCTGGCGACGACGCCCTGCGCCATGACGAGCTGGCGGCGATCGAGCCCGAGCAGCCGGCCGGCGAGCAGCGCGCTGCCGAAGCTGCCGGCGATCCCGGTCGGATGCCAGCCTGCGGCTTGAAAGCCGCCCTTCGCCACCGCGCCGATGCGAATGCTCGCCTCCATGCCGAGCACATACGCGAGGAGCAGATCGCGCCCGCTCGCGTGCAGATGGGCCGCCATTCCAAGCGCGCAAGGCAGCACGGCCGAGCTGGGGTGCACCCGGCCGGCGATCGAGGTGTCGTCGTAATCCAGGCCGTGCACCAGCACGCCGTTCGCCAACACGGCATCGCGCAGCGCCAAGCGCTGCGGCAGGCCGATCACGGCGGCGTCGCCCGTGCCGAATTCGGCCAGCGCTTGTGCGGTGCGCCGGCCGAAGTCGTAGCTCGCCGATGCGAATGCGACGCCGATCGCGTCGAGCACGAGCAGCTTGGCGCGGTCACGGCTGCGTTGCGGGATCGCCGCGTAATCGAGCCCGAGCGCGAAGGCCGCGAGCGTGTCGGCGACCGTGCCTGTTGCCGTGACACCTGTCATGCTTGCGTCCTTCGCCAGGTGCGCATCAAGGCGCGATGCCGAGCAGCGCCGCGGCATTGCGATAGACGCACTTCTCCATGTTCTCGGGCTTGAGCGGCAGCTTCAGGAACCACTCGGCATAGGCTTGCAGCGGCACCAGCGGATAAGCGCTGGCGAAAATGAAGCGATCGGCGAGAAAGCCGTTGGCCGCCTTCAGGTAATCGTCCATGCCGGGCATGTTGTAGAGATACATGTCGGGCGAGACGTATACGTTGGCGCGGCGGAAAGCGACGTGGATGATCTCGCTCACCCAGGGCCAGTTGCCGTGCGAGACGACGATGCGAAGATTCGGGAAATCGGCGGCCACGCGATCGAGCTGGATCGGGTTCGAATAGCTCAGATCCGGTCCCGCGTTGCCGCCGGTCATGATGACGACCGGAACATTGCGATCCTCGAGATGCGCATAGATCGGATAGAGCTTGCGATCGTCGGCGTACAACGGCACGGGATACGCGCCCGGCTCGATCGTGACCCCGAGGAAGCCATTGCTCAGCGCGGCATCGATCTGGGCGATGCTGGCTTTGCGGTTGGTCGGGTCGATGGCGGCGATGGCGGAGAACTTCCCGGGGTATTCCTTGACGATGGCCGCGACGTCTTCATTCGACACCGAGCCGAGAAAATCCGAGGTGCGCCCGGTGATGACGCCGTGGATCACGCCGGCGGCTTTCATCTCGTCGAGCAGCAGCGGCATCGAGCATTTGACCGCGGAAGGCGCGGGCTCCAGTCCGAGCTGGCGCGTGAAGCGATCGCGCCGCTCGCCGTTCGCATACATCGCCATGTCGAGAAAGCCCTTGAGCGGCGGCCGGACGCGAAAGTCGATCATTTTCATGCAGCGTACCTCCCTGAACGGAACGAATGGTGAGCGCGACTCGGCTTCACGCCATGCCCTCTCGTGCCAAGCGCAAGCTCGGCCGGTCCTGGTCGCGTGGAATAGGGCCTATGGTAACCTCGGCTTGCGGCGCAGTCCAAGCGCCGCACCGGTGCGGCGTGCGCGCGCCGCCGGCCCTCGCGTCAGCCTGCCAGGAATACAACGATGACCGCGTTGCCCATGAACGATTTGCCGGCGAGGACGCTCGGCACGGGCTTCGACTTGCTCGCCGGGGTGCGGGTGCTGGATCTCACGACCTCCATCGCCGGCCCCTATGCCAGCATGTTGCTTGCCGATCTCGGCGCCGAGGTGATCAAGGTCGAACGTCCCGGGCGCGGCGACGACTGCCGCGCGTGGGGGCCGCCGTTTCTCGATGGCGAATCGCTGTGGTTCCTCTCGGTCAATCGCAACAAGCGCTCGCTCACGCTCGATCACGCGGGTGAGCGCGGCCGGGCTGTGCTGCACGCGCTGGTGCCCAAATGCGACGTGGTGCTGGTCAACCTGGTCGCGCGGGCCCAGCGTAAGCTCGGCGTCGATGCCGCGACCTTGATCGCGCTGCGATCCGATCTGGTCCACGTCTCGCTGACCGGCTTCGGGCTTGCCGGCGCGCGTGCCGACATGCCTTGCTACGACCTCATCGCCGAGGGCTATTCGAGCGTCATGGACTTGACCGGCGAGGCAGACAGCGATCCGCAGAAGGTGGGCACGCCGGCCGCCGATCTCATCGCCGGCATGGATGCGGTCATGGTGACGCTCGCGGCCTTGTTCGATCGCGCGCGCACCGGCCGCGGCCACGTGCTCGATGTCGCGATGGTCGACAGCATGACGCGCTTCATGTCGCCGCGCATCGTGCCCTATCTCGGCTCGGGCAGCGTACCGCGGCGCACGGGCGCCAAGGACAGCGTGATCGCGGTCTACCAGGTGTTCCATGCGGCGGATGCACCGCTGAACCTCGCGCTCGGCAACGACGCCATTTGGAAGCGGTTCTGGAGCGCGATCGGCGAGCCCGCGCTGGGCGAGGACGCGCGCTACGCGACCAGCGCGCAGCGCCACGCGGCGCGCGCCGAGATCGTCGAGCGCATCGGCGCGGTGTTGAAAACGCGCCCACGCGATCATTGGCTGCCGTTGCTCGCGGCGGCCAACGTTCCCGCCGGGCCGATCTATCGGGCCGATGAAGTCGTCGCGGACGCCGCATTGCAGGAGCGCGGCGTGTTCTATCGGCTGCAAGCCGACGGGCGGGCGATACCCCAGGTCGGCCTCGGCATCCAGGTCGACGGCGCGCCGGCCGCGGTTCGTATCGCGCCGCCGCGCCTGGGCGAGCATACCGAACAGGTGCTGCGGGAGCTGCTCGGCTACGATGCCGAGCGCATCGCGAGCCTGCGCTCGGCGCGGGTGGTGTAGTCGCGCTCAATTGGGGACACCACCATTTCCCGCTGCATTCTCTGGCATCGTCAACTCGGGGACAGAGCAAGGTCGGACCACCATTTGCAGCCTCGCAGCTTCATCTGCTAGCTCTTGTTAGCGGGAAATGGTGGCCTGTCCCCGATCTTCCTATCCGATTTTCCCAGGAGACAGGACGTGGCATACGAAACGATTCTTTACGAAGAAGACGGCCCGATCGGTTGGCTGACGCTCAACCGCCCGCACGACGGCAACATGTTTAATCCGGCCATGTGCCACGAGATCCGCGATTGCATAGACGCCATCCGGCGCGAGACGCGCACCCGGGTGTTGGTGATCACGGGCGCCGGTGACAAGTTCTTCTGCATCGGCGGGCGCAAGGACGAGCTCGAGGATACGACGCTCTACGCCGGCATGCTGCCGACGCTCGAAATCTATGAGTCGATCGATCGTCTGCAAAAGCCCGTGATCGCCTCGGTCAACGGCTTCGCGGTGGGCGGGGGCCAGGTCTTGCAGGTCATGTGCGATCTCACCATCGCCAAGGAGAGCGCGGTCTTTCGCCAGGTCGGGCCGATGATGGGCAGCTTCGACGCCGGTTACGGCACCTGGTATCTCGAAGACCTGGTCGGCAAGAAGAAGGCGAAGGAGATGTGGTATCTCAATCCGAGATTGAGCGCGCGCGAGGCGCTGGAGATCGGCTTGATTAACCGCGTCGTGCCGGACGACAAGCTGCGCGAGGAGACGCGCAAGATGGCGCTCGAAGTCGCCGATCGCGGCGCCTTCGCACTCGCGGCCATCAAGGGCGCGTTCAACGCCCGCCACGGCGGCGTCGGCGGGCTCGCGCGGGTCTCGCACGATCTCTTGCTGCGTTTGTACCTCGACACCGACGAGCACGAGGAGCTGGGCAAAGCGTTCGCCGAGCGGCGCAAGCCTGACGGGGGCAAGTTCGGTCATTGAGACGACGCCATCCGCGATTACGCAATCCTCCGTAAGCGCTTAGAATTCTCTTCTTCGCGCATGCTTTCGACCCCGCCATGAGCACGATACTCACCTTGCACGACCCGCAGATCGCACGCGGCTACTACGCGAAGGGCTGGTGGCGCGAAGACACGCTGTACTCGCTGCTCAAGCGCCATGCGCGCGAGCGCCCGCGCGACTACGCGCTGCGCGATAGCCAGCGCCGGCTGAGCTGGGGACAGCTCCTGCATTGGGTCGATGCGCTCGCGGCCGAGCTGCACGCCGCCGGCGTCAAAGCGGGCCAGCGCGTTTCGGTGTGGCTGCCGAATCGGACCGAGGCGGTGGTGATCTTCCTCGCCTGCTCGCGCAACGGCTATGTCTGCAATCCGTCGTTGCACCAGAACTACACCGCCGAGGAGATCGTGCACCTGCTCGATCGTATCCAGACCTGCGTGCTGTTCGCGCAGCCGGGCTATGGCGCCGATGCCGATCGCAACGACATCTTTCAGCGCGCCCAGGCGCTCGGCTCGATCAAGCGCGTGTATCGTCTGGACACATCGGGCGGCTTCGCCGGCTCGCTCCCCGGTGCGCACGCTTTTCCCTCGCCGGAGGCTCCCATTGCCGACACGCTGGCGCTGCCCGAGCTCAATCCCGACAAGATCGTCTATCTGGCGTTCACCTCCGGCACCACGGGCCTGCCCAAGGGCGTGCTGCACTCCGACAACACGCTGCTCGCCAACGGCCGCGCGATGGTCGGGGACTGGGGTCACGACCATCGCACGATCCTCTACAGCCACAGCCCGCTCAGCCACCATATCGGCACGGTGGCGATCGAGCAGGCGCTGGTCGCAGGCTGCGAGCTGGTGGTCAACGATCCGCCGCCGGGGAAGAAGCCGCTCGATCGGATCGTCGAAACGGATGCGACCTACGTCATGGGCGTGCCTACCCATGCCATCGACATCCTGGCCGACATGACGGCGCGGGGCATGCGCACGCTCGGCAAGGTGAAGCTGTTCTACATGGCCGGCTCGGTGATTCCGCCCGAGACCGCGGGCGCCTTTCTGGCGCTCGGCATCAAGCCGCAGAACATCTACGGCATGACCGAGAACGGCTCGCACCAGTACACCTTGCCGGACGACGATGTGACGACCATCACCACCACCTGCGGGCGCGCGGCGCCCGGCTACGAGACGCGGATCTTCGACCAGGAGAAAGCGGATGTCGAGGTAGAGACGGGCGCCACCGGCGAGATCGGCACCCGCGGCGCGCTGCTCATGCTCGGCTACTTCAACAACCAGTTCGCCACCGAGACCTCGTTCAATGCGCTCGGCTGGTTCATGAGCGGCGACCTCGGCCGGCTCGATGACAAGGGCAATCTCAGCATCATCGGCCGCAAGAAGGACCTCATCATCCGCGGCGGCCACAACATCTATCCCTCGCGCATCGAGAACCTGATGCTGCGCCACCCCGCGGTGGTCAAGGTCGCGGCCTTTCCCATCGCCGACAAGCGCCTCGGCGAGCGCGTGTGCCTGGCGGTGATTCTGCGCGACGGTACCGAGCTCGATGCCGAGGGCGCGCTGGAGCATCTCGATCGCGAAGGCTTGTCGAAATTCGACATGCCGGAGTTCTTCCTGCGCATGGAAGATTTTCCGCTGACGGCAAGCGGCAAGATCCTGAAACGCGAGCTGGTTGAGTGGGCGAAATCGGGCCGGATCGCCCCCGAGCCGTGCCGCTGGGTGGCAGCCGAGAAGCGATCGAGCCGGGCATGAACGCAGCACGGGCCATCGCGGTCACCGGCGCGAGCCGAGGCATCGGCGCGGCAATCGCGCTCGAGCTGGCGCGCCGCGGCTTTCGCGTCGGCTGCCTGTCGCGCAAGGGCGAGGGGATCGAGCAGCGGGCGCTACCGCCTGAGCTTGCAAGCGCCTTCGTCAACCTCGCGTGCGACGTGACCGATGAAGCCAGTGCCCGGCGTGCGCTGGCCGGATTCGCGCGGGCCGCCGGCGGACTCCACGGCCTGGTCAACAACGCCGGCATTCATCTCGACGGCCCCAGCGATCGGCTGGAAACCGCGGTATTCGAGAGCGTGATGAAGACCAATGCGACCGCGGTGTTCACCACCGCGCGCGAGGCCTACCCGCACCTCATCGCGAGCGGCGGCGGCATCATCGTCAACATCGGCTCGTTCTTCGACAAGGTCGGCGTCAAGCGCAACGTCGCCTATTGCGCCGCCAAGGCGGCCGTCGGCGCCATCACGCGCTGCCTCGCCGTCGAATGGGCGTCCAAGGGCATCAGCGTGGTCGATGTCGCGCCGGGCTATATCGAGACCGATCTGAACCGCGAAGCGCTCAACCAGAGTGTCCTCAAGGAGTATCTGGCGCGGCGTATTCCGACCGGCGCGCCGGGCGGCCCGGATGCGATCGCGCGCATGGTCGCGGCGATCTTCTGCGAGCACATCGCGTTTCTCACCGGCGAGACGATTTACGTCGACGGCGCTCAGGGGATTGCGCATTGAATTTCTGCCAGCCCCCCGACCCTGGTCCCATTTGCCATTTGGCTAGGTAAGCGCGAGTGAATATCTTCGAGCGTCTGGATGCGAGTATCGAGCTGCCGGAAGAGGAGCGCATGGTGCTCGACGCGGTGCGCGCTCTGGCAGCCGAGCAAATCGCGCCGCGCGCGGGCGGCTACGATCGCAGCGGCGAGTTTCCCTGGGACAACGTGAGAGCGATCAACGCGCTGGGGCTGAACGGCATGTTCATTCCCAGCGCCTACGGCGGCGCGGGCCTGTCGTATGCCGTCTACCTCGCGTGCGCGCGCGAAATCAGCAAGGCATGCGCGTCGACGGGCGTGATCTGGTCGACCAACTTCCACGCGATGAAGCCGCTGATCGACTTTGGTACGCAAGCGCAGAAGCAGCGGCTGTTACCGAGGCTCGCCGCCGGCGCGCTCGCCTCGCTCGTCATCACCGAGCCGACGGCGGGCTCGGACGCGACCGGCATGACCACCCGCTTCGAGCCGCAGGGCGACGAGATCGTGATCACGGGCACGAAGACCTTCATCACCAACGGCGCCCACGCCGATCTCATGCTGGTGTTCGGCAAGTGGAGCGAGATCGACGATAGCCGCAAATCCATCAGCGCGCTGGTGTTGGAGCGCGGCGCACCGGGGTTGAGCGTCGTGCGCGAAGAGGACAAGATGGGATTGCGCGCCTCCAGCACCGCCACGCTCGCCTTCGAGGGCTATCGCGTGCCGCGCGCCAACCTGCTCGGCGCGCCCGGCGACGGCCTGAAACTCCTGCTCGCGTCGCTCAACAAGTCGCGCCCGAGCGTTGCGGCGCACGCGCTCGGCATCGCGCGGGCCGCGTTCGAGGATGCCGTCGCCTACATCAACGAGCGGCGCCAGTCGGGCCGGCGCATCGTCGAGTTCCAGGGCATCCAATTCATGCTCGCCGACCTGGCCGCCGAGCTGGCGCAATGCGAAGCGTGGCTATGGCACGTGGCGCGCCTGGTCGATCGCGGCGCGACCGATATCGGCATCGAAGCCTCCATCCTCAAGATGCGCGCGGCGGATATCGCCATGCGCATCGCCACCGATGCCGTTCAGCTTCACGGCGGCTACGGCTATTGCAAGGACTTCCGCGTCGAGCGGCTCATGCGCGACGCCAAGATCACCCAGATCTGGGAAGGCACCAACCAGATCCATCGCCAGCTCATCGGCAGGAGTTTCGTGCACAAGGCTTAAGCGCGCGCGCCCCCGCACGGCGCCCGCGGCACTCGGAGATCACAGCAATGTCCATCCAGACCGTCGGCGTGGCCGGCAGCGGAACGATGGGCGCGGGCATCGCCATCGTCGCCGCCCGCTCCGGCTTTCGCACCATCGTCTACGACATCACCCAAGCCGCGCTCGATCGCGCGCGCAAGCAGACCGAAGGCTTCTTCGCCAAGTCGGTCGAGCGCAAGAAGCTCGCGCAAGGCGAGGTCGACAAGATCCTCGCGAGCCTCGAAGGCACCACCGAGATCGGCGCCCTCGCGCAGTGCGACATCGTCATCGAGGCGGTGTTCGAAAACTTGAAGGTGAAGCACGAGCTGCTGGCCAAGCTGAACGCGGTTTGCCCTCCGTCGACGTTGTTTGCCTCCAACACCTCCACCTTGTCGATCAGCGAGATCGCGGCCGGCTCGGGCCGCGACGAACGTGTCGTCGGCATGCATTTCTGCCTGCCTGCGCAGTTGATGAAGCTGGTGGAGATGTCGCCCGGCCTTCGCACCAGCGAGGAGACCTTCGCCGCCGCGTGGGCGTTGTGCAAGGCGATGGGTCAGATCCCGGTCAAGACCAAGGACAACCCCGGCTTCATCCTCAACTATTTCCTGATCCCGTTCAACAACGATGTCATCCGCATGGTCGAGGCGGGGCTGGCGGAGCCGGCGGATATCGATCGCGCGATCAAGACCGGGCTCGGCTACGCCATGGGGCCGCTCGAGCTGCTCGACCTGGTCGGACTGGACACTCACCTGCTGGTGGCCGAGGCGCTCTATGCCAGCACCCACGAGCCGCGCGCGGCGGTGCCTGCGCTGGTCAAGCGCATGATTGCCGCTGGCCATCTGGGGCGCAAGACCGGGCAAGGCTTCTACAAGTACAGCGGCAACGCGATGTTCGGAGGCTGACATGGGCTACAGCGTCTTGAAGCTCGGCGACAGCGCGTCCTTTCCCGAAAGCCATCTCTTGCTCGAACAGGCCAGGCGCGACGGCGGGGTCGTGATCGTGCTGGGCGATCGCATCCCCGAGGCGCTCGAACGCCTGGGGGCGCGCGAGCGCTATCGTGCGGTCGTGGTCGAGCTTCGAACCGAATGCCTCGGCGTATACACGGGCGAGCGCGCCGGCGAAGAAGGCAGCAACATGCTGGGCTTCGCGCGCTTTCGGCTCGGCGCGGATCCGGCCACGAGCCTGATCGAGCTCGTTCGCCAGCCGGCCACGCCGCAAGCGGCGATCGATGCGGCGCGCGCAGTCTTCGAATCCGCGGGATTGAAGGTGTCGGTGTGCCGGGACGTGCCGGGGCGCATCATCGATCGGCTGGTGCGGCCGTATTACAACGCCGCGCTCAGGCGTTTGGACGAAGGGCTTGCGAGCGCATCGGACTTGGATACCACGTTGAAGCTCGGCCTCGGCTATCCCGAAGGCCCCATCGGCCTGCTCGAACGTTCGGGCCTCGCGCAGCACTTCGATGTCACTCAGGCGTTGTACGAGGCCCTCGGCGATCCTGGCTACGCACCGGCGCGGCGGGCGCGCGTTGCCAAGCAACGCTCGCTCGCCGCGGCGCAGGCCGATGCCTGGGTGCAGCGCCAACGAGAACAAGGCAATGACTGATCGCCAGCCGCTCGCCGGCATCCGGGTGCTCGATTTCTCCACCCTGCTGCCCGGACCGCTCGCCACCCTGCTGCTGGCCGAAGCGGGGGCGGAAGTGATCAAGATCGAGCGCCCGGGACGCGGTGACGAAATGCGTTCCTACGTGCCCAAGCTCGGTTCGGACAGCGTCAATTTCGCGCTGCTCAATCGCGGCAAGCGCTCTCTCGCCATCGACCTCAAAGCGCCCGATGCCCTCGCTCGGCTGCGGCCCTTGCTCGAGACGGCGGACATCGTGGTCGAGCAATTCCGCCCCGGCGTGATGGACCGGCTGGGGTTAGGCTACGAGGCGTTGAGCGCGATCAATGCGCGCATCATCTACTGCGCGATCACGGGCTGGGGGCAGCACGGCCCGAAAGCCGACGTGGCGGCACACGACCTCAACTACGTGGCCGAAACCGGCATGCTGGGTTTGGCCGCCGGCGCCGACGGTGCGCCGGTGGTTCCTGCCGCGCTGGTGGCCGACATCGCCGGCGGCACTTATCCGGGCGTCATCAACATCCTGCTGGCACTGCGTCAACGCGATGTCACCGGCCGTGGCTGCAAGCTCGATATCGCGATGGCCGACAACCTCTTCGCCTTCCTGTACTGGGCGATCGGCAACGGCCTTGCGGCCGGCGCATGGCCGCGTCCCGGCGGCGAGCTGGTCTCGGGCGGGAGCCCGCGCTACAACGTCTACCGCACCGCGGACGGACGCTTCGTCGCCGCGGCACCCCTGGAGCAGAAGTTCTGGGAGTCGTTTTGCAGCTTGATCGGCCTCGATGCGGCGTATCGCGACGATGCCGGCCGCGAGGCCGCGACCCGCTCCGAGGTCGCGCGCATCATCGCAAGCCGCGATGCGCACCATTGGGAGCAGTGCTTCGCCGGCCAGGATGTGTGCTGCACTCTCGTGCGTACGGTGGAAGAGGCGCTGCGGGATCCGCATTTCGCGGCCCGCGGGCTGTTCGCGTGGCGCCTGGTCAGCGCCGCCGGCGCGATCAGCGCCTTGCCGGTGCCGATCGCGGCGCCATTTCGCTCGAGCGATGTCGAGGCGCCGTATCCGGCTTTGGGCGAAGCGAATGCGCTGCTCGACGCCAGCGCGCGAAAGTAACGCGATGACGCGATTGCTCGCGGTGCTGATGTGCTTGCTGAGCCTGGCGGGCGCGCCGTACGCATTCGGCGCGGTGAGCGTACCTGCCGGGGAAGTGCCCACGCCGTACTTGCCTTCGACGCCGGTTGCGGTCGAAGAGATGCTGCGGCTTGCCGAGGTGCGCGCGGACGATCTGGTCGTCGATCTGGGCTCGGGCGACGGCCGCATCCCGATCACGGCCGCGACCGCTTTCGGCGCACGTGGCTTCGGCGTCGACATCGATGCCAAGCTGGTCGCGGAAGCGAACGACAATGCGCGCAAGGCTGGCGTGGCGGAACGCGTGCACTTCGTTCAACGCGACGTGTTCGAAGCCGATCTCAAGGACGCGACGGTCGTGACGCTCTACCTGCTCACCGGCTTGGTCAATCGCCTCAAGCCCAAGTTGCTGCGCGAGCTGCGCCCCGGCGCTCGCATCGTCGCGCACGATTTTCCTTTCAACGACTGGACGCCCGATCGCCGGGTCAACATCTCCAAGAGCTACTTCCTCTACATCGTGCCGGCGAGCGTGCGCGGGACCTGGCAGCTCGAAGCAACCCTCGGCGACACCGCCCATGCTTACGAGCTTTCAATCGAGCAGGATCACCAGAAGATTCGCGGCGGCGCGCGCACGGGCGGGGCGGGCTTCCTGCCGCTGTTCGAGCCGCAGCTCGAGGGCGATCGCATCCGCTTCGTGCTGGTGGACGAAGGACAGGCGCACCATTTCGAAGGCCGGGTACACGGCGCTTTCATGGAGGGCAAGGTGCGCTCGGGCATCGGCCGCGACACCATCGAGCGGGCGTGGCGCGCCGAGCGCGTGCTGCAATCGGGTTAGTAGACCAGGAGATCGGCATGGCGACGACAGGCGATTACAAGGGCATCATCCCGGCCATGGTGCTGCCGCTGGCGAGCGATCTTTCCATCGACCAAGCGGAGCTGCGCCGCGTGGCGCGCTGGCTGGCCGGTCATGCCGGCATCGTCGCGTTGATGACCAACGGCCACACGGGCGATGTCTTCAGTCTCACCGCCGCTGAGCGCGCCAGCGTGACCCGTATCGTTGCGGCCGAGGTCGGCGGCAAGTTGCCCGTCATTTCGGCCGTGGCGGCGGAAGGCATACGCGAGGCGATCGAGCAGGGATTGATGCAGAAGGAGGCAGGTGCCAGCGCACTCGACATCATGCCGCCGCACCACTGGCTGCGCTTCGGCATGCGCCCCGAGCACGTGATCGACTACTTCGCGGCCATCGGCGAGGCGACCGGGCTCGATCTCGCGGTTCACGTCTACCCGGCCTGGACCCGCGCCTCTTATAGCTGCGAGACCCTGGCCGAGCTGGCCGCTTTGCCGGCGGTGAAGATCTTCAAGGTCGGCACGCGCGAAATGAACAAGTATGCGCGCGACATCGCGGCCATTCGCGCCGCGGCACCTGACAAGGCGGTGCTCACGTGTCATGACGAATACCTGCTCGCCTCGATGGTGCAGGGCGTTGACGGCGCCCTGCTCGGCTTCGCCTCGTTCATTCCCGATCTCATCGTCGAGCTGGCCGAAAGCGTGCGCGCGGGCGACTTGAAGCGCGCAATGGCCTGCCAGGCACGTATCGATCCGCTGAAGGACGTGGTCTACGGGATGGGCGAGCCGACCGGGGATGCACATGCGCGCATGAAGCTCGCGATGGTGCTGGCGGGCCGGCTCAAGTCGGCCGCGGTGCGTCCACCGACCGCCGAGCCCGATCACGCGACCCGCGACGCCATCGCCCGCGCGCTCGCGCGCGCCGGGATGCTCCAGCGAAAATGAAGCAGGCCCGCGGTCAGGTCTTGCACGTTGCAGCACATCGCAGCCAACCACAGCCAATGGGGGTCAGGTCATGCACGTTGCAGGACCTCATGAAACGTGAACGACCTGGCCCCACGACAGTTTGGAGGCGACAATGTTGAAGCACGCAAGCTGGGTGTGCGGCGCGCTCGCATTGGCGGCGAGCTTCCCGTCGCTCGGGCAGCAATTTCCCACGCGCCCTGTGCGGCTCGTCGTGCCGTATCCGCCGGGAGGCGCGAACGACATCATCGCGCGCTTGCTCGCCAACAGGATGACCGAGCAGCTCGGGCACAACGTCGTGGTCGACAACCGGGGCGGGGGCAATACCATCATCGGCTCGGAGCTGGTCGCGAAGGCGCCGCCCGACGGCCATACCGTGCTCATCATTGCGGCCGGTCATGCCATCAACCCGAGCCTCTATCCAAAGCTCCCCTACGATACGGCGAAGGATTTCGCGCCGGTTTCGCTGGTGGGCGACGGGGCCTACGTGCTGGTGGCGCATCCGGGCGCGGGCGTGGCGTCGGTGAAGGAGCTGATCGCGCTCGCCAAGGCGAAGGCTGGCCAGGTCGTGTATGCCTCGTCGAGCATCGGCAACCTCACCCATCTCGCCGCCGAGCTGTTCGCCTCGCTCGCGGGAGTGAAGATGCTGCACGTGCCGTACAAGGGCGGCGGCCCGGCGATGACCGATCTGCTGGGCGGGCGGGTACAGATCTTCTTCTCCACCGTCGCCGTGGCCAGGCCGCACCTGCAATCCGGCAAGATTCGCGGTTTGGGCGTCACGACGGCAAAGCGCACCCAGGCGCTCCCCGACATGCCGACCATCGCGGAAGCGGGGCTTGCGGGCTACGAGGTGAGCGGCTGGTACGGGCTGATCGCTCCGGCGGCGACGCCGAAGGCGGCGATCGCGAAGCTGCACGAAGCCGTCCAAGTCGCGATTCGCCAGCCGGACGTGAAGGACAAGCTCCTCGGTGTCGGCGTCGAGGCGGTCGAGATGTCGAGCGCGCAGTTCGGCGCACGCATCGACGCCGAGCTCGCCAAGTGGGACAAGCTCGTGCGGCCGTTGAAGATCACCGTGGAATAGGATATCGGGCTCGCAGTGCGGGCGAATCCGCGACCGCCCGGCCCTGGGTTGATCTGCGTCAAGCGGTGCCGAGCGCACCGCCCCAGTTGCGGATGCTTACAGCGGCGTGATCTGCCAGCCCTGCGGGTGCGACGCGATGCGAAGCGGCGCGCAGTTCTCGAGCGGCACGCTGCGCGGCGGGATGCGCAGCCACTCCCGCAATACGCGAAACGTCCCCGAGTGCGCGACGACCAGCGGCAGCCTGCTCGCGCCGATCGCGCGCAGCGCCGCGGCCGTGCGTGCCCGAAAGGCATCGAGGTTCTCGCCCCCGGGCGGCGACACGGCCGGGACGCGCAGCTCGCGCGGCGTGCCTTCCAGCGCGCCCCAATTGCGTTCGGCAAGCTGCGGCACGATGTAGACATGCAAGTCCAGCGCTTCGGCAACGCACGCTGCCGTTATCCGCGCGCGCTCGAGCGGGCTCGACCAGATCGCGTCGATGCCGCTTCCCGCGAGCCGCCGGGCCGCTTGCCGCGCCTGCTCGCGGCCGGTCGCGTTCAAGGGCACATCGTTCGATCCGGCGATGATTCCGAGCCGGTTGCTCTCCGTTTCGCCGTGGCGCAGGAACACGAACGGTGAGGCGAGCAGCGGCACATCGCGAAGGTCGATGCCCGGCAAGTTGGCATTGTCCGAATACACGGCAGAATTGCCGCCTAATGAGTTTGGCCTGATCGCATGGGTCGTCAGCGCTATCTGTCTCCCCTTACGGAGCTGCATAATATTCCAGGCCCGGCCGGCGCGTCGATCGGGTTGCGAAGCACTGAATAAGTGGCGTGCTGCTCAATGGCGGCGACGGCCGGGGCGACTCGCGCGGCACCTGGCGGAGTTGATTCTTCCCGGGGAGCTGCGGCCGCTGTCAACGGGTTGGAGTCGCTGGCAATACGGCTCGGGAGACAAGGCAAATGAAAGCAGCCAGGCAGGAAACGGCTGCCATCATCGGCGGGGGCAAGATGGGCGCCGACATCGCGGCGGTGTTGGCCGCGGGCGGCTGGAGCGTGCACGTGCAGGAGCCGGACGCGGCGATGCGGGCGTCCTTGCCGCAGCGCGCGCGCACGGCGCTCGACTACCTGCGTGCCGGTCGCGCTGGGCCGAAGCGCATCCGCATCCACGAGACGCTCGACACGCTGCCGTGGCCGCAGGTCGCATTCGTCATCGAAGCCGTGCCGGAGCAGCTCGCGCTCAAGCAGGCGCTCTTCCGGCGCTTGGAAGCGCTGGCCCTACGCGAGGCGATCCTCGCCACGAATACCTCCAGCTTGCGGCTCTCCGCCATCATGAGCGGGGTCAAACGCAAGGATCGGGTCGCATTGGTGCACTTTGCGACGCCGGCATACGTCGCCCCGCTGGTGGAGATCGTGCGCGGCGCGCGCACCAGCGATGCGACCATACGTCGCGTCAACGCCTGGCTGCGCGAGCTGGGAAAAATCACCGTCAACCTGCGCCGCGATGTCCCCGGCATGATCGTCAACCGCGCCCAGCACGCCATGATGCGCGAGTGCTTCGACCTGGTGGACAAGGGCATTGCCTCGCTCGAGGACATCGATCGGGCCGTGCGCTATGGCTTCGGCTTCCGCTATGTCGCTTGCGGGCCGGTGCGCCAGCGCGATCTCAACAGCTTGCTCATCAACTACCGCGCGGCGTGCCAGATCTACCCGACGCTGAACAGCAGCCCTCGCGTGCCGCGCGCGCTGTCGAGCCGCGTGCGTGCCGGGCAGGTCGGCGTCACCGTGGGGCACGGCTTCTATTCCTGGGGCAAGGGCGAGTACGCGCCATGGCTCGAGCGCTACGAGCGAACGCTCGCGAAGGTGCTGGAGCTGATGCGAGCGTTCGATGCGCCGGCGCGCGCGCCCGCCGCACCGAAGAAGCGCGCGCGCCGCTGAGAAGACGCAAACGGCACACTGGAGCCGGCGTTCAGTCGTGCGTGATCAAGCGCCTCGCGCCGCTGTCCTACGGCGATAACGCCCGCATGGCGGCGCCGCCGTTTCAGGATCGATCCGGACGAATGCGGCGAGCGTCCTCGCGCGCCTTGCCCGCACCAAGGACATCGGCCGCTATCGGTCGCGGGACCATGAGCATCGGGCGGCGGCGCGGTATCAACGCCCGCGCGCGACCCCCTCGCGCCGCGGATCGGCGCCCCCGGTCCAGCCCTCCCCGGCGCGCATGATGGCGTGCACGCCGCTGGTCATATCCATCACCCGCAGCGGATGACCCATGGCTTGCAGCGTCGCGGCCAAGGCTTCCGCGCTGGTGCCGCGCTCGAGCTCGGTGGGGCCGTTGCGGCTGCCGACGTTGGGTAGATCGATGGCGGCCTGGACGTCGAGCTTCCAATCGAGGGTTGCGACCAGGGTCTTGAGAACGTAGTTGATGATGAGGCTGCCGCCGGGGGAGCCGAGCGCGAGGTGCAGCCTGCCGCCGGCGTCGAACACCAGCGTGGGCGCCATGGAGCTGCGCGGGCGCTTGCCGGGCTCCACCCTGTTCGCTACCGGACGCCCGTCTTCGCTCGGCGCAAAATTGAAATCGGTGAGCTGGTTGTTGAGCAGGAAGCCGCCCGCCATGATGCGCGCGCCGAACAACGACTCGATGGTGGTCGTCATGGAGACCGCGTTGCCGTGGCGATCGACCACGCCGATATGGCTCGTGCCGGCGGCTTCATCGACGGCATCGCCGGCGTAGGCGACTCGAACGCCGGGCGGTACGCCGGGCTCGGCCTTGCCCATGGATGCTTCGGGCCGGATACGTTGTGAGCGCGTGGCGAGATACTTGGGATCGAGCAAGCCCTGCACCGGCACCTCGACGAAGCGATCGTCGGCGACATAGCGATTGCGATCGGCGAAGGCGAGCCGCCCGGCTTCGGCCAGCAGGTGGGCTGCCCGGCTCGATTCCGGCCGCACCGCGCCCAGGTCGAAGCGCGAAAGCATCCCCAGCATTTGCAGCACCGCGATGCCGCCGGACGATGATGGCGGCATGCCGCAGACGCGGAATTGACGGTATGCACCGCACAGCGGCGTCACCTCGCGCACGCTGTAGTCGGCCAGGTCCTGCTCGCTGAGCGTGCCGGGATTGCTCGGGTGGCCGCGCACGGCGGCGACGATGGCGCGAGCGATGTCGCCCCGGTAGAACGCCGCTGCCCCGTCGCGCGCGATCGCTCTCAAGGTCGCGGCGAACGCCGGATTGCGGATGAACGTGCCGGCTGCCTTGGGATTGCCGTCGGCGTCGAAAAACAACTGGCGCGCGGTCGCATCGCGCGCCAAGCCCTGCGCCCGGGTGAGCGCCAGGTGCACGCGCTCGGAAATGGGGTAGCCCTGTTCGGCCAAGGCTATCGCCGGCTCGAACAGCTTCGACCATGCGAGGCGGCCGTGACGCCGATGCGCGAGCTCGAGCAGGCGCGCCAAGCCGGGCACGCCGACCGAGCGCCCGCCTGGCACCGCTTCCTGAAAAGACATCGGCTCGCCGTCGGTCCGCAGGAAAAGCTCCGGGGTTGCGCCGGCGGGCGCGGTCTCGCGGCCGTCGTACGCCCGCATCACTCCCGCGGGCGCGTCGTAATGCAGCAAGAATGCGCCCCCGCCCAAGCCCGAGGCATGCGACTCGACCAGGTTGAGCACGAGCTGGGTCGCAATGGCGGCATCCATGGCGCTGCCGCCTGCGGCCAGCATGCGTCCACCGGCATCGACCGCGAGCGGATGGGCCGCCGCCACCATGTACTCGCGCGCGTGCGCGAGCGTCTTCGCCGTGCGGCCGCTCGCGGGCTCGGGCTGCGGCGGGCGCCCGAGCTGGGCAGACCCGTCGCCTGCCAGCAAACCGAGAATGACCATGAGCGCGATCGCAGCGCCGCGAGCTGCACGGCGGGTGGGTGGCGCTCGGCGCGCATCGAAGATCATCGGGTGCAAGCTGGGTTTCGTGGGTTGGCCGTTCGCGTGCTGCTGCTGGCGCGATCCCGCTCATCGTCAGGGTTGCGAGGAATGTTACCTGCTTGTCACTCGTCGGTCGGACTTAGAATGCGCTTCGATCGGGCGTCACGCCGTCATTCCATGCGTCTGAAGACGCGTCCTAAGTCGTGTTTCAGGCGCGGCGATTGCGGGCGAGCCGGCGCGCGCATGCGCAGGCGTGGTCGGCCGCGGGGCGTGACGGCGAACAAGCGCCGGCGCGATGCGCGGGCGGAACAGCAGAGCCATCGGCAGCGGAGAAACGGCAATGGACCCAGTACGACGTACCCTGCTTGCAGCCGCCATCGGCTTGACGTTCAGCACCTGCGCCGGGGCCGTGACCCTGACCGGAACGATTCGGGATTTCTGTGCGCCCGACATTGCCGGGAGCTGTACCCGTCTGACCGATTTCGAAGGCACGACTACGGGTGTGGTGCCCGATATGGTGTCTTCGACGCTCACGGCCGGACTGCCGACGGCCGGTCCCGGCATCGCCGCCGGCGCGTCGTCCGCGGGCAATTTCGCGAAATGGTACGTGGACGCGCCCGGCTTCAACGCGACGATGCCATACGCATTGACCCTGGCCGAGGGTCCGCCGGGGACGTTCAGCTATGACAGCTCGGCGTTCTTCCCGATCGACGGCCTGCTGCTGGGCAATCAAGGGCTTCCGCACAATTACCATTTCACGTTGCACCTGGAGGGGCTGCTATCCTTCAGCGACCCGACCGCCGGGCCGGATCACATGTTCAGTTTTTCCGGGGATGACGATCTTTGGGTGTTCGTCGATGGCAAGCGCGTGATCGATCTCGGCGGCGTGCATTCGGAGGCCAGCGCATCGTTCACGGAGGAAACGCTCAAGGGCTTAGGACTGGGCGCGGGCACGCCCTATGACCTCGACGTCTTCTTCGCCGAGCGCCACACGACCGAGTCGCGCTTTCACCTTACGACCACGCTCGATATCGCGCCCATCCCGGAGCCCGGGCAATGGCTGCTGCTGGGCGCGGGCCTCGGTGTCATCGGCTGGAGGGCGCGGCGCACGCGCGCCCTGGCGTAGTCCTGCGCGCGGGCGCCGATCGTAACGGTCGAGCCGGCGAGCCTCGCTTCGCTGCCGCTGTATGCACCGCTCGCGGGCTGCGTTTTCTCGTCTTCGGCCATGGCCTGTACGACGCGCTGCGTGCGCCCTTCTACCGCATCTGCGGACGCGCGGCCCTGGTCGAGGCAAGCGCGCGTCGACGGCGAGATTGACGAGCTATGCGCACGTGGCGACGCTATACAGCGGCCTTTAGCGCTCGCCAATTCGCCTTAAAGTGCCGATTGAAGCGGGAAAAGGGCGTATGCCGACGGCCGTTTCGCTTTTCTATCGACTCATTGCCCGGGTCCTCATTGCCCAGGTCCGACCCGACCGGACCCGCCCGGGTCCGACCCCGACCTCCAACTTGGCAGCCACCTCCAGCGCTCGAATTCGGCTTGAAAATGCATCGCTAAGCGCGAAAAGGCCGCGCCCCAGTGGTCGTTTCGCTGTTGAAACAACTCATTGCCTCGGTCCGACCCGACGCGCTGCGAACAATTCGCGGCCGATCAGCCAGCGGCGGATTTCGGAGGTGCCCGCACCGATCTCGTAGAGCTTCGCGTCGCGCAGCAGCCGACCGGTGGGGAAGTCGTTGGTATAGCCGACCCCGCCCAGGCATTGGATCGCCTGCAGCCCCATCCAGGTGGCGCGTTCGGCCGCGTACAGGATCGCGCCGGCGGCATCCTTGCGCGTGATCTCGCCGCGATCGCACGCCTGCGCCACCGCGTAGACGTATGCCTTGGAGGCGTTGAGCGTCGTGTCCATGTCGGCGAGCTTGCCCTGCATGAGCTGGAATTCGCCGATCGCCTGGCCGAACTGCTTGCGCTCGTGGACGAACGGCAGCACCACATCCATGCACGCCTGCATGATGCCGAGCGGGCCGCCGGCCAGCACCGCGCGCTCGTAGTCGAGGCCGCTCATGAGCACGTCGATGCCGCGGTCGAGCGTGCCGAGCACGTTTTCCGCCGGCACCACGCAATCCTGAAACACCAGCTCGGCGGTGTTAGAGCCGCGCATGCCGAGCTTGTCGAGCTTCGGCCCGGTGGTGAAGCCGCTGAAGGTTTTCTCCACCAGGAAGGCGCTGATGCCGCGCGGGCCGGCCTCCGGGCTGGTCTTGGCGTATACCACCAGCACGTCGGCGTCCGGACCGTTGGTGATCCACATCTTGCTGCCGTTGAGGACGTAATGGTCGTCGCGGCGCTCGGCGCGCAGCCGCATGCTCACCACGTCGGAGCCCGCTCCCGGCTCCGACATCGCGAGCGCGCCGACGTGCTCGCCGCTGATGAGCTTGGGCAGATAGCGTCGCTTCTGCGCCTCGCTGCCGTTGCGCCGGATCTGATTCACGCACAGGTTGGAGTGCGCGCCGTAGGACAATCCGACCGAGGCCGAGGCGCGGCTCACTTCCTCCATCGCGACCACGTGCGCGGTGTAGCCCAGGCCGCTGCCGCCGTAGCTTTCCTCGACCGTGATACCGAGCAGACCCATATCGCCGAGCTTGCGCCACAGCGGCGCGGGGAACGCGTTGTTGCGATCGATCGCCGCGGCCAGCGGTTCGATTTCGCGCCGGCAGAACTCACGCGTACTCTCGCGCAGGATGTCGATGCTTTCGCCGAGGCCGAAGTTGAGGCTGGGATAGGACGACATGGTGCCTCCGTGGGCCGATCGATGCCTCTACGCGCTCGATGATGCGAGGCTTGCGCCGGTCGTTCACATTCTACGGGACGCTCGGCCCAGGCGCTGGGTGAGGCCATTCGCGTCGCTCTCGAGAGCGATCATCAGCAGCGCTTGGTCCGCTCGACGTCCTCGCGCGCCTGTTCGTGACCGACCATCGCGGCCCGGCAAAGCGTCATGCGCGCTCTTGGATGCGGTCGTGACGGTCGGGTACCGATGACGGCCATGCTGGAATCGCCGGCCGCTGTCGCGTCGCAGGCCGGGTTTGTGCCGTGCAGCATGCGGCGGCTAGAATAGTCACCACGCCAATCTCCCACCACGGAGCCCGTTGTCGTCGTGACCACGACCTCGCCTAGCCCCAGCGCCGCCTTGGATTACGTGTTCGGCGAACGCACGCCCGAGAGCGGCGCGACCTTCGAGGTCGCCCCCGGCGTGCACTGGCTGCGCATGCCGTTGCCGTTCGCGCTCGATCACATCAACCTGTGGCTGCTCGAAGACGGCGATGCCTGGACGCTGGTCGATTGCGGGCTCAATCATCCCGACACGATCGCGCTGTGGGAGCGGCTCGCCGCGGAGCGCCTGGGCGAGCGTCCGATCGCGCGCTTGGTCGTGACGCACTATCACGCCGACCACGTCGGGCTGGCGGGCTGGCACGCGCGGCGCTGGCATGCGCCGCTGTGGATGTGCGAGGGCGAATACCTCACCGCGCTTGCCCTGTACTACGAAACCCCGGGCCATCATCGCGGCGCGATGTTCGATCTGTTTCGCGCCCACGGCCTGGACGAGGCGCGCATCGAAGGAATGAAAGCCTTCTCCGGCGCGTATCGGCGCTTGATCACCGAGCTGCCGCACACGTTTCGGCGCATCATGCCGTACGAGGAGCTGGCGATCGGCGGGCGCATCTGGCGAGTCCTGCCGGGCTACGGCCACGCACCGGAGCACGCCTCCCTGTACTGTGCCACGCTCGGCGTCATGATCGCCGGCGACATGGTGTTGCCGCGCATCAGCACCAACGTCAGCGTTCGCCCGGTCGAGCCCGAAGGCAATCCGCTCGCGCGCTTCCTGGAATCGCTGGATCGGTTCACCGCCCTGGCGCAGGATACGCTCGTGCTGCCCTCCCATGGCTTGCCGTTCCGCGGCATGCACGGGCGCATCGGGCAACTGCACCGCCATCACGACGAGCGCCTGGGCGAGCTGCTCGCCGCCTGCGACGAGCCCAAATGCGCGCGCGACCTGGTGCCCGTGCTGTTCCGCCGCGCCTTGGACGATCGTGCCTGGTACTTCGCCATGGGCGAGTGCATCGCGCACCTGAACTATCTCATGCATTCCGGCCAGGCGCATCGCAGCCGCGATGGCGATGGCGTGCTGCGGTTCATCGCGAGCTGACGAGGGCAGGGTCATGACCGCACGCAGCCAGAACAGCGCATCCGCGGCGATCGATCCGGAAGTCTTCGCCGATATCGCGCGCCGGTCGAGCCGGCTGCTGGAGGCAGCGATCAAGCGCCACGCGCACAACGGCCATTTCAGCATGGGCGATGAAATGGGCATCGCCAAGGCATTCTTCGACCTGGCGGCGAAGATGCTGGCCGATCCGTTCAAGTTGGCCGAGGTCCAGCTCAAGCTGTGGCAGGACTACCTCGCGCTATGGCAGGGCTCGATGCTGCGCCTGATGGGCCAACCGGCCGCGCCGATCGCGGTGCCGCACAGCTCGGACCGGCGCTTCAAGGATCCCGATTGGGAGCAGCATTTCATCTTCGACTACATCAAGCAGTCGTACTTGATCGCCGCCAAGCATCTGCACCGTGCCGTGGCCCAGGTGGAAGGCCTCGACGAAACGACCGCGAAGAAGGTCGACTTCTACACCCGCCAGTACATCGACGCGCTGGCGCCGACCAATTTCGCGCTCACCAATCCCGAAGTCTTGCGTGAAACCGCCGCCAGCGGCGGCAAGAATCTGCTCGCAGGCTTCAAGAATCTGCTGGCCGACCTGGAGCGCGGCAAGGGCGCGCAGGTGCAGGTGAAGATGACCGACTCGTCGGCATTCAAGCTGGGCGAGAACATCGCCACCACGCCCGGCAAGGTCGTCTATCAGAACGATCTCATCCAGCTCATCCAGTACCAGCCGCGTACCGAACAGGTGCATGCGCGCCCCCTGCTCATCATTCCGCCCTGGATCAACAAGTATTACATCCTCGACCTGCGCGAATCCAACTCCTTCGTGCGCTTCGCGCTCGACCAGGGCCACACGGTGTTCGTCGTCTCGTGGGTCAACCCGGACGAGAAGTTCGCGGGCAAGAGCTTCGAAGACTACATGTTCGAGGGCCCGCTCGCCGCCATGGATGCGATCGAGCAGGCCACCGGCGAGCGCAAGATCGACGTCATCGGCTATTGCCTCGGCGGCACCTTGCTCGCCTGTACGCTCGCCTATCTGCACGCCAAGAAGCAGGCCGCGCGAGTGGCGGCGGCGACCTTCTTCGTGAGCCTGATCGATTTCGAGGAACCCGGCGAGCTTGGGGTGTTCACCGACGAGCAGACGGTCGCGAGCCTCGAGCAGCGCATGAATCAGCGCGGCTACCTCGAAGGCTCGGAGATGGGGAATACCTTCAACATGCTGCGCGCCAACGACCTCATCTGGTCGTTCGTGGTCAACAACTATCTGCTCGGCAAGGATCCGATGCCGTTCGACCTGCTGCATTGGAATTCCGATTCGACCCGCATGCCGGCGTGCATGCACGCGTTCTACCTGCGCAACATGTACATCCGCAATGCGCTGCGCGATCCCGGCGGCATCGTTTTGGGCGGCGTGCCGATCGATGTGTCGAAAGTGAAGACGCCCGCCTACTTCATCTCCACCGCCGAGGATCACATCGCGCCCTGGAAGTCCACCTTCGCCGGGGCGAAGCTGCTGGGCGGGCCGGTGCGCTTCGTGCTCGGCGGCTCGGGCCACATCGCCGGCATCATCAATCCGCCGGCCTCGAACAAGTACTGCTACTGGACCGGCGGCAAGCCCGCGGGCGATGCGGACCCGTGGCTAGAGAACGCGCAGCAGCATGCGGGCTCATGGTGGCGCGACTGGGCCGCGTGGATCGGCAAGCACGCCGGTCCCAAGGTGCCCGCGCGCATTCCCGGCGCAGGCAAGCTGAAGGCGATCGAAGATGCGCCTGGGAGCTACGTGAGCTTGCGCCTCGACGCGCACTGAGCACACGCGGGCCGGCGCGCGAGACGCTGCGCCCCTGGTCGATCCCCCAGCGCGCCGGCTGGATCGCGTCCGAGCACGCGGGGACCAACGCGGCGTCGCTGCGTCGGCGCCGAGCGCACCAGCGGCGCCGCTCAGCACTAAAGCTGAAGCCCCGCGCCTAAAATCTTCCGCGCACGCCGGCAGACCAAGTAGACTTGGGCGGTCTCGCCGCCACGCCCATCATGTCCAGCACGGAAATCGAGCGCGCCATCGAGTTCGAACGCACCGCCGGCGCGAGCCAGCAGTTCGCCGCGGGCGACGCGGAAGCCGCGACTTGGGCCGCGTTCGTGGCGGCGCGTTCGCTCGACCAGTTCTACGCGAGCTGGCTCGCGATCCTGTGCGCGCAGATCGAGCACGTGCTGGGCGCCTTGCTGCTCACGCGTGCCGAGCCCGACAACACCTATGTGCCGGGCGCGATCTGGCCCGATGTCACGCGCGACATGGCCTATCTCGCGCCCACCGCACAGCGCGCGCTCACCGAGCGCCAGGGGGTGGTGGAGCACGCCGAGGCCGCCGGCGCGCAGCGCGGGGCGCGCGTCGCCTATCCGGTCGAGGTCGCGGGCGCGCTGCACGGCGCCGTGGTGCTGGACTTGGCGCCGCGCGCCGAGCGTGAATTGCAGCGCGCCTTGCGGCTCATCCATTGGGGCACGGCCTGGCTGGTCGACCTGTTCCGGCAGCGCGAATTCGAGCAGCGGCAAGCGGCGATCGACCGGCTCGCGCTCGCTACCGAGCTGGTGGCGACCGCGGTGCAGGAGAAACGCTTTCGGGCCGCCGCGCTGGCGCTGTCTAACGACATCGCGCGGCGCTTGAGCTGCGAGCGCGTGAGCATCGGTGCCGATCGCGGCACGCATTGCCGCGTCCTGGCGATTTCGCACACGGCTATGTTCGATGCGAAGTCGAGCCTCGCGCGGCGCATCGGCGAAGCGATGGACGAAACCCTCGACCTGGGCACGGCGTACGTGCATCCGGCCCAAGGCGACGATGCGCTCACCGGCGCGAGCCATGCCGCGCTGGCGCAGGAAGCGGGCGATACGGCCATCGTGTCGACGCCCTTGAGCGCGCACGGCCAGGACTGGGGCGTGCTCCTGCTCGAGCGCAAGCGCGGCGATGCCTTCGACGCACCCGCCGTCGAGCTGGTGCGCACCCTCGGGCTGCTGCTCGGGCCGTTGCTGGATCTGAAACGCGACAACGAGCGCGGCATTCCCAGGCGCGCCTGGGACGGCACGGTCGCGCTCGTGCGCGCGCTGTTCGGCCCGCGCCATCCGGGATGGAAGCTGCTCGCAACCGTCGCGGTGCTGCTGTTGCTCTTTCTGAGCCTGGCCGACGGCGAGCATCGCGTGGCCGCGAAGACGGTGGTCGAGGGCGAGCTGCAACGCGCCGCGGTTGCGCCATTCGAAGGTTATCTCGCCGAAAGCCCGGTACGTGCGGGCGATGTGGTCAAGGAAGGCGAGCTGCTCGCGCGCCTCGACCAACGCGATCTCGAGCTCGAGCGCACCAAGTGGGAGGCCGAGCGCGAACAGCACCTGCGCAAGTACCGGCAAGCGCTGGCGGCACGCGACCGGCCGAATATGAACGTGCTGGGCGCGCAGGTTAACCAGGCCGAGGCGCAGTTGCAGCTCATCAACGAGAAGCTCGCGCGGGCGCGCATTTCCGCGCCCTTCGACGGCGTGGTCGTGAGCGGCGACCTGAGCCAACTGCTCGGCACGCCGGTCGAGCAGGGCAAGATATTGTTCGAGATCGCGCCGCTGGATGCCTACCGCGTCATTCTCAAGCTCGACGAGCGCGACATCGCGCACGTGGCGGTGGGGCAAAAGGGCGAGCTGGCGCTCTCCGGCATACCCGGTGCCCGCCTGCCGTTCTCGGTCGCACGCATCACGCCGGTATCGAGCGCCGAGGAGGGCCGCAACTATTTTCGGGTGGAAGCCAGCATGGCCGCGGGAAGCGAGCGCCTGCGCCCGGGCATGGAAGGCGTGGGCAAGGTGTCGATCGGCGAGCGGCGCCTCATCTGGATCTGGACCCATCACCTGGTCGATTGGCTGCGGCTCGCCTTCTGGACCTGGATGCCCTAGTGCTCCGTCTCGATGGGACGCACACGATTTCCCGGCCGGTGGCGATCTGCCGTGGCGGCAGCGCGCAATGGGAAGCTGGTTGCGTTGCCAGTTTCGATCGATCGTGGCCGGCCCGCTCTTAAGCGCTTCCTGGTATCGCGTCGCCGCGCTCAAGCCGCGCATGCGCGCGCATGCGCGCATGCAGCGCCATCGTTATCGCGGCCAGGTCTGGTTCGTCTTGCAGGATCCAGCCTCCGGGCGCGCGCATCGCTTCACGCCCGCCGCGCGCCTCATCATGACCGGCATGGACGGCGAGCGCACGGTCGGCGCGCTGTGGGAGATCGCCAATCGGCGTCTCGGCGACGCGGCGCCGACGCAGGACGAGCTGATCCATCTGCTCGGCCAGCTCCATGCCTCGGATCTCTTGCAGTGCGACGTATCGCCCGACGTGGCCGAGCTGTTCGAGCGTGCCCAGCGCCAGGACCGCGCGCGCATGCGCCGCGCCATCGGCAATCCCATGGCGATCAAGCTGCCCTTGTTCGATCCGGACCGTCTGCTCGAGCGCCTGATGCCGATCGTGAGACCGCTGTGGGGCGCTCCGGCGCTGCTGCTGTGGCTCGCGATCGTTGCCCCCGCCCTGCTACTGATACCACCGAACTGGAGCGAGCTCAGCAACGGCGTGGCCGATCGGGTGTTCGCGGTCGACAACCTGATCATGATCTGGCTGCTGTTCCCGCTCATCAAGGCGCTGCACGAGCTCGGCCACGGCATCGCCGCCAAGGCGGGCGGGGGCGAGGTCCATGACATGGGGATCATGCTGCTGGTGCTGATGCCGGTGCCCTACGTGGACGCCACCAGCTCGAGCCTCTTCCGTTCCAAGTACGAGCGGGCCGTGGTGGGCGCGGCCGGCATGATGGTCGAGCTGGTGCTGGCCGCGATCGCCTTCTATATCTGGTTGCTGGCCGAGCCCGGCACGGTGCGCGCGGTCGCCTTCAACGTGATGCTCATCGCCGGGATCACCACGGTCCTTTTCAACGGCAACCCGCTGCTGCGCTACGACGCCTACTACATCCTTGCCGATTTGATCGAGATTCCCAACCTCGCCAGCCGCGCCATGCGCTACTTGGGTTACCTGTTCGAGCGTTACGTCTTCGGCGCGCGCGAGGTCGAGCCGCCCGAGGCCACGCCGGGCGAGAAGGCATGGTTCGTGTTCTACGGCATCGGCTCGTTCCTATACCGGATCGTGGTCGTGGTCGCGATCATCCTGTTCATCGCGGGCGAGTTCTTCGTCATCGGCGTGGTGCTCGCGCTCTGGGCAGTGGTGGCGATGGCGGTGGTACCGATCGGCAAGACGGTGCATCACCTCGCGACCAGCCCGCGGCTTGCGCGCAACCGCCGCCGGGTGCTGCTGGTGAGCGTCGGGGCGCTGGCGTGCATCGGCGGCTTCATCGCCTTCGTCCCGGTCGCGTTCCGCTCGCAGACCGAAGGCGTGGTGTGGCTGCCCGAGCAGCAGATCGTGCGCGCGCGCGCCAACGGCTTCCTCGCGCGCTATCTCGTGCCACCCGGCAGTCGCGTTGCGCCCGACGATGCCTTGATCGAAAGCGTCGATCCGGCGCTCAGCGCCGAGATCCGGGTCGCGGAGGCGCGCGTGGCGGAGCTGGATGCACAGTACGCGCTGCACTTCGTCACCGATCGAGTGCAGGCGCAAATCACCGCTCGAGCGCTCGAGCGCGAACGCGCCACGCTCGAGCGCGCGCGCGAGCGCGGCGCCGACTTGATCGCCCGTGCGCAAGCGGGCGGCGTGTTCACCGTGCCGCGGGAAGTCGACCTGCCGGGACGATTCTTCCGCAAGGGCGAGCTGATCGGCTATGTCATCGAGCCCGCGCAGCCGCTCGCCCGCGTGATCGTCCCCCAGGCCGACGTGGACGTGGTGCGCCTTGCCACCCAACGGGTCGAGATCCGCACCAGCGATCGCATCGAGCGCGTGGTCGCCGCGAAGGTCGTGCGCCAGGTGCCGGGCGGCGGCGACCAGTTGCCGAGCAAGGCGCTGGCCTCCGAAGGCGGCGGCAGCGTGCCGACCGACCCGCGCGATCCCAAGGGGACGAAGACCATGGAGCGCGTGTTCCTGCTCGAGCTGGAGCTCGAAGCGCCGTCGATGGCCATGTACGGCGGGCGCGTGTTCGTGCGCTTCGACCACGTCCCCGAGCCGCTCGGGCGGCAGTGGTATCGCAGCCTGCGCCGGCTGTTCCTCACCCGCTTCAATGTGTAGCGTCGTCTGCGGCCATGCGCGCTAGCGCCGCGGTGTTGCGCGCGGAGGTGGAGCTTTCGCCGCAGCGTGCCTATCCGGAGCGCGCCGAGCACGAGCCCAAGTGGCACGACCGCATCGCCGATTGGCTGACCAGCCGCATCGCACGGCCGCTGGCGCGAGGGCTGGTGAATCCGTCGAAGAAGCTCGCGCGTATCGTCCCGCTTGCCGCCGCGCACGCCGAGGAGCTGGCGCGCGCGTCCGACGACGACTTGCGTGCAGCCGCGCGCGATTTGCGCCGGCGGCTGCGGCGCGAAGGCTTCCGGTCGGATGCGGTCGGACGCGCCTTCGCGCTGGTGCGCGAAGTGGCGGCGCGTGTCATCGGTCAGCGCCATTTCGACGTGCAGTTGGCGGGCGGCTGGGGGCTGCTGCAAGGGCGCCTGGTGGAAATGGCGACCGGCGAGGGCAAGACCTTGACCGCGACCCTGCCCGCAGCGACGGCTGCGCTTGCCGGCGTCCCGGTGCACGTGATCACGGTGAACGACTACCTGGCCACGCGCGACGCGCAATCGATGGGGCCGGTGTACGAATTCCTCGGCCTGAGCGTGGGCGTCGTCACGCAGGATCTCGACCCCGACCGGCGCCGCGCGGCCTACGCCTGCGACATCACGTATTGCACCAACAAAGATCTCGCTTTCGACTATCTGCGCGATCGCGTGGCCCTGGCCGACAGCGGCAGCGCGGCGCATATCGCGCTGGAACGCCTGCGCGGCGGCCGCGGCATCGCCGGCCGGGTCGTACTGCGCGGCCTGCACTTCGGCATCGTCGACGAAGCCGACAGCGTGTTCATCGACGAAGCACGCACCCCGCTCATCTTGTCCGCTTCCAAGGGCGACGACGACGAGACGCTCGTCTGCGAGCAGGCGTTGAGCCTCGCGCGCGGCCTGAGCGCGGGCGAGGACTACGCGATCGATTGGCGCGATCGCATCATCGACCTGCACCCGGCGGGCAAGGATCGCTTGAGCGCGTGGAGCGAGGACCAGCACGGCGCGTGGACCTCCAAGCGGGCGCGCGAGGAGCTGGTGCGCCAGGCGCTCTCGGCGCTGCACCTGTTTACGCGCGACCAGCACTACGTGGTCGCCGAGGGCAAGGTGCGGATCGTCGATGAATTCACCGGGCGCATCATGCCCGACCGCTCGTGGGAGCGCGGCCTGCACCAGATGATCGAGGCGAAGGAAGGCGTGGCGCTCACGGCGCGGCGCGACACCTTGGCCCGGATCACCTACCAGCGCTTGTTCCGGCGCTACCTGCGCCTCGCCGGCATGACGGGTACGGCGATGGAGATCGCGCCGGAAGCGTGGTCGATCTTCCGCCTCGATGCCGTGCGCGTGCCCTTGAACCGGCCGAGCCGGCGCAGGTTCGAGCGCGGGCGCTTGTTCGCAAGCGCCGCCGAGAAATGGGACGCGGTGGCCGCCGCCGCCGAACGCTGCGCGCGCGGGGAAGGCCGCCCGGTGCTGATCGGCACGCGCTCGGTGCAAGCCTCGGAAGCCTTGTCGAAAGTGCTGAGCGAGCGCGGATTAGAGCATGCCCTGCTCAACGCCAAGCAGGATCGGGAAGAAGCCGAGGTCATCGCCGCCGCCGGTCTGGCCGGGCGCATCACCGTCGCGACCAACATGGCCGGCCGCGGCACCGACATCCGGCTGACCGCCGAGGTGGCTGCGCGCGGCGGATTGCACGTCATCCTGACCGAGTGCCACGAATCGGCGCGCATCGACCGGCAGCTCTTCGGCCGCGGTGCACGCCAAGGCGATCCGGGGAGCTGCGCGATGCTCGTTTCGCTGGAAGACGAGCTGTTCCGCACCTATGCACCCGCGTTGACGCGCTTCGCGCGCGCCGCGGCGGCGCCGGTGCGCGATTCGCGCGCGTTTCTTCGCCTGGTGCGCATCGCCGCCCAGGCAGCCGCCGAGCGCCGCAATGCCCGCGTGCGGCGCGACAACTTGAAGCTCGACCGGCGCCTGGAGAAGACGCTGGCGTTTTCCGGGCGGCACGAGTAGGCGCGCGCGAGGGCGATTCATCGGGACCTGCCGATTTATGCAGCCGTAGCGACGCCGCAGCTCGGCATTGCCGCCGACGTGATCGGAATGGCCGTGGCTGTTGACGATGCGATGCAGCGGCCGGCCGGTCAATGCGCCGCGCAACAGCGCGCACGTCGTCTCGACGCGCGCACCGTAGCCGGTGTCGATCAGGACGTTGTCGTCCGGGGCGAGAAACAGAACGTGGTTCGCGCTCAGCCAATCGCGCACGATGACCCGCATCGTGGCGGGAAGGGCGATCGAGCTGGTCATGCCGATATAGCGCCGGATGCGAAGGCTTCTACGCGCATCGTACGTGCATCCCAATGCCTGGCGCGAGCGGGCTACAATGGCCGCTGCGGCGCGTGCTTGCTCGCCGCGGCGGGGTAAAGCGCGGATGACCGATCTCAGCCTCCAAGGCGTGGCGCGCGGGCAGCGCAGCCAACAGCGGCTGCGCTTCGTCACGGCGGCGAGCCTGTTCGACGGCCACGATGCAGCCATCAACATCGTGCGCCGCCTGTTGCAAGGCCGCGGCGCCGAGGTCATCCACCTCGGCCACAATCGATCGGTGGACGAGATCGTCGCCGCCGCCGTCCAGGAGGACGTGCACGCGATCGCGGTCAGCTCCTACCAGGGCGGGCACGTCGAGTTCTTCCGCTACATGATCGACCGGTTGCGCGCGCGCGGCGCCGGGCATATCCAGGTGTTCGGCGGCGGCGGCGGGGTGATCGTGGCCGACGAGATCCTAGCGCTGCACGCTTACGGTGTGCGGCGGATCTATACACCCGAAGACGGCGCGCGGCTCGGTCTCGACGGCATGATCACCGACATGCTGGCGGCGGCGGGCGAAGTCATGCTGGCCGAACCGGCCACGTCGAGCGCGCAAGTCGATCGCGCTGATCACGCCAGCCTTGCTCGCATCATCACCTTGCTCGAGTCCGAGCGGCTGCCGCAAGCAAGCTGCGAGGCCTTGATCGCGCGCGCCGGCGCGAGGCGCGCGCCCGTGCTGGGGATCACCGGCACGGGGGGCGCGGGCAAGTCCTCGTTGACCGACGAGCTGGTGCGCCGCTTGCGGGTCGATTTCGACGACCGCTTGCACCTCGCGGTGATCGCGATCGATCCGTCGCGGCGCAAGACCGGCGGGGCCTTGCTCGGCGATCGCATCCGCATGAACGCCATCGATGGCCCGCACATTTTCATGCGCTCGCTGGCGACTCGGGACTCGGGCATGGAGGTGGCGCGCTGCCTGCCGCAAGCGATCGCCGCCTGCCGCGCCGCAGGCTTCGACCTGGTGGTGGTCGAGACCTCCGGCATCGGCCAAGGCAACGCCGCCATCGTGCCGCACGTCGACGTCTCGCTCTACGTCATGACTCCGGAATACGGCGCGCCCAGCCAGCTCGAGAAAATCGAGATGCTGGACGCGGCCGATGTCGTCGCCATCAACAAGTTCGATCGCCTCGGTGCCGAGGATGCGCTGCGCGACGTGCGCAAGCAATTGCAGCGCAACCGCGAGGCGTTCGGCGAGCCGCCGCAGACCATGCCCGTATTCGGCACGGTCGCGGCGCGCTTCAACGACGACGGCGTGAGCGCGCTCTATCACGCGCTGGCCGAGCGGCTGGTCGAATTCGGGCTCGCGCCCTCGCCGCGGCGCCTGCCGCGGCCGCGGGCCGGCACTTCCAGCGCGGGCGCCGCCATCGTCCCGAGCGCCCGTTCGCGCTACCTGGCGGAAATCGCGCAGACGGTGCGCGCCTATCACCGCCACGCGCAGGCGCAGGCGCGCATCGCGCGCCAATGCCAACACCTGGAAGAAGCGCGGCGCATGCTGGCGGCGGCCGGGGCCGACTGTGCCGCCATCGACCGGATCGCGCAGGAGCTCGAAGCGCAATGGGACCCGCGCGCGCGCGCGCTCCTGCAGGAGTGGCCGCGCTTGCTCGAGCGCTACTCGGCCGAAGATCTGGTCACGCGGGTACGCGACCAGGAGCTGCGCACCCGGCTCGCCACCGTTTCACTCTCAGGCACGCGCATACCGAAAGTCGCCTTGCCGCGTTATCACGACCACGGCGATCTGCTGCATTGGCTCATGACGGAGAACGTCCCCGGCAGCTTCCCGTATACCGCCGGCGTGTTCGCCCTCAAGCGCGAGAACGAAGACCCGACCCGGATGTTCGCCGGCGAAGGCGATCCCTATCGCACCAACCGCCGCTTCCACCTGTTGTCGCAGGGGATGGCGGCCAAGCGCCTGTCGACCGCGTTCGACTCGGTGACGCTGTACGGCTTCGACCCCGACACGCGGCCCGACATCTACGGCAAGGTCGGCAATTCCGGCGTGTCGATCGCCACCCTCGACGACATGAAGGTGCTGTACTCGGGCTTCGACCTGTGCGCGCCCGATACCTCGGTATCGATGACCATCAACGGGCCGTCGCCGGCGATCCTGGCGATGTTCCTCAATACCGCGATCGATCAACAGATCGAGTGCTTCGAAGCCGGGCAGGCGCGCGCGCCGTCGGCCGAGGAGAGCGAGGCGATACGCGCGCGCACGCTCGCAGCCGTGCGCGGCACCGTGCAGGCCGACATCCTGAAGGAGGACCAGGGCCAGAACACCTGCATCTTCTCGACCGACTTTGCGCTCAAGCTGATGGGCGACGTGCAGGAGTTTTTCGTGCGCCACGACGTGCGCAACTTCTACTCGGTCTCGGTCTCGGGTTATCACATCGCCGAAGCGGGCGCCAATCCGATTTCGCAGCTTGCCTTCACCCTCGCCAACGGTTTCACCTACGTGGAGGCGTATCTCGCCCGCGGCATGGCGATCGACGATTTCGCCCCCAACCTGTCGTTCTTCTTCAGCTACGGGATGGAGCCGGAGTACACGGTGCTCGGGCGCGTGGCGCGGCGCATCTGGGCGAGCGCGATGCGCGACAAGTACGGGGCCAACGAGCGCAGCCAGAAGCTCAAGTTCCATGGCCAGACCTCGGGACGCAGCCTGCACGCCCAGGAGATGGCGTTCAACGATGTTCGCACCACCCTGCAGGCGCTGATCGCCACTTACGACCATGCCAACTCGCTGCACACCAATGCCTACGACGAGGCGATCACCACCCCGACCGAAGCCTCGGTGCGCCGCGCGATGGCGATCCAGCTCATCCTCAACCGCGAATGGGGCCTCGCCTGCAACCAGAATCCCAACCAGGGCGCGTTCATCATCGAAGCGCTGACCGAGCTGGTCGAGGAGGCGGTGCTGAAGGAGTTCGAGCGTCTGGCCGAACGCGGCGGCGTGCTGGGGGCGATGGAAAAGGGCTATCAGCGCGGCCGCATCCAGGACGAATCGATGCTCTACGAGCAGCGCAAGCACGACGGCTCGTATCCGATCATCGGGGTCAATACCTTCCGCGCTGCGGCGCATGACGCTGCGCGCGCGCCCATCGCGCTGGCCCGCTCCTCCGAGGAGGAGAAGCAGAGCCAACTGCGGCGTTTGCGCGATTTTCACGAACGCCATCGCAGCGCCTGCGGCCCGGCGCTCGAGCGACTGAAACAGGTCGCGATCGCCGGCGGCAATGTCTTCGCCGAGCTAATGCAGAGCGTGCGCGTATGCTCACTCGGGCAGATCACGCACGCGCTGTTCGAGGTCGGCGGCCAATACCGCAGGAACATGTGAGTGCGCCTGGCTGATCATACCTTCCTCGTCACCGGCGCCGCTTCCGGCCTGGGCGCGGGCAGCGCGCGCATGCTGATCGAGCACGGCGCCAACGCCGTGCTCGGCGACACGAACGCGGACGCAGGGGCGCGGCTTGCCGCCGAGCTGGGCCCACACGCGCGCTTCGTCCCCCTGGATGTGACCGACGCGGCTGGAATCGAGACCGCGATCGAGACGGCGCGCACAGCGTTCGGGCGCCTCGACGGCCTGGTGAATTGCGCCGGCATCGGCGCCGGCGAGCGCGTGCTCGGTCGCGGCGGGACGCACCGCCTCGAAAGCTTCCGCCGCGTGATCGAGGTCAACCTGGTCGGCACGTTCAACGCCATCCGGCTCGCCTGCGCGGCGATGGCCGGCAACCCGCCGGGGGAATCCGGCGAGCGCGGCGTCATCGTCATGACGGCCTCGGTCGCGGCCTTCGACGGGCAGATCGGCCAGGCAGCCTATGCGGCCTCGAAGAGCGGTGTGGCCGGTATGACGCTGCCGCTCGCGCGCGAGTTGGCGCGCCTGGGGATACGCGTGGTCACGATCGCTCCGGGGATCTTCGACACCGCCATGGTGGATGGATTCGATGCGACGCTGAAGGATTCGCTCGGCGCCCAGACACCTTTCCCCTCGCGCCTCGGCCGCCCGGAGGAGTACGCGGCGCTGGTGCGTCACATCATCGAGAACCAGATGCTCAACGGCGAGACCATCCGTCTCGACGGTGCGATCCGCATGGCGGCGAAGTGACTGCACCGCAAGGGCAGCGGGCTCGGCATAGTGCTCCGACCGCGGGTTTCAAGACGGTGCCAGACGACGATAACGACAGGCCTTAGCCCAACTTGAGCAGTTCGACCCCCGTTTCGGCATTTTTTTCGGACCGGGGTTGAATGGAATCATCGAGTTGGATCGTGCGTGAAGCGCAAAGGGGCGTGTAGTGCCGACCTTGCCTCTTGGCAGAG
>JADLAC010000015.1 GCA_020848435.1 Burkholderiales bacterium | reverse complement strand
GGACGCCGTTCGTTCGGTGTTGCGTGGTTGTCGTCCGGTTCACTCCAGGTGCCGGAGGTACGCGCACGCGGACGGCGACAGGGATCAAGGTTTTGGGGTGGGGGTAGAGTCCCACCCGGCGATCGCCAATCGCTTGTAGGGCGTTCTGAGCGCCCCAACTTGGTGCATCGGAGTCGTTTCGGCCGTTCATCGTCGCCATCGGCGAATTACGAGTGCACGAGTTCATGGCCACGGCGCTCATGCCGCCGACCGGGCGTTGGTGGTCGTGCGCTTATCAGGCCGGGCACTCGCCGCGGCCGGGCCGGCGGGAAGCGGCCTGGGCCGACGGCGGGTCTCGCCGTCGAGAAGCACGCGGTAAGCGCCATCGCGAAGTCGATCGATGGTAGCCGCGGCGAGCAGCTTGTTGGGGAACGCGGCGCGCCACTCGTCGACATCCAAATTGCTGGTGACGATCGTACTCGCGTGTTCGTAACGCTCGGCGACGAGATCGTGCAGATCTTCGTCCTGGGGTGTGCGTAGCGGCCGCAAACCGAAATCATCGATGACGATGAGTGGAATCTTGGCGAGCTGCTGGAGCTTGCGATCATAGGCGTTGGTGGCGCGCGCAGCATGCATCTGGGCCAGCAGCTTGGCCTGGGTGGTGAAGAGCACCTCATAGCCCTGGCGCAGCGCACAGTGGACCAGTGCCTGGGCCAAGTGACTCTTGCCCGTGCCGACCGGACCAACGATTAGAACCGGGGCCTTCTCGACCACGAAGCGGCAAGTGGCGAGGTCGGCGATATAGGCGCGATCGATGGTGGGATTGTCGCTGAAGTCGAAGCGTTCCAGGGTCTTGTCGGAGCAGACTTGTGACTTGCGGCTGCGCTGATCGAACTGTCGTTGCTGGCGGCGAGCGACCTCGTCCTGAATGAGCAGGGCGATGAAGTCGGTGTAGGCGAGCTTGGATTCGATGGCCTGGCGGTTGCGTGCCTCCAGGGAGTCGAGGACGCCGGATAGGCGCAGCTGTTTGAGCATGGGTTCAAGCGCGGGCATGGGGTTCATTGTTGAATCTCCTGGGGTGGCGTTGGACGACCGGGGGAACGAGGTGGTGGTTGGGGTAGTGGTGGCTAATGCATCAGATCGCCGCCGTGGCGGCTGAAGCGCCCGGCACCGAGGTAGGCTGCTTCCAGCGCGGGGAACTCGGCCAGCTCGAGCTGCTGGTCGAAGCCGTTGGCGAGAATCTGCTTGACGCTGCGGTAGGTCGGGGTGCCGAAGTTCAGTGCCCGGGCGCAGGCGGCCTCGAGTCGTTTGCCGCCGAAGCTCTCGCCCAGGCGCAGCAGGCCCTGCGCGGCGCGCAAGTGATCGAGGACGCGGTTGCTGAACAGACTTTCGACCACCGCTCGGCAAGCCGGCCCGATCCGCGCGGCTTGCTTCAGGCAGAACTGCGGGTCGCGCATCAGGAAGGCCACCGCATCCGGCGGCAGGTGTTCGTCGACGGTGGATCGGGTGCCGGGCTTGAACAACCGGGGATGTACGGCGACCAGCTCGTGGTCGCGGTAGATGCGCAGCGCACTGGGGGCGATTTCCAGCCACAGCTCTTGCCCGATCAGCGCGAACGGGGCCGAGTAGTAGCAATACTCAAACTGGACGTGGCAGTTGGGGTGCAGCTTGGCCTTGGCCCAGGCCGGGCACTCCGGTGCGATGGCGGGCAGCGGCTGCAGTATCGCCTGCTCGGTCTCGGTGAACAGCTTCAACGGCCGCTCGCGGGTGCTGCCGTGGATCCGATTGCCGGCCTCGCCCATGACCCACTCGCGCAGCTGCTGGTTGCCGTGCTCCAGGCTGTGAAACTCGCGCAGCGGCACGAAGCTTGACTTGACATATTTCACACCCGATTCCACGCGCCCCTTCTTTTTGGGGTCGCGCACGGGACACGGGTCGATGCGAAAGGAATAGCCCAACGCCAGCTGGCCATAGGCCCGTTGCACCTCGGGCTCGTAGTAGCAGGCCCGGGTGATGGCGCACTTGGGATTGTCGATCCGCACCGATCGCGGAACACCGTTGAACCACTCGAACGCGTGACGGTGACAGGCAAGCCAGGTCTCGACCTTCTGGTTGCGCACCAACTCGGCATATTGATGACGACACCAAGCCAACGTCATCACAAAGATCCACGTCTTGAAGGCGTCGCCGGTCCGGCGGTCGGTGATTGCGGGCCCCTGGCCGAAATCCACCTGCGCACTCTCGCCGACGGCGAAATCCAGCATCACCGTGGCCTGCGGCGTCGACGGCACCTCGCGCTCGAGGAAGCGGTACACCGCGTGCACACTGCCGCCGTAGCCATGGTTGCGCACCAGGGCCCGGTGTATGGTCGTGGCCTGGATCCCCTGGGCATGCCAGGCGAGCAGTTGCTCCCGGAACGGCTCGACACTGGAGAGATTCTGCGGTCGACGCTGCGGCGTCCCGAGCTCGGCGGCCAAGCTCTCGTCGTCGGGCATCGGACCGGTGGGGTCCAGCCAGCCGCGTTGTGCCGCGCACTCCCGCAGTGACGCGACCTTTACCCTACCCACCCGCTCCGTACGAGCGATCGCCCGGTCGGTCTCACCCAACCGCAGCCGTTGAATAACCTGACGGTACTGATGCATCTCAAACCTCCTGTTGCCCATCGCGCCCCCTTCGAGCAAAAAAGCCCGGAGGGTAACCCGATCACGGAAGTTCGAGATCCCGAACTGCTACACCTTGAATGGCTCCATTAGGCCGCGAATC
>JADLAC010000014.1 GCA_020848435.1 Burkholderiales bacterium | reverse complement strand
CGGCTCCCGGAAATTGCTGCCGACGCCGAGCGCAGCGCCGCTTAATCGCGAAGATGTAGTGCCGACTTCTTACTTAAGTCACTGATTTCGCGTCCCCCGACCCACGATTCTGCGCAAGTTGGGCTAGCCGCTACGAGCGGTTCGCTTGAGGACCTCGCGCCATTTCAAGATATCGCGCTGTATGACGCGCCTGAACTCTTCCGGCGCCTGGACCACGGCATCCAAACCTTCGGCGTTGGCACGTTCCTGGATGTCGGGCAAGCGGACCACCCGCTGGAGCTCCGTGCGCCAGCGCTCGGCGACGTGACCGGGAAGTCCTTTCGGCCCCCAGAATCCGAACCATAACGATGCCTCGTAGCCGGGAAGCGTTTCGGAAATGCTCGGTATATCGGGCAGAGCGCGTGTCCGCCGCAACGTCGTGACGCCGATCGCACGTATCCTGTTGGACTTCACGTGGGGGATCAGTCCGGGGACACCGCCCAGCAAGAGCTGGATTTGACCGCTGATCAGATCGGTGATGGCGGGCCCCGTCCCGCGATAAGGGACGTGCGTCATCTTCGAACGGGCCATGAGGTCGAAGAGCTCGGTTGCAAGATGCGCCAGGCTGCCGTTGCCGGCGGAACCGTAGTTCAGGCCACCAGGTTTCGCGCTTGCGTAGGCAATGAGCTCCTTGGGCGAGGTTATCTTGAGGCCGGGATGGACCGTCGCCAGGTATGCTGTCTCGTACACCAGCATGACGGGCGAGATGTCGGTCACGGGGTCGTATGCCAGCGTGTACATGGCGGCATTGGCCGCATAGCTCCCGGACACGAGAATGAGCGTGTAGCCGTCGGCGGGCGCGCGAATCGCGAGCTCGGTACCCGCGACCCCGCCGCCGCCGCCGCGATTGTCGACCACAACGGAGGTACCGAGACCGTCCGCGAGCTTCTGCGCCAGCGCACGGCCGATCACGTCTGTACTGCCTCCGGGCGCGAATGGCACAATGAGCCTCACCGGCCTTGCCGGATATTCCTCGCCCGCGGCGCATGCCGCGCCGAACCCTGAACAGGCGATGTACACCGTCATGAGGCATTGCAGGATCCTGTTAAACATCGTCCCTTGCTCCTACGCTGGTCGTGCGCCCTGACTTCACGACGCTGAGATTGTTTCTCAAGGTGGCCGAGCACGGCAGCATCGGCAAAGCGGCCGAGCGCGAGCACATCAGCGCGCCGGCGATCAGCAAGCGCATCATAGAGCTCGAGCACGCGCTCGGTGTGACGTTGTTCGAGCGCCAGAGCGTCGGCGTGCGCTTGACCGCCGCGGGCAGCGCCCTCGCGGTCGAGGTGAAGGAAGTCCTGCTGCGGCTCGATCGCATGAAAAGTACCTTGAGCGAGTATGCCAGCGGCACGCTCGGGCACGTGAAGATCCTGTTCAGCCCTTCGGGGCAGCTGGGCTCGTTACCGCGAGCCTTGAAAGCGTTCATGATCGCGCATCCCAATGTCGAAGTGCACCTCGAGGAGCGGCGCGCGGTTCAAGTCGTGCAAGGGGTTGCGCGCGGCGACGGAGATATCGGGATTTTCGCGCGGCACGCGGCCGGCAAGACGCTGTCGTCCATCGCAATCCTCAATGTGCGGCCTTACCAGACGTTGCGCTTGGTCGTGGTCACTCACAGATCTCATCCCTTGGCGAAACGCAAGGCGGTTACATTGGCCGACGCGGTGAAGCACGATTTTGTCAGCTTCGGTCAATCGGGCGGCTTGGGACAGCTCGTGAAGGATGCATGCTCGGCGCGGGGGCTGCGGCTGCGCAGCAGGCTCGATGTGACGACGTTCGATTCCGCGCGGCGCATGATCCAGGCGGGGCTGGGCATCGGCATCATGTGCGAGCAATCGGCTGCACCATACGCGGCGGCAATGGGGTTGAGATGCATCAAGCTCGCCGAGCACTGGGCCGAGTACGACATAGACATCTGCACGCGGGCGACCGAAGTGCTGTCGAAGCCGGCGCGGCTCATGCTCAGGCACCTGTTTGAAATGGCCACTGGCCCCGCGCCGGCGGAAGGTCACTGATCGTCACGTGCCCGGGAATGGCGCTGGATCGCCTGTGCCTGGTCCTGACCCAACGACAGCCAATCGCGCAACACCTCGGCGGTGTGCTCTCCGAGCAAAGGGGGCGGGCGCATCGAAGGGTCATGGCCAGAGATCTTCCATGGTGTGCCGACGACCCTGATGGGACCGGAACGGGGGTGATCGATCGTGCGTATCAGCTCGCGATGGCGTACCTGCGGATCCTCGATCGTTTCGAGGTAGCTATTGACCATTCCGCAAGGCACGCGATGACGGTCGAAAAGCGCCTGCCAGTCCGCCGCCGGGCGCTTGGCGATCTCGGCGGCAACCAGGAGGTCAAGCTCGCGGCGCCGTTGCTTGCGGTCGGTCATGGTACGGAACTCGGCGCGCTGCGCCCATTCGCCCTGGCCGAGCGCGTCGCACAGCCGATGCCAATGGCCATCATTCATCACTGCGACCATCAAATGCCGGTGGTCGCTCGTCAGGTAGACATTGGTCGGAACGCGCATCGGGTTGCTGTTGCCGTGCCGTGCTGGATTCAACCCGGCCTGCAGTGCCTCGCCCATGCGCGGACCTAGCGCAGCGATCATTGCGTCCAGCATGCTGATGTCGATGTAGCGTCCGGCCTGGCTACGCTGCACATCGGTCCACGCGCACACGATACAGAATGCGGCGAACATGCCGGCGATCGCGTCGGCGAGCGGGGCACCGACCTGTAGCGGTGGCCCGTCGTCGCAACCGGTGACGCTCATCACCCCGCAGAGTGCCTGGATGATCGGATCCAGCGCGGGCCTCGATCGATAAGGTCCCGACTGGCCGAATCCCGATATGGAGCAGTAAACGAGCGTTGGATTCCGCTTGTGCAGCGTCCGCCAGCCGATGTCGAGCCGCTCGGCGACACCCGGAGCGAAGTTCTCGACGACGACATCGGCCTTTTCGGCAAGCTGTTGCGCGATACGTACATGCTCGGGCGACTTGAGATTGAGCGCGATGCTTCTCTTCGACCTGTTGTTGGTGTTGAAGTAGTCGTGATGATGCGGGGCGCGTCCCTCGAAGCGGATGTTGCGCATCTCGTCGCCATGCGTGGGCTCTTCCACCTTCACCACGTCGGCGCCCATGTCCGCGAGCATCATGGTCGCGTAAGGTCCCGATATCACCCGCGTGAAGTCGAGAACTCGAACTCCATCCAGGAAACCCGGCTTGGCGGTACTCATGCGTCACCTATCCATGGGAACTGGCACGACGAAGCGGAGCGAGGGGAGCGTCGCGCGCGAGCATCAGTCGACGATACCCTTGCGGCGTAAGGCCGCCACGTCCTGCGCCGTCTTGCCGAGAATGGCGTGGAGCACGTGCTCGGTATGTTCCCCGAGCATGGGTGCACGGCGACGCACCGGTATCGCAGAGCCGTTGACCTTCCAGGGAAGCCTGTAGACGGGCACTTGCTTCAGCTTGGGATGGCCGACCATCTGGAACAGATCTCTCGCCTTGAAGTATGGGTGATTGAGGATGTCCTGTATGTCCAGCAGGGATTGCGCCGGAACGCCCACACGACGCAGGCCCGCCGCGAGCTCCTGTCCTGCATATCTGCGCGTTTCGGTCGCGAGCGCTCGCTCGATGACTCCGGCATGAGCAACCCGGCCTGCGCGGTCGGCGTATTTCGGGTCGCTCATCCACGGCGGCATGCCGAGGGCCTGTTGCAGCCCATGCCATTGTTCGTCCGCGCGCACGCTGATGGCGATCCATTGCTCCTCGCCGCTGACTGGATAGTTGCCGCTAGGCGCGTACGGAAGCTCGCGCGTTCCGCAAGTCCCCGGTACACGGCCATTCATCGCGTAATCGAGGACCTGTGCGCCCATGACGTTCACGGCAGCCTCCCACTGTGACAGATCGATGTACGCGCCATCGCCATGAAGGCGGCGGCCATGAAGCGCGCTCAGGATGGCGAAGGTCGCGTGCAGCCCCGCATTGGGGTCGGCGTAGGGTGGCGCTTGCACCCCGAGGACCTTTTCGCCCGGATATCCCGCCATGCTGCTCATTCCCGCGAGGGCCGCAATCATCGACGCGTAAGTTCTGATTCCTCGCAATGGCCCGGACTGGCCCGCGGCAGACATCGAGCACATGATGAGATCGGACTTGACGGATCTCAACTGGCTCCAAGCAAGGCCGAAACGCGCCATGACCCCCGGCGAGAAATTCTCGATCACGATGTCGCTGGTCGCGACGAGTTCCTTGACCACCTCGCTGGCCCCAGCCTGCGTCAGATCGATGCATAGACTGAGCTTGCCGCGATTGACGTTCTGGAAGACAGGGTTCTGCTCTGGATCCTTTTCGTTGCCGACGATAGGGGTGCCCTGGCGCATGAAGTCGAGCGGCTTGCGGCTCTCGATGCGTATGACCTCCGCGCCCAGGTCGGCCAAGACATGGCCCGGGATGGCGCCCGCCCAGACCCAGCCGAAATCCACGACGCGGATACCGCGCAGGGGTTGGCTGGGATCGCCCGCAGGCGCTGTTGATCCTTGTGACGGTGCCGGCCATTGCGCGTCCGTGGCTTCGCCCAGGCGCGGTACTCGCTTGGGGCCTGCGTAAGCGAAGCTTTCACCGAAGGGATGGCCGGGCACGGTCAGCGCGCGACCTTGCATTTCGACCTCGCGGAAGAACGCCCGGTGCGCGAGGTGGCGATGCTCGGTGACTTCCTCGAAGTTGTATACCGGCGCCGCGGGTATCTTGGCGTCCAGACACAGCCGCAGAAGGTCTTCCTTTGTGCGCGCCTCGAACCAGGCTTGGAAGAAGGCGTTGCATTGCTCGGCATATTCGTCGTCGGAGCGCAGGCGGTCGGTGAATAATGGATGCCGCGCGAGATCTTCCCTTTCAACCATGCGCAGGAAGGCAAGCCAGTGTCGGGTTTCTGTGCACTGAATGGCGAAGTAGCCGTCCTTGCACGCAAAGATCGCCCGCAGAAACGGCTGGCGCGATACACGATAGCCGGCACGCGGACGGCGCTTACGACCGAAGAAATCGTTGGCGACCTCGCCGCCGTTGTACAGGCTTGCCCAGATGTCCAATGCGGCGAGATCGATGAGCGCGCCGGTACGCGCCAGGACCGCGCTCATTGCGGCGATTGCCGCGCATAACCCGCTTTGGTATGCGCTCTGGTCGCCGGGAAGTTTCAATGGCGGCCGGCCGCGCAAGCCTGTTCCGATCGAGATCGCGCTGGCTGCCTGAATCGTCAGATCGTCGACCGCGACAAGATCTTGCGCCGGGATCGGCGCTGATGCCGCGACGCGTATGATCGCCGATCTCGAGTACTTCGCAGCGAGGGTAGCGGCGGAGAAGCCATGAGGCTCGAGCATCGGATCGTCCGCGCCCAGAAAGACGACCTCCGCTCCTCGCAGCAACGCGTGAATCGCACTGGTGCCCGAAGCGGTCGCAATATCATGCACGGCACTGCGCTTGCCGGCGTTGAGATATGCGAACAGACCGCTGCCCTCGATGTCCGGCACGTCCGCGCGATAGGGTCCGAGGTGGCGCGCGATATCACCCGAGGGCGGCTCGACCTTGACGACATCCGCTCCCATGTCGGTCAGCAGCTTGCCGGCGTAGCCGATCGCCGGGCTTTGCCCGAGCTCGACGACCTGAACGCCGGCCAAGGGAGCGCGCATGATCAGCGAGCAGTTAGCGCTTCGTGGCTGGCATAGCCGAGGTCGATCGACGCGCCGTCGCGGCATATACGTGACGACACGAGCCTTGCAGGCAATGCGACCACTGCCGTTCCACGCGGCGCGCTCACCTGGCCGCGCTGGTTCTCCGCCCAGATGTCGATCTCGACCAGCGGATGCCTGTCCTTGATGTACTTGGCCGCGACCTTACCCTTGCACCAGGTCGTATCGCCGAGCACGTTCGGCAGCCGCAGCTCCATCTTCAGTCGCTTCAGAACGCCTGCGTCGCCCATCCAGTTGGTAACCAGGGTGGCGAGCCAAGCGCAGCGCTGTGCGCCGAAATCGATGACCCCGGGTGCGCCAGACTGTCGAGCCATCGCGGGACGATGATGGATATCCATCGTGTGAGCGGCGCGTTGTGTATCGCCGTCCTGGACGAAATGTCCGGGATGGCGTGCTGCCGCGTTCGCGACCAGGCCATGGGTGTGCCCGCGGCCGCACGCGACCAGAAAGCCGATGGTGTCGGCAGATGAAAGCGGACCGCGTACCACGGGCGCGAGCTCGTCGCCGACGTCGACGTCCTCCCAGTACCGCGGCTCGCTTCCGCGCACCTTGCTCGCCTCGGAACGAACGGCCGCGTCGATCGCCGCCATCTCGTCGTCGGTATAGCGATACGGCTGTGCCGGCTCGTACTTCTTCTTGTCGCGTGCTGCCTTGCGTTCGTGACGCGTGCTCCAACCCAGGACCCTGGCGACGAGATCGTCGGTTTGATTCGCGAACTCGGCCTGCATGTACTGAATCACCAAGTCGCCCGAGAACCGGCTCGTCTTCTCATCGACGCCGACCACGCGCTCGATCACGCTGATCCGATCGCCGGGGCGCAGGTTGCGAAAGAACTCCCAGTCGTTGCCGCCCAGGAACGAGTGCACTCCCGGGAAGCCCCAGCGCGCCCGGCCGATCCAGGCACAGGCCATGGGAAACATCGGGTGGGCAACCAGCGACCCGAACCGGCTCGATCTGCCGTGTTCGGTGTCGCGGTAGAGCGGATTGAGGTCGCCGATGCCGTTGCAGAAGGTGCGGATCGCATCGACGCTGAGGTCCTGGATGTAGGGGCCTTCCGGGCGCAGCCGAACGCCGATCATGCGTCGCGCGGCTGCAAGCGTTTGCTCTGTGATTCGGCCGAAGTCTGTGCTCATGGTCGCGGTCGAGGGCGCCTTCATGGTCATGGGATTCAGCGTCATGATGCCAGGAAGACGAGCGCACGGCCGAAGCGATTGATTAACGCGGCCTTCGGCTGGGGTTTCGGCGAGTGAACGCGCAAACCCGCAGAGTTGACACATCCCTGGCGGAGAGAGTGGGATTCGAACCCACGATACGCTTGCACGTATACACGCTCTCCAGGCGTGCGCCTTCGACCGCTCGGCCATCTCTCCGGGTGGCGCGATTGTAGCAGACGGGGTATGGGCCTTTCGCGCCGCGAGCGCGATAGGCAACGGCCGGACTACGCGCCGGCGTCGGACGCCGCATCTTCCTCGCGCCATCGCGGTTTCGAACGCCGGATCGCTCTGGCGCTGCGCGAGCAGCAGGCAAAAAAAACCCGCCCTTGAGGGCGGGTTGGTCCAAACAACGCTCCTCCTGTTGTTCAGGTCGCGCGTGTATCGATGTCGCCGGCGAGCACTGGGTAGCGCACGTGGTCGACCAGGTCCTGCACCTCTTTCTCGGGCGCGGGCGTGAGCAGGCTGACGATCACGATGGCGGCGAATCCGACCGGGACGCCGAACACGCCGGCGGAGATCGGGTTCATGCCGAACCATTGCACGTCCGCGATCGGCACGGTGATGTTGAACATCGTGCGGAAGAACGGGTAGGTCATGACCATGTAATAGACGCATACGCCGAGGCCGGCGAGCATGCCCGAGATCGCGCCCCACTTGGTCGCACGCTTCCAGAACACCCCGAGCACGAGCGCCGGGAAGAACGACGAGGCGGCGAGCGAGAAAGCCGCGCCGACGAGGAACAGGATGTCGCCGGGCTTGAGCGAGGTCACGTAGGCGGCCACGATGGCGACCACCAGCAGGAGCCCCTTCGCGACGGCGAGGCGCGCCTTGGTGGGCGCGTTCGGGTTGATCATCTTGTAGTAGAGGTCGTGCGAGAGCGCGTTGGCGATCGTGAGCAACAGACCGTCGGCGGTCGAAAGCGCGGCGGCCAGGCCGCCTGCCGCGACCAGGCCCGAGATCACATAGGGAAGACCCGCGATCTCCGGGGTCGCCAGCACGATGATGTCGCCGCCCAGCACGATCTCCGCGAGCTGCACGATGCCGTCCTTGTTCAGATCGGTGATCGACAGCAGCGCCGGATCCACCCTTGCCCAGTTCGCCGCCCACGCCGGCAGTTCGGCGAACTTGGAGCCCACCAGGAAGTGATAGACGTCGTACTTGGCGAGGACCGCCAGCGCCGGCGCGGTGAAGTAGAGCAGGAAGATGAAGAACAGCGACCAGCCGACCGACAGACGCGCGTCGCGTACGCTCGGCGTGGTGTAGTAGCGCATCAGGATGTGCGGCAAGGCAGCCGTTCCAATCATCATGCAGAACACGATGCCGAGGAAGTTGAGCCGCGCGGTATTGCGTGCCGCTTCGTCCTTGCCGGGGAAGGGCTCGGCGTGCGGTCGCGGTGGGGCGGCGCGCGCGGCAAGGCCCTTGTCCTTGTTCCACTGGTTCTTGGCTGCCTCGACGTCCTTCGGATAGGCCGCCAGCGCCGTCTCGGCAGCGCCGATCTGGTCGGCCGGCGCCTGGGACGCTTTCAGGTCGGCAACACGTTTCTCTGCCGCTGCGCGGCCTTCGGTGTAGGCCTTGTTCGGGTCCTTGAGCCCCGCCGTGGCTGCGTCGGCGCGCGCCTTCAGAATGTCGCGCACCTCCTTCTCCTTCGGGTCGGCGGTGAGCTGCTTCTCGCGCTCGGTCACTTTCTGCAGCGCCTGGCCATAGGCGATCTGTGGGATCGGATTGCCGGTGTGCTTTGCCGACAGCCACACGACCGGGATCATGTAGGCGACGATCAGGATGATGTACTGCGCGACCTGGGTCCAGGTCACCGCTTTCATGCCGCCCAGGAACGAGCACACCAGGATGCCGGCGAGGCCGACGAACACCCCGACGCCGAACTCGAGGCCGGTGAAGCGGCTGGTGATCAGACCCACGCCGTAGATCTGCGCCACCACGTATACGAAAGAACACACGATCGCGGAAACCACGCCGATCGAGCGGACGATGTTGCCGCCGTAGCGCGCGCCGAGGAAGTCGGGAATCGTGAACTGGCCGAACTTGCGCAGGTAGGGCGCGAGGAACAACGCCACCAGCACGTAGCCGCCGGTCCAGCCCATGACGAACGCAAGCCCATCGAAGCCGGAGAGATAGAGCGTTCCCGCCATGCCGATGAAGGAGGCGGCGCTCATCCAGTCGGCGCCCGTCGCCATGCCGTTGAAGAATGCGGGCACGCGCCGGCCGGCGACGTAATACTCGGACACCTCGGCGGTGCGGCTGGTGATGCCGATCACCGCGTACAGCAGGATGGTCGCGAACAGGAAGCAGTAGCCGATCCAGCGGTTCGACAGACCCATCTGCTCGGCAATGCCGAGCACGATGATGAAACCGACGAAGCCGCCGGTGTAGATGCTGTAGTAGCGCTTGAGCTGCTGGTTGAACGTGGATTGGCTGACGGTGGCCATCAGTCGTCCTCCCCTTCGTGGACGTCGTAGACGCGATCCATCTTGTTCATGTAGAGGGCATAGAACCAGATCAGCACAACGTAGACAATGAGCGAGCCTTGCGCCGACATGTAAAAGCCGAACGGGAAGCCCAAGAAAGTGAACTGGTTGAGCTCGCGCGCGTACCAGCCTTCGACGAAGGTCACCACGAACCAGATCGCCAGGAGAATCGCCGTGATGGTGAGGTTCTTGTTCCAGTACTCACGGTGCTTTTCGGTCAACTGCATGAGGGTCCTCCAGTCAGGTGGGACGACGGTCGCCCGGCGAGTTGCCTTGCGCCGGCTGTTTGTTATATTTTTCGCGAATGTAGTCCAAGACTCTTACAAAATCCTGTCGCTTCGCCGCTGCGTCGCAGCAAGCCGGAGTCCGGAGCAGCTCGAAGCAGGCGACGAGGCGCGGGAGGAGTGACAGGTTGCGCATCCTGATCACCGAAGACGACGCGGCGTTAGGCGAGGCGCTGCGATTCAGCCTGACCCAGAGCGGCTATGCCGTCGATTGGGTGGAGAATGGCGCGCTCGCCGACAAGGCGCTGCACGACGCCGTGTTCGATCTGCTCATCCTCGACCTCGGCTTGCCGCAACTCGACGGCTACGACGTTCTCAAGCGGCTGCGCAAGCATGATGGCCGCATTCCGGTGCTCATTCTTTCCGGGCGCGAATCGGCCGGAGACAAGGTCCACGGCCTCGACCTGGGCGCCGACGACTACCTGGTGAAGCCGTTTTCCCTCGACGAGCTGCAAGCGCGCGTACGGGCGCTGCTGCGCCGAGGCAAGGGCTCGGGCAATCCGAAGATCAGTGCGGCCAACTTGAGCTTCGATACCGTCGATCGTATCGCCTCGATCGGGGAGCGCACGCTCGACTTGTCGATGCACGAGACGGCAGTGCTCGAGGCCTTGCTCAAGCGCCTCGGCAAGGTGGTGAGCAAGGAGCACCTGGTCGAGCAGATCTACAGCTACGATCGCGACGTGGGATATAACGCGATCGAAGTGTACGTCCATCGGCTGCGCAAGAAGATCGAGGGCAGCGGCCTGAGCGTGCGCACGCTGTACGGGCGCGGCTACGCACTGGAGCCGCGCGCATCGGCTTGAGCCAGGCGTTCGTCTACAGCCCGTAGTCCATCGCCAGGCGGCTCTGCAGCGAGCGCGCCTGTTCCAGGGCGAGCTTGAGCACTTGCTGGTCGAAGTCGTGCAGCGTATCGGGAGCGATGCGGTTGTCGGGCGCGATGCCCGCATCGAAGCAGCGCGCTTGATGGGAAAGCCGAAAGCCTTGGATGCGATAGAACGCCGCGATCCAGGCCTCGACTTCGTGCGCCGGGATGCCGGCCGGCGTGCCGGCTGCGCGCAACCGCGCCTCGGTGCGCACCTCGTCGAGCGCGCAACCCAGGCTCAGGATGCGGGCCGCGTCGATGAAGGCGGTGGCGGCATTCATCTTCAGATCGATCCGGTTCTCGCCGTCGGTGGCAAAGCGATGCAGCAGGCCGAGCGCCGGTCGATTGCGCAGGGCGTTCGCCGCCATCTGGTGGAGGAAGCGGCGATTGCGCGCCGCCTGGGGTAGGAGCCAGGCCCGCAAGTCGGCCGCCAACCCGGTCGCGCCGCTGAGCGCCCGCAGGTCGAAGAAGATCGAGCCGTGCAACAAGGCTTCGGGGCCGCCGCTGCCGATCCAGTGCGCGAAGCGGTTGCGCCACTCCTCCGGGGTCAGGCACCAGGCGGGGTTGCTCGCCATGATGTTGCCCGAGCAGAGGCGGTAGCCGGCGCGATCGAGTGCCTCGTTGATGCGCCGGGCCACCGGCAGCAGCCGGGTACGCACGTCGTTCGCGCTCTCGCCGGCGGGCGGCTCGAAGATGATGCCGTTGTCTTGGTCGCTCGAGAGGGTTTGCTCGCTGCGGCCTTCGCTGCCCATCACGATCCAGCACACGCCGCTGCCGATTTCGCCCAAGGCGGCGAGCTCGAGCTCGACGATGCGTTCGGTCAAGAGATCGATCAGCGACGAGATGAAGGCCGTGAGCGGGCCCACGGCCGCGCCCTGCAGCACCATCTGGCGCGCGAGCGCGTGGATCTCCTGGCCGAAGCGTTCCACCGCCACCAGGTCGGTCGCGCCCTTGATTTCGCTGGAGAGGTGGCGCACGCCCGTGGTCTGCATGCCGAACAAGTCGCGTTCGGAGACGATACCGCCGACGCGCCCGGCGGCGTCCACCAGGATCACGTGGCGCACGCCGCGCCGTACCATGAGCAGCGCTGCCTGGTAGGCGTTGTCGGTCAACGCCAGGCTCACGGGCGGCTGCGTCATGACGGCCGCCATGGGGGCGTCGAGCATACCCGGCTCGAGCACGATTCGATCGACCACGTCGCGCAAGGTCAGAATCCCGACCGGGCGAGTGGCCTCGTCGCTGACGATGATCGAGCCAATGGACAGTCGGCGCATGGTCTCGAGCGCGGCGCGGACCGGTGTCGCCGGCGAGCAGGTTTGCGGCGCGCGGCGCATCACGCGCGACAGCGGCAGCGAGGCCGCAGCATCGACCGCGGCGCGCGTTTCAGTAGCGAAGCTGGGCATAGCGGGTACGTTCGGCGGCGGCGCGTGCTGCGCGCAAGGTCGTGATGCCGCGCTCGGCGAGCAAGGGCAGCATCTTCAGGAATATCTCCGCCGTCACCAAGGCGTCGCCGAGCGCGGTATGGCGAGCGACGACCTCGATGCCGAAGCGGTGCGCGATCGCTTCCAGTCGATCGTCGCTCAGGTTATCGTGCAGCACGGCGGACAAGAGCAGCGTATCGAGCACGGGCTGGCGAAAGCGTACGCCCGTTGCATCCTCCTTCAGTTGCAGGAAGCGCATGTCGAAGGCGACGTTGTGCCCGACCAGGACCGTATCGGTGCAGAAGCGGTGAAACGCGGGCAGAACGCGCTCGATGGTCGGCTGGCCGCGCACCATGGCATCACCGATGCCATGGATTGCGACGGAGCGCGGATCGATGCGCCGTCGCGGATCGATCAGTCGATCGAACGCTTCGCCCGTCAGGACGCGTGCGTTGACGATGCGCACGGCACCGATCGCGATGATTTCGTCGCCCGCGCCCGGGTCGAGACCCGTCGTCTCGGTGTCGAATACCGTGTAAGCGAGCTCGCGCAACGGGCTCTCATCGAGCGCGTCCCCGGAGTTGGCGGCCGAGGACAAGTCGAAGTCGTAGAACACGGGGCGTCCGGGCCGTTCGCTCGGATTGCGCAGGGGCGCACGCGCTCCCACCGGCAACATGAAGCGGAAGCGGGCGCGTCCGCTCGGCCGATCGATCTCGTGCCATAGCTCGGCGCCGTGATGCTGCAGGATATCGCGCAGCGTCATCGAGCTCGCCTCGCCGCCCGCCGACAGCGTATCGTCTTCCCAAGCGCTGGTCGTTGCCGCCGAAATGCGCGCGCCGAGCCAGCACAGATCCAGGTAGGCGTGCGGGGCATCGCCGCTCACCTCCAGGGTATAGTCGCGGATGCCGAACTCGTCACGCAAACGCCGGGCGAGATAACGCACGGCCTGGACCAGCGCATGGCAATCGACATCGAGCCAGATGTGCGGATCCGAGCCTTCATCGGCGTGCACCGAGCCGACTTCACTCGCCAAGCCGGCACGCAGCGCGGCCACGAGATCGGCGCCGCGCATCGATTCCAGCGCACGCGGGCGCAATCGTGCGCTGTCGGCATGGTCGCGGCTCGCATGCTCGACGGCCTCGCTCAAGCGACCCGCCTCCTCGACCGCGATGGCGACGAAACGCTGCCTGCGCTCCAGCGCCATGTCGGGAAAATGCGCTAGGTTCTCGGTCGCCGCGCGCAGGCTCGCCAGCGCGGCGCGTGCGCCCTCGATCAGGTCGATGAGAATGCGGTCGCGCCGTTCGACACCGGTGACTTCCTGGCTCACGTCCTCGAGCAACAGGACGTAGCCGGAGGGCGCTGGCATCTCGGCCGCGGAGCGCGCGGCGCCCGCCATCGGCGAGATGCGAACGCGCACCAGGCGAGCGCCCGGCAGCGCAGTGGTGAAGATGCCGATGGGATCGAGCTCGCCGGCGGCGGTGCGCTGGTCGAGGCGCTCGATCGCGTAGCGTACCGGCTCCGGTGCGAGCAGCGAATACAGCGAACGGCCCAGGCCGATGAAGCCGGAATACACGGGGACAGACCATGTATTCGTGGGATCCTGAAGATGTCCATGCGGGTCCGGTGCACAACCGCGGCCTGTCCGCTGCGGTTTGTCCGGCGAAAAATCGTGGTCTGTCGCCGTTTTCTCGATGTCGGGTGGCGAAAACAGCCGCCGCGCCTGCTCGTTGTAGAGCACGATTGTCCCGTTCGGATCGCATACGAGCACACTTTGCGCGAGCTCGGACATGAGCACGGCAAGGCGATTCTTCTCGCTTTCGAGCGCGGCGCGCGCTTCGGCCACACGCGCATCGACAGCGTCGAGCGCCGCGGCGTGATGATCCGCTAGCGCGTTTATCGCGGCGATGAGGTGTCGCAGCTGCGCCGGGCCTTCAGCCGCGAGCCGATGCTTGGGATTGGCGAGCGCGCTGACCGCGGTGGCTTCGGCCGCGCGCGCGATCGGGTTGAAGTACGCTTTGACGAGCCAGGATGCGAGCAACCCGCTCGCCGCGAATACCATGATGAGCAACAGGTAGGGCAGGGAACCGCTCGACTCCAGCAGGACGCGGGCGAGCCTGCGCTCTTCGCCGGCCAGAGCGGCCGCCAACGCCAGCGCGAGCGCGAGCGCGGTGCCGGCGGACAGCGCGAAGCAGCCTGCCCATACGCCGATCAGCCGCGCGCCGGGCGCCCTCATGGGCCGATCAGCGTGCGTACCGTGTCGACCAGCTCGCGCGTGCCGAATGGCTTGGTGACGTACGCATCGGCGCCGAGCGCGAGCCCCTTGGCGATTTCGGTGCTGCGACCCTTCGCCGTCAGCATGACGATCTTGGTGGCGCTCAACTGCGGGTCCGCGCGCACGGTTTGACAGACCTCGAATCCGTTCTTGCGCGGCAGCATCACGTCGAGCAGGATCAAGTCGGGATGGATCCGTCGTGCCGTATCGAGGGTGGCCTCGCCGGTGGCCGCGGTCGCGACCTCGTAGCCGGCCTGGACCAGCAGGAACTCGAGCGACAACACGATGTTCGGTTCGTCGTCGGCGATCAACACGCGCTTGGCCATGCGCCTCCTTCGCGGATCATGCCGCGAGCTTGTCGTCGCTCGCGCGGGGATCGAGCGGCAAGGTGAACGAGAACGTCGAGCCTTCGCCGAGGCGGCTTTCGACCCACAGCCGGCCGCCGAAGTGATTGATGATCTGGCGGCAGATCGGCAGGCCGAGCCCGGTGCCTTGGGGGCGGTCCGTGAGGGTGTCGCCGACTTGGCGGAACTTTTCGAATACGATGCGCTGGTTCTCCGCGCTGATACCGATGCCGTTGTCGCCAACGTCGACTTGCACGCAGTCGCCCTGCCGGTGCATCGACACACGAACGCGGCCGCTGTCCGGTGCGCAGAATTTGACGGCGTTCGAGATCAGGTTGAGCATCACTTGCATCAAGCGGTCGCGATCGCCGACCAGCCGCGGCACGTCCGCGGCGAGCTGGGTGGCGAGGGCAACGTTCTTCTCCTCGAACAGGCCTCGGGTCGCCGCGAGCGCATCGTCGATGATGTCGCGCAGGTCGAGCTCGGAATTGTGCCACTGCGCCTTGCCCGATTCGATCTTCGCCAAGTCGAGCACCTGGTTGATGAGCCGGGTGAGGCGTTCCGACTCCTTGATCACGATGCCGAGAAAGCGCACCCGCTGCGCTCGATCGAGATCGGGATTGTCGTGCAGTATCTCAGACAGCGCCCTGATCGAGGTGAGCGGCGTGCGCAGCTCATGGCTTACGGTCGAGATGAAATCGTCCTTCATCCGGTCGAGCTCGGTCAGACGCTCGTTGGCCGCGCGCAGCCCGGTCGTCGCGGCTTCCAGCTCGCGCGACTTCTCCTCGAGCTGGTGACTATAGGCGATGACGTGCGAGGTTTCGTCGAGGATGTTCATCACCTCCTCGATGCCGAGCGGCTCTTCCTCGACCACCGAGGCGATGAGCACGCGGGCGGAGGATGCGCCCACCGCTCCCGCCAGCAAGCGCTCGGCGAAATGCACGCACTCGGCGTCGCCGGGCAGGTCTTCGAGCGATCGCAGGCTGCGCTCGCGTGCGAGCGCAGCGAATTGTTCCTGGGCGCGTTCCGGGCCGAGGAAACGCCCAACCAGGATCCGCAGCTCGCGGGTCGAGGCCGTGCCGCGCCAGAACGACGAGGGCTCGCGCGTCTTGGTGAAGACGTCGACGAACAGCGTCGCCTGGCCGTGCTCGACCACGCTCTGGCGCGAGGTGAGCGACACGCCGATATAGAGGCCGATATTGAACAGCATGCTCCAGATCATGGCGTGCGTGATCTGGTCGAGGCCGGCCAGGCCGAACAGCTCGAGCGGCTTCAGCAGCGCGATACCGAACGGACCCTCGGTCAGCAGGGATTGGGGCAGCCATTGGGAGCGCGCGAACGCCGGCAGGAGCAGCGTGTACGCCCAGATGACGAAGCCCGCGCTCAACCCTGCCAACGCGCCCGCGCGCGTGCCGCCTTTCCAGTAGATCCCGCCGAGGATGGCCGGCCCGAACTGGGCCACGGCGGCGAAAGAGATCAGGCCGATGGACACCAGCGCGTAGGCTTCGCCGGCGAGCCGGAAGTACAGGTAACCGAGCATGATGATGACGACGATCGCCCAGCGCCGGATGTCGAGCAGCAGGCTGGACAGATCCTGGCGCTCGTTCAGGCGCAGGCGCCGGCTGCGCAGCAACGCAGGCATCACCAGGTCGTTGCAAACCATGGTCGAGAGCGCGATCGTTTCCACGATCACCATCCCGGTGGCGGCCGACAGGCCGCCGACGAAGGCGAGCAGGGCGAGCGCGGTGTGCTGCTCGGCCATCGGCAGGGTGAGGACGAAGGTGTCGGCATCGACCCCACCCTTGGGAAAGCTCAGCAAGCCGCCGAAGGCGATCGGTATCACGAACACGTTGATCGCCAGCATGTAGAGCGGAAACAACCAGACCGCGGTGCGCAAGTGCTTTTCGTCGACGTTCTCGATCACGGCCAATTGGAACTGGCGCGGCAGGAACATGATCGCGAGCATGGAGAGCACCGTGAGCCAGGTCCAGCTCGCGTAGTTGGAGAAGTCGTCGAAGGGCGTCATCAGCGGCTCGATGCGCGGGTCGGCGCGCGCGCGGGTGAACAGATCGGCCAGGCCGTCGAACATGCCGAACGTGACGAACGCACCGACTGCCACGAAGGCGAGCAGTTTCACGAGCGACTCGAACGCGACGGCGGCGACCATGCCTTCGTGGCGTTCGGCGGCGTCGAGCTCGCGGGTTCCGAAGGCGATGGTGAAGCCCGCCAGGATCATCGCGACATAGAAGGCGGTGTCCTGCAGGACCGCGACCGAGCGCTGCTTGTCGGGCATCTCGATCGCGGGGTATTGCACCAGGATGGTGAAGCTATTGGATATGGCTTTGAGCTGCAGCGAGATGTAGGGCAGGATGCCGAGCACCGCGATCACGGTGACCAGCCCGGCGAGCAGCGCGCTCTTGCCGTAGCGGGAAGCGACGAAGTCCGCGAGCGAGGTGATGCGGTTCACCTTGCTGATGCGGATGATCTTGCGCAGGCACATCCACCACAGCACGGCCATCAGCGTCGGGCCGAGGTAGATCGGCAGAAAGCCGATGCCGTCGGCGGCGGCGCGCCCGACACTGCCGTAGAAGGTCCACGCGGTCGCATAGACAGCGAGCGAAAGCGAATAGATATACGGATTGGCGATGATCGAGCGGCCGCGGTCGGCGCGCCGGTCGCCGTAGAAGGCGATCGCGAACAGCAGGCAGAGATAGGCGAAGGACGTGAGGACGATCACCCAGCCCTGGAGCACGGCGGCGGCTCGCGCGCTCGCCTAGCGGGGACGCTCCGCGATCCAGGCGACCAGGCCGATCACGAAGCCCCAGGCGAGAAAGACGTACACGTACAGCACCGGAATGCCTAACAGGCTGGAAGAGGTGTTGAACAGCGACAGGATCGGGTAGTTGAACAACACGCCGCCGAGGATGAAGGTCGCGATCAGGCGCTGCTGGTCGATGCCGGGTTTACGCATGAGACTCTGGCCGATCCGATGTATGCGGGCGCCCGTCGCGGGACTACATCGTCGCCGCGCCGGAAAGGCTCCGCCGTGGTCCGCCTACAACTGCGCCTGCGCTGAGCCAGCGCTTTCGGCTGATCCAGAATGGCCGCATTGCGAATTAATCCATCACGTCGCTGTGCGCCGGCATCGGCCTGCGCCCAACACCCCACCGGTCCTCATCGGACCTCCTTCAGTTGATCGAGTATCGCGGGGTTTTCCAGCGTCGAGACGTCCTGGTTGATCTCCTCGCCCTTCGCCAGCGAGCGCAGCAGCCGGCGCATGATCTTGCCCGAACGGGTCTTGGGCAGGTTGTCGCCGAAGCGGATGTCCTTCGGCTTGGCGATGGGGCCGATTTCTTTCGCTACCCAGTCGCGCAGCTCGTTGGCGATCTGCGCCGCCTCCGCGCCCTGGGGACGCGCCTGCCTCAGCACGACGAAGGCCGCTACGGCTTCGCCGGTAAGCTCGTCGGGACGCCCGACCACGGCCGCCTCGGCGACCTTCGGGTTCGACACCAGCGCCGACTCGATCTCCATCGTCCCCAGGCGATGGCCCGAGACATTGAGCACGTCATCGATGCGCCCCATGATGGTGAAATAGCCGTTGGCGTCGCGGCTGGCGCCATCGCCCGCCACGTACAGCTTGCCCTTGAGCTCGTCGGGAAAGTACGTGCGGCGGAAACGGTCCGGATCGCCCCAGATCGTGCGCAGCATTGACGGCCACGGCCTGCGGATCACCAGGATGCCGCCCTTGCCGCGTTCGACCGAAACCCCGGTCTCGTCCACGACGTCGGCCATGATGCCGGGCAGCGGCAACGTGCACGATCCCGGCTTGAGCGGGGTGGCGCCGGGCAGCGGCGTGATGAGATGGCCGCCGGTTTCGGTCTGCCACCAGGTATCGACCACGGGACAGCGCGCGCCCCCGACGGTCTGGTAGTACCACATCCAGGCTTCCGGATTGATCGGTTCACCCACCGTGCCGAGGATGCGCAACGACGCCAGATCGTATTGCCTGGGCAGATCGGCGCCGAGCTTGATCAGCGAGCGAATCGCGGTCGGCGCGGTGTAGAACACGCTGCACTTGTGGTCCTGGATCATGCGCCAGAAACGGCCGCCGTCGGGATAGGTCGGCACGCCCTCGAACATGATCTCGGTGGCGCCGACGGCGAGCGGCCCGTAGCAGACATAGGTGTGGCCGGTGACCCAGCCGATATCGGCGGTGCACCAGAAAATGTCGCTCGGCTTATAGTCGAAGGTCCATTGCATGGTCAGGACCGCCTGCAAGAGGTAGCCCGCGGTCGAATGCTGCACGCCCTTGGGCTTGCCGGTGGACCCCGAGGTATAGAGGATGAACAGGGGATGCTCGGCGTCGACCCATTCGGGCTCGCAGGTCTCGGCCTGATCCTGTAGTAGGTCGTGCAGCCAGCGGTCGCGAGCGCTGTCCCAATTCACCTCGGCGCCCGTGCGCCGATACACGACCACGTGCTTCAACGTGTCGCAGCCGCCCAGGGCGATCGCTTCGTCGACCGCCGCCTTCAAGGCAATCGCGCGTCCGCCGCGCATCTGCTCATCGGCCGTCAGTACGGCCACCGCGCCGGCATCGATGATGCGCTCGTGCAGCGCCTTGGCGGAAAAGCCGCCGAATACCACCGAATGAATGGCGCCGATGCGTGCGCAGGCTTGCATCGCCGCGACCGCCTCGATGCTCATCGGCATATAAATAATTACGCGGTCGCCCTTCTTCACCCCCAGGCTCTTCAGGCCGTTCGCCATCCGGCACGTGCGCCGGTAAATCTCGCGGTAGCTCGCCCGCGTCACCTTGCCGTCGTCGGCTTCGAAAATGATTGCGGTCTTGTCGGGTTGGGTATCGAGATGCCGGTCGAGGCAGTTGTACGAGGCGTTCAGCTTGCCGCCGAGAAACCACTGGTAGAACGGCGCGTCCGACTCGTCCAGGGTCTGGGTGAACGGCTCGTGCCAGAGCAGGTGCTCGCGTGCCAGGCGGGCCCAGAAGCCCGTGAAATCGCGCTCCGCCTCCTCGCACAGCGTCTTGTATGCGGCCATGCCGGAAACGTTCGCGCTGCGAACGAACTCGGGGCTGGGCGGGAAGATGCGGTTTTCCTGCAGGACCGACTCGATGGTGGTCATTACTGGCTCCTCTCATGGGCGCGGCGCGGCGCCTGGCTGGCCGCGGCGTGCCTGACGCGAACGTGGGCTTATGGAATCACTAATGCCGCGTGCTGTAAAGTTCCGGCCGGTCAGGGACGGCCGAGCTGGCGCGGCGAGCGGGCGTTACATCCTCCTGCTTCTGCGTCCCGCGCGAGCGGCGCGCGCCTTGCCTGCTCGTCGGCGGCGGCACCATGTTCCCAGCGCGTGCCTGCCGGCGATGGTATGACGTTCGGTGCCATTCTCGCCCGGCCGGCGATCCGGTACACTTCGCGCCGCGCCGGCGCCGCCGGCGCGCTCTTTTTTGCCGCTAGGACCGACTCGTTGCAGCCATGGATTATCCACAAGCCTTCCGGCCGCTGAGGCCGCTGCCCAATTTCATCTTCATGAGCCGCTGGTTGCAGGCTCCGCTTTATCTCGGCCTGATCGTGGCTCAAGGCGTTTACGTCTACCGCTTCATGATCGAGCTGTGGCACCTGGTCAGCACGGCGAACACCATCCAGGAGGCCGAGATCATGTTGATCGTGCTCGGCCTGATCGACGTGGTGATGATCGCCAACCTGCTGGTGATGGTGATCGTCGGCGGTTACGAGACCTTCGTATCGCGCCTGGATCTCGAGGGTCACCCGGACCAGCCCGAATGGCTCTCGCACGTGAATGCGGGCGTGCTGAAGGTGAAGCTCGCCACGGCGATCATCGGCATTTCGTCCATACATCTGCTCAAGACCTTCATCAACGCGCCCAGCCTGGACGACAAGACCTTGATGTGGCAGACGCTGATCCATCTCGCCTTCGTGCTCTCGGCGCTGGCCATCGCCATGACCGAGCGCCTAAGCCACGCGCCGCAGCCCTCGCACTAAAGGCGCGCGCCGCGAAGCTGGATCAGGAGGCGGTTTCCGGGCATACTTGGCCGCGGCGGGCCTCCCCGCATTGCATGGTAGTGAACCTGGTCAGGTCCGGAAGGAAGCAGCCACAGCTATTCTCTGCAAGTGCCGGGGGTTAGGCTCGCCGCCCCCCGCGTTCCTCGTTGTCGGTGCGCGCTTCACTGGGAGTAGACATGCGCCGGTTGGTCGTTGTGTGTTGTTTGCTGCTCGCGATTCCCGCCGCCCGCGCGGTCGACGGCATATCGCTCGAGCTCGGCAGCTCGGATTCTTCCAACGCTTCGGTCGACATGGGTCGCATCGGGTTGCAGTGGAATTGGGGCAAGCGCTGGGCGCTGGGGCCGAATTGGCACATCGGCGGCTATTGGGACTTGAGCTTCGGCCACTGGTCGAACGACAGCCCGATGCGCACCAACAGCAGCGTGTCCGATCTCGGTTTTACGCCCGTGTTCCGGGTCCAGCAGACAAACCCGGGCGCGCTATCGCCTTACGCGGAGCTCGGCATCGGGGTCCATTGGCTGTCCCACACCTCGGTCAGCACCGAGCGGCGCTTCAGCACTCAGTTCCAGTTCGGCGATCATGTCGGCATCGGGCTGCGCTTCGGTCAGCGGCAAGCCTTCGACCTGGGTTACCGTTATCAGCATCTTTCCAATGCCGGCATCAAGCACCCCAACCAGGGCATCAACTTCCATCAGGTCCGCTTGCAGTATCACTTCTAGCGGCGTGTCTGCCGTGGCGACGCCGCAGGCGCACCTGGGCGCGTGACCATGGCACAGGCGCTCGCGCGCAAGTGGCGGCCCAAGACGTTCGACCAGTTGGTCGGTCAAGAGCACGTGGTGCAGGCGCTGACCAACGCGCTCGGCGCGCAGCGCCTGCACCACGCCTATCTCTTCACCGGCACGCGCGGCGTGGGCAAGACTACGCTGGCGCGCATTCTCGCCAAGGCGTTCAATTGCGAGCGTGGGGTCAGCGCGACGCCGTGCGGGCAGTGTGGCGCCTGCACGGGCATCGACTCGGGCCGCTTCGTCGATCTGCTCGAAGTCGATGCGGCCTCCAATACCCAGGTCGACAAGATGCGCGAGCTGCTGGAGAACGCGCTCTATGCGCCGACCGCCGGACGCTACAAGGTGTACGTGATCGACGAGGTGCACCAGCTCTCCGGGCATTCCTTCAACGCCATGCTGAAGACGCTGGAGGAGCCGCCCGAGCACGTCAAGTTCGTGCTCGCCACCACCGATCCGCAGAAGGTGCCGGTGACGGTGCTCTCGCGCTGCCTGCAATTCAACCTGCGCCAGATCCCGGCCGAGCAGATTCGCGCCCGCCTGGGCACCATCCTGGGCGAGGAGGGCATCGCGTCCGAGCCGGCGGCGCTCGCGGCGCTCGCGCAGGCGGCACGCGGCAGCCTGCGCGACGCGCTGTCGCTGCTCGACCAGGCGATTGCCCACGGCGGCGGGGAGGTGCGCGCGAGCTCGGTGGCGGCCATGCTGGGTCTGGTCGGACAGGCTCACTTGCAGCAGCTCCTGAGCGCGCTCGCCGATGGAGACGGTCCCGCGCTGATCGCCCAAGCCGATGAAATGGCGGCGCACGGTATTTCGTTCGAGCAAGCGCTACAGGAGCTGGGCACGCTATGGCATCGCATCGCGCTCGCGCAAGTGGTGCCGGGGGCGCTGGCGGCGGACGATGCCGATGCCGCCGCGGTTCGCGCGCTGGCGCAGCGCTTCACGCCGCAGGATGTGCAGCTCTACTACCAGATCACCGCCCAGGGACGGGCAGACATCGTGCTTGCGCCGGACGAGTATGCGGGCTTCACCATGACGCTCATGCGCATGCTTGCGTTTGCTCCGCAGACCACGGATGGTCTCGCCGCGGCGGCAGCGGGCGTGCACGCGCAACCGCCGGCGGCCTCGGGGCGAGCCAACGCCCGGCCGGTGACATCGGCGCAGGCAGCGAACAGCGCTTCGCCCGCCGCGCCCGAAGGTCGAATCGGCGATTGGGCGGGGCTGCTCGCCGCGCTGAAGCTCTCGGGCATGGCGCGCCAGCTCGCGCAGAACTGCGAGCTCGTGGGACAATCGGGCGAGGTGATCGAGCTGCGGCTCGCCTCGGCGCACCAGCACCTGCTCGAGAAGGGTCCGCAGGAGCGGTTGCGGGTGGCGGTCGAAGAGCATCTCGGGCGCGGTGTCCGGCTCAAGATCGGGGTCGGCGAGCCGGCCGGGCCCACCCCGGCCCAGCTCGACGAGCGCGAGCGGCGCGACAAGCTCGCGAGCGCTGCGCAGTCATTGGATGCGGATCCGTTCGTGCGTGAGCTGGTCGAAGGCTTCGGCGCCCGCGTGGTCCCCGATTCGATCAAACCCCAGCACTGATCCGCTATGCGCGGAAAGACGAGGTCGAGATGATGAAAGGCGGCTTGGCGCAGCTCATGAAGCAGGCGCAACAGATGCAGGACAACATGCGCAAGGTGCAAGAGAGCCTTGCCAGCATCGAAGTCGAGGGCCAGTCGGGAGCGGGGCTGGTGAAAGTCGTCATGACGTGCCGCAACGACGTGAAGCGCGTCAGCATCGACCCGAGCCTGCTCGGCGATGACAAGGACATGGTCGAGGACCTGGTCGCGGCCGCGTTCAACGATGCCGTGCGCAAGGCCGAGGCGACCTCGCAGGAGAAGATGGCGGGATTCACCGCCGGCCTGAATCTGCCGCCGGGCATGAAGCTGCCGTTCTAGCGCGGGGCGTTGTCCCGCAGCCGCTTTCGCCACTGCCGAGTCGAACGGCGCAACCGCACGCGGTGAAGGCCATGCTGAATGTTCCGACGTAGTCGAGTTGCGCCGCCGCGGAGACGATCCGCGCACCCGCACCGCCCGACGGCAGGAGTGCCCGAGCCAATGTCCGCTGCGACGCACCGCGCGCGCGCGGCGCACGCATAACGATGAAGAATCCGCCGAGCCTGGAAGAGCTGATCACCGCCTTGCGTTGCCTGCCTGGTGTCGGGGCCAAGTCCGCCCAGCGCATGGCGTTCCACTTGCTCCAGCGCGACCGCGCGGGCGCCGCCCGCCTCGGCGCGGCACTGACCCGGGTGCTGGAGTCCGTGCGCCACTGCGAGCGCTGCAATAACTTCAGTGAAACGGCGGTGTGCGCGTTGTGCAGCTCGGCACAGCGTGATGCCGCGCTCTTGTGCGTGGTCGAGACGCCGGCCGATCTGGCGATGCTCGAGCAGGCGCAATGCTACCGCGGGCTGTATTTCGTGCTCATGGGACGGCTGTCCCCGCTCGACGGCATCGGGCCGAAGGACATCCATCTCGATCGCATGCTGCAGCGGGCCGCCGACGGGGTGGTCAGGGAGGTCGTGCTCGCCACCAATTTCACCAACGAAGGTGAAGCTACCGCGCATTTCATCGGCGAGATGCTGGCGAGCCGCGGCGTCACGGTGAGCCGCATCGCGCGCGGTCTGCCCGTCGGCGGCGAGATCGAGCATGTCGACGCCGGCACGCTGGCGCGCGCCGTCATCGAGCGCCGGGCGCTCTAGTAATCGGCCGGGCGCGAGCCCGGGCCCTGTCTTCCATGCCGCGGGCCGCGTCGCCGTGGCAATCGTCGCTGACCGGCGCGCCGGGCGCGATCCGATCCCGCAACGCCAGGAGCGTGCCGCGCGTCCGCCGGCCCAGGTGCGCGCGTGGCTCCCGACGCTGGCTGCCCGTGCGTGCCGCCGCCGCGCCCGCGGGCTTTTCGCTCGCATGCGTGCGCGTTACAATGCCCCCGTCCTTGGTGCGCTCGCCGCCTCAAAGCGGCGAGTGATAAACGGGAAACAGGGACCGGCGTGCCGCCACGGCCGCCGGCAACCTGTGCTGCCCCCGCAACGGTAAGCGAGTGCGGGTGCGACATGGACGGACGCGCCGACCGCGTCCTCCGGCCACTGCGGCATGTGCCGCGGGAAGGCGTCGCGCCAAGACTCGCCAGCCCGGAGACCGGCCTCGGATCGCGGTGAAGCGGAAGCGGATGGGCGCCGTTGCCCGGCTCGATGCTGGCCCCCGGCGATGCGCCGTTTTCCTCTTTGCTTGTCTTCCACGTGCAGTGCCCCGCGGGTGGCGGGAAGAGAGGATTTGTCCATGACCGAGTCCAAGAGTTGGCGCGCGCGGCTGTGCGCGCCGTGCGCCCTTGTTCTGTTTCTCCACGCCCATGCCGGCGCCCAGCAGCACCGCGCCCCGGAAGTGATCGTGTCGGCGACGCGCTTCGCCGACACGATAGACCGTATCGCGGTCAATGCGAGTGTCATCACCGCGGAGGAGATCGCGCGCAGCGCCGCCCGCACCCTGCCCGAGCTGATCGGATCGCGCGCGGGCATCTTTGCGCGCGACCTGTACGGCAACAACGCTGCGCTCGCGCAGCTCGACATGCGCGGTTTCGGCGCCACCGCCGCGCAGAATACCCTCATCCTGGTCGATGGCCGCCGCTTGAACGACGTCGACCAGTCTGGTGTGCAATGGTCCTCGATTCCGCTCGATGCGATCGAGCGCATCGAGATCCTGCGCGGCAGCGGCGCCGTGCAGTACGGCGACGGGGCGAGCGCCGGGGTGATCAATATCGTCACGCGCCACCCCGCGCGTGCCGGCAAGCGCGCGAGCGGCGCGCTGCGTTACGGGAGCTGGGATACGCGCGAGCTGAGCGCGAGCCTGAACGCGTTCGGCGAGCAGGCAGGCGCGCACGCCTTCGTGCGCAACTACGACTCCGGCGGCTACCGCGACAACAATCGGCAGCGCCAGTCCAACCTGGCCTTGAACGGAACCTGGAGCGGAAGCGCGGCCGATGCAACGCTGCGCCTGGCGGCCGATCGCCAGGGCCTGCGTTTGCCCGGCCCACGAACCGTGCAGCCGAGCGCGGGCATCGATCAATTGGCGACGCAGCGCCGGCAGGCAGCGACGCCGCTCGACTACGCCCAGCGCGACGGCAACCAGGCGACGCTGGACCTGCGCTGGTCCCTGGGGCGAGACGGCGAGCTCGCGCTCGGCTTGGGCTATCGCGACAAGGCGCAGCGCTCCTATTTCGACTTCGGCGGTTTTCCCGACTATCGCGACATCGACCTCGATGTCCTGAGCCTGCAGCCGCGCTATCGCTGGCGCGGGAGCATCTTCGCGGCGAGGCATACGTTCGTCATCGGCATCGACCTGGCGCGCTGGGACTATGGCTTGCTGCGCGCGAATGCGGCCGGCAACATCGGCCGGCCGTTCAGTACCGTTCGGGCGCGGCAGGACAACGACGCCGTCTACGTCATGGATTCGATCCAGCTCTCCGAGCGCGTGTCGATCAATCTCGGCGCGCGCAACGAACGGCGCACGATCGCCGCCACCGATGCGTACGACGCGGGAGCGCCGGGAGCATTCGGCTCGGCCGCCCCGAATGCCGACGACGCCCAGCACGCGCTTGCCTACGAGGCCGGGATTCGCGTGCGCATCGCGAACGACAATGTGCTCATCGCCCGCACCGCGCGCAGTTTCCGTTTCGCCAACGTGGACGAGATCTACGAGACCGCGCCGCTGGGCGCGCAGGAATTTCAGTTCCTGCGCCCGCAGCATGCGCGCACCTACGAAATCGGCATGCAGGTGGGCGGCGCGGCGCCCTGGCTCCAGGCGTCGCTGTTTCGAATGGATGTCAGCGACGAGATCCACCTCGACCCGTTTTCCAGCGGCGTCGGCAATCGCAATCTGCCCCGGCTGCGCCGCTCGGGCCTCGAGCTCGAGCTGCGCCGTTCGCTCACGCGCGATATCGACTACTCGGCGGCGTATACCTACACACGCGCGCGCTTCGTCGAAGGCGTGTTGCCGGGCGCGGTCTTCACGCAACAGAACGTGGCGATCGCCGAGCGCACCGTGCCGCTCGTGCCAACGCACAAGCTCGATGCCGCGCTCGACTGGCGCATGAGCGACCGCACCCGGCTTCGCACCGAGGTGAATTACGCCTCCGAGCAGTACATGGAAAACGACGAAGGCAACACCTTGGGCCGGAAGATTCCCGCCTACGGTACTGCCAACTTGAAGCTCCAGCATCGCCTCGCCGGCGCCTTGACCGCGACCTTGGGCATCGCCAACCTGTTCGATCGCCATTACTACGCGTACGCCGTGCGCAGTCAGTTCGTGGCCGATCGATTCAACGCCTATCCCTTGCCCGAGCGCTCGTTCTGGATCGGTCTGGAGTACAGTGGCTTGTGAGCCCAGCGCGGCACGACCCCGTCGAGGCACGACTGCGCGCCGCGCTCGCCGCTGGCCGGCGTGGAGGTCGACGAGATCACGATCGGCAGTGCCGATCTCGACGGCGCGCATGAGAGCGCCGCGCTCAGCGCGCGACATCGCCATCGCGCTGGCGCTCGCCTGCGCGGTGCTTCTCCTCGCCCTCGCTACGGGGAGCCAGGGCATTTCCTTGCCGGCACTGTGGCGCGCGCTCGCGAGCGCCGAGCCCAGTCTCTATGCCGATGTCGTGCTGGATCTGCGGCTGCCGCGGGCCCTGGCCGCGTTCGCGGCCGGGGGACTGCTCGCGGTGGCGGGCGCGCTGATGCAGGTCTTGCTGCGCAATCCCCTGGCCGATCCGTATGTCCTCGGGCTGGCGGGCGGCGCCGGCAGCGGCGCGCTCGGGGCCATGCTGCTCGGTCTGGATGCGCTCGCCACGCTGGGCGCGGCGTGGACCGGCGCGCTCGTCTCCGTGGCATTGGTCGTGTGGTTCGCGCGCCGCAGCTTCATCGCGACCAGCGCAGCCGACGAATGGGCCGAGCCCTTGCGGCTGCTGCTCACGGGGATCGCGCTCGCGGCCGGCTGGGCGGCCTTGATCACGCTGATACTGGCGCTCGCCCCGGACGCGAGCTTGCGCGGCATGCTGTTCTGGCTGATGGGCGATCTGGATGGGGCGGAAGCACCTCTGCCGGCGCTCGCGGGGCTGGCACTCGTGCTCCTGCTCGCCTGGCTCGCGGCGAGCGAGCTCAACGTGCTCACCACGGGCGAGGAGCGCTCGCGCAGCCTCGGCGTCGCGGTGCAACGGCTGCGCTTGCTCATCATGCTGCTCGCCGCGGCCGCCACCGCGCTTGCCGTGACGACGGTGGGCGCCGTGGGCTTCGTCGGTCTGATCGTGCCGAATGCGCTGCGCCTGGCGAGCGGCAACGACCAGCGCGTCCTCTTGCCGCTGTGCGCTCTTGCGGGCGGGGCCTTGCTCACGTTCGCCGATACGCTCGCCCGCAGCGTCGTGGCGCCGATGCAGCTTCCGGTCGGGGCCGTGATCGCCGTGCTCGGGGTGCCGGCATTCATCTGGCTGATCACCCGCCGCGCGGCGCGGCCGTGAGCAACCCGCTGGGGCTCCTCGTCGTTACCATCGACATCCGAGGCTGAAACTGTGTGCGTCCCCATTTCTGCATCGGTATTGCTCGCCGTCTGCGGCGTGACGATCGGTATCGGAGCGCGCGTGTTGACACGCGACCTCGATCTCGAAGTGAAGGGCGGCGAGCGCTGGTGCGTGCTCGGACCCAATGGCAGCGGCAAGACGACGCTGCTGCATACGCTGGCCGGACTGCGCACGCCGCGCTCTGGCTCGATCAGTTTCTCCGGCCGGCCGTGGCCGGCGTGGTCCCTGCGCGAGGCCGCGCGCAGCCGCGCGTTGCTGCTCCAGCATCAGAGCTACGCCTTCGGTGCCAGCGTGTTCGACGCGGTCTTGATCGGGCGCCATCCTCACATGGGACGCTTCGGCTGGGAGAGCGCGCGCGATCGACAATGCGTGGCGGCGGCGCTGGAGCAAATGGACTTGACCGCACTCGCGAGCCGCGATGTGTTGGCGCTCTCCGGCGGCGAGCGGCAGCGCGTCGCCCTGGCCGCGGTGCTGGCGCAGGACCCGCAGCTCTTCCTGTTGGACGAGCCGACCGCGCACCTCGACCTGGCCCACCAGGCGCGCTTGTTCGAGCACCTGGTCGTGCTGACCGAGGCGCGCTCGCGCGCGCTCGTGTTCGCCACCCATGAATACAATCTCGCCGCGCGCTTCGCCACCCACGCGCTGCTGATATACGACGATGGGCAAGTGCTGGCGGGCACGGGCGACGAGCTGTTGGGCGAGGACCGCCTGTCGGCGTTGTTCCGGTTTCCGCTCGGGCGGCCGGTAGGCCCCAGCGCCCAGGTATTTGCGCCGCGGTGGTGATAGAGCGTTGCCATCGCACGCGCGCTTGGCCGGCGCTTGGATTGATCGCATGGCTATGCTCGGCGGCGGCGCTCGCGGCAGTGACCACGATCGACGATGCCGGAAATGCCGTTCGGCTGGAGCAGAGCGCACGGCGCATCGTCAGCCTGACGCCCCATTTGACCGAGCTTGCGTTCGAGGCTGGCGCGGGCGCGCACGTCATCGGGGCGGCGGCCCACAGCGATTTCCCGCCGCAGGCCACCGCCATAGCGCGCATCGGTGATGCGCACGCTCTCGACTTGGAGCGCATCGTCGCGCTGCGCCCAGACCTCATCCTGGCGTGGGCGAGCGGCAGCCCCAAGCGAGCGCTCGGTCGCCTGCGCGCCATGGGCTATCCGGTGTTCCTGCACGAGCCGTATCGACTGGAGGACATCGCAAGCGCGATCGAACGTCTCGGCGCGCTGGCGGGTACCTCGACAGTGGCCCGCAACCAGGCGCAGCGCTTTCGCGAGCGCTTGAGTGCGCTGCGCGACGCGGCGGCAGGGCAGCCGCCGGTGCGCGTGTTCTACCAGGTGTGGGGCCGGCCGCTGCTCACGGTGAGCAGCGACCACGTCATCGCCGATGCCCTGGCGACGTGCGGCGCGCGCAACATCTTCGCCTCGCAGGGTGCGCGCCTGCCGCAGCCCAGCCGCGAAGCGGTGGTGCTCGCCGATCCGGATGTAATCGTCGTGGCGGCCGCCGCCGGCGACGCGCAGGCTTTGGAGGCATGGCGGCGCTGGCCGAGGCTGCGCGCCGTGCGCCGCGACCATCTCTACACGGTTGACCCCAGCCTGATGCACCGGCACAGCGCGCGGGTCCTCGACGGTGTGAGCCAGTTGTGCGGCCATATCGGGCGCAGCGCACGCGATCGCTAATGTGATGCTTGCGCTCTTCAGCCGAGCGCGCGCAACCGCACAGCCTGCTGCCGCATTCCTTCCTGATCCTCGTCCGGTGCGAGCAGTCGGCGCCGGGCGGGCCGCGCGCCTATCTGATATGCTCGTTCGTACCGGCAGGCAGCATCGCCACGCGTCGCGCTACCGGCACGGCCAGTCGTCGCCTCACCCCCGAGCCCATGAAGACTCCCGATCGCCACCGCCGCGGCCGCAGCCCCGGCCCACGACCCGCATTGGCCAAAGCGCGCGATCGGGCCGAGATCTCGACCGGCGCACCGGGTGCCCGCGCCCAGCATGACCTCGGGCGATCGATCGATCGATCGGGCGGCCGGCGCGCGCGCTCCGTGGCTGGGGAGCCGGGCCGGATGCTACGCGAGCATGCCAGCGCGCCGACCATCAAGCTGCAGAAGCGGCTCGCCGAGGCGGGCCTGGGCTCGCGCCGGGCGATGGAAGAGTTGATTCAGGCCGGCGAAGTCAGTGTCAACGGGCGGATTGCGAGGCTCGGATTGCGGGTCGGTGCGGCGGACCGCATCGTCGTTTCCGGCCGAGCGCTCGACACCAGGCGCCCGGCCGGGCCGCAACGCCAGGCGCGTGTCCTGCTCTACCACAAGCCGGAAGGCGAGATCGTTTCCAGGAGCGATCCGGAAGGCCGGCCGAGCGTGTTCGATCGCCTGGCCGTTTTCAAGCGCGATCGCTGGCTGGCCATCGGCCGGCTCGACTTCAATACCTGCGGCCTGCTCGTATTCACCGATTCGGGCGAGCTGGCGAATCGGTTGAGCCATCCGCGTTTCCAGGCGCGGCGCGATTATGCCGTGCGCATCGTCGGCGAGCTCGGTGCGGAACAGATTCGCAGGCTTCGAACCGGCATCGAGCTGGAGGATGGCAAGGCGCGCTTCGATCTGGTCGAGCCTCAGGGAGGGGAAGGCACCAATCGCTGGTATCGTGTGCGGGTGCGCGAAGGCCGCAACCGGCTGGTGCGCCGGATGTTCGCGGCGCTGGGGGTGACGGTGAGCCGGTTGATGCGGACCGTCTTCGGGCCCTTCGAGCTGCCGCCGCGGCTGAAACGCGGGCAATGGCTGCGGCTGGAGCCTGCCGAGGTGAAACAAGCATTGATCCAGCTCGACCGTGCCGCGGCGGGCGGCGATGCAGGCGCCGCGCCACCGGCACCGGCGTCGCGATTGCGCTCCCAGGGCGAGGCCCGCCGGCTAAGACGCGTCGCGGCACGCGAATTCGTCCGCGCCAAGCCGGTTGCCCGCCCGGGGACTACCCTTTCACTTCCGGCGCCGCTCGCAGTGCCCGCGCGGCCGAAAAGCCGGGCGGGCCTGCGTAAGGCGAACGCGCGGCGAGCACCGCGGCGCTTCAGCGCCGGGCCGGCTTCGCCGGAAGCTGATCGCGCCGCAGCAACAGCACCGCGTCGTCGGCGCCGCTGGCTTCCATCCAAGTAAAGGGCGTGCGCGGGAATGCGGCCTCGACCCGTTCGCGCGCGTGCCCGACTTCCATGACGAGCAAGCCGCCGGGATTGAGGTGCGCGCGCGCTTGCGCCAGGATTCTGCGCACGATATCGAGCCCGTCTTCGCCGCCCGCGAGCGCGAGCGCGGGCTCGTGCCGGTATTCCGCGGGCAGCTTCGCCATGGCTGCCGCGGTGACATACGGCGGATTGGCGACGATCAGGTCGTAACGTCGCCCGGGGATGCGCGCGAACAGGTCGCTTTCGATGAGCTGGATCCTTTCCTCCAGCGCATAGTCGGCCACGTTGCGCCGGGCGACCTCGAGCGCAGCCGCCGACACATCGAGCGCATCGATGTGTGCGTGGGGCAGTGCCAGCGCCATCAATACGGCGAGGCAGCCCGAGCCCGTGCACAGCTCGAGCGCCGTCGCGATCGACTCCGGCTGCTCGATCCAGGGCGCAAGGTCGCCGGTAAACCAATGGCCGATGTAGGAGCGCGGCACGATGACGCGCTCATCGACGTAGAAACGATGTGCTCCGATCCAGGCTTCGCCGGTGAGATAGGCGGCCGGGCGGCGCTCGGCAACGCGTCGCTGCAATAGCCGCAGCGCCGCGTCCACCTCGCCGGGGAGCAGGTGGGCATCGAGAAAAGGCTCCGCCCGGTCCGGCGGCAGATGGAGCGCGTGCGCTACGAGATAGCTCGCTTCGTCGAGCGCATCGTCGCAGCCGTGGCCGTAGCTCAAGCCGGCGGCGCGAAACTGCGATACGCCGAAGCGTATGAGATCGCGCATCGTTCGCAGCCGGGTACGCGCGGTCCGAAAGCTGCCGCGCAGCGCGTGCTGGCTAGCGCGGGCCTGCGATCGCATGGCTGCATCTCATCGCTGATCTTCAACCGGCGCAGCACGTCGTGGCCAACCTGCGATCTCGGCGATGCCCCGTCGACGCCCGCGCGTGGTACAGCCTTGAATTACAGGTTCAAGCGAATGCTGGACAGGTCGTCCGAATTCGCGGACTTGCGCGACACCTCGGTGGTGCCGCCCTTGGCGTTGTTGATGAGCCATGCCAGGTTGGTGGCCGAATCGGCGTTGGCGAGCGCTTCTTCGAGCGCGATGGTGCCGTGGGTGTAGAGGTTGTAGAGCGCTTGCTCGAAGGTCTGGCAGCCCGGCGCGAGGCTTTGCTCCATCGCGTCCTTGATCTGGTCGATTTCGCCGTTCTTGATCAGCTCCTGGATGTGCTTGGTATTGAGCAGGATCTCGGCCGCCGGGCAGAGCTTGCCCTGCACGTCGCGCACCAGGCGCTGGGAGATGATCGCCCGCAGGCTCACCGACAAGTCCATCAGCAGGCTGTTGCGCGCATCGTGGGGGAAGAAGTTGATGACCCGGTTGAGCGCGTAATAGCTGTTGTTGGCGTGCACGGTGGTGAGGCACAGGTGCCCGGTCTGGGCATAGGCGAGCGCCGCCTGGAAGGTTTCCCGGTCGCGGCACTCGCCGATAAGGATGACATCGGGCGCCTCGCGCATCGCGTTCACCAGGGCGTTGCCGTAGGAGCGGGTGTCGATGCCGACCTCGCGCTGGTTGACGATGCTCTTGGCGTGCCGGTACATGTACTCGATCGGATCCTCGATCGTGAGGATGTGTCCCGACTTCATCTGGTTGCGATGGTTGATCATCGAGGCGAGGGTGCTCGACTTGCCCGAGCCGGTCGAGCCCACCACCATGATGAGGCCGCGCTTCTCCATCACGATGTCCTTGAGCACTTGCGGCAGGCGCAGCTCCTCGACAGTGGGAATGTTGACCTTGATATGGCGGATCACCATGGCGACGGCGCCGCGCTGGCGAAAGACGTTGACCCGGAAGCTACCCACGCCCGATTCGACCAGGGAAAAGTTGATCTCGAGCTCGCGCTCGAACGCTTCCGCCTGCTCGGGCGTCATGCACTCGTGGGCCATCTTCTTGACGGCGCTCGGATCGAGGATCTGCGCGTTGATCGGCATCACCTCGCCCTGGATCTTGATCTGGATGGGCGAGCCGGCGGTGAAGAACATGTCGGAAGCGTGCTTCTCCGACATGAGCTTGAACAAGGGGGTGAGTACCATGCCGTCCTCCCGCGAACCGCGACCAGCTTCAGTGCCCAATAAGCAGCAGCGTTATGTAGTTACGGCGCCCGCGAAACCAACTGTAGTCGAGCGCCCGGCACGGCCGCGGCGTCGAGCTCAGGTTCCGCGCAGCAGCTCGTTGATGCTCGTTTTCGCACGGGTCTTGGCATCGACCTGCTTCACGATCACGGCACAGTACAGCGCATACTTCGCATCCGGCGAAGGCAGCGAACCGGGCACGACGACCGAGCCCGGCGGCACCCGCCCGTAGCTCACCTCGCCGCTTTCGCGATGATAGATGCGCGTGCTCTGGCCGATGAACACGCCCATCGAGACGACGCTGCCCGCGCCGATCACCACGCCTTCGACGATCTCCGAGCGGGCGCCGATGAAGCAATCGTCTTCGATGATCGTGGGATTGGCCTGCAGGGGCTCGAGCACGCCGCCGATGCCCACCCCGCCCGACAAGTGGACGTTGCGCCCGATCTGCGCGCACGAGCCCACCGTCGCCCAGGTATCGACCATCGAGCCTTCGCCGACATAGGCGCCGATGTTGACGTACGAGGGCATCAGCACGACGTTGCGCGCCACGTAGGCGCCGCGGCGCGCCATCGCGGGTGGCACCACCCGAAAGCCCTCGGCGGCGAAACGCTCATAGGTATAGGCGGCGAACTTGGACGGCACCTTGTCGAAATAGCGCGTTTCGCCGCCTTCGACGACGGCATTGTCTTCCAGACGGAACGAAAGCAGGACCGCTTTCTTGATCCACTGGTGCGTGACCCAGTCGTCGCCGGATTTCTCGGCGACACGAAGCTCGCCTCGGTCGAGCTTGTCGATCACCTCGGCGACCGCGTCGCGCACTGCCGCAGCAGCGTTCGCGGGCGTTATCGCGGCGCGCTGCTCGAATGCTTCCTCGATGATTCCTTGCAGTTGCATCATGGTCCTACAAGCCCTCGTAGAATGCCCGGATGCGCCGCGCCGCTTCGATGCATTCCTGAGTCGAGGCGACGAGCGCGATGCGAACGTACTGTTCGCCCGGATTGATGCCGCGCGCGTTGCGTGCGAGGAAGCTCCCCGGCAATACGCTGACATTATATTCGGCATGGAGGCGCCGGGCGAAGGCGGTATCGGCGATCGGTGTTCGCAGCCACAGGTAGAACGCGGCCTGCGGCCGCTCGGCCGGGACGGCGCCGGCGAAGATCTCCAGCGCGGCATCGAACTTGTCGCGGTAGAGGCGCCGGTTGTCGGCGACATGCGCTTCGTCCTGCCAGGCGGCCAGGCTTGCCGCGAAATTCGCCGGCGGCATGGCGCCGCCCTGATACGTCCGGTACAGCAGGTAGGGCTTGAGAATGGCGGCATCGCCAGCCACGAAGCCCGAACGCAGCCCCGGCGCATTGGAGCGCTTCGACAAGCTGGAGAGCATCACCAGGCGCGGGAAGCCTGCGCGGCCGAGCTGCGCCGCGGCCTGCATTCCGCCGAGCGGCGCGGCGCCTTCGTCGAAATAGATCTCCGAGTAGCACTCGTCGGAGGCGATCACGAAGCCGTAGCGGTCGGAAAGCTCGAACAGCACCCGCCAGTCGTCGAGCGTCATCACCGCGCCGGTCGGGTTACCGGGGGAGCAGACGTACACGAGCTGGGCTCGCTCCCAGGTCGAGTCCGCGAGCTGCCCAAGATTCAAGGCATAGCGGCTCTCCGCGGTCGTATTCAGAAACTCCGGCCGCGCGCCGGCGAGCAGCGCCGCGCCCTCGTAGATCTGATAGAAAGGATTGGGCATCACGACCACCGGATCGGGCCGCGTGCGCTCGATCACGGCTTGGGCGAGCCCGAACAGCGCTTCGCGGCTGCCGTTGACCGGAATGATCTGCGTCGCCGGGTCGATGTCGGCGAGGCCATAGCGCTTGGCCATCCACGCGGCGATGGCCTGCCGCAGCGAAGGTTCGCCAAGCGTGGTCGGATAGCGCGCGAGTCCATCCAGCGCCGCGGTGAGCGCCTCCCGGATGAAGCTCGGGGTCGGGTGCTTCGGCTCGCCGATGTAGAGCTTGATCGGGCTGTAGGCCGGGTTCGGCGTCACACCGCGCAGCAGGGCATTCAGCCGCTCGAAAGCGTAGGGTTGAAGTTGCTGCAAGCTCGGATTCACTACGGCGTGCGCTCCCGATCGGCAAAGCCGCATTATATGGGGCGCGCCTCCCCGCCCGGAAGCCGGGGCGCGGCACGTGCGATCGACTACGGCGCGATGTAGGACGCGGGAATCGGACGCTTCCAGAACGGCGTGAAGTCCGGCACCGCGCCGCGAAAGCGCATGCGCGGCTGCGCCGCGAGCTCGGCGCGGAGGTGCTGCTCGATGACGGGATCAAGGATCTCGATCTCGGCACGCGCCAGGGATCGCTCGATCAGGAGTGCTCTCGCGCCATGGGCGTAGGGGCCCGAGGCGGTGAGACCCACGACCCCGCCGTAGCGCGCGTACAGCGCATCGTTCAGCTTCCAGTACTCGATCCAGCGCCGCAGCACCTCGACCGGCGTATCGATGCGCACTTCGCTACCGGCGTCGACATCGGCCTCGTAGCGCGCGAGCCGCACGAGCACGGCATGGAACTCACGCAGCCGAGCGCGTTCGCTCGCGTCGAGGTCCGCGTTCGCCAGGCGGCCTTCGAGCTCCAGCAGTTTGCGGGCGCGCTGATCCCGATCCTGCGCTTCGAACGCACGGTTATAGGCGTGCAGTGCTTCAACTTCGTCGGCGGTGGCGCCGAGCCCATGGCGGCGAATGAAATCCTGCTCGATGCGGTCGCGGGCGATGCGAAGAATCCGCCGCGCACACGCTCGAGCGCTGTCGTTCGGGGCGGGCTCGCAGCGCAGCTCCTCGCCGAACACCCGCGCCGGTGCCGTCGTCGCTTGCGCAAAGCTCGTCGCGGCTGCTGCGAGCCAGGCAGCGAGGGTCACGCTCGCGGCTGTACGCATCCGCATGGCCAGGCGCCGCCTTGCCTGCGGGCGTTCTGGACACAACGCATCGCGCGAAATCAAGTCTGACAGGCTCCTAGCGTCCTGAGTCCGAAATTCGCCGCACAGAAGATGTCGAGAATCGACGCCATACTTTGTCGCGAATCCTCGCCAGGTGTCCAAGCCTCGCCTGCGGTTCGCTTCGCGTCTGGCGCCGATTTCGGCACTCTTGCCATTCAGGGTACCGTTGTCGGGCTTGGCCACGTAGCGACGAACCTCGGACTCAGGAAGCTAGCTTCCGACGCTCGGCGCGGCGGCGATCGGGTCGAGATGCACGCCCGGCGGCGCGCTCCAACCCGGTTGGCGATGCTCGGCGGTCACGGTGGTGAAGATGCCGCCGCGCACGTAGAAGCGCGCGGTGAGCCGCATGAAGCGTGGCGCCACGGCTTGCACCAGGTCGTCCAGGATACGATTGGTCACATCTTCGTGAAACGCGCCCTGGTCGCGATACGACCAGATGTAGAGCTTCAAGCTCTTCAGCTCCACGCACGCGCGATCGGGCACGTAGTCGAGCTCGAGCGTCGCGAAATCCGGTTGCCCGGTCTTCGGGCACAGGCAGGTGAACTCCGGAATCCGCATATGGATGCGGTAGTCGCGCGCGGGCCGCGGATTGGGGAAGCTGCGCAAGCGCCTGCCCGGTCGAGTCGCCATCGTCGAGACGAGGTTAACAGCCCACTCAAATCAGTTAAAATCGCGCCTGCTCGCGACCCGAGCTGCGTGATCCGAATCCATTATAAGTCCAGCACAGCCTCTTGCGCCTCAAGGAAATCAAGCTCGCCGGGTTCAAGTCGTTCGTCGACCCGACTCACATTCCGATTCCGGGTCAAGTCGTCGGCATCGTCGGCCCCAACGGCTGCGGCAAGTCGAACGTGATCGACGCCGTACGCTGGGTGCTCGGCGAAAGCTCCGCGCGCCACCTGCGCGGCGAGACGATGCAAGACGTCATCTTCAACGGCGCCGGCGAGCGCAAGCCGGGCAACCGCGCCTCGGTCGAGCTGATCTTCGACAACACTCTCGCCAAGGTCGCGGGCGAATGGGCGAGCTATGCCGAGATCGCGATCAAGCGCGTGCTCGAGCGCGAAGGCAGCTCCGAGTACTACATCAACGGCGTGCACGTGCGCCGCCGCGACGTAGCGGACCTGTTTCTCGGCACGGGGGTCGGTGCGCGTGCCTACGGGATCATCGAGCAAGGGATGATCTCGCAGATCATCGAAGCGAAGCCCGAAGAGCTGCGCGTTTTCCTGGAGGAGGCCGCGGGCGTTTCGAAGTACCGCGAGCGGCGCCGCGAGACCGAGCTGCGGATCGCGGACACGCGCGACAACCTACAGCGCGTGACCGACATCCGCGAAGAGCTCGACAAGCAGCTCGGGCATCTACAGGCGCAGGCGCAGGTCGCGGCCAAGTATCGCGAATTGCAGAATGCGTTGAGCAATGCGCACCAGCTCCTCTGGCTGGTGCGCAAGCAGGAAGCGGCCGCACAGCGCAACCGCTCGAGCCGCGACCTGGAGCGCGCGACGATCGAGGTCGAAGCGGAGCTGGCGCGGCTGCGCGATGCGGAAAAGCGCGGCGAGGCGCTGCGGCTGCGCTTCTACGCGGCGAACGACGCGGTGTCCGGCGCCCAGGGGGCTTTCTTCCAGGCGGGCTCCGAAGTCGCCCGGCTCGAACAGCAATTGCAGTTCTTGCGCGCGAGCCGCGCGCGCGTCGAGAGCCAGCGCGCGCAGGTCGACGCGGACCTCGAGCAATGCAGCCAACAGCAGGACCTGTCGCGCGCGAGCCGCGAACAATGGCGCGCGAAGCTCGCCGCCGCGACCGGCCAGCTCGAAACGCTGCTGGTGCGCGTCGCGGCCGAGTCGGAACGCGTACCGCTCGCCGAAGCCGCGTTCCGCCAGGCGCAGGACGCGGTGCGCGAGCTGCGTGATGAGCTCGCACGCATCGACCAGCAGCTTCATCTCCAGGACGCGCGGCGCGAGCACGCGGCGAAGCTGCTCGCCCAGCTCGAGGCGAGGAGCGCGCGGCTCGAACAGGAGCGGGCCGCGCTGGTGGTTCCCGACGATGCCGCGCTGCGCGAGCTGCGCTCCGAGCTGCAAGCCCACGAAGACGAGCTGCGCGAATTGCGCGCGGCGCTCGAGCGCCACGAGGGCGAGCTGCCGCGGCGCGAGCAGGCCACTCGCGAAGCGCAACAATCCGCCGCGGCGACCGCGTCGCGCATCACTGCCTTGGATGCACGCCGCTGCGCGCTCGAAGCGTTGCAGGCGCGGCTCGCGCGCGGGGAGCACATCAAGACCTGGCTCGAGCAGCACGCGCTCGCGGGTCACAAGCGCTTGTGGCAAGGCATGCGCATCGAGCAAGGCTGGGAGGATGCGCTCGAAGCCGTGCTCGAGGAGCGCTTGAATGCCATCGGCGTGGAGCGCTTGGCGCCGGAGCAGAGCTGGTGGCGCGAGCCTCCACCCGCCAAGCTCGCGCTCTTCAGTGCGGAGAATGGTTCGGCGGCCTCGGCGGCGGCCGGAAGCTGGCACGGTCTGCCGCCGCTCGCGAGCTTCGTCACCTGCCTCGATTCGTCGCTTGCCGCGGTATTGCCCGAATGGCTGGACGGGGTCTACGTCATCGATGGCGCGGCCGCGGCCCTGGAGCTGCGCCACGAGGCGCCGCTAGGCGCGGTGCTGGTGACGCGCGAGGGCCACGTCTTCACGCGTCACAGCGTGAGCTTCCATGCGCCCGACAGCGAATTGCACGGCGTGCTCTCGCGCCAGCGCGAGATCGACCAGATCGGCGAGCAGATCGCGCTCGAGCAAACGGTGCTCGACGATCGCCGTCGCGGCGCCGGGGAACGCGAGTCGGCCCTGGCGGAGCTGCGCAACAGCATCGCCTCGCTGCGCTTCGAGATCGATACTACGCAGGAGAAGGCGCATGGCATGGAGCTCGAGATCCTGCGCCTGTCCGAGCAGGCCGATCGCAGCACGCAGCGCGGCGCGCAAATCGCCGCGGAACTGGGTGAGATTGCCCAGCAATCCGCGCAGGAAGGCGCTGAGCGCGATTTCGCGCAGGCCGAGCTGGCGCGGCTGAACGCGCAGCGCCTGGACCTCGATGCGCGGCTCGCGGCGGCCGATACGGCGTTTCGCGGCTCGGAGGAGGCGCTGGCGCAGCAGCGGCGAGCGCTGCAGGAGGCCGAAAAGGAGTCGCAGGCGGCGCTGTTCAGCCAGCGCACCTGCACGCAACGCATCGAGGATCTGGAGGCTGCGCTGCGGGTGCTCGAAGAGCAGCTCACCCGGTTGCGGCAAACCGGTGCAGAGCTGGCAGCCGACTTGGCGCGCTTCGACGAGACCGCGCTCAGCGGCGAATTGCAGGCAGCGCTTGGCGTGCGCGGCGAGCGCGAGGCGGCGCTCGCCAAGGTGCGCGACGAGCAACAGGGCCTGGAAGCCGAGCTGCGCGCGGCCGAGCAGGAGCGTCTTGGCTCGGAGCAGCGGCTGGAGCCGCTGCGGCTGCGCATCAACGACCTGCGGCTCAAGGAGCAGGAGGCGCGGCTCACCGAAGAGCAGTTCGAGCGGCAGCTCGTCGATGCCGGTGCCGACCAGGAGGCGCTGAAGGCCCAGCTCGAGCGCGGGGTGCGATCGAGCCATCTCAATACCGAGATCGGCCGCCTGGGCGAGGAGATCGCCGCGCTCGGCGCGGTCAATCTCGCCGCGCTCGATGAGCTCAATGCCGCGCGCGAGCGCAAAGCCTATCTGGATACCCAGTCGGCCGATCTCGAACAGGCGCTGGCGACGCTCGAAAGCGCGATTCGGCGGATCGACCGCGAAACCCGCGAGCTGCTCGCCAAGACCTTCGACGAGGTCAATCGCCACTTCGGCGAAATGTTCCCGTCGCTGTTCGGCGGCGGCACGGCGAAGCTCGTCCTGACCGGCGAGGAGATCCTCGACGCCGGCATCCAGGTCGTGGCCCAGCCGCCCGGCAAGCGCAACAGCTCGATCCATCTACTGTCCGGCGGAGAAAAGGCGCTCACCGCGCTGGCGCTCATCTTTTCCATGTTCCAGCTCAATCCGGCGCCGTTCTGCCTGCTGGACGAAGTCGATGCGCCGCTCGACGATTCCAATACCTTGCGCTTCTGCAGCCTGGTGAAGAGAATGGCGGCCGAAACCCAGTTCATGTTCATCAGTCACAACAAGCTGACGATGGAGATCGCCGAGCAGCTCATCGGCGTCACCATGCAGGAGCTCGGCGTTTCTCGCGTGGTCGCCGTGGATATCGAAGAGGCCCTGAAGCTCACCGAGAGACAAGCCGCCTGAAGCCGGACTCATGCCATGAGCGAGCTGCAGCTAGGTCTGATCGTCATCGGTGTCCTGGTGGTCGCCGGCGTCTACGGTTTCAATCGCTTCCAGGAGCGGCAATTGCGCCGGCGCATGGAACGGGGCTTTCACGAGCGGCCCGCCGACGTGCTGCTGGACGAGCATGCCCCCCATGGCGGGGATGGGCATCGTATCGAGCCCCGCGTCAGCAGCGTGGATGCGGCGGCTAGCGACGGCGCGGCGCGCGCGCAGGCCGATGAAACCGGCGCGCAAGGCGCACGTGAGCCCTCGATCGAGGGCGAACGGGCTCCGGCCGCGGTTACGCCGGCGGCACGCCAGGCACCCGCGCAGTCGCGCATCGATTACGTCTGTAGCATCGAAGCCGCCGAGCCGCTTGCGCATGCGGCTCTCAACCAGTTCCACAAAGCCGCGAGCGCGCTCGGCAAGCCGGTCGCGATCAGCGGCTGGAGCGCCGCGAGCAACGAGTGGATCGCGTTGCCCTGCGCCGCCGATCTCGCGCTCTCGCGCCTGCAAGCCTCGCTCCAGCTCGCCGACCGCACCGGCCCCGCGAACCGCGTGCAACTCTCCAGCATGCGCGACCTGGTGCACCAGTTCGCCGAACAGGCCGGTGCCTCGTGCGAGTGCCCGGAAATCGACCAGGCCGCGCAGACCGCGGCCGAGATCGACCGCTTCTGCGCCCGGGTCGACGTATCCATCGGCTGCACGGTGATGCCCCAGGGCGGCGCCGGATTGCCTGGTACGAAGGTGCGCGGGCTGCTCGAATCGGCCGGGTTCATGCTCGAATCCAGCGGACGTTTCGTGCTGCGGGCCGAAGACGGCACGGTGCTGATGGCGGCGGAGCACAGCGGCGGCGAAGCCTTGTCTGCCGAACGGCTGCGCGCAGCGCCGGTGCCCGGCCTGACCTTGACCATGGACGTCCCGCGCGTGCCGGGTGGCGCGCGCGTGTTCGATCGCATGATCGAGCTGGGGCGCCAGCTTGCGCACGCGCTCGATGCGAGCATGGTCGACGACAACCGTGCCGAGCTCACCGAAGCCGGCGTCAAGGTGATCCGCCAGCAGTTGCGCAGCGTTCACGGCGCCATGGAAGCCGAGGGCATCCCCGCGGGCGGCGCGCTCGCCGCGCGCCTGTTCTCCTGATGGATAAGCTCGGCGCTGCCCGCGAGCGCCTGGAAGCATTGCGCGGCGAAATCGCGCGCCATAACCACCTCTACTATGTGAAGGACGCGCCCGAGATCAGCGACGCGGATTACGATGCGCTGTTCCGCGAGCTGGAAGCGATCGAGCAGGCTCACCCCGAGTGGATAACGGCCGATTCGCCGACGCAGCGGGTCGGCGCGGCGCCGCTGGCGGAGCTCGCGCACGTGACCCACCGCGTGCCCATGCTCTCGCTCGGCAATGCCTTCAGCGATGCCGAGGTCGAGGCTTTCGACCGGCGCGTGCGCGAGGCCCTCGATGCGGGCGAGATCGAATACGCCTGCGAGCCGAAGTTCGACGGCCTCGCGGTCACGCTGGTGTACCAGGACGGCTGCTTCGCCCAGGGCGCGACCCGAGGTGACGGCTACACTGGCGAGGACGTGGGCGCGAACCTGCGCACCGTGCGTGCCTTGCCGCTCAAGCTGCCGTCGCGCAAGCCGCCGCGTCTGCTCGAAGTCCGCGGCGAAGTGCTGATGCTCAAGCGTGCCTTCGCCGAGCTGAACGCGCGCCAGCAAGCGCGCGGCGAGCGCAGCTTCGTCAACGCCCGCAATGCCGCCGCCGGCTCCTTGCGCCAGCTCGATCCGCGCTTGACGGCAGCGAGGCCGCTCACGTTCTTCGCGTACGGCATCGGTGCGGCCGACGGTTATGCTTTGCCGGCGACGCATTCGGCCGTCCTCGATTACCTGGAAGAGCAGTGCTTTCGCGTCGCCGCTCAGCGCCGCGTGGTGCAAGGTGCTTGCGGGCTGCTCGCTTATTACCGCGAGATCGGTGCCCTGCGCGAGCGCCTGCCGTACGACATCGACGGCGTCGTCTACAAGGTGAACAGCCTGCGCCAGCAGGCGGCGCTGGGCTTCGTGTCGCGCGCGCCGCGCTTCGCCCTGGCGCACAAGTATCCGGCCGAAGAGGCGATTACCGTCGTCGAAGCCATCGAGGTCCAAGTGGGCCGCACCGGCGCCCTTACGCCCGTGGCGCGATTGAAGCCGGTGTTCGTCGGCGGGGTGACCGTTACCAATGCGACCTTGCACAACGAGGACGAGGTCCATCGCAAGGACGTGCGGGTCGGCGACACGGTCGTCGTTCGCCGCGCCGGCGACGTGATCCCGGAGATCGCGCGCGTCCTGCTCGATCAGCGGCCGCAACACACGCGCGTGTTCCACCTGCCGCGGCAGTGCCCGATCTGCGGCTCCGAGGTGTATCGCGAGCCCGACGAAGCCGTGAGCCGCTGCATCGGCGGATTGGTGTGCGCGGCGCAGCGCAAACAGGCGCTGCTGCACTTCGCCTCGCGCCGAGCACTGGACATCGACGGTCTCGGCGAGCGCAGCGTCGATCAGTTGGTGGAACGCGACCTGGTGCGCACGCCCGCGGACCTCTACACCCTGACGCCCGAGCAGTTGGCGGGCCTGGATCGCATGGCGGAAAAATCGGCGCAGAATCTGCATGCGTCGATCGCTCGCAGTCGCGCGACCACCCTCGCGCGCCTTGTCTATGCGCTCGGCATTCGTCACGTGGGCGAAGCGACGGCGCGCGACCTGGCGCAGCATTTCGCCCGACTTGACGCGATCCTCCAGGCCGACCAGCCGGCCCTGATGCAAGTCGCGGAAGTGGGTCCTGTGATCGCCGCCAGCATCGAACGCTTCTTCGCCGAGCCGCATAACCGCGAAGTGGTGACGGCGCTGCGCCGTGCGGGCGTGCACTGGCCCGAGGGCGTGCCGAAGCGCACCGCCGCGGCTGCGCGCGCGGCCGGCAAGACCTTCGTGCTCACCGGCACGCTGCCCAATCTAAGCCGTGATGAGGCGCGTGCCTTGATCCAGGATCACGGCGGCAAGGTAAGCGGCAGCGTCTCCAAGAAGACGGATTATGTGATCGCGGGTGCGGACCCGGGGTCGAAGCGCGCGCGCGCCGAAGAGCTCGGCGTGAAGGTCCTCGACGAGCCTGGATTGCTCGCCCTGCTCGGTGTGGAACGCGGCTGAGCGCAGCGGCCGGGCAGCGGCTAGGGCAGTTCGCCGCGGGCAATGATGCCGACAGGGAGTGATACGCAATGTTTACGCCGGAAGAAGCCTGGCAGGTTTTGCGGTCGGCCGAGTGCATCGTGAGCGCGGATGCCATCGACGCGGCCCTGGCGCGCCTGGCCGGTGACATCAGCGCACGGCTCGCTGGCGCGAATCCTCTGGTCGTCACGGTCATGGGCGGCGCCGTGGTATTCAGCGGCCGGCTCTTGCCGATGCTGCACTTCCCGCTCGAGTTCGATTTCGTGCACGTCACGCGCTACGGCGACGCGACCCGCGGCGGGCGCCTGGACTGGAAAGTGAAGCCGCGCACACCGGTCGCAGGGCGCACGGTGCTCGTGCTCGACGACATTCTGGACGAGGGCATCACGCTCGCCGCCATACGTGAGGGTTTGCTCGCCGACGGGGCGCAGGCGGTCCAGTGCGCGGTATTCGCCGACAAGGATCTCGGGCGCGGCAAGCCGATCGCGGCGGATTTCGTCGGCTTGCGCTTACCGGACCGCTATGTCTTCGGCTTCGGCATGGACGTGCGCGGCGCCTGGCGCAACCTGCCGGAGATCTACGCGCTCAAGGGCTGAGCGGCCTATAGGGTTTCGATCTCGACCGGGAACAGCGGCTCGAGCGCGTCCACGTCCATGACGTGGTAGGCATTGAAGCGATAGGCTGTGCCGGCGGCAAGCTCCGGGGGCGTGAACGGAAAGGCGAGATTCCCGCCCGTCGACAGGCGCCCCGGGAAGCCGTGGTGCAGCATGTATTGCTTGAACACGGTGGCGACGGACTTGGCTTCGTCGGCACTCGCCGCGATGCACTCGACCAGGATGAAGATCTCGCGCGGCAGAGGCTCGGGCGCTCGCTTCCAGTCGAATACGCCGTCGATGCCGTACACCCGATAGTGCAAGCGATAAGGCTCGCTGCCCGAGTGCGGTGCGAGCTCGCGCACGGTCTTCTCGACCCCGGCAAGAATGGCGTCGATATTGGCGATGACGCGCGGATCGGCGCTCGCCGCCAGGACCACCGCGCGTTCGCCGATGCGCACTGCGCCCTCGATCTTGACGCTTAGCTGCTGCGCCGGCTCCCAGCGTGCGCCCGATACGCGCGTGCGGTGGGCGTCGAGCGCTTCGTAGCGCGCCGCATCGACCAGCAGGCTGCCTTCGGGCTCGCGCACGACATAAGGATCCGATTGCTCGTACAGGCTGTGCGCGGCCACCGACATGGGCGTGGCATGGCGCTCGGAATTCATGCTGTCGAGGATGAAGCTCTCGCCCTCCAGCGTGCCGAGCAAAGGATCGCGGCCGCCCGGGACGCAGCAGATCGAGCAGCATTCGATGATCTTCGACATGTGCATGGTCGGACCCATGGGATAGCCGAGCGCCGCGGGAATCGCGGCGAATACAGCGGTGTCGCAGGCGCGGCCCGCGATCACGACATCGGCATCGGCGCGCAGCGCCCGCTGGAAGGCCTCGATCCCCATTTGTCCGACCAGGTGCGCGGCCTGGTCGACGTCGGCTGTGGTGAGATCGCCGATCGCGCCGATCGGCTGCACGCGGCCCGCGCGGATGGCGGCCTTCACGAGATCGCGCGGCATGTCCGCCCGAATCGACGCCAGGCGAAAATGCATGCCTTCGGCGCGCGCGATATCGCGCACGATCTGTAGTGTCGCCTCCAGGTGCGGGCGGGCACCGGCGGTGCCAGCCGTGCCGATGAGCAGCGGAATGTTCAGCGCACGCGCCCCGCGCAGGACCTTGGTGAGGTCGGCGCGCGTCACCGCGGGCGAGGTGCCCATGATGCCGCCGCCGAGATATGCCGGGCCCGGATCGATCGATCCCATGTCCGCCCCGAGCACATGGGGCTTGCGCGCGAGACCCGCGGCGAGCGTGGGCTCGGGAACACCGTAGCCGAGCTGACCGGACGCGGCGAGCACCCGCAAGGGCTTCAATCCGCCCGGCCCGGCGAGCTCTTGCGCCAGTCGATCGATCGCGTTCATAGCTCGAGCTCCAGCAACGGTCCGTGCTGCTGGGCGCCATATACATCGCGATCGCCGGGGTCGCCGGCGATCACGCGCCGGTCGAGTGCGATCTTGATGGCGAACGCCGGCGGGTAGGGCAGGATCTGCACCCGTTCTACCGGCACCCCGTATAGCCCGGCGATCGCCGAGGCGCTCAGCGCCGGCGCGGCGCAGGCGCGGTCGAACCCGCTGCGATCGTGGAACATGAGATCCAAGGTAAGCGTCGTGGGACCCGCGTTCTTGCTGCGGATGACGCGCGCCAATTCGGTGAGCTTCATTGCGGAAAGTCCTCCCAGTCGGGCTTGATTTTCGCGCTTTGGATTACGCGCTGCCAGCGCCACGTATCGCGGCGCATGAGCTCGTGCACCGCAACCGGGGTGCTGCTCGCAGGCTCGGCGCCGATCGCTTCCAGGCGTGCGCGTACGATCGGCGCCGACAAGACGGCGACCAGCTCCTCGTTGAGCCAGGCGACGATCCGCGCCGGCGTGCGGCCCGGTACGAGCAGGGCGAACCAACCGGTGAATTCGAAACCCGCCACGCCGGCCTCCTGCATCGTCGGAACAGCGCTCAGGTGGAGCGCGCGCGAGGCACCCGTGACCGCGAGCGGACGCAGCCGCTTCGATTCTATATAAGACAGCGCGAGCGGCACGCTGCTGAACATCATGTGCAGATGGCCCCCGAACAGCTCGCCGATCGCGGGCGCGCCGCCGCGGTAGGGCACGTGGACGATCTTGGTGCCCGTCATCGCCTTGAACAGCTCCGCCGCGAGATGGATGGTGCTGCCATTGCCGGCCGATCCGTAATTCAGGATCCAGGGCCGCCTGCCGGCGAACTCGATCAGTGCGCCGACCGATCGCACCGGTATGCTCGGGTGCACGACCAGGACATAGGGGATGCGCGCGACCAGCGTGATCGGCGCCAGCGCAATGGCCGGATCGAAACGCATTGCCGGATAGATCAAGGCATTGATGCTCAGCAGACCCGCCGTGCCGATGAGCCAGGTATGGCCGTCGGGCCGGGCACGCACGACCGCTTCGGCACCGATGTTGCCGCCGGCGCCGCTGCGGTTCTCGATGCTCAGTCGCGAGCCCAGGCGCTGCTCGATCGGTTCCGCGATGATGCGCGCGATGCTGTCGGTGCTCGCGCCGGGCGGAAAGGGAACGACGATCCGCAAGCCGCGGGACGGATAGGCGTTGTCGGCATCGTCCAGGCGCAGCGGGGCGACCGCCGCCGCGGCCAATGCCGGCAAGGCGCTGAGCGCGGCCGCCAGCACGCGGGCGTTGCGCGGGATTCGTCGGGGACGATACAACGTGGGCGGTGGTCGGCGCTGACGGGGGAGGCGGGATCGTACGATCCTTGCTTCCAGTATGCAGTACGCCGCCGCGAGCGGCAACGACATTACCTGGTGTGCCTTGGGAGCGGGCGAGCGGCAGTCGATGTCCATCCATGCAGCCGACTCGCGTTTGAAGGGCGCGATGGACGCGATGGTATATTGGCGGCCCGCACAGTCTCCGCTCGAGGCAGCCATGATGGTGCTCCATCGTCACGGATCGGTCGAACGCCGCGTGCTCCGCTGCGGCAGTACGGCACCGGCTCGCCGTGTGCATGCGTGCCGGCGTGCGGCGCTGCTGCGCTTGCGCACGGGCGCGAGAGAGGGGCGATGAGCATTCGAGGCCGGCGCGGATGGGGATAGGCAGCATAGGCATACTGAGCCCGGGAGAAATGGGCGCTGCGGTCGGCCGCAGTTTCAGGTCGCATGGGCACACCGTGGTTGCCGCCCTCAATGGCCGCAGCGAGCGCACGCGCGCCCTCGCCGCCGAGTGCGGCATCGCCAATGTCGGTTCGATCGATCAGCTCGTGCGCCAGTGCGATCTCATCCTGTCGATCCTTGCGCCGGCTGCCGCCACGGTGGCCGCGCAGCAAGTCGCAGGCGCCATGCAAGCGACGGCTGCACGGCCCTTGTATGTCGACTGCAACTCGATCGCACCGCAGAGCGCGCGCAAGGCCGCCGACTTCATCGCTGCCGCGGGAGGGCGCTTCCTCGACGGCGCGTTGATCGGTGCGCCGCCCGGCGGGGCGCAGGTCGTTCACTTGTATGTCTCCGGTGCCGGTGCCGAGGATCTCGGTGCCGTCGAGACCGATCACGTGCAGGTTCGCGTACTGGGTGCGGAAGTGGGCGAAGCTTCGGCCCTGCGCATGTGCTACAGCGCATTCGGCGAAGGGCTGGTCGCCCTCGCGGCGCAGCTCCTGGTGGCCGCCGAGCGCTTCGGCGTCGCACCCTCGCTGCGCTCGGAGCTGCTGGAGAATCGCGGCACCGCCTACGAATGGCTGCTGCGCGATCTCCCGGCAGTCGCGCCGCGCGCGCAGCGCTCGGTGCGGGAAATGGAAGAAATCGCCTTGGCGTTCGAGGCCGCCGGGCTTACGCCAAAGCCTTTCCAGGGCGTCGCCGAGCTGTACCGCTGGATCGCCGACGCGCTCGCCGCGAAGCCGGTCAGCGCGGCGGAAGCGCGTTCCGGCCGGGAGCTGATTCGCCGGCTCGGCCAGAGCTGAGCGATGACATAGTTATCGCTTGCGGTCGATCCCGTTGTCGGGACCTCCGCCCTAGCGTCGATCCCTTGACGTTCCTCGCGCCCGAGCTCAGCGCGCAAGGACTGTCGCGGCAACGTGCTCGCAACCGACCCGGCTCGCTCGGGAGGCGCCTGCGGTGAATCCGGCAGGAACTCGCGCGAACAAGAACCCGGATCCACCTCGGATCGGTGGCGATCGCTGTCGCCACGGGCGGATAGGAGCTTCGCATCCTTGAACCTGGACTGCGAGTCGAGCCCACAGCGTATCCGCCAGGCACCGAAAATGCATTATGCACACTTGAGGAATGCGTCATAACGCCATGAAACTACGTGTGAATCCTGGCACTGATTTTGCCAGTGGATGGGTGTAGAATGCTCGACTTTTCCGTCGTCTCGCCCCTCGCATCCGGAGATCGTTTCATGACCCAAAGAACCGCGGCCGCACTCGCCGCTACCGAGCCTATTCACTTTCCGGACTACGTGAACCACGCCAAGGCGCGTGACTGGATCGCGCAAGTGATCGCGCTCTGTAAGCCGGCGAACGTCCATTTCGTGGACGGCAGCGACGAGGAGAACGCCCGCCTGTGTGACGAGATGGTCGCCTCGGGCATGCTGATCAAGCTAGATTCCGCCTTGCGGCCCAACAGCTATCTCGCGCGCTCGCACCCCTCCGATGTCGCGCGCATGGAAGATCGCACCTTCGTCTGCAGCCGCGAGCGCGATGATGCCGGCCCGAACAACAACTGGGTCGATCCGGTCCAGATGAAGGCCACGCTGACCCGGTTGTTCGACGGCTGCATGCGCGGCCGAACCATGTACGTCATTGCGTTCTCGATGGGCCCGCTCGGATCGCATATCGCCCATATCGGCATCGAGATCACGGACTCGCCCTACGTCGTGGTCAACATGCGCATCATGACGCGCATGGGGCGCGCGGTCTGGGAGGTGCTCGGTGCCGGCGGCGAATTCGTTCCCGCGCTGCACTCGGTGGGACGGCCGCTCAAGCCGGGCGAGAAGGACGATCTCTGGCCAAACAATCCCGACAAGTACATCGTCCAATTCCCCGAGGAGAAATCGATCTGGTCGTTCGGCTCCGGCTACGGCGGCAACGCCTTGCTGGGTAAGAAGTGCTTCGCGCTGCGCATTGCCTCGGTGCTTGCGCGCGAACAGGGATGGCTCGCCGAGCACATGTTGATACTCGGCTTGGAGTCCCCGCAAGGCGAGAAGACCTACGTCGCGGCGGCCTTCCCGAGCGCGTGCGGCAAGACCAACTTGGCGATGCTCATTCCGCCCAAGGCTTTCGGCGGCTGGAAGGCGACCACGGTCGGCGAGGACATCGCCTGGATCAAGCCGGGCAAGGACGGACGCTTCTACGCGATCAATCCGGAGGCGGGATATTTCGGCGTGGCGCCGGGGACGTCCTACAGCACCAACCCGAACGCGATGGACACCCTCAAGGCCAACGTCATATTCACCAACGTCGCGCTGACGCCCGAGGGCGACGTGTGGTGGGAGGGGATGACCAAGACAGCGCCGGCCAAGCTGATCGATTGGCAGGGCAAGGAATGGACGCCGGCAAGCGGTCGCCCCGCCGCGCATCCCAACGCGCGCTTCACCGTGCCCGCGTCGCAGTGCCCCTCCATCGACTCGAACTGGGAGAATCCGGACGGCGTGCCGATCAGTGCCTTCATCTTCGGCGGGCGCCGCAGCACCGGCGTGCCGCTCGTCGTCGAGGCGTTCAACTGGAACTACGGCGTGTACATGGCGGCGACCATGGGATCCGAGACCACCGCGGCGACCACCGGCAAGGTCGGGGTGGTGCGCCGGGACCCGTTCGCCATGCTGCCCTTCTGCGGCTATCACATGGGCGACTACTTCAACCACTGGCTGCAAATGGGGCATGTGGTCGAGAATCCGCCGAAGGTTTTCTGCGTCAACTGGTTCCGGCTCGACCAGGACGGCAATTTCCTCTGGCCCGGCTTCGGCGAGAACATGCGCGTGCTGAAGTGGATCGTCGAGCGCGTCAACGGCAGGGTCGGCGCCAAGGAAAGCCCGCTCGGCTGGATGCCGCGCTACGAGGACATCGAATGGACCGGCCTCGAAGGCGTGACGCGCGCGCAATTCAGCGAGCTGATGAGCGTGGATGCCAAGCTGTGGCAGGAGGAGCTGCAGGCGCACGCCGAGCTGTTCGACAAGCTCAAGTCGCGCCTGCCGCGCCAGCTCGTGCTAAAGCGCGAGCTGTTCGGTATGAGCCTGTGGCACTGACGTAACGACCGGACCAAGGTCAGACCGAACCAAGGTCGGGCTGGTCAATTTGTTGCGGCTTGCTCGCCGGCGATCCGGCCGGTGATGAAGCATTCGGCGAGATTGCCGCCCGACAGGTAGAGATGGCCCCAGATGCTGCCGAGCTCGCCGGCCACGTAAAGCCCAGGGATCGGCTCGCCGAACGGGTTCAGCACTCGCTGGCGCTCATCGTGCACGGGCCCGCCCTGGGTATTCGACACCACCGGCCAGACTTCGCCGAAGTAGAAGGGCGGCGTCGCGATCGGCATGCGGGTCGCGGGTAAGCGCCCGAGCGGGTCGGGCGCGCCGCTCGCACACAGACCGTTCCACGTATCCAGGGTCTCGGCCAGCGCCGCCCGCGGCACGCGCATGAGCCGCGCCAGTTCCTCGACCGATCGCGCGCGCTGCAGCAGTCCAGTGTCGACTTCGCGCAGGTTGTCCTGGCTCCATTCGTAGGGCTGGTGGTCGGGATCGTTGATGATCGAACGGGCCAAGGGGTAGAGCGCGCGTCCGACATCGTCCACCAGCAGGTAAGCGGGGATCGCCGAAAAGCGTTGCTGGTCGGGATCGTAGCGGTCGAGCGGACGATGGCCCGTGTCCTGCACGTAGGGCTGGTATTCATTGGTGAAGCGGCGCGCGTCGCGGTCGAGCAGGATCCAGGACATCTTCGCTTCGGGCGCGCGCACGCCCGGCGTCCAGTCGGGCAGACGCTTGGTGCGTATGCCGAAAGGATAAGCGGGGTCGGGATGGCGAAAGCCGTACGAGCCGTGCAGGTGCCACATGTGCCAGAGATCGGCGCCGGCGGCCTGGGCCATGCGCACGCCGTCGCCGGTATTGCCGAGCGTCGCGGCCGGCAGCACAGGGTGGAGCTGCCAGTATTGACGTTGCATAGCGGCGGACGCTTCGAAGCCGCCGCAGGCGAGCACCACGCCGCGCTCGCAACGAACGCGCACGCGACGCCCGGCGTGCTCGAGCTCGATGCCATCGATGCGCCCGCCGCTCGCGGTGACGAGGCGACGGGCGGCGCACGACATTCGCACCTCGATCGGCCGCGACCGGACATTGTCCTCGACCACCTTGAACACGTTGGGTCCGGCACGCAGCGAATGCGCATGCGGATACGCCGCGCGCGCATCGAAGCCCGGGATGGAATCGATTTCGAGGAAGCTGAAGGTGTCGTAACCGGGGAAGGGATAGTTGGCCGCGCGTTCGCGCACGACGACGTTCGCGCCGTTCACCTTGCTCAAGCCTTGCACGTAGGGGACGAGTCGCGTCATCTCCTCGGCGAAATGGCGCAGCAGGGGTTGCGGTGTCGCGCCGGCATTGGTGGCGCAAAGGTAGCGGTAGGCCTCATCGGCATCGGCCGCGATGCGCAAGCCCCCGCCCGCGCAGATCGATATGCCACCGCCGATGCTCATCTTCTCGGCCAGCAGCGTGCGCGCCCCGGCGTCGGCGGCCGCGATGGCGGCGACCCCGCCGGCGAAGCCGAAGCCGACCACCACCACATCGTAGCTTTCGTCGTACTGCATTGGCTCTCCCGTCTTGTGCTAGCCTTGCGGCTCTTCGACCCGAGCGACTATAACAGCATGAAACCTCTGGACCGATTGACCTACTCGCCGATCGTGGCGCGGCCGGCGCTCAAGCTGCCCGGCGATGCGCGCGTCGCCGTGTGGGTGATCGTGAACGTCGAAGTGTGGGATATCGGGCGCATGATGCCGCGGCAGGTGCTGCCGCCGCCGACCGGCATCACCCAGCTTCCCGACGTGCCGCATTGGTCATGGCACGAGTACGGCATGCGGGTGGGATTCTGGCGCTTGAAGGCCGCACTCGATCGGCTGGGCATCGTGCCTTCGCTCACATTCAACGCTCGCGTCTGCGATGTTTATCCGCAGGTCGCGGAGGCGGCGCGCGCCGCGCAGTGGGAATTCATGGGTCATAGCTACGATCAGCGCCCGATTCACTCGGAGCCCGATCAACGCGCCATGATCCAGCGCTGCGTCGCGATCCTGGAAAAGTACACGGGCAGGCGGCCGCTCGGCTGGCTCAGCCCCGGTCTCACGCAGACGCTGTATACGCCCGAATACCTAGTGGAGGCCGGTATCAAGTACATCGCCGACTGGGTGATCGACGACGAGCCGTGCACGCTGCGCACCGCGCATGGACCGCTGGTCGCGCTGCCCTATACGGTCGAATTGAACGACATCGCGATGATGCCGGTACAGCATCACCAGGCGGGCGAGTTCGTCACGCGCTGCCTCGATCAGTTCGAGCGCCTGTACGAAGAGGGCAAGGAGCGCGCCAAGATCATGGCGATCGCGGTCCACCCCTACATCTCCGGCGTGCCGCACCGCATCAAGTACTTCGAACAGGTGCTCGAGGCGCTCAGCCGCAAGCCCGGGGTGGTGTTCTGGACGGGCGAGCGCATCCTGCGCTGGTACGAGCGCTCGATCAAGGGCCCCAGGGCCGGCTGAACCTATGCGCGCGGCATGGCGCCCTCGGTGGGGCCGATACGGCAACGCGCGCGGCGCGTGGACGGCTCGCCATCGGTGCGTGATTGGCCCGCGCTTCATGGCCGTGCCGTAGAGCTTCACGGCCGCGGCGCCAAGCATCACGGCTTCGCCGCCAAGACGCAGGCGACGCGGCGCATGTGTGCAGCCACCCCGCTACAAACCCGCGCGATTGCGCCCCTTGACCGCCTTGTTGACTACGTTCAGCGGCCACTGCCCCGTCAACACGCGGCGCACTTCGGAGGGCGCGCCGGCTTGCAGGCCGACCATGGCCTGCTCGCTGTACCAGGCGACGTGCGGGTTGATGATGACATTGTCGCGACCGCGCAAGGCATGGGGTTCGGGCAAGGGCTCCGGATCCGTGGTATCGAGCGCGCAGCCCGCGATCTTCCTGCCGTCGAGGGCGCGAACCAGCGCCTCGGTGTCGATCACCGGCCCGCGCGAGCAATTGACCAGGTAGGCGCTCGGCTTCATGCACGCCAACAGCTCGTCGTTGAACATCTTGCGCGTCTGCGCCGTGAGCGGCGGATGCAGGGAAACGATGTCCGCGGTGGCCAGCATCGCCTTCAAGTCGGTAGCCGCAGCGCCGCCTTCGAACGGCCCGCCCTTGACGTAGGGATCGAAGAACAGCACGCGCATGCCGAAGGCTGCCGCGCGCACGGCGACCTGGCGCGCGATGTTGCCGAACCCGACCAGCCCCAGCGTGCTGCCGGCGAGGCGGAACAGCGGCTTGCCGGGCGGCACCTCCCAGCGGCCGGCGCGCACCATGCGATCGTAGAACGCGATCTTGCGCGCACACGCCAGCACCAGTGCCATGGCATGCTCGGCGACTTCCTCGATGCAATAGGTCGGATTGTTGGTGACGATGATCCCGGCCGCGGTGGCGGCATCGAGATCGATGGTGTCCACGCCGATGCCATAGCGGGCGATGATTCTGCACTTGGGCATCTTCGCCATGACCTCGGCGGTGATCGGTCCGGCGTAGGTATTGAGCAAGGCATCGCAGTCGGCCGCGGCGGCGATGAACTGATCGGGCGACTTGGTTTGCAACGCGGTCAGCTCGGCCACCTCGCCGAGGATGCGGCGCTCGACATCGAGCGACTCCCAAACGTAATCGCTCAAAACCACCTTGGCCTTGTCGCTCATGTTGCGCGTCCTTCATAGTGGTAGATCTCGGGGTTCCAGCAATTCGGCGGCCGCCGGCCCGCGAGCACAGCGACCAGGTTGTCGATTGCCACCGCGGCCATCGCCTCGCGCAGGCAGCGGGTCGCGCTGCCGATGTGGGGCGTGACCACGACATTGGGAAGCGCCAGCAAGCGCGGATCGATCGCGGGCTCGGTCTCGAAGACATCGAGCGCGGCGCCCGCGATCCTGCCCTGCTCGAGCGCTTCGATCAGCGCGCGCTCATCCACGATCGGCCCGCGCGCGGTGTTGACGAGGTACGCGTCGGGGCGCATGAGCCCGAGCGCGCGCGCATCGACCAGGTGACGCGTGCCGGGGCCGAGCGCGACATGGAGCGAAACGAACTCGGCTTCGCGCAACAAGGCGTCGAACCCGACCCAGGAAAGGTGCAAACGCGCCTCGTCCTCGGCGCTTAGGCGGCGCGGATCGTGATACAGCGTGCGCATCTTGAAGCCGAGCGCACGGCGCGCCATCTCGCGCCCGACGCCGCCCACACCGAGCAAACCCAGCGTCCTACCCGACACGTCCGACCCGGCGAAGTGCAGCGATTGTGATCCGGGGATGATTCCGGCCCGCGCATGGCGATCGGCCTCGGCCACGCGCCGTGCCAGCGCCATCAACAAGGCCCAGGCAAGATCCGCGGTCGCATCGTCGAGCAGCGACGACGGTATGGTCGTCACGGGAATGCGGTGCGCGCTTGCGGCGGCAATGTCGATGTCCGCGGGCGTGATCGTGGTGGACACGATCGCCTTCAGCCGCGGGTTGGCGGCGATGACGTTGCGCGTGATGCGATCGTGCAACAGGCAAAAGAGAATGTCGCTGCGCTCGGCTGCCGCGATCAGCTCCTGTTCGCTGGGGATGTGCAGCGTATCGGCGTTCGCCTCGACCTCGCCGAGCGCTCGCAGCCGCGCCAGCGCGTTCGGCGCGATGGGCTGGGTGAGGTATATCCGGGGGCGCATGCGCGAGCTCGATGCGAGTGCGGATGCAGGGATTCTACGTCACTGGGGATGGCGGCAAGTCGCGCGAGCGCCCGCCGGGCGAGCTCACGCTTGGCGCTAGCCCATCCAGCGCACCACGCCCGCGACCCCATCGACGGCCAGCCGCGCGCCGTCCGGGATACGCTGGGTCGCTTCGTGCACGCCCAGCACCATCGGGATGCCGCGCTCGCGCGCGAGCGATGCGAGGTGGGAAGTGCTGCCGCCGCGCTCCGATACGAGACCCGCGAGCCGCGGCAGGATCTGGCTCAGCGCCGGGCCGGCGACCTTGGTGACGAGGACATCGCCCGGCGCGACCCGCTCGAGCTCACATTCGCAATTGACGACCACCGCTCGGCCTTCGCCCCAGCCGATGCCGGCGGGATGGCCGCTGAGCCGCGGATGGTGCAGCCAGGTCTTGTCGACCTCGTGCGCCGCGCGCATGTTGAGCGGCCGTGCTTGCAGCAGCTTGAAGCCGGCGTCGTCAAGCGCCCATTCGATCTCGACCGCCATGCCAATGAAGACATCGACCCGGCGCAGCATGCGGCCGAGCTCGTTCGCCTGCGCCTCGGTGAGGCACGGCGTCGTCATTATCGCCTTCGGCACGAGCTGCGCCAGCGGCTCGGACCGATGGCTGCAACCGACGCGATGATCCTTGTGCCCGACGATCAGCTCGCGCAGCTCGCCCTCGGCGGACAATTCATAGCGATCGGGCGTCACCTCGCCCTGGGCGATCGACGATCCCAGTCCCCAGGTCGCGCTCAACAGCATGCCGCCATCGGCGGTCCGGCTCAATCCGCCGCCTGCCGCGCGCGCCGAAACCAGCGGCTGGACGAGCACCGCCATCGCCGTATCGGCGGGATCGAGATCGTGCGTGGCCATGTAACGCAGCGCGCGCGTCGCCCACAGCGCAGCCCAGCACGAGCGCACCGCGGTGATGAAATCCTGCTCGTCGTCGAGACCGAGAAAGCTCTCGAACTGCCCAGCGAAGCTCGATCCCTTGCGATCCTCGACCAGCGCGGAGGAGCGCACCACCATGAGCGCGCCCGTAGCGTCGATCAGCGCGCGGCGCGCTGCGAGCAGCGGCTCGAGGATGGCGGCTTCGATCGGGTTATCGAGCAAGCCCAGCTTCATGTCGAGGGCGAAGCGGCGCGCTGCGGCGCGATCAACGGTCGCGAACGCGCCGCGGGCCGAGCGCTCCAAACCCAACGCCGCGATCTGATCGCGATACGCCTGGGCTTGCAGACAAAAACCGGGCGGCACCGGAAAGCCGGCGCGCTTGAGCGCCGCCTGGTTCGCGGCCTTGGGTCCGACCCGAGCGGGTTCACACGACGGGGTCGAGCCCAGTGCGACGACATGCGCTGTCATGTTTCGATGCTCTCGCGGCTAGTCGATGCCCCGGCGGCCATCCTCGGCGCCGGCGACGACGCGGATGGCGCGCCGTGCGCGACGCTCAGCGTCCGGCCAGCGTGGAATAGCCCGGCATCGGATCGACCACGGTGATTTGCTCGACCGGGAAGTTGGAGATGATCTCGACCCGGTCCTTGTGCACGATCAGCATTTCCTCGATGCGCACGCCCCACTGGTGCATCTTGCCGTGCTGGGTTTCGAGGGCGAATACCATGCCTTCCTGGATGTCGACCGGGTGATCCAGCGACCAGATGCGCGAGATGACCGGCGGATCGTACTGCGCCAGGCCGAGCCCGTGCCCCCACAGATTGGCGGCCGCCTGGTCCTCGTCCTTGTAACCCCAGGTTTCCATGGCGGAGGGCCACTTGGACGCGATGTCGCGAGTGGTCGCGCCGACCTTCACCTCCTTGATCGAATCGTACAACCACTTGAGCGCGGTGGCGTACACGTCCTTCTGCTCCTGCGTCGGCTCCTTGCCCGCGCAGTAGGTGCGGTAGTAGCAGGACTTGTAGCCGTTCCAGGTAAGCGCCGCCAGGTCCATGAACACGATGTCGCCGGGCTTGACGATGCGATCGGAGAAGTTGCGCCAGTTCGGCCACGTATTCGGCCCGGAGGAGACGATCACGTCCTCGACGTCTTCCATGCCGGGGATGTTGTACAGGTACTCCATGATGTGCGCGGTGAGCTGGTTCTCGGTGCGCCCGGGCTGCAGGAACTTCATGAATTCCCAGTGCGCGGCATCGCCGATCGCACCGACCATGCGCAGGCATTCCTGCTCGTCGACGTTCTTGACCGCGCGCGCTTCCATCATCGGCGTCATGCCGTCGGTCCATTCGATCTTGGCGTCGCTGAAGATCTGGATCATGTTGATGTCGATGAAGTCGACCCCGAGCTTCATGCCCTCGACGCCGCTCTTCTTCATCTCCTGCTGGATCGCGCGGGTGAACTTGGTCACTTGCGCGAGCGATGCCGGGCCGGCCGCGCCCTTGATCCAGGCATACGACCAGCGCACGTTCTCCTTCGGGATCCAGGGCGAATGGCGCTCGATCTGGAAGCCGATATCGCCTTGCTCGAACAGCACCGGCTTGTCGTCACCGCAGAGCAGGGCATAGCGCAATCCGGGCTTCAAGCGGTTCCAGCCCGGCGTCAGGGTGCTAGTGACGTAACGGACGTTCTCGTCGTACATGAGCAGCATGGCGCCGAGGCCATGCGCCTTCATGCGCGCGCGTGCGCGCTCCAGGCGGTAGTTGCGCAGCCGCTCCCAATTGACGCGCTGTTGCCAGTCCAGACCGACCATGCCGAAATTTGCCACGTCTCCCTCCAGGGTCTAAGCCAAAAGAGCCAATCGATCGCGGCGCCTCGGACGCGCTTCCGCCCGCCCGCGCGGGCGTCGATCGTGTCGATCGGAAGCGCGAAGCCGCCAGCTACTCTCGCTCGTGCATCCCCGCTTGGCGGGGCGTGCCGCGAATCCTTGTTTCCACGTGCCGGGCGCGAAAAATTCTAACACGCCCCCTTGCGCGCGGCGGCGCATTTTCGCTTTCTTGTCCGGACAAAGCGCGCCGGTCGCATCGTCTCGATCGCCTGTGCACGCGCCGGCGGGTCACGCTGGCCGTGCGCTTGAGCAGGACCGCGGCCGCCGAGCTTGTGCATCGACGGCCAAACGCAGCGGGTCTTCGATTTCCTAGCCCGCCCGCGGGCGTGCGTGATACATTTTCGCTTCGCCCCGTGGATTCCTTGCGCATGTCGCGATTGCTCTCGTGCGCTATCGCGGAGAAGACTGCATGCCCTTTTCTCGCTTCGGACAGATCGAACGCAAGCCGCTCACGCCGCCCTCGTCGAGCGGTCGCGCAGGCGCATGAGCGCAGCGAAGGCCAGCCCCGGTCGCGACCATTCGCGCGTAGGCTTCGTCGGCCTGGGCATCATCGGCAGCGCGTTCTCAAAGCATTTGCTTGCGGCGGGGTTCGAGGTCGGCGGTTTCGATCCCGAGAGCGCCCGCATGCGCCTGTTTCGATCTCGCGGCGGCCGCACGCGCAGCTCGGCCGCGGCGGTTGCGGCCGAGTGCGACGTCGTCGTCACCGCGCTCGCGAGCTTCGCGGCGTACGAAGCCGCTTACTTCGGCAGCCGCGGCATCGTGGCGCGGGCGCGGCGCGGTTTGATCGTCGCCGACGTGAGCACCATGCCGCTCGAACGCAAGCTCGCTGCTCGCGACCGGCTTGCGCGCGTGGGCGCGACGTTGCTCGATTGCCCGATCAGCGGCACCGGCGCCCAGGCCGAGACTCGTGACGTCGCCGTGTACGCGAGCGGACCGGCCGCGCGCGTCGAGGCCGTGCGCCCGGTGCTGGAGGGATTCGCGCGCAAGGTGTGGTATGCCGGCGAATTCGGCGCCGGCTCGAAGCTCAAGTTCATCGCCAATCACCTGGTGACGATACATAATGTCGCCGCGGCCGAAGCGATCACGCTGGGGCTCAAGTCGGGCCTGGAGCCGAAGCTCATGTTGGCGGCGCTCAGCAACGGCGCCGGCAGCTCGCGCATGCTGGAGGTGCGCGGTCCGCTGATGCTGGCCGATCGCTACGACGAGCCCACGATGAAATGCGATGTCTACCAGAAGGACATCGACATCATCGGCGAATTCGCGGCCAGGTTGCGCTGTCCGACGCCGCTGTTCGACGCTTCGCGCGCTTTGTACAGCGCGGCGCTGGGACAAGGCCGAGATAAACAGGATACCGCCGCGGTCTGCGCGGTATTGAAAGAGATGGCCGGAGTGGCGACCGCGGTCGCGCGTCCGAGCAGCTTTGCACGCGGGAACACACGTAAAAGGGGAATGGGATGAGCGTGAGCTTGGACGTCGGCAGTCAGGCCGACCGGACGTTGTCGTTGAACATGACCCTGCTGTCGCACCACGAGCTGGACGGCTTCGGCGGCGTGGGCGAGGGCGTCGCGATGCAAGTGGCGCGGGACGGGCGGCGCATCATGTGGCTCGCGCACGAATCTGCGCCGAAGAACTTCACTGCGGTGGACGTGTCCGATCCGCGTGCACCGAAGATGGTCGTGCAGACCGACCTGCCGCACGCCCAGATGCGCTCCAACTCGCTCGAAGTCTCGGGCGACATCCTGGCTGTGGCCTACCAGACCAAGCAATGGGGCGTGAAGCCGGCGGGCTTCGAGCTGTTCGATATCAGCACGCCGGAGAAGCCGAAATCGATCGTCCAGTTCGACGCGTCCGGGCCGTACTCGCGCGGCGCGCACTGCCTGTGGTTCGTCGATGGCGAGACGGTCCACATGGCTTGCGGCGCCGCCGATTTCCAGCCGCGCGATCCGAAGGACGACCAGATCTATCGGATCATCGACGTGCGCAACCCGACCAAGCCGGCCGAGCTCGGCCGCTGGTGGTATCCGGGCACCCGCGAAGGCGACAGCGCACCGCCGCCGCGGCGCATGCCGGTATTCGACTCGGGCTATCGCGTCCACAACAGCAACATCTATCCGGCCCGGCCCGACCGCGCGTACATCGGCTACATCGACGGCGGCGCGGTCGTCCTCGACATCGCCGACAAGGCGAATCCCAAACTGGTCGCGAATTGGCGCCATTCGCCGCCCAACACCGGTTTCACGCACACCGTCATGCCGTTGTTCGAGTCGAACCTGCTCATCGTCACCGACGAGTGCACCAAGGACGACGGTGCCGATTGGCCCAAGATGACCTGGGTCGTGGACAATCGCGACGAAACCAACCCGGTGCCGATCGCGACCTTTCCGCTGCCGCCGGTCGAAGTGTTCGCCAAGCGCGGCGGGCGCTTCGGCTCGCACAACCTGCACGAGAACCCGCCCGTCAAGTGCGCCCACCAGTCCGAGCGCATCATCCTCGCGACCTTCTTCAACGGCGGGGTGCGGGCCTACGATGTCGCCAACCCGTATCAGCCCAAGGAAGTCGCGTATTTCGTCCCGGGCGCGCCGAAGCTCTCGCCCAAAGGCTCGGTGCAGATCAACGACGTGTATTGGGACGATCGCGGCGTGGTCTTCTGCGTCGACCGCTTCGCCGGCGGGCTGTACGCGCTGGAGATGAAGATATAGCCATGTTGCGCCGCGACCGCGCACGGGAGCGCCGGTGCGAAGCGCATCGCGGGCGCTCGGGCTCGCTGCTGCCGATCGTGCAGCGCTGGCTCGGCGCGCAATCGATCGGCAACCATCGTGCCATTGCGCTGTGCGTCCCAGGTGTCATGGCGTACGGACGTGATCCGCATGCGTAGCGAACGAGCGGCAACCGGCGAGCGCGATCCCTTCGCGGGCCGCATCCCGATCAGCGTCATCACCGGTTTCCTCGGCAGCGGCAAGACGACGCTGCTGAAGAAGCTCCTGCGCCATCCGGGGATGGCGAACGCAGCCGTGATCGTGAACGAGTTCGGCGAGGAGGCGATCGACCACGAGCTGCTGGAAACCTCCTCGGAGCGCATGGCCTTGCTCGACAACGGCTGCTTGTGCTGCACGGTGAGGACCGATCTGCAGGAGACCTTGCGCGATATCCTCACCAAGCGCACGCACGGCGAAGTGATCCAGTTCGACCGCGTATTCGTCGAGACCACGGGGCTGGCGGATCCGGCGCCGGTGGTGCAGACGCTGGCGAGCGATTCGCTGCTCGCGGACAGGTTCCGGCTCGATTGCGTCGTGACCCTGGTCGATGCCGTGAACGGGCTCGGCCAGCTCGACACGCTGGTCGAGCCGCTCAAGCAGGCGGCGATCGCCGATCGCCTGCTCGTCACCAAGACCGATATCGCGAGCCCCGAGCAGGTGCGCGCGTTGCGCGCTCGGCTGGCCGAAATCAACCCGCAGGCTTTGCTGCTCGAGGTAGTCCAGGGAGAGGTCGATCCCGCGGATCTGATCGATGTCGGTCTGACGAGCCGCCAGGAGCCGGGCGAGAAGATCAAGCGCTGGATCGGTCCGCTCGCCGCGCCCACTGCCGCCGCGGCAGGGTTCGATGAGCCGCTGCGGCATTCCCAGGGCATCACCTCCTTTTGCCTGTGGTTCGACCGGCCGCTGAACTGGTCGTCGTTCGAAACCTGCATGAACGTGCTGACCTCGCTGCGCGGCCCAGACCTGCTGCGGGTCAAGGGGCTGCTCGATGTCGAGGGCGAGCCGGGCCCGGTGGTGGTGCAGGGCGTGCAGCACATCTTTCATCCGCCCGCGCGCCTGCAGGCGTGGAGCGACGCCGACAAGCGTTCTCGCCTGGTGTTCATCACCCGCGGCATCGAGCGCGACCTGGTCGCCAACCTGTTTCGCGCGGTCGGCGCGCTCGCTTCGACGGGCGCAGGCGAATGAGCGCACCGCAGCGGACGCGCACGAGCGCTTCGGGCTGGCGGCTCGCGGTCGATGTCGGCGGCACGTTCACGGACCTCGTGTTGCAGCGGGGCGAGGCGCGCTTCACGGCCAAGGTGTTGACCACGCCGCGTGCGCCGGAAGAGGCGGTGCTCGCGGGCATCGAGCAGATTCTGGATGCCTCCGGCGCCGCGGCGGATAGCCTCGAATCGATGATTTTCGGCACCACGCTCGCAACCAACGCCTTGATAGAGCGCAAGGGCGCGGTCACGGCCCTCATCACTACCGAGGGATTTCGCGACGTGGTCGAGATCGGGCTCGAGAACCGCTTCTCGCAATACGACGTCTTCCTCGACAAGCCCGCGCCGCTGGTTCCGCGCCGGCTTCGCTACGGGGTGCCCGAACGGATCGATGCCGCCGGGCGTGTGCGCTTGGCGCTCGATGAAGATGCGGTCCGTGCCCTGGTGCCGCTGCTGCGCCGCGCCGGGGTGCAAAGCGTGGCGGTTGCGCTGCTCCACAGCTATGTCGATCCGCGCCACGAGCAGCGCATTCGCGAAATCCTGCTCGACGCCTGGCCCGAGCTGTGGATTACCTTGTCCTGCGAGGTCTGTCCGGAAGTGCGCGAATACGAACGCACCTCCACGGCGTGCGCCAATGCTTACGTGCAGCCGATCATGTCGGGCTATTTGCGGCGCCTGCAGGGGCGGCTCGCGCAGCGGGGCGTGCGTTGTCCGCTGTTCCTCATGACCTCGGGCGGTGCGATCACGACGCTCGAGCGCGGCGCGCGCGAGCCGGTGCGGCTGGTCGAATCGGGCCCAGCGGGCGGAGCGGTGCTCGCGCGCGAAGTGGCGGCGCAGTGCGGCGTGACGCGAGCGCTGTCGTTCGACATGGGCGGGACGACCGCCAAGGTGTGCTTCATCGACGATTTCGCGCCGGCCGAATCGCGCAGCTTCGAATTCGGCCGCATGTACCGCTTTCTCAAGGGCAGCGGCCTGCCGATTCGCATCCCGGTGATCGAGATGGTCGAGATCGGCGCCGGCGGTGGCTCGATCGCGCGCTTGGACGAGCTGCAGCGCGTGCAGGTCGGACCCGACAGCGCCGGCGCGGAGCCCGGGCCGGCGTGCTACGGCCGCGGCGGCAGCGCTGCGACCGTGACCGATGCCGATGCCGTGCTCGGCCGGCTCGATCCCGACCGCTTCGCCGGTGGGTCGATGGCGCTCGACGTAGCGGCGGCGCGCGAGGCGCTCGCGCGCGAGCTCGGCGCGGCGCTGGCCGTGCCGGCCGAAACGGCCGCGCTCGCGGTGAGCGAAATCGTGGAAGAGAACATGGCGAACGCCGCGCGCGTCCATGCCATGGAGCTCGGCAAGACGGTCGAGGACTACACGCTCATCGCTTTCGGCGGCGCGGCACCGCTGCACGCGGCGCGCCTCGCGCAGAAGCTCGGCATCCGGCACGTGATCGTGCCGAGCGGCGCCGCGGTCGGGTCGGCGCTGGGTTTCCTGTGGGCGCCGGTGGCCTTCCACGCCGTGCGCAGCTTCTATCAGCGCCTCGACCGCATCGACGTCGCGAAGGTCAATGAGCTCGTGCAGGCGATGAGCAGGGATGCCACCGGCATCGTGCGTGGCGGCGCGCCCCGCGCGCGCCTGGAAGAACAGCGCAGCGCGTTCATGCGCTATGTCGGCCAAGGTCATGAGATCACGGTGGCATTGCCTGCGCGTGCGCTGCGAGCAGCCGATGCACCGGCCTTGCGCCGGGACTTCGAGACCGAATATGCGCGTCTGTACGGCCGCGCCATTCCGCATCTCCAGGTCGAAGTGCTGAGCTGGTCGCTGGTGGTGCGCACGCGCTCGAAGCGATCGCTGCCGGCCAAGCGAGCCAAGCTGCGGGCGGCGCCGCGCGCGCCTCGCCGGCAAGCGCTGTACGATCCGCGGGCGCAACGCTTTCGCGACGCGGCCGTGTTCGATCGCGCCGAGCTTCGCGCCGGCACGCGCTTCGCCGGACCCGCCCTGGTCGCCGAGGACCAGACGACCACGGTGGTCGGCGCGGGCTGCACCGCCGAGGTCGATACGCTCGGCTATCTGCACCTGCGCCGTTGAGGTCGAAGGAGCGTTCATGAAGCGTAGCGCCTTGCATGCGATCCAGCGTCAAGTGATGTGGAATCGCCTGATATCGGTGGTGGAAGAACAGGCGCAGACGCTGGTGCGTACCGCCTTCGGGCCGCCGACGCGGGAAGCCGGCGACTTGTCGGCGGGCGTCTTTCTGCCGAATGGAGACATGGTGGCGCAGGCCGTCACCGGAACGCCGGGGCACGTCAATTCGATGGCCGAAGCGGTACGCCAGTTCCTGGCGGCCATCCCCGCGGCGGCCATGCGCGCGGGCGATGTCTACGTCACCAACGATCCGTGGAAGGGCACCGGCCATCTCAACGATTTCACGGTCGTCACCCCCGCTTTTCATCGCAAGCGGCTGGTCGCCTTGTTCGCTTGCACGGTGCACGTGGTCGATATCGGCGGCATCGGTTTCGGTCCCGACGGCCATCAGGTCTATCACGAGGGCTTGTACGTTCCCATCATGCGCCTCGCCGACCGGGGCAGCATGAACGAATCGCTGCTCGCCATCGTGCGCGCCAACGTGCGCGAGCCGATCCAAGTGGAAGGCGACTTGTACGCCCTCGCCGCCTGCAACGAGATCGGCTGCCGGCGCTTGAGCGCGATGCTGGACGAATACGGCTTGCGCGACATCGACGAGCTCGGTGCCGATATCATCGAGCGATCGCGCCGCGCAATGCTCGCGGCGATCGCCGCATGGCCGGCGGGCACGTACCGCAACACCCTAGATACCGACGGCTACGAGCGCACGGTGCGGCTCGAGGCGCGGCTCACCATCGCCAAGTCGGGCATCGACATCGATTTCACCGGCACTTCGGGCGTATCGGCTTACGGCATCAACGTGCCGAAGTCCTATACCGACGCCTACACGAGCTTCGGCGTGCGCTGCATCATCGGCGCGAACATACCGAACAACGCCGGCTCGCTGTCGGTGGTGCGCGTGCATGCGCCGGAAGGCTCGATCCTGAACGCGCCGTTTCCGCTCGCGGTCGCGGCGCGTTCGATCATCGGCCAGATGCTGCCGGACGTGGTCTTCGGCTGTCTCGCGCAGGCGCGCCCCGAAAGCGTCCCGGCCGAAGGCGCCTCCAGCCTTTGGAACGTACGCCTGGCCGGCGGGCAGGCGTTCAAGGCGATCGATGCCGCCGAAGTGGCCGGCAAAACCCGCTTCAACATCGTCAGCTTCAACACCGGCGGCACGGGTGCGCGCCCGGGCAAGGACGGCCTGTCGGTGACCTCGTTTCCGAGTGGCATCCGCAACGTGTCGATGGAGATCCTGGAGAGCATCAGCCCGGTGCTGTTCTGGCGCAAGGAGTATCGGACCGATTCGGGCGGGGCCGGGCGTTGGCGCGGCGGCCTGGGGCAGGTGATGGAATTCGAGAACGGCGAGGATGCGCCGATGGTACTGGGTGCGACTTTCGATCGCATCGACAATCCGGCGCGCGGCACGAGCGGCGGACTCGGCGGCGCGCCCGGCCGCGTGCGAATCGCGAGCGGACGTGAGCTCTCGGGCAAGGGACGCCAAGTCGTGCCGCGCGGCGAGCGTCTCATCGTCGAGACCCCGGGCGGCGGGGGCATCGGCGAGCCGCACGCGCGCGCGCGCGAGCTGGTGCGGCGCGACCTCGACGACGGCCTGATCTCCGAGAGTGCCGCGTGCGCGCTGTACGGCTGGACGGCTTAATCGCATGCAGGCGTGCGGCGCTACAATGCGCCATCATTAGCGCGGCGAGCGAATCCCGTGACAAGGGAGGGTTGAAGGCGTGACCAAGCAATGGCAGAAGCCCGGACCGGACATGCGCAAGGACACGATCCTCAGTCATGCTGGACGCGCGCCGGAGCGTTTCGACGGCGCGGTGAACGTGCCCGTCATACGCGCCTCGACGATCCTGTTTCCGGATGTCGAGTCGCACGAGAGCGGCGACCGCTTCACCAGCGTGCGCTACGGGCGGCACGGCACCTCGACCCGGTTTGCGCTCGAAGAAACCCTCGCTCAGCTCGAAGGCGCGGCGCGCGTGTGCGCGGTGGGCTCGGGCGTGGCCGCGATCGTCGCCTCCCTGCTTGCCTTCACGCGAAGCGGCGATCACATCCTGGTCGCCGACAACGTCTACGGTCCGACCCGCAATTTCTGCCAGGGGCGGCTCAAGCTCAATGGCGTCGAAACCGAGTTCTACGATCCGCATATCGGCGCGGGCATCGAGCGGCTGTTGCGGGCCAATACGCGCCTGGTCTATTGCGAATCGCCGGGCTCGCTCACCTTCGAGATGCAGGACATCCCGGCCATCGCCGCGGCCGCGCATGCGCGCGGCATCCCGGTGCTGGCCGACAACACCTGGGCGACGCCGTACTTCTTCCGGCCGTTCGAGAAGGGCATCGATATCTCGATCCACTCGGCGACCAAGTACATCGTGGGCCACGCCGATGTGATCCTCGGCACCATCGGCGCGAGTGCCGAGCATTGGCGAACGATCCGCCAGACCGTGGCCGACTACGGCTACACGGCAAGCCCGGACGATTGCTATCTGGCGCTGCGGGGGCTGCGCACGCTGGCGCCGCGCTTGAAACAGCACATGCAAAGCGCGCTCACGGTCGCGCGCTGGCTGCAGGGGCGGCCGGAAGTCGCGCGGGTCTTGTACCCGGCGTTGGAGACCGATCCGGGATACGCCTTGTGGAAGCGCGACCTGTCGGGGGCGGCCTCGCTGTTCGGGGTTGAATTGCGCCCCGTCGCGGATGCCGCGGTGCGCGCGCTGCTCAATTCGCTGCGCTACTTCGGTCACGGCGCGAGCTGGGGCGGCTTCGAGAGCCTTATCACCTATCCCAAGCCCGAGCGCTTGCGTAGCGCCACGGCATGGAGCAGCGGGCCGTTATTGCGCCTGCATATCGGCCTGGAGGATCCGGCCGATCTGATGGCGGATCTGGCAGCAGGATTCAAGGTTCTACACGACCATACATAATCCCGGAGGATCGCGTGTTTTCACTCAACTACGTGCGCGCCAAATCGCTCAAGCATGCCGCGGAGCTGCTGGCGCAGAATCCGGAGGCGAAGCTGCTCGCCGGCGGCATGACGCTGCTGCCGACGCTGAAGCAGCGGCTGGCGCGGCCCTCGCACCTGGTCGATATCGCGGCGATCGGCGCGCTGCGCGCGATCCGGCCGAGCAAGGGCAAGCTCTCGATCGGTGCGGGCGTGCGCCACTACGAGGTCGCCTCCTCGCCGATCGTGCGCCAGGCGATCCCCGCGCTCGCCTGCTTGGCCGGGCTGATCGGCGATCCGCAAGTGCGCAACATGGGCACCATCGGCGGCTCGCTCGCCAACAACGACCCGGCCGCGGACTATCCGGCCGCAGCGCTGGCGCTCAATGCCACCATCGTGACCGACCGGCGCCGCGTCAAGGCGGGCGATTATTTTCAAGGGCTGTTCGCCACGGCCCTGGAGGAGGGCGAGATCATCACGCGGGTGTTGTTTCCCTTGCCCAAGCAGGCGGCATACGAGAAGTTTCCGCACCCTGCTTCGGGATACGCCATGGCCGGCGTATTCGTCGCCGTGACGGCACGCGGCGTGCGCGTGGCGGTGACCGGTGCGGGCCCGGGCGTCTTCCGCTGGAACGCGGCCGAGCGGGCGCTCGGCAGGAGTCTCAGCCCCGATGCCGTCGCCAAGCTGTCGCTTCCCGCGGACGAGATGAACGAGGATATCCATGCATCGCGCGAGTATCGCGCCAACCTCGTCAACGTCATGACCCGGCGCGCCGTCGCGAAGCTGTAGCGCGACGTCGCGCGGGCTCGAAGCATCGCCGGCCTCGATGAATCGACGCTGGACACACACCCTTCGGCAATAGGACAAGACATGGCCAGGATCAAGCTCACCGTCAACGGCGTCAGGCACAGCCGGGACGTCGAAGACCGCACTTTGCTCGTCGACCTCATTCGCGACGAGCTCGGGCTCACGGGCACGCATATCGGCTGCGATACCACGCAGTGCGGCTGCTGCACGGTACATATGAACGGCCGTGCGGTGAAGTCGTGCACCATCCTGGCGGCCCAGGCGAACGGAGCCGATATCCTGACGATCGAGGGCTTGGCGAAGGACGGCGAGCTGCACCCCGTGCAGCAGGCGTTCACCGACTGCCACGCGCTGCAATGCGGCTTCTGCACCCCCGGCATGATCATGGCCGTGGTGGGATTGCTCAAGGACAATCCCCGTCCGAGCGACGAAGACATCTACCATGGGCTCGAAGGCAACCTGTGCCGCTGTACCGGTTACATCAACATCGTCAAGGCCGTGAAACAGGCGGCCGCACAGGGCGCGGACGGTCATTAGATTTCACAGCCCGACCCCGGACCCGGCGCTGGTCCCGCCTAACGGGGCGCGCGCGGCTGAGCCGGTGCAAAGCGCTGCGGCAGCTTCGCGGCTCCGCGCCATATGAACGAGGGCGATTCGTCCTCCAACCCCAGGTGCGTTCCTTGCGCGGCATCTAGCTAGCTCTGGAAATCCAGACGCCGCTACGCTGCCCCCCCCACCCTTGAGCCTTTGCAGCCAGCGCGCTGGCTCAACGGCTGTGCTGAATCGGTCACTGGCACGAGTTCTTCCCATCCCACTTCATCAACTCAACCGCGCCCTCCGCCTGCGCGCACAGCGAATGACGCCGAGCCCGCCCACGTGTGCGCGACGACAGTTATCGTTGCCTCACCCGGCCGGCGCGCGCAATCTCACTATACTTTAACGTTATACACCAATAACGTAATAGTCTTGCAGGCTATAGCAACGCCGCACTACAGTTGTTCGCACAGAACCCTCATTCTGAAAGACGTCGCGAGCACAGGCGCTAGGAGATGGCCTCAGAACAAACTCGACTGGGAAAGGCCGTCGCGCGATGTGCAAAGTTCGCCGTGACGGTTCGGACGGCGATGGAAGAGCAGACAGGAGGAGTTATGTCGCAACCGAAACGCTTCGTTTTGTGTTGGCTCGCCGGAATGATCGCAGGCGGCATGTGCTGGGTGCCCGATACGCTGGCACAGAGCTACCCGGTCAAGCCGATTCGCATGATCGTAGGCTATGCTCCAGGCGGGGGGACGGATGTCACCGCGCGTCTGATCGCGCAAAAGATATCGGAAAACCTCGGCCAGAACATGCTCGTCGAAAACCGGCCGGGTGCGAGTGGTTTCATGGCGATCGAGAGGGTTGCACCCTCTCCTCCTGACGGCTACACGCTGCTGATGATGACATCCAATGACACCGTCTTACCGGCGCTGCGTCCAAATCTTCCTATCGACTTGGAGCGCGATTTCGCACCGGTGTCCCTAGTGACTATCGGGCCGCTGATGCTTCTCGTTAATCCATCTGTGCCTGCGCGGGACGTCAAGGAGCTCGTCGCGCTTGCCCGGGCGAAGCGTGGCCAGCTCAATTACGGGTCTCCGGGCATCGGGACTTCACCGCATCTTGCAGGGGCGCTTTTCAATCTCATGGCGAAGGTCGATCTGGCGCACGTACCTTACAAGTCGTCCGCCGATAGCGTCGTCGCAGCGGCTGTGGGTGACATTAGCACGTGTTTCGCCAGCGTCACGGCCGCGCTGCCGCTTCTCAACAGCGCGAAGCTCAGAGGGCTTGCGGTCACGAGCGCGAACCGCGTGTCATCGGTGCCCTCGGTGCCGACACTCGATGAATCCGGATTAGCGGGTTACGATCGTTCGTCGTGGTATGGCGTACTCGCACCCGCACGTACCCCGAATCCAGTGATTGAACGGCTCAATCTGGAGCTTGGGAAAGTGCTCAGTACCGCCGAGATGAGGGAAGCGCTTGTCAGGCAGGGCCTCGTGCCGAAGACGAACACACCGGCACAATTTGCGGCGTTTATTCATACCGAAATCACGGAGAGCGGAAAGCTCATCAAGCTTACTGGAGCAAGAGCCGATTAGCTCGGGAGTTCTATACGTATCAGTATCGGTGGATGGTCGGTTGTGGCTGATTGATGTCGGGACAACGTCGCACAGCTCTTCATACCTTGTACGGGTACACATTGAATACGAAGAGTGCCGTCGTTACTGGCGCGGGCTCGGGTATAGGTAAAGAATGCTTACAGACCTTGCTAGCGGAGGGATGGAACGTTTTTGCGCTCGATATCAGCGAGATCGACCGTGACAGGTTGCTGGCCGCCGATTACGCGGCAAAATGCACTTCACTGCAGTGTGATGTAAGCGACTCCTCCAGCGTCGAACGTGCATTTCGGCACATCGGAACACAGACGGAAAAATTGAATGCGCTGATCTGTTGCGCTGGTATCCTGCGCACAGGGTCGCTTGAATCGATGACCACTGAAGCATTCGACGCGGTGTTTTCGGTCAACGTGCGAGGGTCATGGCTATGCGCGAGAATCGGCATTCCATTCCTGGAACGGGCCGCTCAGGAGTCTGGGCCCTCCAGGATAATATTCGTCTCTTCGACCGCCGCACTACGCCCAAAAGTCGGAGCGGGGGCGTATTCAGCCTCAAAGGCAGCGCTCGGTAACCTTACGCGTTCTTTCGCTGCGGAGCTGGCGTCCAGAGGGATTCTTGTAAATGCCGTCGCGCCAGGAGCAGTCGACACTCCTCTTTGGGGCACTTTGGATCCGGCGTCAGTGGGCGGATACAAACCCGGTGGTCTGTCCCCGATCGGCCGCATGGCGAATCCCTCCGACATCGTTGCGGTGATCAAGTTTCTGCTCAGCAGCAATTCGGATTACGTAGCGGGAGCAATAATCCCCGTCGATGCCGCCACATCGGCCGCGCGTGCGTGACAGCGGCCCCGCGAGCTGCCGCTCGATGTGGATTGCCGGTGCGTGCAGCGGTGATGCCCTCGCGATCCGGGGAATACCGCGTTCCGATACCGACCGTGGAAGACTGAGCTGCCGTCAGAGTGAACAGAATGCGTGAAATCCGAATTGCCGACACGACGTTGCGGGACGCGCATCAGTGCTTGTGGGCAACCCGTATGACGACGGCGATGATGCTGCCTGTGGCCGAAGCGATGGACCGCATCGGCTTCGAAGCGATCGATCTCATCGGGGGGTCCGCATTCGACGTCTCCGTGCGATATCTCAAGGAGGATCCGTGGGAGCGGATCCGGCTCATGCGGCAGAAGGTGACACGCACGAAAATGCAGGGCTCGATGCGCAGCCGCAGCCTGCTCGCCTTCGATATTCAGCCCGACGATGTCAATTTCCTATGGCTGGAATGCCTGGCGAAGAACGGCATACGGAGAGTGCGTACGATCGATGCTTTGTGCGATTACGACAATATCGGCGGCATTCTGCACAAGGTGAAAGAACTCGGCATGGAGTCCGTCGGGTCGATTGTTTACACACACAGCCCGGTACATACGGACGACTTCTATGCAGGCAAGACGAAGGAGCTCATCGAGCGCGGCGGCGTTGACGTGATGATGATCAAGGACGCCGGCGGATTGCTTACGCCGGACCGCATCCGCACGCTGGTCCCCGCTTTGCTCAAGGTCACTGGCGACGTGCCTCTGGTCCTCCACAGTCATTGCATTACCGGGCTGGCGCCGCTCGTTTACCTCGAGGCCGTGAAGCTTGGCGTAACGCAGATCGATACTTCTATTGCTCCGCTTGCAAACGGTCAAGCACAGCCCGCTACTCAAACGATCGTGCGCAACCTGCGCGCGATCGGCTACACGATCAACATCGACGACCAGCGGGTCGATGAGGTCGGCGAGCATTTCCGCCGTGTCGCCGAAAACGAAGGATTCCCGCTGGGCGTGCCGAGCGAGTACGACGAGTACCACTACCGACATCAGATTCCAGGCGGAATGATGTCCAACATGAAGTCTCAGCTGCAGCAGGCGCACTTGGCGCACAAATTGCCTGAACTACTTGAAGAGACAGCACGCCTCATCGAGGATCTCGGCTGGCCGGTGATGGTGACGCCATTTGCGCAGCTCGTGGGCGTACAGGCCCTTCTCAACGTGGTCCACGGAGAGCGTTACACGACCGTACCCGATGAGATCAAGAAGTATGCTCTCGGTTATTACGGCAAGCTGGTTGCGCCGGTGGCGCCTGACGTACTCGACCGTATCGTCGCGAACGGCTCGCCGAAGATTGGGCTCACTCCAAAGCCCATGGAGCCTGCAGTGCCCGGCTTGCGCAAGAAATATTCGAACGCAAGTGACGAGGAGCGGTTGCTGCGCCACTTGTACGCCGGCTCTCAGGTAGATGACATGCAGGCGTCCGGCGCGACGAAAACAGCTTACGACTTTCAGAAGCCCATCGTGCGGCTCCTCGAGGAGCTTGCAAAGCGGCGTAGACACGCGCGCATCTGCCTCGAAAAAGGATCGACACGACTCGAGCTCCGTTCGGCAGGTTAGTGTGGCTCAGTATGTCGGACGAAGCGAGCTGTCGGGCCATCCCGAGTTGCTCATGACCGACTTGGCCGACATCGGTGCTGACAATGCGCTCAAGCCGTTGCAGGGCGCATCCCCTCGTGCGGCGCGCGGCGCATAGTCAAGACGGCGCAGCGCCCCGCCTGGTCGATCAGCGCATCCCGCGGGTACTACTCAGGCAGTGAGTACTTTCGTTTCCGATTCCGCTGCGGATTCCCTCCGCCTCGCAGCGCGAGTGGCTCACACCGGTGCTGCGCATCGTGCCCCGGGTGTAGCGAGCTTTCTGCTCAAGCAGGCAGGAGCCTAACCGGGCTGCTTGAATCGCGTACGTGCCCTCGCCGATGGCTCTCGCTCGGGTCGCATGCCCCGTGTTCGCCCGGTGGCGCGGTGGAACTCGCTCGCGCTGCGCCAGTCAGTCGTAGAGCACGTGATCGCTCCACTGCCGTAAGCGTTCCTCACACTCTCTTCGACGGCCTGCGCGGCACTCAATGCCGCTCGCGCAGCCTTGCCATCGCGCATGGGGCGAGGCCAGGGCATTCGGGCTCCCTCATGCCGCGCGATCGTCAACCTCTGTGGAGATCGCACCATGAACCGTTCATGTCTGCTGACTGCAATCGCCGTGTCGTCCCTGTCCTTCACCGCGGGCGCCGCCAATGACTTTCCGACTCGGCCGATCCGGCTCATCGTGCCTTTCGCCCCTGGCGGTGGCACCGACATCATCGGCCGCATCCTGGCGAACCAGTTGCATGCCGATTTGAAGCAAACGGTGGTCGTCGACAACCGGCCGGGCGCGGGCAGCGTCCTCGGCCATGCGCTCGCGGCCGAGGCCGAGCCCGATGGCCATACGCTGGTATTCAGCAGCATCTCGTTCGCAATCAACGCGGTCTACCATCCGCGGCTGAGCTACGCCACGGTCACCGCGTTTACGCCGGTAACGCGGGTGGCGGACCAACCCAACATCCTGGTCGTCAATCCGCGCGTGGAGGCTCGTTCGGTCAAGGAGCTGGTCGACCTGGCGAAACGCCAACCGGGCAAGCTCAACTACGGCTCGGCAGGCAACGGCACCGGCACACAGTTCGCCGCCGAGCTGTTGAAGATGAAGGCGGGGATAGAGATGCAGCACGTTCCCTACAAGGGGACGGGACCAGCGCTGAACGACCTGGTCGCAGGCAATATCCAGCTTTACATCTCGACGTTGGCATCCGCCGTGCCGTTCATTCAGCAGGAACGCGTCCGTGCCCTGGCGGTGACGAGCGAACGGCGCAGCAAGGTCGTGCCCGAGGTTCCCACCATGCAGGAAGCCGGCATCGCGGGCTATACCTACGAGACGTGGTACGGCGTGCAGGTTCCGCGCGCGACGCCCAGGCCCATCGTGGAGGCCTTGAACCGCATCGTGGTGCGCGCCGTACAATCGCCCCAGGTGCAGGCCCAGATGGAACGCATCGGGATCGAGCCCGTGACGACGTCGCCGCAGCAGTTCGCGAGCTTCATTCGCACCGAGCTCGACAAGTGGGGCGGGGTGGTGCGTACTGCGGGTCTGGCGGCCCGCTGACGAAGAAAGCGCCCGAGACCCATTGCAGCGAGAGTTTGATTGCGAGCGCGCCAAGGAGGCGCGCTCGCGGTTGCGCTCGTCCTCACGTCGCGGCGCCATCAATGAAGCGCCCTTTGATGCACGTCAAGAATCAAATGCGTACAGCGTGCGCGAATTCGAACGTGCAGCGAGAACCACGCATCGAGGGAAAGAAACATGGCGCAACTGCCGGTGGAAATCAACAAGGTCACGACCGACATCGTGGTGCTAGGCGGCGGCGGTGCCGCGTGTCGCGCCGCGCTTTCGGCACGCCAGGCGGGTGCGGCGGTACGCCTGGTCACCAAGGCACCGCTCAACGCCGGCGGCAGCACGGTGCACGGCGCGAGCGAGCTCATGGGCATGGGCGCCGCCGGCTTCGGAACGGCTGCCGACAGCACCGAGGTGCACTATGAGGACACGATGCGCGCCGGCCGCGGTTTCATCGATCCCGTGCTGGTGCGCGTGCTTGCCGAGGACGCGCCTGCGCGTCTGAAAGACCTGCTCGAGCTCGGCGTCGACCTCGACCGCGACCCGAGTGGCGGCTACAAGCTCATGCGCAGCGATTTCGGCACCCATGCGCGCGCCGTGAGCGTGAGCGGCAAGACGGGCAAGGCATTCGTAAGCGCACTGGCAGCGGCGCTCGCGCGCAGCGCCGTGGCGGTTGACGAGAACATGGCGCTGGTCGACCTCGTGCGCGATGCACAAGGTGCGATCGCCGGGGTGGTCGCATACGATGCGAGCCGGCGGCTGCTGGTGCACTACGAGGCCCCGGCGGTGATCCTTGGTACGGGCGGCATGCACGGGGCTTTCGAGCAGCAGGTCTCCACGCCGGAGATGACGGGCGACGGGCAGGCGATCTGTTTCCGGCACGGGGCGGAGCTGGTCAATCTCGAATTCCATCAGTTCGGGCCCGCCCTGGTGCACCCTTACGTGCAGCTTCTCAGCGGCTCGTGCTTCGGCCTGCACCCGCGGCTGCTCAATGCGCGGCACGAGGAGTTTCTCGCTGCTCACGTGCCGAGCGGCGTCGACCTGCGCGACGTCTACGAGAGCAAGGCTTTCCCCTTTACCACCAGCAACAATTCACGCTACATCGACATTTCAATGGCTCGCGAGATCGATGCCGGACGCGGAACCGCGCGCCGCGCGGTGTACGTTTCCTTCGCGAGTGTGCCGCGGGAAAGAATCGAAGCCGTGATGCCCAATACCGTGCGCTTCATGCGCGAGCGCGATCTCGACATCCAGCGCGAGCTGCTCGAGGTCGGCATTGCTTTTCAATGCATGAACGGCGGCGTGCGCATGACGGGGCCCGACGCGCAGAGCACGATTCCCGGCCTGTTCGTCATCGGTGAGGTCGCCGGCGGCGTCCGCGGCCCGGACCGGCCTGGCGGTAATTCGCTCGCCGAAGGCCAGGTCTTCGGCCATCGCAGTGGTGCGGCGGCAGCCGCGCTGGCGAAGGCGCGCAAGGCGGGCGCCGCTGCAAGCTTGGATATCACTCTCGACTTCCTTGCCTGCGTCATGGGGCAGCAACGCAAGGGGTGCGACCTCGCCGCCCTCACGCGGGAAGTGCAAACGGTGATGCAACGTCATTGCCTGGTCGAGAAGACGGCGGATGGCCTAAACGCAGCGCTCTCGACGGTTCTGCGCGTGCAGCGCGAGATCGAAGACCACGTGGCGCTCACCCCGGAGAGCCTGGTGCAGGGCTTGAGCGTTCGCAACCTCGCCCAGGCGAGCGCGCTGGTGCTGCGCGCGTGCTTGAATCGCAACGAAACGCGCAGCGCCCACTATCGTCTCGATTACCCGGCAGTCGAGGACGCGAGCTATCTGCACAGCTTCGTCATGCGGCGAAGCGGCAACGGCGTCGCGATCGATCCGTACCATTATTGAGGCGCGCGCCTACGCGCAAAATCGGAAAAGGAGATCCGGGTCATGGATTTCAGGCTGGCGCCCGAGCAGGAAGCGATCCGGGCAGCGATATTCAGGATCTGCAACCGCTTCGACGACGACTACTGGTTGCAGCGGGACACCGAGGGCGGGTTTCCCGAGGACTTCTACACGGCGATCGCGCAGGACGGCTGGGTCGGCATCTGCATTCCGGAGGCGTATGGCGGATCCGGCCTCGGCGTGACCGAGGCGTGCATCATGATGGGCGCGATCAGCGAATCGGGCGCCGGCATGTCGGGGGCATCGTCGGTCCACATCAACATCTTCGGCTTGAATCCGGTCGCGGTCCACGGCACGGAAGAGCAGAAGCGCCGCATGCTGCCGCCCATGGCCCAGGGCAAGGTCAAGTCCTGCTTCGCGGTGACCGAGCCCAACACCGGCCTCAACACGACCAAGCTCAAGACCCGAGCGCAGCGGCGCGGCGACCGCTACATCGTGAACGGCCAGAAGATCTGGATCTCGACCGCGCAAGTCGCCGAGAAAGTGCTGTTGCTCGCGCGCACCACGCCCGTCGAGCAGGTGAAGAGTGCTACTGACGGGTTGAGTCTTTTCTATACGACCCTTGATCGCCGCTACATCGAGGCACGCGTGATCGACAAGATGGGCCGCAAGGCAGTCGATTCGAATGCGCTCTTCATCGACGGCCTGGAAGTGCCGGTGGAGGACAGAATCGGGGAGGAGGGCAACGGGTTCAAGTACATCCTCGAAGGGATGAATCCAGAGCGCATGTTGATCGCCGCCGAGGCCGTCGGCCTGGGTCGCGCGGCGCTGAAGCGCGCGACGCGCTATGCAAAGGAGCGCGTGGTTTTCGATCGGCCTATCGGCCAGAACCAGTCGATCCAGCACGCTCTGGCGAAGAACTGGATGGAGCTGGAGGCGGCGCACCTCATGACGATGCAGGCGGCATGGCAATACGACAACAAGCTGCCATGCGGCGCGGCCGCCAATGCCGCCAAGTATCTTGCCGGCGAGGCGGGCTTCGATGCGTGCGAGACCGCCGTGATGACCCACGGCGGATTCGGCTATGCGAAGGAATACCACGTCGAGCGCTATCTGCGCGAAGTCCTGATCCCGCGCATCGCGCCGATCAGCCCGCAGCTCGTTCTGTGCTACATCGCGGAGAAGGTGCTCGGACTGCCGAGATCGTACTGAGGAGCAGTGACCGCTGCCTGCTCGGCGCTCAGCCGCGGCTGGCAAGCCCGGCCGAATTGCCCGCCATGCGGCCGAACACGGCGCCTGAAACGAGGCCGGTGCCGCTCGGATAGTTGAAATAGAACAGGCCGCCGACCATCTCCCCGCAGGCGTACAGGCCGGGAATGGGCTCGAGGTGCGAATCGAGCACCTGCCCGGAATCATGTTGGATGCGCACGCCGCCGAAGGTGAAGGTGATTCCGCAGGTGGTGGCGTAGGCATCGTAGGGGGGCGTATCGAGCGCTTGCGCCCAGTTGCTCTTGGGCGGCTCGATGCCGGCGGTCGAACGGCCGTCCTTGATCGTGTGGTCGAACGGCACGTCGGTGCGGATCGATGCGTTGTACTCGCGCACTGTGCGCAGGAAGGCTTCGGGATCGACCCCCTCGAGCTTGGCGGCGAGATCCTCGAGCGTATCGGCACTGACCTTGGTCATGAACTTGATCCGATACTCGGAGCGCAGCAGCGACTTCACCTTCGAATCGAACACCTGCCAGGCGAACTGGCCGGGCTGCTTCAGCACCTCGCCGCCATACTTGGCGTAGGTGAACGAGTGGAAATCCCAGCCTTCGTCGACGAAGCGCTTGCCGTTGGCGTTGATCAGCAGCCCGAAGATGTAGCTGTGCTTCTGGAACTGGTCGCCGACGCTCACGTCCCCGAACTCGGGCGCGTAACGATCCCAGCCGGTGGCGTGGCATCCGGACCAGTTGCCGTAGGGCGCAGCGCCGATTTCGAGCGCCATGCGCAAGCCGTCGCCGACGTTGAAGCGCGTGCCGCGGACCTTGGCCAATTCCCACCCCGGGCCGAGGTAGCGCGCCCGCCATTCAGGATTCGCCTCGAAGCCGCCGCAGGCGATGACGACCGAGGCCGCGGGGTAGGTCTTCACCTCGCCGTCGTGCCGGGCGCGCACGCCGTTCACGCGCACACCGTCATGGAGGAGCGACAGCGCGCGCGTCTCGTAATGGATTTCGACTCCGGCCTTTTCCGCCGCCTTGTCGAGGTATTGCACCAAGCCGGCGCCGCCGCCCGAGACTTCGATCGGCAGGCGGCCGAAGAACTTCCGCTTGCCGTTGACCATGCCGGACTGGCGGCCGTAGTTGGGAACGAAGCGCGCACCTTTGCTGCGCAGCCATGCCATCGTATCGAGGCTGCGCGTGACGAGGATTTCGGACAGCTCCGGGTCGGTGCGATAGCTGGTGAGGCGGAACAGATCGTCGAAATACTCTTCCGTTGTATTGGTGCCGAAATCGCTGCCGGCGATTTCCTCGTCGGTGAGCTCGGTCACGCGCTTCAAGTCCTCCACGCTGGCGTAGGCGAAGCGCATCACGCCGCCGGCGAAACGGCTGTTGCCCCCCGACTCGTCGCGATCGGCGGCTTCGAGCATGACGACGCGCGCGCCGGTTTCGCGCGCGGAAAGTGCGGCGGACAAGGCGGCGTTGCCCTTGCCGATGACTACGACATCGTACGCATTCACGGGATTCTCCTTGCCCGTGAATTGTACAACGGTTCGACGCGATCGCCGCTTCGCTCGACGGCGCGATCAACGCCGTTTCGTAGCCTGCTCCCGTACTCGGAATATGCGCCTCAATCAAGCCGCACGTTGGCCGCTTTCACCACTTTCGCCCACTTGGCAATTTCGCTGCGGATGAAGTCGCCCAGCTCTTCTGGAGTGCTGCCGACGGGGTCGATCGCCGCCTCGACCAGCATCTTGGTGTAGTCGGGCCGCTTGAGCGCGGCGAGCAGCTCGCGATTGAGCCGATCGACGATCTCGCGCGGTGTTGCCGCCGGTGCGAGCAGCGCATACCAGACGCCGGAGTCGTAGCCGGGGACGCCCGCTTCGGCGACCGTGGGCAGATTCGGGATCGCCGCCGGCCGCTTCGCCGTGCTCACGGCCAAGGCTCGCATGCGTCCCGATTGGATATGCCCTCGGCCGGAGGCCCAGGTGGCGAACAGCACCTGAACCTGGCCCGAGATGAGATCGATCAACGCCGGCCCGCCGCCCTTGTACGGGACGTGCAGGATCTTCACGTTGGTCATGTTGTTGAACAGCTCGGCGGCGAGATGACCGCCGCTGCCGTTTCCCGACGATGCATAGGTCAGCTCGCCGGGACGCTTGCGGGCGAGCGCGATCAGCTCCTTCACCGAGGCGGCGGGTACCGAGGGGTGCACCACCAGGACATACGGTCCCTGGGCCAGCAGCGTGATGGGCGCGTAATCTCGCACCGGGTCGTAGGGGAGCTTCTTGTACAAGCTCACATTGACCGCGAGCTGCGCGGTGAGCGCGAGCACGATGGTGTAACCGTCGGCGGGGGACTTCGCGACGTGCTCCATGCCGATCGAGCCGCCGCCGCCGCCGCGATTGTCGACCAGTACCTGCTGGCCCATCGATTCGCTCAAGCGTTGCGCCAGCGGGCGCGCGATCGTATCGGTGCCTCCCCCGGGCGGATAGGGCAGCACGAGACGGACCGGTTTGCCCGGATACGCTACGGCGCGGTCTTGCGCTTGGCAAGGCATCGCGAGCACGAGCGAGACAACAACGAGACACGCGGTCCGTGGCATGGACGTTCCTTCAATGGCGATTTGCGTCGACCAGCGGATCATTCGACCTCGATGCCCACGTCCTTGACGACCCTGGTCCATTTGGCGACTTCGGCGCGGACCTGCGCGCCGAGCGCGTCGGCCCATGCCGCAAGCATTGCGATAGTCACGAGCAACGGCCTTCTCATCGCGTAACCTCCTCGGGGGCGCCTCGGTCCGGCAACCTCGCCGATTCTATCGTGGCGATTGACTCCACGGCCGGGAGCGCCTAGGCTTTCCTGCTCCCTGGAGAATCGAATGAAGATAAAGCGCATCGAACATGTCGGCGTGATCGTCAAGGACGTGGACAAGAGCCGCCGGCTGTGGGAGGACTGCTTCGGCATCAAGCTCGATAGCGTGGAAGAGAATCCACAGCGGCCGGTGAAGCTCGCGCTCTATCCCGTCGGCGAATCGATGGTGGAGCTGATCGCCGGCACGACGCCCGATTCCAAGCACGCGAGGATGATCGCCGAGGGCAAGGGCGGGCTGAACCACATCTGCTTCGAAGTCGAGAACATCGACGAGGCATTGGCCGAGCTCAAGTCCAAGGGCGTTCCGCTACTGGACCAGACACCGCGCATCGGGCATGCCGGCTGCCGGATCGCTTTCATCGATCCGAGCGCGACCGAGAACTGCCTCATCGAGCTGGCCGAGCTGCCGCCGGGCGGCGCTCACGCGTAGCGGGTCGCGGGTGCCGGCGTAAGCGCGGGGCGCGCCGCTTGCCTCAAGCACGTGGCGGCGACTTGCCGAGGGCAGCGCGATAGCGCTCCGGGTCGAAGCCGATCAGCAACGCCTTGCCGGCTTCGAGCACGGGACGCTTGATGACGCCGGGCAGCTCGATCATGAGCTCGGCTGCGTTGGCCGCGTTCAAGCCTTGCCGGCGACCAGGCGCAAGCTGGCGGAACGTCAACCCCTTGGTATTGACCAGGTCGTCCCAGCGCGCCTGCTTCAGCCATTGCTTCACGCGCTCGGGCGCGATGCCGCTCTTCTTGTAGTCGTGAAAGCGGAATTCGATACCGTTGCCTTCGAGCCACGCGAAGGCTTTCTTCATAGTGCTTCAGTTGCGGATGCCGTATACCGTGATCATGAGTGCGCTTTCGGCTTGCATCGAAGCGCGCAGTGTACTGCACCGGCGTCCGCGATGCCCCGCGATTCGCCGCCGCCATTGCCGCCGGTGCGCGAAGCCACCATAATCAGCGGGCGCTCCGCGGCGCGCGGCGCTCGCCGGACGCGTCCCGCGTCAGGTATTCGTTGCTGAAGCGCAAACACTGCTGGTCAAACATGGAAGGAGCATGCATGAAGTTGTGGTACCAGAGTCTCGCCCGCGAGACCGAATCGACACCCTACGGCGCGATCCTGAAACGCGTCATCGACAAGTGCGCCGATCCGGGCACCGAGGTCGTCCTGCGCGGCGTGCACGAGTCCGCCGGCATCGGCGTGCACTATCGCTTCCTCGAATACCACGACACGCGCGAAGTGATCTACAACGCGATGCGCGCCGAGCGCGAAGGTTTCGACGCATTCCTGATCGGCAATGCCAGCGATTCGGGCATTCTCGCGGCGCGCGAGGTCACCAACATCCCGGTGCTGGCGCTGACGGAAACGTCGCTGCTGGTATCGTGCATGATGGGCGCGAGCGTGGGTCTCATCACCGTGAGCGATAAGTGGACTCCGCGCATCATGGAGAATGTTCGCCGTCTGGGCATGGAGTCGCGCGTGGCGGGCGCCGAAGGTCTCAATACCTCGCCGCTCGAGCTGAAGAAGGCCATGGTCGACGAGCGGCTGCGCGACAACGTCGTGGCCGATTTCATGGCCTCAGCCAAGCGCCTGCTCGACAAGGGCGCAGAGGTGATCATACCCGCCGGCGGGGACGTGATCGTCTTTCTCGCCGAGGCGGGCATCTATGAGCTGGAGCGTGCGCCCATCGTCAACGGCATCGTCGAGCTGGTGAAGATGGGCGAGCTCGCAGCGCGGCTGCGCAAGTACACGGGCCGCTTCACCAGCAAGCGCTTCGGGTTCTCGGCGCCGAGCGGCGATTACCTGGAACGCATCCGCAAGTTCTACGGGGCCGACGTCTATCCCGGGGTGTGAGGCGTTTCTTTGACGTCGCGGACCAGCGCGGACCAGGGTCGGACCGGGCCAATGGCACATCGCCTTAGCCCTTCGCACGGGCGACATCGGATGGCGACAGCGCGCTGCGTGAGCGTTCTGGCGCGGATGAACGAGACGATCGCGGGCCGCCCGAGCAACGGCGCGAGGCGCACCGATGACCGTGACTGAGAGCGAGCGCGCGCATCGCGTCGTGTTTCTCGGCGCCGGGGATTGCGGACCCGTACACGGCCCGCGCGACGGATTCCCCATCGAACGCTACGGCGCGCTGATTCGCCCGACGCTGCAGGCCGCCGATTTGCGCATCGCCAATTGCGAGCGCCAGTACTCGGCCCGCGGGGCCGCCGCGGCGCGCACTCCGCACGGTTGCCAGCCGCCCGCGATGGCGGACATCTTCACCGATTGCGGCTTCGATGCCCTGTCGCTCGCGAACAACCACATGTTCGACGCGGGCGAAGACGCATTGCTCGACACGCGTGCGCTGCTGATCGAGAAGGGCATCGCGGTGGCTGGCGCCGGCCGGGACCTGGAGCAAGCGCGCGCGCCCGCGATCCTGGAGCGTAACGGCCTGCGGATCGGGCTGCTATCGTACTGCTCGGTGCTGCCCGAGGGGGCTGCGGCCGGTCCCGGCAAGCCGGGGGTCGCGCCGTTGCGCGTGCTGGCGCGGTACGAGCCCCGTGGCCCGCACGCACCCGTGCGCGTGTTGACGCATCCGGACGAGCGCGACCTTGCCATGGTCATCGAGGACATCGGCGCGCTGCGCCGCCGCGTCGACGTCGTGCTGGTCGCGTTTCACTGGGGCGTCATCTGGGTGCCGCGCGTGGTCGCCGATTACCAGGTGATCGCCGCGCATGCGGCGATCGATGCCGGCGCCGACATGATCCTGGGGCACCATGCCCACATCCCCAAGGCGATCGAGGTGTACCGTGGCAAGGTCGTGTTCTATAGCCTGAGCAATTTCTGTATGACCAAGCCTGCGCCCAACGCGGTTTGGAACGAGCAGCCATGGCAGCAGGGGGTGCTGCGCAACCACGCCGACCTCGATCCCGATTATCCGCTGCTGCCGTATGGGCGCGACGCGAAGCGCTCCCTGCTGGCGAAAGCGCTGTTCACCAAGGCGGGTGTCGCCGAGGTCGCGTTTCTACCCATGGTGATCGATCGGGCCTATCGGCCACGGCCCGTGCGCGCCGGCGAAGCGGAATTCGACGATATCCTCGCGTACATGAGCTGGTGCTCCGAGGGGTTTCCCCATCGCTTCAGCGTCCGCGGCGATGAGGTGCGAATCGATGCCTGACGAGGCGCACCCGATCGATCGAAGGGCACCATGCGCCGAGGGGGGCGAAGCATGCAAACGGAAACGCTGAAGGTCTTGAGCGCGGGTGCGGTAGAACCGGGCCTGGTCGCCGCCGCGCGGGCATACGAGCAGAAAGGCGGTTTGCGCGTGGACATCGATTGGGCGACGACGCCTACGATACGCCGCCGATTGGAGGCCGGCGAGCGGGCCGACGTGCTAGTCGTTCCCGCCGCGGCGGCCGACGACTTCATAGCCGCGGGTCGGGTCGATGCGACCACGAGGCTGCGAATCGGCGCGGTCGGCGTCGGCGTTGCCGTACGCAGCGGCGATGCAGCCCCGGACATCGCTTCGCCGGAGGCGTTCGTGCGTGCGCTGCTGGCCGCCGAGTCGGTCATCTTCACCCGCGCGACCAGCGGCATCTATGTCGAGTCCCTGCTCGAGCGGCTCGGCTTGTACGCGGAGCTGCTTCCCAGGATCACCCGCTTCACGACCGGCCCCGAAATGATCGATCACCTCATCCACAGCCGAGGGCACGTGCTTTGTATGGGCGCCATCGTCGAGCTGCTCATGTTCGTGGACAAGGGCATCGCCTACGTGGGAGCGCTGCCCGGGCCGCTGCAACAGCGCACGGCGTACGATGCCGTCGCGATGGCGGCGGCCGATCCGGAACACGCGCGCGCGTTCCTTCGCCATCTCGACCTGCCTGATTCACGCGTGCTGTTTACCGCCTGTGGCGTGGAGACGACGTGATCCACTGCGCCGGGTGGATGGATCGTGCGAGCGTTCGGTGCGATCGGATCGGCGCGGGGAGCTTGTCCGCGGCGTCCTCGGTCCGGTCAAGATGCGAGCGCGTTCGATGTGATCGGATCGGTGCGGGGAGCTTGTCCGCGGCCGTTATCGGCTGAGCTCGAGCAGCCGCGCGTAGACTTTCTCGTCGACGTTGATGGTGCCCGCGCGCAACGCTTCGGCGCGGCGGCTGTGGCTGCCGTCGCCGGGGACGCGCACGCGCGTCCCGCCCGCGGCCGGCCGGCTGCTTGCGACGATCCGGCGCAGCTCGGCCACTTGAGCGTGGAAATCACGCCCGGGGGCGATGCGCGCGGGATCGACGGCAAGAAAGAACAAGCCGAAATCGGCGGTGCCGCGCACGACGGGCGCGCTGCCCGCCAGCACGCCGAGAAGTTGCACGGCCAGTGACAGCGCGCTGCCACGCGCTCCGCCCCAAGGCATGAACGCGCCTTCGAGCGCGGATTGAGGATCGCGTGTCGGCTCTCCCGCGCCATCCACGGCGACCTGCGGCGGCAAGGGCTCGCCCTTGGTGCGGCACAGCACCACGTCGCCCCAGGTGATCGACGAGGTGCCGATATCGACCACCAGGGGATCGGGCGAGCTGGGAAAGGCGATCGCGAACGGGTTGGTGCCCATGATCCGATCCGCGCCGCCGTAGGGCGCAACCCGGGCGGTCGTGTTGGTCGTGTGCATGGTCACGAAACCCGCGCGCGCGCCGCGCTCCACGTAATGCGCACAGCGGCCGCTGAACCAGGTGTTGTTCGCGGTCACGATGCCGACGCCGTGGCGGCGAGCGATCTCGACGGCCTTGTCGACGGCGAAGACCGAGACTACGTAGGCGATGTTGTCGCCGCCGTCGACATGGGCGAAGGCGCCGTCCTCGCGCGCGACCCTTATAGGCGTCGCGCCGGATGCCTTCGCGCGCAGCTCTTCGACGATCGCCAGGATGCGCGGCAAGCTGGCGAATTCATGGCCGCACATCGCGGCCTCGACCAGGTGGTCCGCGACCTGGCGGGCGTGATCGGCGGATAAGCCGTGGCGGCTCAACGTGGCGACGGCGAGCGCCGTCGCGTCTTCGATATTGATCTGCATGGCGTCCTGAAGATGGTGGCGAGCGTGAGCGCTACGGCCGATATTACCCGAGCCACGCGCGCATTTCCGCCTCGGCGCGGTGCAGCGCAAGACGGTCCTGGCACCAAGAGCAGCGGCGGCGAAGTGCTCGGATCAGCCACCAAGCGCGACCGATGCGCTGGACGCGAGGATCAAGCTTGTGTACCCGCTTGCCGGGGCGCCCCGGCGAATGGTTCTGTTTCAGCGGCTGCACCAGGGAGCGCATTGACGTTGTCGTTGCCGCCATGCTAGCGTCGGGCCCGGCGCGTGAGGCCGTTCGGCCCGGCGCCGCATCCTGCGCAAGTCCGGAGCAAGCTTTGTTCAAACTTCGATCAGCATCGCTCGCCGTCGCGCTTTGCAGCGCCGGCATCATGAGCGCACACGCACAAACGGGCGGGACAGCCGCGAGCTACCCGAGCAAGCCGATTCGCATCCTGGTGGGTTTCGCCCCCGGCGGCGGCATCGACATCATGGCGCGCTTCTACGCGCAGCGCTTGACCGAGGACCTGAAGCATTCGGTCGTGGTGGAGAACCGGCCCGGCGCCGGCGGCACCATCGCCACCGACCTCGTTGCCAAGGCGGCAGCGGATGGCCACACGCTGATCGCGGTGTCGATCACGCATTCCATCAATGCATCGCTCTACAGCAAGCTGCCCTACGATACGGTGAAGGACTTCGCGCCCGTCTCGCCGCTGGCTTGGAACGCCGACGTGATCGCCGTGCATCCCTCGGTACCCACGAAGTCGTTGCGCGAGCTGATCGCGCTGGCGAAGCAAAGCGGCGACAAGCTGAGCTACGCTTCGGCGGGAAGCGGCACCCTGATGCATCTCGGCATGGAGCTGTTCAACACCATGGCCGGCATCAAGATGACCCACATACCGTACAACGGCGCCGGCCCCTCCACGGTTGCGGTGCTTGGTGGCCAGTTGCCGGTGCTCTCGACCAGCCTGCCGGCCGCGCTGCCGCACGGCAAGTCAGGCAAGCTCAGGGTGCTTGCCGTCACGACATTGCAGCGCACCGCGCTCGCACCGGAATATCCCACCGTGATCGAGGCCGCGGGTCTTGCCGGTTACGAAGCGGTCGTGTGGGTCGGCCTGCTCGCGCCCGCGGGGACACCGGCCGCCATCGTCAACAAGCTCAATGCGGACGTGCAACGCATCGCCGAACGCCGCGAGGTCCGCGAGCAGCTCGCGGCGCTCGGCGCGGATCCGCATCGCGAGAGCCCGGCGGCGTTCGCCGAGCGCATTCGCACGGACATCGTCAAGTGGGGCAAGGTCGTGCGCGATACGGGCGCCAAGGTGGATTAATCAGTCGTTGGCGCTGGCCACGGTCCGGCCGGCGCATTGTCAATCGCGAGGATTGCTATGAAGCACAAACTGGGCATCATCGTTCCGTCCTGGAACACCGTCATGGAATACGAGACCCAACGCATGGCCGGCGACGACGTGTCGATCCATTCCATGCGCATCGCGCACACCGCGGACACGGAAGAAAACGTCCTGTGGATGGGCACGCAAGTCCCGGTGGCATCGAAGCTGCTCGCCCACGCGAAAGTCGACGTGATCTGCTACGGCTGTACCGGCGGGGGCTTCATCAAGGGCCCGGGCTACGACCAGGAGCTGTGCGCGCAGATCAAGGAGGCAACCGGCATCCCGGGAACGACCACGATCGTGGGCGTGACGGATGCCTTGCGTGCGCTGGGCGCCAAGCGCATCTGCGTGGCCTCGCCTTACGAGGCGTGGTTGAACGAGAGGCTGCGCGCGTTCCTGCAACAATCGGGATTCGATGTGCTCGCGATTCAAGGGTTGGGCACCCAGGCGCACTCGACCATCACCCCGGAACAGGTCGAAGCGCTGGTGGCCGGCGTCGACCGGCCCGAGGCGCAAGCCATTTTCATAAGCTGCACCAACTTCCGCACCCTGTCCAGCATCGAATCGCTGGAGCGCAAGCTCGGCAAGCCGGTGATCTCCAGCAACTCGTCGTCGATGTGGAAGATGCTGCGTATCCTCGACGACCGGCGCGCGATTCCCGGCGCCGGCCGGCTTTTCCGCGAGGCGTGAGCGGCCGCCCGGACGAGCGCGGCTGCGGGCGAGGAGGGCAAAGATCGCCGCCGCCGTCCAGGCGGGCGAGCTGTGCTGGCGGGCGCGGTACCGGTGCCCATCGCCGCGCACTGGATTCATCGCCAACTCATCGAGGAGCAGCCGATTTGATCGACCACAGCCGCAAAGGCCAGAAGTGGGTTGTCGAGGACTTCTACAAGGTGATGGACGTGTTCGGCTTCCGCGCCGTCATGTTCGTGGAGTGGGGGTTCCGTCCCGCTGACGTCAAGCGCACGACAGACCGCATCAAGCTGCCCGGCGCCGTCGTCAAGGAATGGGCGCGCACCGCGCGCCAGGAGGAGGAGCTGGCGCGCGAGGCCGAAGCAAAAGGGCATCGTGAAAGCGCTGCCGAGTTCTACTATCGCGCGGCGCTGTACTACGGCCCGGCGTGCGGCGTGATCCACGCCAACACCGAGCGCAAGCGCGAGCTGTACGCGCGCCTCGTCCACTGCTATCAGCGCTTCACCGAGCTGTTCGACGAGGCGCCCGTGCGACGGGTCGAGATCCCGTTCGAAAACGGCAAGACCATCGCCGGCGTTTTTCAGCCCGTACCGGGCGTGGAGAAAGCGCCGTGCGTGCTGCTGGTGCCGGGCATGGACACCATCAAGGAGTACATGCCGAGCCCCTACCACAATCAGTTCCGGCGCCGGGGCATGGCCACGCTCACGATCGACGGGCCGGGCCAGGGCGAGAGCAACATCCGCGAAACCTGGGTGACGCTGGACAATTTCGAGCGCGCGGGCTCGGCGGCCATCGACTGGCTCGAAACGCGGCCCGAGGTCGATGCCAAGCGCATCGGCCTGTACGGCTGGAGCATGGGCAGCTATTGGGCACCGCGCATCGCGGCTCACGACGCACGCGTCAAGGCGATGGTCGGGGCGATGGGGGTGTACGAGCAGAAGGACACGATTTTCAAGCACGGCAAGCCGGCGTATCGCGCGAACTACATGTACATGTCGAACGTGCACGACGAGCAGGCGTTCGACGACATGATCGCGCACATGACGCTCTCGCCCCTCGCCGAGAACATCCATTGCCCGACGTTGCTCGTGATGGGCGAGTTCGACGAGCTGTGTCCGTTGGAGGACGGCGAGCGGCTATTCGAGCGGCTGAAATGCCCGAAGGAGCTGTGGGTGTACGAAAACGAAACCCACACCTTCGGCGGCCGCCTGCCGGATTTCTATCTGCACGTCGCGGACTGGCTGCGCGATGCGATCGACGGGCGGATCAAGCCGGGACACGCGCGCCGCGTCGACCATGCGGCGCGCTGAGGCTGGCCGAGCGCGGCCCGGCTAGCTACGCGCGAGGTTACCGCGGCGGAGGCTACAGCTTCGGATAGGGATGGCGCGCGACCATGACCTCCACCAGCACCGGCCGATTGCGAGTCGCATCGAGGCCTTGGCGCAGCGCGGGCTCGATATCCGCGGGATCGACGACGCGGATGCCCTCGGCGCCGCAGGCCGCGGCCAGCGCCGCGAAATCGGGACTGCGGAAGCTAGTGCCATAGGTGTGGCCGTAGATGTTCGTCTGCTGCATGTAGGTCTGGCCGAACGCGCCGTCGTTGAGCACCACCAGTAGGATGTTGGCGCCGTACTCTACCGCCGTGGGCAGATCGCCGATGGTCATGAGCGTTGCCCCGTCACCCGCCAGGGCGACGACAGCGCGTTCGGGAAATTCCATCTTCGCGACGATCGCGCTCGGCAGCGCATAGCTCATCGCGTTCCACACCCCGGATTGCATGAACGACTCGGGGGTCGCGATCCGCCGGTAGGTCCGCGCCCACATCTGGCAATTGCCGACATCGCTGGCGAGGATCGCGCTGTCGTCGAGGACCGTGTTGATCGCCTCCATCAGCACGCCAGGATAGATCGGACGCTCGGCGGCGTGCGCGTCGTTGAGATCGCGCAGCTTGGCCCGCAGGCCCGTCTTGACCGAGGCCATGTGCCGGTCGCGGGCGGCGTCGGGCGCGCGGGCGTGCGTCTGCAGACACTCCAGCAACGCGGTTAGAAAACGCTTGGGATCGGCGACCAGCTCGCCTTCTGCGTCGTAACGCTCGTTGCGCGCGTCGTCGAAGCCGGCCAGGAGCAGGTGGCGCTCCGGCGCCCGCTCGCGCAGCTCGCGCATCTCCGCGGTCCCGGCCCGCAGCCCGACCGCGAGCACGAGGTCGGTGTGTTGCAGGACGTGCGCGCACAAGGGGTGGGCGCGCTGCTGGGCGAAATGTCCGGCGAACAGCGGATGGTCCTCGGCGATGACGCCGATGGCATCCTGGGCGAAGATCACCGGCGCCTGGATGCGCTCGGCGAGCTGGCGCAGCTCCTCCAGCGCGCGGGTGCGAATGATGCCCTTGCCGGCCGCGAGCACCGGCGCGCGCGAGCGCACGAGCGCCGCGGCGATGCGCTGTACGCTATCGGCGTCAGGCTCGGCGACCGCGAGCGGCAGCGGACGGTAGGGTGCGAGCCGCGCGGGCTCGGGCTGAAGGATGTATTCGCTGTAGTCGGAGACGCGCGGCAACTCGACGTGTACCGGGCCGGGCCGGCCGCTGCGCGCCACCTGGAATGCGCGCGCCATTACTGCCGGAATGTCCTCCAGGCGTTCGACGCGCGCGCTCCACTTGGTGATGTGCCGGAACATGTCGTGGACGAATGCGGGATTGTCGACGCCATGGAAGGCTTCCATGTCGGCTTTGAGCGGCACCGCACCGCCGATGTGGACCATGGGCGACGCCGCGCCGTACGCTTGCGCGACCCCGGCCATGGAATTGAGGCCGCCGGGTCCCGCCGTGACGATGCACACGCCCGGTTTGCCGGTCAGGCGCCCGTACGCATCGGCCATGAGCGAGGTGTTCGGCTCCTGCTTGCAGGTGATGAAGCGCACGCTCGGCACGCGGCTCAGGCCGTCGTAGAGCGGGTGGATATGTGAGCCCGGCACGCTGTAGACGCGCTCCACGCCCTCGGCCCGCAGCGCTTCGGCCACGGCCTCGCCGGCGTGCATGGGTTTGGTATCAGCAGTCATTGCGCGCTCTCCGGTGAGCTGCGAACCCGCGCTCTCGGCCCGGCCGGGCTCGCGGCGAGCCTTGCATAGCGCATCGAATCTACCGCAATATCGAGCCGGACGAAATCGCGCCGGATCGTGCGCGCGAGGGGCTACCGGGACATGATGCCGTGAATGCCGCGTTCGCTGCCCTGATCGCCGGGGTCATCGCCGGCGGCCTTGTGCTCGACGGGGGCGCTCACGCCTGGAGCCAGCCGCTGGTCGACATCGCGGCCTGGGCGGTGTTCGCACTTCTCATCGCCCGCAGCGCACGGCCCGATCGAATCGCCTACCTCGCGTGCCTCGCGTTTGCCGCCGCGGGCGAAGTCTTGCTCGCGCTCGTCTGGGGCATCTACGACTATCGTCTCGGCAACCTGCCGCTGTTCGTGCCGCCGGGCCACGTGCTGCTGTACGCGCTCGGGGTCTGGCTGTCCGCTCGGATGCCGATCCGGGCCGTGGAGATTTCCTCCCTGCTGGTCGCTTGCACCGCGCTCGGGCTCGCGCTCGACGGGCGCGATCAATTGAGCTTGCCGCTCGCCGTAATGTTCGTTCTGTGCGTTCGCTATGGACCGGCACCACGCCTGTATGCCGTCATGTTCGTGCTGGCGCTCGCGCTGGAGCTGTTGGGCACCGGGCTCGGCAACTGGAGCTGGCGGGCGCTCACGCCGTGGTTCGGCTGGAGCGCGCTCAATCCACCGTTCGCCGCCGGGGCGTTCTATTGCATGCTCGATCTGTTGGTGACCCGTGTGCGGCCGCGCAGCCCGAGCGTCCTGGCGCGCACGATCGTCTGAGCCGGGCGTCGTCTCGAGCGTAGCCCGCTTGCGCCAGGTCGAGATACCGCGCCAGGCGTCACGGCTTTGGCCCAAGGAGCGCGTCACTGCGGGCTTGCGTGAGCGGCTCGTCGGCGATCTGGATACGTAAGCCGTGGGCCGTTTTGAGCGCGGGCGAAGAAGCTGCGACAATAGCGCACACCATTCCCGCACGCAGCGTGCGGCGCATTTCTTCCAAATGACCATCCTCCGTCGCTTTCCCTTGGCCGCGGCGCTCGCTCTCGCCGCGCTCGCCTGCAATGCAGTGGACGTAGCCGCCGCACAACCCGATCCGGCGGCGGCTTATCCGGCCCGTCCGGTTCGATTCATCGCCCCCTTCGTTCCCGGCGCCGGCACCGACACGACGGCGCGCGCAATCGCGCAAAAGCTCGGCGACAAGTGGGGGCAGCAGTTCATCGTGGACAATCGGGCGGGGGCGGCGGGCACGATCGCGGTCGACCTCACCGCCAAGGCGCTCGCCGACGGCTACACCATCTGCTTGATCTCGGCGTCGCACTCGGTCAACGCGGCGACCCATCCCAAGCTGCCTTATGACCTGACGGCCGATCTACAGGGGATCACCCAGGCGACGTCGCTGTTCTACGCGCTCTACCATCACCCGTCGGTGCCGGTGCACTCGGTGAAGGAGCTGATCGCCCATTCGAAGGCGAATCCGGGCAAGCTCTTGTTCGGCTCCTCGGGGACCGGCGGATTGCAGCACTTCGCAGGCGAGATGTTCAACCACATGTCGGGCGCTCGGCTCGCGCACGTTCCTTACAAAGGCAGCGGCGCCGTCATCGTCGCCATGCTCGCGGGCGAAGTGCAGGTCGGATTCGGCACGTTCTTCGGCGTGCGCCCGCACATGCAGGCGGGCCGGCTCAAGGTGCTCGCGATCACGCACAGCAGGCGTTCACCGGCAGTGCCCGACGTTCCGACCATCGCCGAATCGGGGGTGCCGGGATACGAAGTCGACCAGTGGTATGGAATCATCACCGGGGCCAAGGTGCCGAGACCCATCGTGCAGAAGCTGCGCGATGCGATCGTCGAGGGGCTGCGAGCCCCGGACGTGGCAAGACGCCTGGCCGCGGATGGCTCGACGCCGGTGGGTTCGACCCCCGAGCAGTTCAATGCCCACATCAAGTCCGAGATCGCCAAGTGGCGCAGGCTGGCCAAGGAAGCCGGCCTGGCGCTCCAGAACTAGCGACCCAGCCTAGGAGCCTGTCGGACTTGATTTCGCGCGATGCGTTGTGCCCACAACGCCCGCAGGCAAGGCGCTCGGTGCAGACCAATATCGGGAATATTGGCAAGCCGAGCAACGCCGCATGCGCGCGTTGTG